>CAZCCZ010000001.1:0-184690 GCA_964497495.1 uncultured Oscillospiraceae bacterium
AACCCCACAGGGAAGGGCTTGCACTCTTATTCCCGGAAAACGGCGGGCGGCGCATCGCGCCCGGGCGCAGACCTCGCCGCGCATCGTTTTCCTTTCGGCGCATCCCGCGCCGCTTGTAAACCGTTGGCTTATTCCACGTCCTGAAGCGCGTCGTAGCCCTCTTCTCCGGTGCGGACCTTCACGACGTTCTCCACGTCGTACACGAAGATCTTGCCGTCGCCGATGTGGCCGGTGTAAAGCGCGGCCTTGACCGCCTCGATCACGGTGCGAACCGGGATTTTGCACACCACGATTTCCACCTGAATCTTAGGCAGCAGCGTGGACTCCATTTCGACGCCGCGGTAGTACTCGGGGCGTCCCTTCTGCATGCCGCAGCCCAGCACCTGGGTAACCGTCATGCCGGTGACGCCGATCTTGTCCATCGCGGCTTTCAGGTGCTCGAACATGCTCTGCTTGGTGATGATCGTGATGTTGGTCATCTTCACGCTCTTTTTACCGGCAGGAGCAGGCGTGCTCTTGTCCACGACGGGCACGGCCTTTTCCACGGGCAACGCTTGGGCGGTTTCCTCGGGCATGATGCCCAGCGGGATTTCGCCCTGGCTGAGCATAGGCATGAAGTCCGCGTAGCTGCTGATCAGTCCGTGTTCTTCCACGTCCAGGCCGCGGATTTCTTCCGTGGCGGAAACGCGCAGGCCGACGGTCCTCTTAAGGATATTGAACACAATGAGGATCGTAACCGTGACCCAGGCCGCGACCGATATAATGCCCACGGCCTGCACGCCCAGCTGATGGAAGCCGCCGCCGTAGAACACGCCGCTGTTTACGTCGAACAGGCCCACGCACAGGGTGCCTAACGCGCCGCAGATGCCGTGCACGGCAACCGCGCCTACGGGATCATCCACTTTCAGCACCTTATCGACAAACTCGACGCCGAACACGACCGCGAAGCCGGCGATCAGGCCGATGAAGAACGCGCCGACCGGGCTGACGAACGCGCAGCCCGCGGTGATGGCTACGAGGCCTGCCAGAGAGCCGTTGAGCGTCATGGAGACGTCGGGTTTCTTGTAGCGGATCCAGGTAATGATCATCACCGTTACCGTGGACGTGGCCGCGGCAAGGTTGGTGGTCATAAAGATGGTTCCGACGGATACCGCGTTATCCCCGCTGACGGAAAGTGTGGAGCCGGGGTTGAACCCGAACCAGCCGAACCAGAGGATGAACACGCCCAGCGCGCCGAGCGTCAGGCTGTGGCCGGGAATCGCGTGGGACTTGCCGTCCTTGCCGTACTTGCCGATACGGGGGCCGAGCATCGCCGCGCCGATGAAGGCCGCGATACCGCCGACCATATGCACGGCGGTGGAACCGGCGAAATCTTTGAAGCCCATCTGGCTGAGCCAGCCGCCGCCCCAGATCCAGTGGCCGCTGACGGGGTAGATGAACGCCGAGATGACCGCCGAGTAGATGCAGTAGCTGATGAATCTGGTACGTTCCGCCATGGCGCCGCTGACGATGGTGGCGGCCGTTGCGGCGAAGACGCATTGGAACATCACGAAGGTAAACAGGGAGATGTTGGTCGGGATTCCGTTATAAGTGCCGCTGATGAGAAGATCGACTTTGCCGATGAGGCCGCCCAGATCGTCCCCGAACATGATCGAGAAACCGATGATCCAGAATACGACCGAGCCGATGGCGAAGTCCATAAGGTTCTTCATAATGATGTTACCGGCGTTTTTCGCGCGGGTAAACCCGGTCTCCACCATTGCGAAACCTGCTTGCATGAAGAATACCAACGCAGTGGCCAGTAACACCCATATGGTGTCTATGCTGAAACTCGCGCCGGACATACTCGTTTGCAGGCCGTTGATGATGTCTTCCATTGCCCTTCCTCCTTGATGATTTGTATTAAAAAACAAGCCTGCCGTACGCTCGGCGTTGAGCGACGGTTGCTGTCGGTTGGGAATGGTTTCCCGTCCGGCGTACAGCGGCTTGTTTTTCTACATTCACGGCGGGGTCGCGCGCCATCGCGCGCCCCTGGGTTGTGGGAGACCCGTCCGCATCCCGCTCCGCCCGGCGGACGGAGCGGGATGTTATACGGTCTTTACCTGAAAGGCTTTACACGTACATCAGGATGTCCTGATAGGTGGGCATCGGCCAGTCCTTTTTCGCGACGATGCCTTCCAATTCGTCGGCGTACTTGCGAACTTCCGCCATGGCGATGATGATGACGTCGCGGGAGTAGACAGCCTGTTTCAGCAGTTCCTCGTCTCCGTTCTGTCCGGCTACCGCCTTATCCAACGCTTCGGTGGCCTTATAGAGTGCGGCGGTCTTGGCGCCCAGGTCGGCCAGCAACGCCGTTTCAGTATCCAGCGTCAGGGAAGGCATCACGCTCTTTTTCGCTTCCGCCTCTTTGGCAATTTCCTTGCTGTACGCCAGCGCCGCCGGAATGATCATACGGTGCGCCATCATGGACATGCACTCCGCCTCGATGTTGATGACCTTCACGTACTTTTCCAGCCGGATCTCATGACGGGCGTGCATCTCGGTAACGGAGAATACGCTGTGCTTGACGAACAGGGATACGTTTTTATCGGAAACGTAATAGGGGGCGGCTTCCGGCGTGGTCCGGAGGTTCAGCAGCCCGCGCTTCTCGGCTTCTACCACCCACTGGGGATCGTAGTTGTTGCCGTTGAAGATGATGCGCTTATGCTCGCTGAACACGCGGCGGATGAGCACGTTGAGGGCGGCGGTGAAGTCGGCGGCCTTTTCCAGTTCGTCGGCGTAGAGGCACAGGCTCTCGGCGATGGCGGTGGTCAGCGCCGTGTTCGGGCCGCTGATGGACTGCGAGGAACCCACGCTGCGGAACTCGAATTTGTTGCCGGTGAAGGCGAACGGGGAGGTGCGGTTGCGGTCCGTGTTGTCCTTGGGGAACTCGGGCAGCACATCCACGCCCAGCAGCATCTTTTCTTTTTTATGGTTCTGATAGGCGCTCTCGCTGACAATGGAATCGATCACGTTGGTCAGTTCGTCGCCCAGGAAGATGCTGATAATGGCGGGCGGAGCCTCGTTGGCGCCAAGGCGGTGGTCGTTGCCCGCATAAGCGATAGATACGCGCAGGAGGTCCTGATAGTTATCCACAGCCTGCACCACGGCGGCAAGGAAGAGCAGGAACTGGGCGTTATCGTTGGGGGTGTCGCCCGGATCCAGCAGGTTCATACCCGTATCCGTGGACAGGGAGTAGTTGTTGTGCTTGCCGCTGCCATTGATGCCCGCGAAAGGTTTCTCGTGCAGGAGGCAGACAAGGCCGTGCTTGTCGGCGACGCGCTTCATCACTTCCATGGTCATCTGGTTATGGTCGGCCGCGACGTTGACGAGGGAGAAAACGGGGGCCATCTCATGCTGGGCGGGGGCAACCTCGTTATGCTCGGTCTTGGAATACACGCCCAGCTTCCAGAGCTCTTCGTTCAGTTCCCTCATGAAGCCGGCCACGCGGGTACGGATCGCGCCGAAATAATGGTCGTCCAGTTCCTGGCCCTTGGGCGGCTTCGCGCCGAACAGCGTGCGGCCGGTTACGATGAGGTCGAGGCGTTTTTTATAATCTTCCTTGTCGATCAGGAAATATTCCTGCTCGGGGCCGGCGGTGGGGTACACGCGCTTGACGTCCGCGTTGCCGAATAGCCTGAGCACGCGCAGCGCCTGCTTGTTGAGCGCCTGCATGGAGCGAAGCAGCGGGGTTTTCTTGTCCAGTGCCTCGCCGCCGTAGCTGCAAAACGCGGTGGGGATGCACAGAACGCCTTCCTTGATGAAAGCGAAGCTGGTGGGGTCCCACGCCGTATAGCCGCGCGCTTCGAACGTGGCGCGGATGCCGCCGCTGGGGAACGAACTGGCGTCCGGTTCGCCCTGCACGAGCTCTTTGCCGCTGAACTCCAACAGCACTTCGCCGTCGCCGACGGGCTTGATGAACGCGTCGTGTTTTTCGGCGGTGATGCCGGTCATCGGCTGGAACCAATGGGTGTAATGCGTGGCGCCCATTTCAAGCGCCCAGTCCTTCATGGCGTTTGCGACCACGCCCGCGACCGCGGGATCCAGCGAGCGTCCCTCTTCGATCGTACGCTTCAGGGCTCTGTAGGTCTCCTTGGGTAAACGCTTTTGCATGACAGCGTCGTTGAATACGCATTCTCCGAATCTTTCGCAGGAATTCTTCACGTGGCTGTCCCCTCCCCCTGTGATGTCTGGCCTTGCTTGGAAACGCCGATATACGAGAAATGGCGCGATGGATGCGCAACACATCCACAGCGCCGTTGCTGTATGGGTGGAGTATATACCGGCTTGCCGACCGTGTCAAGCGCGGAAGTGTATTTCAGTTGTATTTTGACGTATTATTTATTACTCGGTCGGTATATACAGATCGTTACGGGGCGAGGCTTGCCGTCGGCGTGTCCGTCGGTATTGTGGTCGGCGCAACCGTCGGCGCGTCCGTCGATATTGTGGTCGGTGTGCCCGTCGGTTTAGCCGTCGGCGTTTCCGTGGGCTCAAAGGCGGGCGTTTCCGTCGGCTTAACCGTCGGCGCGGCCGTCGCATCAGTGGGCGGGGTTGCCGACGCTTCCGCGGCCGGCAGACTCACATAGGGCAGCAGCAGTAGCCCGCCCTTGATTCCCGCCTGCGCCAGCAACGCCGTCAGCGCCGCTTCGTCCATACCCGCCAGCGGGGTGGCCGTCTGCGCGTCGATCGGTTCCGGCGTCCACTTGCCCTTCGTTTTACCGTCGAACGTAAGCTTGTACGTCTGCGGCAACTCGTCGCCGGCGACCGTCAGTGCGCAGTGAACGGCGGTGGAGGCGTTCTTCGCCTGTCCGCTGGTGAACACCGTTTCCAGCGCCATGGTCAGCGGCGAGAAGGTTACGTATTCCGCCTGCTGCGCCTCCGAAGGCGCGGCGTAGGCGTCGGCGGCGTCGTCCGGCGTATAGTCCGGCGTCAGCGTCAGCTGCAGGTCGCGGGTCAGGCTGCCGTTGCCCTGCGCGTCCGTGGCCGTAGCCTTGGACCCGGTCAGCGTGAAGGCGGCGGAGAAGGTCTTCCGTCCCTCGCCCGCGGCCGTTCCCTCCGTGCCCACCTCGAACGCCCCGGCGCCCAGCGGCTGCCGCAGCACCGTGCCCTGGTAAACGGTCGCGCCCGTAAGCGTGTCGTAGGTCTGGTACGCCAGCCGAAGGAGGCGCGTGCCGCTCTCCAGCGACAGGGTGTTCGTTTCCGGCATGTCGTTCCCGCCGCTGCTGCGGTCGTAGGTCAGCGTCGCCGCGCCGCCCCGGCTGTCGTACAGCGGGAGGGACAGCGAAAGCGCGAGCGTCTCCCCCATCAGGCTCACCGTGCGCGAAATATGCAGGTCGCCGTTCAGGGGCAGCTCGTCGATCGTGTAGAAGTAATAATTCTGCTGCGCGGGGTTCAGATAGGTTTCCGTTTCGTTTCCCGGCAGCGCCGCGGTGAGCGCGTCGATAAGCGCGCCGTTCGCCAGCATGTCCATGACCATCTGTTTCAGCTGGGCCTTGACCGCCGAAGCGGGAATATCATATTCGAACCTCATGGTGGTCGTGCCGTCGTCCGCCTTGCCGAGTACCGCGTTCTGGCGGAAGCCCTCGATCCACACGTCGATCTTGGTCAGGTAGGGTTCCGTGAGCGCCGTCCAGTCGGCGGCCTGCGTGCCGTTCAGGCTGCCCGCAAGGCCGGCCGCGAAGGTCGCGAACCCCGGCAGCGCCGTCTGCCCCAGCCAGCTTTTCGCCGCCTGCGCCAGCGCGCCGTCCGTCTGCGCCCCACCGCTCTGCCCCAGGGAAAACCAGCCGTCTCCAAGCAGCGTGCTCTTCAGCGCCGTCATGCCCGCCGAAAGAGAAAGCTCCGCGGTTCCCAACGTCTTTTCCCCGTCCGTCAGCGCGACTGTCAGGCGGTTTTCCGCGTTCTGCGCGGCGTCCTCGCGCACGTAGATATAACTTACGTCGAAGGTGAGCGGCCGGATGGTGGTCGTCGCCTCGCTTTCACGCCCGGCAACGGCCGAGGCTTCCAGCGTGAGCGTTCCCGTGAAGCCGCTGCCCGCCTGCAACTGCTTCACCAGCTTCTCCTCCACGGTATAATCCAGCCCGGCAGCCGTTTCCGCAACGGCTCCCGTGAGCGCCATCCCGAGCGCCAGACAAACCGCCAGCAAACGAAGCGTCCGTTTCTTCATCAGGGTACGCCCTCCTTCATCCGGCCGGGGCCGGCGATCCGGTCGCGCGCTTCCCGCGCGCCGCGTTACTCGTCGTTCATCGTTTCCAGCAGCGTCAGGAACGCCGCGTAATCCGCGTCGGTCATGCCGTCTTTCAGCAGCGCGCCGTCCTCGCCGGGCAGCGCCTGAACCGCGAGGATCAGCTTCCCGGCCAGATTCTGCGCAGCCTCCAGAAGCAGGTTCCGTACCGTTTCCGCATCCGCGCTGTCCAGATCCACGGTCGTTTCCGCATTCGTCTCCGCAAAGGCCGCAAGCCCGAGGGGTGCGGAACCCACCAGGAAGGCGGGCTGCTTCGCCGGAGTTGGCGCGGGTTCGTCCCCCAGCTGTTCCAGCGAGCTCGTCTGGCCGTTCGCCGTATCGGCTGCGATGTCCGCATCCGGTGTCGCGGTCGGTTCCGCGGGGATGATGCTGACCGTTACGGCGTTCCCGTTCTTCGCGTCGGCGGTCCCGGCCTTCGTATCGTCCCCGGCCACGGGTTTATCCGTTGCGTCCGTCGTCCGCGGCGCCGCGCCGTTTTCCGCCGCGAGCGTCCACGCAAGCTCGCTCGTCGTCTCCCCGTCTTTCGACTTCAGCACGTCCACGGTGCCGGAAAGCGCGTAGCCGTCTCCGGCCGGTGTAAACAGCAGGTCCGCGGTTGCGTTATCCCCCGTTTCGGCCGCGTCTTCCCCGGCCGTCTGCGTAAGCGTCCGGCTCACGCTTCCCTTGCAGGTCAGCGTTCCGTCGGCGCCGCGCTTGCCTTTCAGCTCGATCCGGGTCGCGTTTCCGTCCACCGTCTTGTAGCGTTTGAGCGTCGTCTCGGTTTCGCAGTCGAGGGAGAGGGCGTCGTTCCCGTTTTCCTGCTTGCAGCTTGCGTCGATCAGGCGCGTGTCCCGCACTCCGCTTGCCTTGGTAACTTCGAAGGTAAAGGTGTCGGTGCGCTCGCTTCCGCGGGTGGTGAAAGCCCATTGCCATGAAAGCCTGCGTTTCGTCCCGTCCGGGTAAACCGCGTCCCCCTTCACGTACACGCAGAGGTCCTCGCCGTTCGCGTCGCGGTACAACGCGACCACGAGCCCCCTGGCGAACGTCATCTGCGCGACCTCGGCGCGGAAGGCGTCGTCCATGCCGCAGGCGAGCAGCGCGCGCAGCCGGGGCAGCAGGCCCTCGGCCTGCTCCGCGTCGAGCCTCGCCACGCGGCTCCATGCGCCCTTGCCGACGCCTTTAATGGAATAGTTCGCTTTCTTTTCCGTGGCGAAGGGCTGTATGCCGTCGGTAAGCGCCTGGTAGCAGCCCTGCATTTCCGGAATCGCGTCCGGCATCGAAAACGCCCGCGCGATGTCGGAATCGTTCAGGCCGTCGTCCGCCGGCGCGCTGTCCGCGGCGCCTTCTTCGTCGTCCTGCTCCATCAGGATTTCCGACGGCGACGCCGCGGCGGACGTCAGCGTGCGGTTCGGCAGCAGGGACGTAGCAAAGGCGTATCGTCCGTCCAGCAGGGTTTCCGTCCAGTCCGCCATCGTTTCGCCGTCCACAGCGATACCGGCGGCGGTGGAACCGTTCGCCCCGTCCTGCGTCACGGCCGCCACTACCGTCACGTGGGAAAGCACGGCGTTGAGCATCGTCAGGGTCTTTTCTTCAAAAGGCATCAGCGTTTTCAGCTGTAATACGGCGGAGAACCGCACGGAGCGCAAGTTCCCCAGCCAGCCGGAAAGCGCCTTGTCCAGCGCGGCCACGTCCGCCCGCGCGGGCAGGCAGCCGTACAGCAGCAACAACAGGCAAAGCGTAAGGGCGGTCAGTCGTCTGGTCAATGGGTTTCCTCCTGTTCCAGTCCCGCGAAAAGCGTTTTAAGGAGCGTCTTTTGCCCTTCGGCGGTCGATGCGGTGTTCAGCACCCTTCGAAGGGCCGACGCGCCGCGTACGCCCGCGATGTAATGGCCAATGTGCGTGCGCATCTCCGCCACAGCCAGCCGCTCCCCTTTGAAAGCCACCATCCGGTCGATGTGCTCCAACGCCGTCGCCAACCGCTCAGCGGGCGAGGTTTCGGGTGCGGGTTCACCGCGCAGCGCCGCCTTCGCCTGCCGGAACAGCCACGGGTTTCCCATCGCGCCGCGGCCGATCAGCAACCCGGCGCAGCCCGTGATCTCCAGCGCGCGTACCGCGTCCGCAGGCGCGAACACGTCCCCGTTGGCGATCACCGGAATGCGCACCTGCCGGGCGACGGCCGCGATTGCTTCATAGTCCGCCCTGCCCGCGTACATCTGGGTTCGCGTGCGTCCGTGGATGCAAACCCACCGCAGGCCCAGCGCTTCCGCCGCGCGCGCCAGTTCCAGCGCGTTCAGGCTGTCCGCATCGAAACCCAGCCGCATTTTCACCGTCACCGGCAGAACGCTGTTCTTCTTCACGGCTTCCATGATCCTTGCGGCCAGTTCCGGCGTGCGCATCAGCGCCGCGCCTTCCCCGGCGGCGGCTACCTTGCGCACAGGGCAGCCCATGTTGATGTCCACGCTCGTAAAGCGCCCCAACTCGCACGCGCGGGCTGCGGCTTCCGCCATTACGACCGGGTCTTTGCCGAAAAGCTGCACTGCGGTGTTCGGTTCCCCCGGCCCGGTATCCAGCAGCAGACGGTAGGCTGGGTTATCCGGCTTCGCGCACATCCAGCCCACGGCGCTGACCATCTCCGTGCAGGCGTAGTCCGCCCCCATGCGGGTGCACAGCGCGCGCATGGGCTGGTCGGTCACGCCGGCCATCGGCGCCAGGCCCAGCAGCGGTTCCGCGTTGCTCATGCGCGGCGCGAAGCCTGCGGGAAGGCGGCGATTCGCCCCCGCGTGTCTGCGTAGGGCAGAAGCGTGAGTTCGTAAGCCTCTCCCATCGCCACGCCCTGCGGCGGCGGTTGGATCAGCCCGTCCCGGGCCGACCAGCCTTCCGCGTCGCAGGCGTCCACCCGCACGCGCGGGCGGCCGTTCTCCCACTCCGCGACGGGTTGTGCTTCGTCGCCCAGCGCGTATTGCCAGGCGGCGTTCGTTTCCGGCAGCGGCAGGGCCAACAGCAGCGGGCCGCAGTATACGCTGACGCTTCCGCGGAAGCCGTTTTCCAGGAACGGCGCGCACTCGAGGGTCATCTTCACGGTATCCCCGGTTTTAAACAGCCGGTTGACCGTATGCAGCCTGCCGCATTCCGCAGGCTGCGGCTTTTCGCCGTTGACGGCCACGGTGGCGCTTTGCGCGTAACCGGGCACGTGCAGCGAAAGGGCGAATTCCGCGGGCTGCTTCGCCTCCACGGTAACGGCAAGGGCGTTGGGGCCAGCGGCTTTGGCGGCCAGGCGCACGGGAACGCCCTCCATGCGGGTCAGGCAGAAGCCTTCGTACGGCAGGAACAGAGCCAGTTCGTTCTCGCCCTTCGCCATCCACACGGAGCGGCGCACGGCATACAGCGCGCGCAGGAGGGCCGTGCTCTGCGCGGGCGTGGCGGGCGCGGCCTTGCAGGTCTCGTCCTCCGCCAGCCGGTTGACCGCCTGCCCCTCGCAGATTCCGTTTTCCTGAAACGCGTTGGCCAGCGCGTTTTCGGTGATGCGTTCCATCCGTTCGGCGTAGGCGGGGTTCCCGCTGGCCGCCAGCAGGTCGTGAAGCGCTTCCAGCTGTGCGCACACCGCCGTAAGGTCGGCGGAACGGGAAGGGTCGCGCCCTGCCAGATAGGGGTCGGCGGAAAACGCGCCGTGCGGCAGGCCGTGGTACCGCTGCAGGGCCGACACACCCGCCTTGGAAGCGTTCGCGTCCCGCGCGGAGCCGCTGTACAGCGCCAGCTGCGCGGTAATCGCCAGCGCGTCCGCCGTCAGCGCTCCGGTGCCCAGCATCCGCATGCGACGGAAATACTGGCTGGCCTCGTCCATGGCGTCCTCCGCCACGGGCTCCGGCGAAAACGCCTTGAGGAACGGAAACGAGTGGAACATGCCGGAAACATCCGGAAGCTGGGCGCGCAGCCGTTCCAGAATGGACAGCAGAAAGCGCTGCCCCGTTCGCCGGTACAATTCCGACGTTACGCGAAGCGCGTCCGCGCCCACGGGCATCAGCGCCGTTTCGCCGATTTCCGGCAGTGCTTCGGCAAAGGCACGCATGGCCGTAAGCGTTTCGACCATGGCGTTCTTGTCTTTTTGAGCGGCGGCGATCATCAGCCCGGCACGCGCGGCGTCCATAAAGGCGCGCGGACGTACGGGCAGCATGCCGGCGGCGGCGGCGAGGCTGGGCATCGGAGGCAGGTCGGCGTATCCGCCCAGCTTGGAGGCCAGCACCGCGTCCAGCGGGGAAAGGGCGACCGGATCCACGGTAGACAGCGCGCGCTCCACCAGCCGCTCCAGCGAGCCCTCGATGTGCACGGCGCCGTCCGGCAACGCGACGCAGGCGGGATCCACCAGCGGCGCGCGGCAAAAGGAATCGTAGGTTGGCATCGGTTCCCCATCCTTCGCTGCCGAAATGATCGGCGAATATCAACGGCGATACTTCAATATTATATATCGTTTTCAGGGCACGTCAACCCTGACGGGCGGTTTGCGGCGGGTTTGTCGCCGCCCTCGACAGGCGCGGGACGACCGTGTATAATAAGCGCGGCAATTGAATTTCGGGAGGTTTTTTCGATGATTCGGCATATCGTACTGTTCTGGCTCAAGAATCGCGACGAGGCGGTCGTCCAGGATACGCTCGCGCGGCTCAACGGCATGAAAGGGAAGATTCCCGGCATGCTCTCCATTGACGCGGGCGCGGATTTCGCGGGCAGCGCGCGCAGCTGCGATATCTGTCTTTGCGAAACGTTTGAAAGCCGCGAAGCGCTGGAAGCCTACCGTACACACCCCGTGCACCTGCCGGTGCAGGCCCATATGCACGCCGTGATGGATCGTTCCGCCAGCGCGGACTACGAGGTGCAGACGCTTTGAGCACCCCGGCGGAAAAAGGCAAAGGCCGTCTGTGGGTGCGGCTGATCCGCGGGCACAGAACCGCGCGGGAAGCCGTCCTGCCCTGCGAGGCGGACGACCCGATGCCCGCGCTGCGGGAAGCTGCGCGCGCGCTGGACCTGGAAACACCGGTATGGCTGCCGCGCCATCAGGCGGACTGGACGGCCTTCCGGCTTACGCGTTTCACGCCGGACCACTTCATACAGCCCGTGGATTTCGACCGGATGGAAATCAGCTACATCGCTCCCGAAGGGGAACGGGAACAGCCGCGCTTCAACGAGTACTGAGCCGCCATGAAGCATGCCGAAAATCCGCCACGCGGCCTGTTTGAAATTGTTTGAAAAAAGTAAGGTTTCCGACGTACTTTTTTCATACCGCACGGCCGCGCCGAAGAGCGCGGCCGTTTTTTTTCGCGCCCGTCTATGGTATACTGTTACAGATATGTAGGATTTCCTACGCAATTCACATGAACTTCGTTTCATGCGCACCGGCGGGAGGTTGGCTTATGGCGACCGGCACCTTTCACGCGACCCGGCTGGCAGGCGCGGCCACCGTTCCTCCCGCCAAGAGCGAAGCGCACCGCGCGCTGCTGCTGGCCGCGCTGGGGCGCGGCATGTGCCGGCTTACGGGCTTCGCTTTCCCGCTTTGCGATGATACGCAGGCGATGGTCAACGGGGTCACGGCTTTGGGCGCTACCGTTACGCGGGAGGAAAACGCGCTGCTGGTGCGTCCCGCTCCCCTTGGTTCCACGCCCGCGGAACCCGCGGAGTGCGACGTGCATGCCTGCGCCGCGGCGCTCCGAATGCTGATTCCAGCCTTTCTGCTGCTCGGACGGCCCGTGCGCTTCACCATGGAAACCGGGCTTTTCAACCGCCCGTTGGACGCCTTTGATCCGCTGATCGCACGCCTGGGCGCAAAGCTCGCGCGCACCCCCGCCGGGAACGGGCACCGAGCGACGGTGGAGCTTTCCGGCGCGATGTCCGCGGGCGAATACGAGATCGACGGTTCGCTTTCCAGCCAGTTTGCCTCCGGGCTGCTGATCGCGCTGGCGCACGCGAGGGGCGCGGACGGCGCGCCCGACCCGTCGACGCTGAAGGTCAGGCCGCCCATCGTCAGCCGCCCCTACCTGGATATGACGCTCGCGCAGATGAAGCGCTTCGGGCTGGCGTTCGAGGAACGCGGCGGCGGCCTGTTCGCGCTTTCGCCTTCGGATGCGGACGGGCCGGAAACCGTGGCGGTGGCGCCGGACTGGTCCCAGGCGGCGGTGCTGCTGTGCGTGAACGCCATGGGCGGCGGCGTGATCCTATCCGGCATGCGAGCTCCGAAGGAAGGCGACGGCACCCTGCAGGGCGATGCGAAGATCGTGCCGCTGTTGCAGACCATGGGCCTGCGTATCCACAACGTGAAGGACGGGATGATGGCTTGTTGCCCCTCGCGCGCGGGGCTTTCGCCCCTTCGGGTGGATTGCTCGGACATTCCCGACCTGGCCCCCATACTGGCGCTGACGTGCACGCAGGCCGCGGGCGAATCCGTGCTGACCGGCGTGGCCCGGTTGCGCGTGAAGGAATGCGACCGGCTTTCCGCCACGCAGGAACTGCTGACCCGGCTGGGGGCGCGCGCGGAAATCGCCGACGGCGGCGACACCCTGCGCGTGTGGGGCCCCGCGAAGCTGACCGGCGGGTTTACGGCCGACGCGCGCGGCGACCACCGGATGGTGATGCTGCTGGCGGCCGCGGCGATGCTTTGCCGGGAACCGGTCACCGTGCTGGGCGTTGAATCCGTCAACAAATCGTGGCCGGGTTTCCCGGCCGTTTACAAGGCGTTGGGAGGGCTGATGACATGAGCGGCCGCATCGGGCGCGCGCTGAGCGTGCAGATTTTCGGCGAATCCCACGGGCCCGCGCTGGGCGCGACGCTGGACGGCCTGCCAGCGGGGCTCCGCGTGGATATTCCCCGGCTGGAAGCCTTCCTCCTCCGCCGCGCCGCCTCCGGGGCGCTGGCTACGGGCCGCCGGGAGGCGGACGTTCCGCGCATCCTTTCGGGGGTGAAAGACGGCGTGACCACAGGCGCGCCGGTGACCGCCGTTTTCGACAACGCGGACGCCCATTCCGCGGATTACGCTTTTCTGCCGGACAGGCCGCGCCCCGGCCACGCCGATTACCCCGCCACGGTGAAGAGCGGCGGGTTCGACGACCTGCGCGGCGGCGGCTACCACAGCGGCAGGCTGACGCTTGCGTACGCCTTCGCGGGCGGGCTGGCGTTGCAATACCTTGAAACGAAGGGCGTCGCCGTTGCGGCCCACGTGATGCAGATCGGCGACGTACGGGACAGGGCGGCGGACCCGCTCGCGCCCGATATGGCCGCGCTGTCCGCCTGCCGCGCACTGGCCGTGCCCGCGCTGGACCCCGAAGCCGGAAAACGCATGGAGCAGGCGATCCTCGCCGCGGGCGCTGAAGGGGATTCCGTGGGCGGCGTGATCGAGGTCGTCGCCGCGGGCCTGCCCGCCGGGTTGGGCGCGCCCTTTTTCGACGGCGTGGAGGCCGTGGCCGCGGCGCATTTCTTTTCCATTCCCGCCGTCAAGGGCGTGGAGTTCGGCGTAGGTTTTGCCGCGGCGCCCATGCGCGGCAGCGCCTACAACGACCCCTACACGGTCGCGGGCGGGCGCGTGACAACGACGAAAAACGACGCGGGCGGGTTGCTTGGCGGGCTGACCGACGGCATGCCCGTGCTGGCGCGCATCGCCTTCCGGCCAACCCCCTCCATCGGGAAACCGCAGCGGACGGTCGGCCTTTCCGCCATGAGCGACACTGAATTGACCGTGAAGGGTCGCCACGACCCGTGCGTCGTCGTGCGCGCGCTGCCCGTGGTGGAAGGTGCGCTGGCGCTGGCGCTTGGCGACCTGTGGCTGCAGCGCTTCGGGGACGCGCCCGCGGAGGCGACGCATGCTTACTAAGAACCAGACCGTCACGCTCTCCTGCGAGCGCCTCGGCGCGGAGCTGGAGGGCGTTTGCCGTTACGAGGGACAGGCCGTGTTCGTCCCCGGCGTTCTGCCTGGCGAAACCTTCGAGGCGAAGGTGCTGCAGGCGCGCCCCACGTTCGCCTACGCGAAGGTAATGCGGCTGAGCACGCCTTCCCCGGATCGCCGGACGCCGTTTTGTCCCGCGTACGAACAGTGCGGCGGATGCAGCGGCCAGCACATGGCCTACGAGACCACTCTCGCGGCCAAGCGGGCGCAGGTGTACGACTGCCTGACCCGTATCGGCGGGCTGACGCTGGCCGAAAGCGACGTGCCGCCCGTCCTGGGCGCTGCCGACCCCGTGCGCTGCCGCAACAAGACCAGCCTGCCCGTTTCCGGGTCGGCGGAGACCCCGAAGCTCGGCTTCTACCGGCGGCGCAGCCACGACGTAGTGCCGATATCGGACTGTCCCGTCGCCATGGGCGGCGTCGCGGGCGTGCTCTCGGCCGTGCGCGCATGGATGCGGGAGAACGGCGTTTCGCCGTACGACGAGGAAACCCGCAAGGGCCTGCTGCGGCACGTAGTCGTACGCACGTCGCGTAGCGGAGCCGTGCTGGTGCTGCTGGCGGCGACATCGGAGAAGCTGCCGGATGCGGACGGCCTCGCGAACAGGTTGAAAACGGAGGTTCCCGGCTTTTCGGCCCTGCACGTGACCGAGAACCGGTCGCCCGGCAACGTGATCCTCGGCAAGACCAGCCGGAAGCTGTACGGCGCGGACGCGATAACGGAAACGTTGCTGGGGCTTACGTTTGAAATCACGCCCCTCTCCTTTTTCCAGGTGAACCCGGCGCAGACGGAACGCCTGTACGAGTTGGCGACAGCCTTCGCGGCGCCTGCCCCGGAAGACGTCGTGGTGGACGCCTACGCGGGCGCGGGCACGCTTTCCCTGTGTCTGGCGAAGCGCTGCGCGAAAGTGGTGGGGCTGGAGATCGTGCCGCAGGCGGTGGAAAGCGCCCGCCGCAACGCGGAACGTAACGGCATGGCCAACGCGGAGTTCCTGTTGGGCGCGGTGGAGCAACGGCTGCCGGAGCTGGTCGCGCAAGGGCTGCGCCCCGACGTGGTGGTGCTGGATCCTCCCCGCAAGGGCGTGGAGCCGGTCGTAATCGAAGCCATTTTGCGGGTCATGCCCAGGCGAGTGGTCTACGTAAGCTGCCACGTGCCCACGCAGGCGCGGGACGCATCGCTGCTGGCCGCGGGCAGCTACCGCTTCGCGGGCTGCCGGCCCGTGGATCTGTTCTGTTACGCGGGCGGCGTGGAAAACGTGCTGTGCATGGAGCGAAACGATCCGTAGATTTGCGGGGAGCCACTTGATCCGCCGAGACTGAACCGCGCAAGGGCGGGAACGTACGCAGCCGTACGCTTCCCGCCCTTTAACGTTTATGAAATTGAACGGTCGTTCCGGCAGGCGGATACGCCTGCTCCGCCTTGATGCCGTTCAGGTTCAGCCTGCCGATAATCCCGCGCCCGCCGCGCTGGGCACGGCTGTATCCGGCGCGGCCTCCGTTTCGTTCCGCAGCATCTGGCCCGCGGCGTCCGGGTCGTTCCCGGCCATCCGCAGCGCCGCCTCCGCCAGCAGCCGGTGCCCCGCGTCGCTGGGGTGGATGCCGTCCAGGCACATCAGGCGTTCGTAATCCGGCTGCGCCAGAAACACGTCCCGCATGTCCATGAGGCGGCAATGCGTCTCCCGGGCCACGTTGCGCACCGCGATGGCGTAGCGTTCCTGCCAGCGGTAAATATGGTTCACGTCTCCCAGCGCGCGCAGCACGGCGTCCGCGTCCAACCCGCGGGATACCCAGCGGTAATAACGCTGGGCGTGCAGCGGCAGCGGGGTGACCAGCAGCGGTTTCATACCGCGCGCACGAATCTCCGTGACGAACGCGCGCAGCCCCTCCTCAAACCGGTCCAGCGGAACCCGCGGCGTAATCGGCTCCTCCGGATGTTCGGAAACGTAACGCCAGTCCAGGTCGCAATCGTTGCCACCGTATTCCACCGCGCACAGCGCGCGGGGCACGGGCGCGGAATTCTTGAAATTCTTCAGGCCGTCCTCCACGGTGGCTCCCATCACCGAATGGTTGGCCACCTTGCAGCCCAGCGCGGTTTCCAGCGCGCCTACGCAGCGCTCGCGGGAAATGCGATAGCGCTCTTTCTCCTCGTCGTATACGATGCCTCTTGCCAGTGAATCGCCCCAGACATGGATTTCCGAATAGGTCATGCAACATCGCCACCTTGTTATCTAGTATTCATTACCATTATACATGTCTCATCGTCATTGTCAAGCTCGTTCCTGTAAAGAACTTGTTATTTCGTTTACCGTATGCTATAATGCAGAAAACACATGTCGCGCTGCAAGCGCGGTCAAACCGCGGAGGGACATGCTTCCCCCGCCTCTGCCGGAGGGCCCGTATGGAAGATCGACAGGCGTTGTTCGCTTCCCGTCTGGAAGCCTTCTCCCCCGTCGCGTGGGAACTGATCCCGGATTTCGGGCTGTACATGGATCAGGTGATCACCTTTCTGGAACGCCAGTGCAAGAGCCTTTTCATGGAAGGCGAGCGTGTGTTCACCCCCGCGATGGTGAACAACTACGTCAAGTTCGGGCTGGTCAACCGCCCGGACGGCAAGAAGTACGGGCGCGAGCAGCTGGCCCAGTTGCTGATGATCTGCGTGCTCAAGCAGGCTGCCTCCGCCGAGGGCATGAAGAAGTTGCTCAGGCCCCCCGAGGGCACGAACCTGCAAACGCACTACGAGCGCTTCTGCCAGACGGAAAAGAAAATTTTCGCAAGCCTCGGGGAATCGCTTCCCCTCCCCTCGCCCATGAACTGCGCGGTGCAGGGCGCGGCATACATGTTCCTGCTAAGCGCCCTGCTCTCCGGGCAGCCGGAACCAAAGCCGGAACCGGAACCGAGACCGCGCAAGCCCTCTCCTTCCGGGCCGAAGGGCGGCGCGAAGCCCGCGCCCGCGCAGGGCGAGCCGCAGGGCTGAAAACGCGGTAGCGCCAGTACCGTCTTTCGGCGCGGTTCACGCCTGTTTTCCTTCGGCGCAGGCCGCGGACGCAAGCCGGAAAACGGAACCGCTTCCCGCCGCCGCTCCGGCCCCGCGAAAAGGCCGCCGCGCTTGACGCTGGAAGGAAAAACCGCTACAATACCTACAAAGATCTCGATCGCGCAAAAACGTTCGTCGGCGAATGTGCGAAACGGAGCGTGAATCATGGCGAAGCGGAACGTAGGCCGGGTTGTTCCCGGCGTCCTCGCGCTGCTCGCGGTGCTTGCGCTCTGTTTCGCGTTGGAAGCCGTGCTGGCGTTCTACCCGCAGGCGGACGGAACCGCCACGAAGGAGAAGGCGGGCACCACGCTGGATTACAGCCACGCCGACCAGGGCTACGTGACGGTCCGGCATTCTGAAACCAAGAAAAAGCTTAAGCTAAGCGTCAAGCTGGGCGACAGCAATTATGTGTACGATCTGGTTGCGGACGATCAGTTCGTCACCATTCCCCTCACCTTCGGCGACGGAGACTACCGTTTCGACGTTTACCGCCAGGTGTCCGGCAAGCGCTATACCACGGAGGCCAGTCTGGACGTGACCGTGGCGCTGGCGGATGAAACGCTGCCTTTCCTGTACCCGAACCAGTACGTGTGGTACACCCCGGACAGCGCCGCCGTGGCGAAAGCGGCCGAGCTCTGCGCGGATCTCGCCACCGACAAGGCAAAGCTCAAGGCGATCCGAAAATTCGTGGAAGCCAACATCGCGTACGATTACGACCTGGCGGAGTCGGTGAAGAGCGGCTACATCCCCGTTATCGACGACGTGCTGGCTTCCGGGAAGGGCATCTGCTTCGATTATTCCTGCCTGACCGCCTGCATGCTGCGCACGCAGGGCGTGCCGACGGAACTGGTGATCGGCTACGCGGACAAATTCTACCACGCCTGGAACAACGTCCTGATCGATGGCGAATGGCTCCGCGTCGACACCACCGTGGAAGCCAACGATATGAAGGTTTCCAAGTATACCGAGGAACGGATCTACTGAACCCGTAAGGAGGTACCCCAATATGACCCACAAGCAGGCAAAAAAGCCCGCGAACGTACGCCTGGAGGCGGAAGAGCTTTCCATCCTGTGCGAGCAGATCGCCCTGATCCTCCGCTCCGGCCTGCCGCTGCACGACGGCGTGGAGGCACTGGCCGAAAACTACCGCCAGACGCGGTTGGCCGGGAAACTGGATACGCTGTATCGGTCGGTGCTCAACACCGGCTCCCTGTACCAGGGCATCGTGGAAGCGGGCATTTTCCCGCGATATATGTCCGAAATGGCTTTGATCGGGGAACGCACGGGCGAACTGGACAGCGTGATGGAAGGCCTGTCGCTGTACTATCACCGCGAGGCGAAGATCAAGCGGGCCGTCACCGGCGCCGTCGCCTATCCGCTGATCCTGGTGGCGATCATGGCCGTGCTGATCGTGGTGCTGATCGCGCGGGTGCTTCCCATCTTCCAGGATGTTTTCAGCAGCATGGGCATCGACGCGATTTCCAGCCCCTGGATGAGCGCGGGCGTTACGGCGGGCAAGATCGTGCTGATCGCTGCGGGCGCGCTGATCGCGCTGACGCTGATCGTGCTGCTGGCCATGCGGCTGGACCGCACGGGGCGTTTCCGCACGCGCCTGTTCCGGTGGATCGCGCCTTTACGCCGCACGGAAGAGAAGATCAGCGCCAGCCGGTTTTCCTCCGTTATGGCGATGATGCTGCGCAGCGGTTTTCCGCTTACGGAAAGTTTACGGCTGGTGGGCGGCGTGGTAGCCGGCAAAGATCTGGCCCACAGGGTGGAGGCATGCAACCGGGACGTGCAGGAGGGCAAATCTTTCCCGGATGCCTTGGCGCGGCTGGGCCTTTTCGAGCCCCTGCACATGCGCATGATCCGCGTGGGCTTTCAGGCCGGCCAGACCGACGCGGTCATGGCGCGGCTTGCCGAAATTTACGAGGACGAGGTGGACGACGCCATTACCCACGCCGTATCCGTGATCGAACCGACGCTTGTGGCGCTGATGTCGGTTATTATCGGCGCGATCCTGCTGGCGGTCATGCTGCCGCTGCTCTCGCTGATGGGCGGCATGGCCTGACCAAAGCGGAACGGAAAGGAGGCCGGCCATGAAGGATCGAACGCTTCTGAAGGGAATCGTGGTGACGCTCGCTACGTTTCTGGCGATGCTGATCCTGCTGTATCTGGGGCTCGGAGCCGTGGGTTCCCGCAACGACGCGGAACTGACCGCGTCGCTGAAGGATTCCGTGTTGCGCTCCCTGCTTACCTGCTACGCTGTGGAGGGGCGTTACCCCGCCGACGTATCGTACCTTCAGGAACACTACGGCCTGACGTACGACGGCGACCGTTACATCGTCGCCCTGCACGCCTTCGCCGAAAACCTGCTGCCCGTCGTAGACGTGTTGCGCGTCGGGGAGGTGTGACCATGAGCAAATCCAGACCGCCCGCGTCCCACAGCATCTCCTCCGTGTTCATCTTCGTACTGATCGGGCTCTTCGCGGTATCCTCGCTCACCCTCACGCTCATCGGCACGCGCGTCTACCGCCGGGTCACGGTCGCCGCGGCGGAAAACAGCGACGCCCAGATGGTACTGAGCTATCTGTGCAACAAAGTCCGCACTTTCGATTCCAAGGATAACGTAGCGCTGGCCGAGCGGAACGGTGTTCCCGTGCTCTGCCTGTATGAGAACATCGAGGGCGAGCGTTACGAAACCGACGTGTACGCTTACGAAGGCGCGCTTTGGGAGCGCTTCGTGCCCGCCGATGGCGCCGCTTTCGACCCCGCGGAGGGCGAGCGGCTGGTGAACGTCGATTCGCTGCGTTTCTCCATGCTTTCCCCAAGCCTGCTGGAAGCCGCCGTGGTGATGCCCGGCGGCGACGCGCGCACCCTGCACGTGGCGCTGCGCGCCGGCGACGCGAAGGAGGCGAACTGACCATGCGGGATCACCGCGGTAACACGCTGCTGATCGAAATCGTGATCGTTATCCTATTCTTCGCGCTGTCCCAGGCCATCGTATTACAGGTGTTCGCCAGGGCACAGCAGGTGAACCATAACACGGAACTCACGAACCATGCGCTCATGCGCGCGGAGGACGCCGCAGAAACGCTGGCCGTCAGCAGCGACGCGGACGCGGCGCTGGTTTCGCTGGGCTTTGTCCGGAACGGGGACGCCTATTCGCTTACGGATGACGAAGGGTACCGGCTGACCGCGACAGTCCTCCGCTTCACGCAGTCCGCAGGGGTGCTGACCACCGTGGAGCTGACCGGCTACAGTGACGATACGGAGCTGTTCACACTCCCGGCGGTGCGTTACGGGGAGGAGGCGGGCACGCCATGAAACAGCGCGGCGAGTACCGGGCCGGCGTAGGCGCCAGCTCCATTCTGATGATCCTGGTCGTGCTGGCGCTGGCGGCGCTGAGCCTGCTTTCCCTTAGCAGCGCGCGCAACAACGAGGCCCTTTCCCAACGCAACCTGGCCATGACCCTGTCTTATTACGGAGCCGCCGCCGGGGCGCAACGTACGCTGGCCGCGATGGACGCGTTGGTTGCGGAGAACCCCGGCGCGGATGCGGAACGCCTGAACGAACTGTTTGCGGCCCATAGCCTGGACACGGTAACGGTTTCGGACGGCGGCGCGTTCGCCTTCTCGCTGGACGCAGGTGCGGAGCGCTTACTGGTCGTGGAGGGCGTGCTGTCGCCCGGCGCAACGCCGCGCTGCGCGCTGACCCGTCACGAACTGGTCAACCGCCCGGCGGGCGAGGAAGGCGGCGTGGAACTGCTGATCCGCTGACGCGGCGGAAATGCGATGTGCAGAGAAACCCTCGTATTTTACAACGGAAGCTGGGAACTGCTTACATGGAAGAAACGAATTACGACCTGGAAGAAATTCTGCGCCTGATTCTGGAAAAGAAGGGCTCGGACGTCTATATCGTTCCGGGCGCGCAGATCACGGCCAAGATCAACGATCAGCTGGAGCCGCTGTCCGAAAACAAGCTGGGGCTCAGCGAGTGCGAAGGGCTGATCCGCCAGATCTATCTGCGGGCGGATAACCGGCCCACCAAGCGCCTGCAGGAGGACGGCGACGACGATTTCTCCTTCGGCCTGGCCCGGTTGGGGCGTTTTCGGTGTAACGCCTTCAAGCAACGGGGCACGCTGGCGGCGGTGCTGCGTGTGGTACCCTTTACCCTGCCGGACGCTACGGCCCTGCATATTCCCGACGCAGTGCTTGCCCTGAGCCAGAGGAAGCGCGGCATGGTACTGGTCACCGGTCCCGCGGGCAGCGGAAAAACCACCACGCTCGCCTGCATTATCGACCGCATCAACCAGAACCGTTCCAGCCACATCATCACGCTGGAAGACCCTATCGAGTACATCCATCCGCACAAGAAATGCCTGGTCACACAGCGGGAGATTGAGAACGACACCCGCGACTTCGCCCATGCGCTACGCGCCTCGCTACGGGAGGCGCCGGACGTGATTCTGCTGGGCGAAATGCGCGATTTCGAAACCATCCAGACGGCGCTGACCGCCGCGGAAACCGGGCACCTGCTCTTATCCACGCTGCACACGCTGGGCGCGGGCAAGACCATCGACCGCATCATCGACGTGTTCCCCTCGGGGCAGCAGCAGCAGGTGCGCATCCAGCTCTCGATGGTGCTGCAGGCCGTTGTGAGCCAGCAGTTGATCCCCACCGTGGACGGCGGCATCGCGCCCGCGTTCGAGGTAATGATCGTCAACAGCGCCATTTCCAACATCATCCGCGAAAACAAGATGCAACAGATCGACAATGTGATCTATGCCGGAGCCGGAGAAGGCATGATCTCCATGGATAACGACATCCTGCGCCTGTACCGGGCCGGCCGCATCTCAGCGGAAAACGCACTGCTGTACGCCTCCAGCCCCGACGTGCTCAAGAAAAGGCTATAGCGGATGGAACGCATCCTGATATTGGGCTGCGGCGGCAGCGGCAAATCCACGCTGGCGCGCGAGCTTGGGCGGCGGCTGGGCCTTCCGGTGGTCCATCTGGACCGTATCTTCTGGCAAAGCGGCTGGACGCACCTATCCCGGGAGGCGTTCGAAGCGCAGCTTGAGGCGTCTCTGGCCGAACCCCGCTGGGTGATCGACGGCGATTACAACCGCACGCTCCCCCTTCGCCTTTCCCGGTGCGACACGGCCGTCTATCTGGATTATTCCCGCTTCACCTGCCTGTGCGGCGTTGTGAAGCGCGTGCTCGCAAACCGCGGCCGTACCCGCCCCGACATGGCGGACGGCTGCCCCGAGCGCGCGGACGCGGAATTTCTCCGTTGGATCTGGACGTTTAAGCAAAAGGTACGGCCCGGCAATCTGGCGACGCTGGCGGAGGCCGAGAAAAACGGAGTGACGGTGGTGCGGCTCAGGAACCGCAGGGAATGCAGGAAGTGGATGCAGGCTTTATCGGTAGGGTTGTAAAGCAGGTGAAATTCAAAGCGGCGTCCCCAGCTATGCCGTAGGCACCGCTTTACATTTTCCGTTAGTTTACCCGATCTTCTCCCCGCACTCCGGGCAGAACTTCGTGCCGGGCTGCACTTCCCTGCCGCACTTGGGGCACTTGACCGCCACGCTCTGCGGAGCGCCGCACTCGGGGCAGAACCGGCTGTCCGCGGGGATGGGCTTGCCGCAGGCCACGCAGGGCACGGTAGCCGCCTTCGGGGCAGGTTGCGTCTGCTGCGCGCCGCCGACGCTCTGGGCAAACATCTGGCCCATGGCCGCGCCCGCGCCCATGCCAACGCCCATACCGGCCATGCCGCCGTTGGGGTTGTTGGCCGCCTCGCGCATCGCTTCGGCCGCCTGGTACTGCGTATATTTGTTCAGGTCGCCCACCACGCCCATCGACGTACGTTTGTCGATGCTCTTTTCCACTTCTTCGGGCAGGCTGATGTTCTCGATCACGAAGCTGGTCAGCGTCAGGCCCAGCGCTTCCACCTTGGGGTTCAAGGCCTTGAGCGCGTACTGGCTCAGTTCCTCGTAGTTGGCCGCCAGATCCAGCGCGGGGATCTTGCTTTCGGCGATGGCGTCGCTAAGGCCGGATACCAGTGTGCGCTTGATCTGCCCTTCCACGTCCTCCACGGTGAACATGGCGTTAGTGCCGAACACTTCCTTCAGGAAGGTTTCGGGCTTGCCCACGCGGAAGGCGAAGATGCCGAAGGCGCGGACGCGGATCATGCCGAACTCGGTGTCCCGCATCATCACGGGGTTGCTGGTGCCCCATTTGCGGTCGAGAAACTGCTTGGTGTTGATAAAATACACTTCCGCCTTGAAGGGCGAGTTAAATCCGAATTTCCACGCCTTCAGCGCCGTCAGGATCGGCATGTTCTGGGTGGTCAGCTCGTAGCGGCCGGACTGGTAAACGTCTGCAAGCTGGCCTTCGTTGACGAACACGGCCACCTGGCTTTCGCGCACGGTGAGCTGCGCGCCCATCATGATGTCCTTGCCGTTGCGGTCGTAGCGGTGCACCATGGTGTTTTGCGTGTCGTCCGTCCATTCGATCACGTCGATCAGTTGGCTGTTCACGATGTTCTTAAAAAGCCCCATACCGCAAACTCCTCTCTTTCTTGCCGCGTGCCTTCAACGCTTGCCGCAGTCGGCGGCAAAATCGGTCAGCCCGTCCCGAAGGCACAGTTCGGAAACGGTCATGGAAAGCCCCAGATAATTCTGCACCTGCAGTATCGTTTCTTCAATATACTTCTTCGCCTTCGGCAGCGACACGGCGTGCCCGTCGTCCCCGTACCGGGGGCAGATCACCAGGCGAATCTCCTCCGGGGAAAGGACGGCCAGATGAATGGACTGATGGTCGTGCTCCTCGCCGAAGAAGTTTTGAAGCGCCGTGCCAAGCCGTTCGCTGCCGTAATGCCACCGTCCGGTGATGAACGCGTCCCCCTCGGGAACGGTCAGGCGGGCAAAAACGCAGGGCGCCTTCGGATCGTCCGTGCAACGGTACATGCGCTCGTGCGACAGAATATACTCCCTGGAGGGCGCCAGCCCTGAAAGAAGCCGTTTACGCCAGCGCCTGCGCGCGAGCGCGAAGTAATATCCTTCGTCGTAATCGTCGTTGGAATCGTCGGTGTGAAGCTGATTGAGCAGCCATTCCACCTCGCGGATGATCTCCATTTGCCGTTCCGCGTCCGTGCCGATTTCAAAGAACGGCATGTTGGGCGCATTCTCGTTCAGCCACCGCTCCAGTTCGCGGTATTCCGGGTCTCCGTCCAGCGCGATGGCGTCGATGTGGTGCTTGTGCATACATTCGACGGCTTCCGGAACGGTCTTGCGCAGACGGGGTTGTTTAAAGCCCATCGCTTCCCACCCCTGCATGGAAGCGAACATCTCCTCCACCCGCTGGTCCCGCGTGACGATAAGAAGCCTGTACACTCGCAACCCTCCAGATCTTTGACGATCATCCCCATTATACCTAATCACGGTGCAAATATCAACGTTTTTGGCAATTTGCGTCCGCCGGCCGCGACGCGGATTGTCCCGACGCCGCCTTTCCGGGGTTCGTCCGGCCCGTTCTTCCCCGCCTTACTCGGCGAAGCGATAGCCGTTTCGCCCGGCTTTCTTGGCTCTGTAAAGCGCCGCGTCCGCCTTGCAGAACAGGGTCTCGTATTCCGTGCCCTGACCGGGGCATATCGCAATACCGATGCTGCAGGTCAGCGCGCCGTTAAAATCCTTCACGCGAGTATCCCGCGCGGCGGCGCAGACGGCTTCGACGCGGCGCGTGATCAGCGCGCGGTCCTCGGTCCGCTTCATGAGGACGATAAACTCGTCGCCGCCGATGCGGCCCACGACGTCCTGCGTGCGAAAGAGGGCAAGCAACGTTTCGCCGAACAATTCCAGCGCGTTATCGCCCGCCTGGTGGCCCAGGGCGTCGTTGATCAGCTTGAACTGGTCCAGGTCGATCACCATCAGCGCCGCGCCCTCGCCTCCGCGTTTCAGGTACGCCCTGCAAGCGGATTCCGCCGTGGTCTTGTTCAGCAACCCCGTCAGGCCGTCGGTGCTGGAGCGGTACATCAGCTCGCTTTGCAGATGATAGTCCCGCAGGCGTATGGACAGCATCTCCATTGCAGCCATCAGGCTCAGCGCCCAGGTTACGACGGCGATGGCGATATCCTGGCCGAAATGCTCCGGCGTCTTGATCCCGGCGCTTAGCCATAGAAACGCGCCGCACGCGGTCGTTACAGTTGCGGCAGTCAGCCAGGGCGGCAGGATGAAAGTGATCGTCAGAACGATAAGGAACGGCGAAAAAAAGATACCGGCTTCGTCCGGGGAGGCGACGGTGGAAACATACACCGTCAGCGCGTACAGAGGCAGAAGAAACAGGCGGCAAAGGGCGCGGACGCTTTGCGGGCGGCGCCGCAACTTCCTTGCGTCCGTACGCGTCAGCACAATCAGCACGACCACCGGCAGCGTGGCGGCCAGGCACGCGACGAGATATCCTCCCCGTTTTCCGTCCAGGCTTCCGCCGACCGTCATCACCGCGAGAATCGCCAGCGCGATGACCGACGCCCGTTTCAGCGTGAAGAAGTTGACGTTGGCGATCTGGTGGCTACCATTTCGGAAAAAATCACTTCGAAGCGCGATATAATTCTTCAAAGATCGTCTGATCTCGCGCAATACGTCCACCCTCCCGGCCTGTCGGCACACGGCGTTCCGTTTCCGGTTTTTTCGTGCAGACGCATTATATCCTACCCGTCGCGATTGTGCAATATTTAGACTATTTAGTCGATCATTTGCATCGTGCCCGGCCGCGCGCGGCCGGGCACGGAAAAGGCGCGTCCGTTTCTACTGGCGCGCCTTTTCCGAAAGCAGGCGGGCCGGACGCTTTTCCCGCGTCCGGTTTCTCACCGTGTGCTTTTTCTACCGACGGTGCTGACGATCCGCGACCCGGTCTCGGGAGCGTCCGACTGCGGGGCCGCATATCCGGGGCCAACGGCGTACGAGCCGCCTTCCCGCGCTTCAGTCTGCTCATCGAAACGCGCGTGTTCTATCGTGCTCACGATTCGCGGCATCTCCCGGACGGGCTGCCGGGGTTCGGGCGCGCGGGCGGCTCCCAGGTTCCCGGACGGGTAAACCCGCGCTTCGTTGGGCCGGTAACCATCCGCGGGCGCGCTACGTTGTCCGTACGGCGGCGCGGCATACGGCGGAGCGGGCGCGAAATATTCCCCGGCATAAGCGGCGGCGGGCGGCCTTCGCGCGCCGTGGTCCGCAGGTTCCGGCACGTACGGCGCGGTCCCCCCTCCGGTAACCTCTTCGGGTACGAAGGAGCCTTGCGGCATGCCGCCGTTCCCCGCCCAACCGCGGGGCTCGTACGGTTGCGCATACGGCGGCCCGGCGTACGGCTGCGGGCGCAGGCCCGCGTAAGCGGGCGCGGCCTGCTGCGGCACAACGAAGTTCACGGGTGCGGGCGGGTATACAGCCCCAGCGCCGGTTGCGGGATAAACCGGCATCGCCGGTCTTCCCTGCTGTACGGCCATCTGGGGCCAGCCCTGCGGCGCGGACGGCTGCCCGTTGCGTATCGCGGGCCGCCGCGACGGATCGTAATACTCCTGCGCGTACCCGGCTTCCGGCGGTTGCGAGGAACGGACAGCCTGCGGGGGTTCAGGCACATAGGCGGCGTTCAGGCCCCCGGCGGTATAGACGGGCGGCGCAGGACGATACGCGGCTTCCGGTATCGGGCGTTCGTCGCGCGGCGCGGGATAACGGAAAGAAACGCTCGCAGGCGCCTCCGTCCCGGCGGGTTGCGGGTAAAGCGGGCGCATGGGCGGCTGTTGCAACGGAGGCTGCATCGGAGGTTGCACCGTCGGCGGCTGTTGCGGCTGCGGCTGCGTCGGCGGCTGTTCCGTCGGCAACGGTTGCCGTATCGGGGACGGCTGCTGTATCGGCGGCTGTTCCAGCGGCGGCTGCCACTGCGGCGCGGGTACGGCGGCACTTTCCTCCTGCGGCCTGCGCGTCGCGACGATTACGCGCTCGTCCGGGCTTGTTTTCGTTTCCCATTGGGTGTAGGCGGCCTGCATGCCTCCGGCCTGTTTCTCGGTTTTCAGCGCGCGCACGGGCTGCGGCTGCCATCTTTCGGCGATTCTTCTGTTTTCCGCGTTTGCCGTGCTCTCCGGCTTCGTGAAATCGCCCATCGCGGCGGGCGCGGCCTTCGCATACTGCGTATCTTCCGTCCGGCGCTCCGGCGCGTTCCAGGTTTGTCCCGCGCCGAAAGCGGCGGCGACCACCGGCACGTAAGGCGCGGGCTTGGGTTCCTGCGCAGCCTGCGGCGCGGCCGTTTCCCTCGCAGGCACGGACGGTGTGGGCGCATTTGCGGCGGGCACGAACGTGGCAAAGGGTTCAGCGGGCACGTGAGGAACGGTTTCGGGCGCGGGCTTGGGTTCCTGCGTAGCCTGCGGCGCGGCCGTTTCCCTCGCAGGCACGGACGGTGTGAGCGCGCTTGCGGCGGGCGCGAACGTGGCAAATGGTTCCGCGGACCTATAAGGCGCCGCCTCGGGCGTGGGCTTGGGTTCCGGCGCGGCCTGCGGTGGCACGACCGTTTCCCTCGCGGGCGCGGACGGTTTGGGCGTACCCGCAACAGGCGCGGGCGTAGCAAAGGATTCCGCGGGCACGTGAGGAACTGTTTCGGGCTCATGCTTGGGTTCCGGCACGGGCTGATGTGGCACGACCGTTTCCTTCGCAGGCACGGACGGTTTGGGTTTATCCACAACAGGCATAAACGAGGCAACGGGTTCCACGGGTATGTAAGGATCGGCCTCGGGCGCGGGCTTGGGTTCCGGCACGGCCTGCGGCGGCGGCGCGGTCGTCTCCAACACGGGCGCAACCGGTTTGCGAGCGCCCACGGGGGGTATGTAGGCCGCAACAGGTTCCGCGGGCTCGTAAGGCGCGGCTACGGGCGCGGGCCCGGGTTCCGGCGCAGCCTGCGTGACCCGGGGTATGTAGATTTCCCGCGGCGTCACGTTCACGCGCGGGGCGGCAACCGGCTCCGGCACGATGATCCGCGGCTGCGCCTCCGTTGTTTCCGGTTCGCTCACGGCCGTTTTCCGGTACCAGTCCGTCCCGGCGGGCCGTGCGGCCGCGGCATCAACGCTCTGCTGAACCTTCGGTGCTTCCCAAGGTTCCGGCGTAACGGAAGATTCCGGCTTAACGTCCGCCGTATGCCAGGGTTCGGCGGGAAGACCCGGCTCCGCACGTCCCGTCTGGATGCGCTGCACGATCGCCGCGCCCAGCACCCCAGCCGAGGTTTTTTCCGTTTCGCTTTCTTCGCCCCGGTAGGCAACCACGGCGGGCGTCCAACGCGGAGTTTCAGGGGGCGCGACCTGAGCGGTCTCGTTGGGTTGCAGAGCGTTCGACGAAACGGGCGCGGGCTTCGCGCCGTCCGGTTTCCTTTTTTTCGCTTCTTTCTTTGCCTTCGCGGGCGTTTCTTCCCGGGGCGCTTCCGCCGCCGGGGCGGAAGTGTGGGCGGCGTAAAGCGCCTTACCCGCGCCGGTTTTCATCAGCCCGCCGATTAATAAAACCCCGATGCCCGCGCCGAACAGCAGGTAATTCCGGTTCAGGCAAAACAGCGCCGCAGCGTTCAGCAGGCCGCGCCAGGCATCCTGGCTTGGAACCGAGAAGGAATCGATCACGCGCGAGACCTGGGCGTTCTCGATCATGGGCGCGGCGGTCGCCGCGATGCCCAGCAGCGCCGCGAGGCCGCCGAGAAAGCAGAGAACGCCACCCAACGCTTTCAAGAACTTCATCTTGCGTTCCACGCTCCCAAACCGAATGATGATTCACAGTTACCGTTAGGGATTCGACAGCCGCCGCGCGCCCTCCTGTTTCGGTATGCAACCTTTTTTATAAAGTTCTTCGGGGACAGGAAGGAAATACGAAACGGGCGAAGAATATATAACCAGTTATATATTGTATAGGGATCATGCATGCCCGAGGAGGAAACATGGAGAAATACCAGCTGACCTATCACGTGGATATGGTGTTTTGCATCGACGCGACGGGCAGCATGCGGCATGTGCTCGATTTTGTGAAGCGCAACGCATTGAACCTGTACAAAGACGTCGCCTTCGCGATGGAAAAGAAGCATAAAGCCGTCAGCCGCATGCGTATTCGCGTGCTGGCCTTCCGCGATTATATCGCGGACGGGGAACAGGCTATGATGGCCAGCGATTTCTTCGTTCTTCCGGACGAGGCGCAGCAGTTTTACGAGTGCGTCAGCAGCATCACCGCACAGGGCGGCGGGGATATCCCCGAGGACGGGCTGGAGGCGCTGGCGTACGCCATCCGCAGCGACTGGACGCAGGAGGGCGTGAAGAAGCGCCACATCATCGTGCTGTGGTCGGACGCGCCCACCCACCCGCTGGGGCACGGCAAGATCGCCCCGTGGTACCCGCAGGGCATGGCCAAGGACTTCGACGAGCTGAGCCTCTGGTGGGAGGACGAGCAACTGGGCGGCGCGATGGACGAGAACGCCAAGCGGCTGCTGCTCTTCGCACCGGACGCCCCGGAGTGGAGCCGCATATCCGCCCGCTGGTCGCAGGTGGTGCACGTGCAAACGGTCAGCGAAGGGCTTAAGGAGCTGGAGTACCGCCAGGTGATCGACGCGGTCTGCAACACCATCTGATCCCGTTCAACGCGCGCGGAGGCCCGGCGGCTTCCGCGCGTTTATTTTTGAAAAACGGTGAAAACGAACGATGAAGACGGAGCGCTTGGAACTGGACGGGCTCGGCCTCGTCGCCGCGCGCGAGGCGGCGGCCGGCGAAGGCGAGGACGGCTTTGCCGCCGACACGGACGCGGCGGGCGGTCTTCTCTGCGTAGCGGACGGTTGCGGCGGCAGCGGCGCCGCACGGTACCCGGCGCTGGGCGGCGTTACGGAGGCGCGCTGCGCCTCCCGCATCGCCGTGGAGTGCGCGCGGGATTGGGCGGGCGCAAGCGGCGTGCCCGCTTCACCTGCCGAGGCGCGCGCCGCCGCGGATTCGCTGGCTCTTTGTTTGCGGGAACGGCTCGCCGCTTTTCACGCGCGGAACCGGGAAAGCGGCGCGGGACCGAAAATCGTCATGCGTGGTCTTTCGCGCACGCTGCCTACCACGCTGTGCCTTGCGCGGATCGACGCGCGCGCGCCCGACTCCGTTTCGTGCGCCTTCTTCTGGGCGGGGGACAGCCGCGGCTACGTCCTTTTCCCTGACGGGCTGAGCCAGTGCACGGCGGACCACTCCGCGGGCTGCCCGGACGCGCTGGAAAGCCTCACGCGGGACGCTCGGCTTAGCAACGTCGTCTGCGCCGACGAGCCCTTTCATATCGAAGCCGCTGGGTTAACTCTGCCCAAACCGTGCGCGGTGCTCACGGCGACGGACGGGGCGTTCGGCTACCTGCCCACGCCCATGGAATTTGAACTGCTGCTGCTGAAAACGCTGGAAGCTTCCGCCAGTCCGCGGAGCTGGCGCCTGCGTATCGGCAATGCGCTGGCCCGCACGGCGGGCGACGACGCCACGGTCGCGCTGGCTTGCTTCGGCGTCCGCGATTTCTTGGAATTTAAAAAGTGCTTCGCTTCCCGCCGCGCGGCGTTTCAGGCGGAAAACGTAACGCCGGTGCGCCGCAGGATGCGGGACCCCGGCGTTGCGCTCGATATTTGGGAAAAGTACAGACGGCGCTACGAGGCGTTCGGGGAGGGCGGTTATGCGGATTGGCGCGTATGAGTGCGTAACGCCCTTCGCCACGACCGGCAGCGGAAGCGCGCGGTGGTGTATGGCCGAGCGGGACGGACGGCGTTACTTCTTAAAACAGTTCCTCTCTCCCGTACAGCCCGAGCCGTTCTCCACAGCGTCGGCGGCGCTTCGTCGCGGGCAGCGGGAGCGGTGCGCTGTTTTCGAACGCCGGAAAAGGGCGCTGTACGATGCGCTGCGCTGCGTGCTTGGGGATTGCGTAACGCCGGTTACGGACTTCTTTGCCTTCGAGGGGCGGTATTACGCGGCTTCCGAATACATCCGGGAAGGGTACGAAACCCTCGAGACCGTGGGGAAAGCCCCGCCGGAGGAGGCACGGGCGGTGCTCTATTCGCTGTCGCAATGTTTAGGCCGGGTGCACACGCAGGGCGTCGTACACGCGGACCTCAAGCCCGAGCACGTGCTGTGGCGGCGGGAGGACGGCCGCCTGCGCCTGATCGATTTCGACAGCGGCTTTTCAGAGGACGATCCGCCCGCGGACGCTAAAGAGATCGACGGCGATCCGGTTTATCTGGCGCCGGAGACCTTTCTGCGCATGACAGGCGAACCCGCGCGGCTGACCCGCCGTCTGGATACCTTCGCTTTCGGCGTGATCGCCCACCGGTTATATACGGGTCGCCTGCCGAAGACGGACGGAAACGCGTACCCCTACGAGGCCGCGCTGGCCGGCGGCGCGATCCGTCTGGACGACGGCCTTCCCCCGCCGGTGCGCTGGATGGTGGAACGGTCGCTGTCGCTCGACCCCGAGGGCAGGCCGGACGACGCGACGCTGGAAAAGCTGCTTGCGCCGCGCACGGAAAAACCCGCCTCCGAAAGGCGGGATATCAACGGGTTGAGCCGTTTTCTGCGTCCGGACGGGCCGTCGTAGGCCGCCCATACGGTATCGTCGTAATACGCTCAGACCGGCCTGATCCATCCGTGTTCGACGTAATGCCGGTTATCCAGGCTGGGGGTCTCTTCCTCCTTCATCACCATGCGGTGCATGACCTTGCAAAGCGTAAACTCCGCCCGTTCCCGAAGCGCCATGCGTTTACGGGGTTTCACGTCCCGGATTTTCCGGCGGAGCCTGTCTGTTTTCCGTTTGAGCATCTCCACGTGTTTCGGCGTGATTTTATCCCATATCACGTCGCCCATCATACCCGCGCCGCAGGTATGCACGTTGGAAACACCCAGCCAGGAGAGACTCGTTTTTCACATCCTTCTGCGCGGAACCGTTCGGCGCGCCGACGCTGTTGGTGAGGATGACCGCCGTTTTGGAAAACATCCGTTCGTCCGGCCTGTGCACCATCCAGTGGACGCAAAAGTGATCCAGCAGCGACTTGACGCTCGCGGGCGCCCGAAGCGCGTACACGGGGTAGGCGAACACCAGCAGGTCGGCTGCGAGCATCGCCTCCCAGATCGGCATCGTCTTGTCCGCGTGCGGGCAAAGCTGCTCGCCGCGAAAGAAACAGTTCTTGCAGCCGACGCAGAAGGGCGGCATGTCTTTCGGCTGGAACTCCGTAATCTCGTTCCCTTCCCTGAGCGGCTCCAGGAACATTTCCTTCATATGGTAGGTCACGCCTTTGAGAGGCGTGCCGTTGACGACGACGATTTTCACGTTCCCGTTCCTTTCCTTCCGTCGGTTTCACGCGCGCGGGCCCGTATCCCCGGCGGGGATACGGGCCCCGTTTCGCGAAGGCTCGCGGCGTCTTTTCCGCGTGTCCCCGCGATTATACGTTAAGCTTTTTCAGTTCGCGGCGGATAGCGAACAGCGCGCCCGTATCCAGCGCGGCTTCCACCAGCAGCGAGATTCCGGCGATCTGCAGCACCGTGAGGGCGAAGATCACCGGCCTGGTGATGGAAACGACGCCCAGCAGGAAGGAAACCAGCGCTCCCAGCAGCATCAGCCACCAGCGCTCCCGGTCCACCCGTTTCAGGTCGAAGGCCATTTGCAGCTTGGCAAAACCGCCCACAAGCATCGCCACGCCCCACAGGAAGGGCAGGACTCTGGCCAGAATGTCGCTGCGGAACAGCAGCACCACGCCGATCAGCAGCAGGATCAGCCCCTTGGCCAGCCCGAAGCCGAGCATCCCGTCCAGCGTTTCGCCGCGGACGTATTCCGCGATCATCACGAGGCCCACCACGCACAGTACCGCCGCCAGCGCAACGTTGGCGACCGTCAGCGCCAGCCCGGGCCACAGCAGCAATAACAGCCCGCACACCACGTAGAAGGCGACCAGCGTCCAACCGGTGAAGAGGGAACCGAACGACTGTTTACGCACCTGGAAGACTCCTTTCCACGCTCCGCATTTCGGAGACCGTCCGTATGGGTACGCCGGTTACTGGAAGAAATCGTGCAGCGCCCGGATAACCGTGGCGCAGTCCTCTTCGGTCAGACCGTAGTACATCGGCAGGCGCAACAGGCGCTCGCTTTCGCGGGTGGTGTAACGGTCTTCGCCCTGGAAGCGGCCGTAGCGCAGGCCGGCCGCCGCCGAATGCAGCGGGATATAGTGGAACACCGCCGTGATGCCCCGTTCTTTCAGGAAGGCTGTCAGCGCCGTGCGCTCCGCGATGTCCCTGCATTTGATGAAGTACATGTGGGCGTTGTGCTCCCGGCCTTCCGGCACCACGGGCAGGCCAAGCTTCCCGGCGATTTTCAGGTCCTGAAGCCCGGCGTCGTACTGGTGCCAGCGTGCCAGCCGCCACGCGGTGATCGTTTCATGGTTCTCCAGCTGCGGCAGCAGATACGCCGCGTTGAGCTCGCTGGGCAGGATGGAGGAACCGATGTCCACCCACGTGTATTTATCCACCTGGCCCCGGTAGAAGCGGCTGCGGTCGGTGCCTTTTTCGCGCACGATCTCCGCGCGCTCCACGAATACGGGGTCGGTGAACAGCGTTGCGCCGCCCTCGCCCATGCTGAAGTTCTTGGTCTCGTGGAAGCTGTAACAGCCGAGCTGCGCAAGCGTTCCGGCCGCACGGCCTTTATAGCGCGCGTCCACCGCCTGCGCCGCGTCCTCCACCACGAAGATGCCGCGCTCCGCGGCCATGGCGTTGATGGCGTCCATATCGCAACAGACGCCCGCGTAGTGCATCGGCACGATGACCTTCGTTTTTTCGGTGATCGCCGCGCGCACGCATTCCGCGTCGATGTTCATGGTGCCGGGTTCCACGTCCGCGAATACCAGCGTGGCCCCGCGCAGCGCGAAGGCGTTGGCGGTACTGGAAAATGTGAACGAGGGTAAAATCACCTCGTCGCCCGGCTTCACGTCGCAAAGGATGGCGGCCAGTTCCAGCGCGCTGGAACCGGAGGTGGTCAGCAACGCCTTGGCCGCGCCGGTCATCTTTTCCAGCTCCGCGTGGCAGCGTTTGGTAAACGGGCCGTCCCCGCAGATTTTATGGTTGTGGATGGCTTCCAGAACGTACGCGTCTTCCTTGCCGAAATACGGGGGAATATTGAACGGGATCATAACTTCCGCTCCGTTTCGTTTGTTTTCGCAGCCGCGCCGCGTTTTGTTTACGGTTCAGTATAGCACAAACCGGTGCCGTTGTCATACGCGAGCGACGAGCGGACGGCATCGAAAAAGCTCGCTAGAGGCTTCGTCAGATCCGCGCCTTCACCGCGTCCAGGTACAGCCCCGCAATGTCCACGTCGCTGACCTTGTACAACATCCGGCTGCCCACCACGTCCTCCACCTCGCCCAGCACCGGCGCGCCCCCGTCGTAAAGCATGTCCACGCCCGCGAAGCACAGCGGCGCGCCTGCTTCGGCGAACCGTGCGATCACGGTCTGCGCCAGCGCGCGCTCCTGAGGGGTCAGCGAATGCAGCGCCACGTCCCCGCCGCGTTTGAAATTGCTGACGATGCCGCTTTTGGCCGTGCGCAGCACCGCCGCGACGATCTCGCCGAAAAGCACGTATACGCGCAGGTCTTTTCCGGCTTCGGAAGCCGGTTTCTGCTGTACGATGTCCTGCGGGAGGATCTCGTCCGCCGCTTCCCGCCAATCGTACTCGTTGCGCACCAGCTTTACGCGGTCGCCCCCGTGGCCGCGCGCGGGCTTCAGAACCAACGGGTAGCGGCTTTCCTCCGGGGCCACCGCGCGGCGGTGGTCCACGAACGTGGTTTCCAGCATCGGCACGCCGGAAAGGAACTGGTGCGTCAGCCGCTTGTCGTTGCACAGCGCGCAGACGCGGGAGCCGTTGAACACCGGTACGCCCAGCTTTTCAAACTGCTCGCTCACCAGCGCGTCCCGCTGGCGGGAAAGCGCGAAATCCGGCAGGACGGCGCGCCCGTCTTTCAGCAGTTTCAGCTTTCCGCCCGCGTACACGCCCAGTTCCAGCTGCGCGGTGCGCACGGTTTGAATGTCCAGGCCGCGCTTTTGCCCTTCGCGCGTCATATATTCCGCGAAATCCCGGTTCAGCGCCAGGTCGCTTTCCTCGTACAGCAGCCAGCCTGTTTTCACGGCCGGTTCCCCGCTTTCACGCGCGCCGCGATCTCCCGCAGCAGTTCGTCCGCCATGTTGACGCCTGTGCATTCCAGCGTGGTCTTGAAGTGTGCGTTGCTGTTGACCTCGCACAGCATAGGGCCGTCCGGGCCGAACAGCACGTCCACCCCCGCGAAGGTCAGCCCCAGTTCGCGCGCGGCCCGCAAAGCGAGGGCTTCCTCCTCCGGCGAGGCGGTATGGTTCTCCATGCCTCCGCCCAGCGTAAGGTTGCTGCGGAAATCCCCGTTGCGGCTTTTCCGCAGGATGCTGGCCACCACGCGTTCCCCCACCACGTTCACGCGGATGTCCCGCCCGTAGCTTTCCCGGACCAGTTCCTGAAAAAGCATCGGCGTGCCCGCCAGCGAAACCACCTTCGCCCGAAGGCTTTCCACGTCGTCCAGCAGATACACCTGCTGGCCGAAGGAGCCGAAGCATTCTTTTAAAACCAGCGGAAAGCCAAGCGCCGCGGCGGCTGCGTCCACGAAAGCCGTGTCCGTATACCCGACCGCCGGAAAGGTTTTAGGCGCGAGGATGGTACGCGGCATCGGCAGCCCGCTCTGTTTGAGCGCCAGATACGTCAGCGACTTATCGTCGCACTTGCGTATGCTTTCGGCGCTGTTGAACACGGGCAGACCCCGCTGTTCCAGCTGCGCGGCCAGCGCCACGTCCTTGTCCCAGAAAAGAACGAAGTCGTAGCGTTCGGGCGCGAAAGCGGGCGTATCCACCACGGCGCAGAGCTCCGCGTTGGTGCGCACGGAAAGCTCCATTCCGCACGATTGCGCGGAACGGAGCAATATCTGGTATATTTCGTCGAATTTCGAGGAGCGCAGAAAGGCGTTGACGACCATCAGACCGTGCGGCATACCGTCAACTCCCTCCCGGGTATCGCGTCCGAACGGGCGCGGTTCGGCTTGCTTACAGGGCGATCTCCGCGGGCCGGTCGTTCTCGCTCAGCGTCAGTTCGCAAAGGGTGTCCAGCACGCGCGGGAAGCAATAATCGTCGTAGCCGCTCATCAACAGCCGCGTGCTGATCTCCAGCTGCACGGCGGGAATACGACACCGGGCCGCGACCGTGGCGCTGACCGTGTTGGGGCTTGCGGCGGCGTAGGGTTCGTCCACCGTGACGTTCCTGATCCCGCGCATGCGGAAAGCTTCCGCGAAACGGTTGATCAGTTCCGGATGCCCCTGCAGGTTGCGGCCGTATCCCGTGCCGATGCACACGTCGGTTTTCCGCTCGGGTTTCATCTGGTGCAGGTCCACCACGAGGCGGATATCATGTTGCTTGACGAACCGGCACAACGCGTCGCGGTAATCGCTGACCGGGTCGTGGTTGGCGTCGTCCCGAAGATGACGCGTTTTATAGATGACGGGGCAGCCGATGCGCTCGTGCATCATCCGGCAAAGCATCCCCGTGAAGCGCTCCGCGCATTTGATCGATCCGTTCCGCGTCTGCAGCGTGGCGTGGGGCGCGCTGATCAGCACGCCGCCCGAGCCGTCCAGCAGTTCAAAGCTGCAATTGTGCTCTTCGTCGGTAAAGTACGCCAGCGCCCGGTCGATCTGCTGTTCGGTGGTCAAAGGGGTTCCTCCTTGGTATCTGCCGTGGGTCGCGAGTTCCGCGTCCTCCGCCGCGTCACGCGGCGACGGAACCAACGAGAACGCATGATACCACGCCTCGCCTTGTTTGTCAATGGGAGCGGGAAGTTCGAAACCGTTTCCGTTTCCGGCCCGAAGGCCGTCCGGTTCCGTTGCCGGGCGGCCGCGCGAGGCGAAACCGGACGCGCGGCTTTACGCGAATTTGATCCCGCGTTCGCCGAACGTATACGGTCGCTTCCGCGGTCTTTTCCGTCAGTCGGCTTTCTGAAAGCCGTTGAACCACGCGCGCTGCTCGAACGGCTGCTTTTCCACGCGTTTCACCGCGTCCTTCGCGCGCCCCACCGGCAGGTAGCAGATCAGTTCGTAGTCCTTGGGCACGCCCAGAACGTCCGCCATCTTGCGGCCCAGCCCGTGCGCGTCCGTAATGCGGCCTTCCACCCAGCAGCTCTGGTATCCCAGTTCCACGATCTCCAGCAGCATGTTTTCGATGGCCGCGCCGTAGTCCTGCGCGGAAAAGCACGTGTTGCCGTAGGCGACGAGCCGCCGCGTCAGCACGCAGATCATCGCGGGCGCGTCGGCGCCCACGGCGCTGCCGATTACTTCGCGCAGCCCGCCCAGCACCGCCGGGTCGTCCACCGCGATCAGGCTCACGGTCTGCTTGTTGCAGCCGGAGGGCGCGGCCAGACCCGCCTTCATAATTTTCGTCAGGTCCTCGCGCGGTACGGCTATCCGCTCGTACGCGCCCCGGTAGCTGGCCCGTTCCAGAATCGCCTCGTATACGTTCAAACCAAAACGCCTCCTCGATAATATCCTCTCACGCGCCCTCAGGCGTGCACACGATATTCCTTCTTCATGCCGTGCGCGCCGAACACGCGCCAGTCCCCCACGCCCAGCCGCGCGAAAACCGCCTCGCGCTCTTTGGCGCACAGGGCCGCGTCCGTGTCCACGGAAGTCATCAGGATGGGCGCGTACTGGTTGTAGGCGGCCTGTTCCGCCGTCATGCCCTTTACGTTCACGTACACGTCGCCCGTAAAGACCACCTTGTTCCGGTAATCGATCAGCACCAGTTCGCCCGGCAGGTGCCCGCCCTGTCCCTCCAGAAGCTCGAAGCGCAGATCGCCGAACGCGTACTCGCCCGCGGGCCTGAGCGGCACCGCCTGCGGCTCCAGGTCCCCGCCGATCACGCGGATTTTTTCCAGCGCCACCGGGCGGTAGCCGGTGAGCGCCTTGCAGATTCTGATATACGGCCTGTGCAGCGGGTTGCGTTCGCGGTATCCGTCCTCTCCCGCGGCTTCCAGGCGCAGGCACTCGGCGCTTTTCGCGCTCATCTCCACGGTGTCGAACAGCGGCAGGAGCCCGCAGTGGTCCACGTCCGCGTGCGTGACCAGCGCTCGCTTGGGCATGGCGTCGAAGCCGGGCAGCAGCCTGCGGAACAACGCCAGCATCTCCTCCCGGTAGCAGGCGTAGCCCGTGTCGATAAACAGCGTTTCCTCCCCGTTTTGCAGGATCGCCGTGTTGCTGCCGCAGGGCGGCTCGATCAGCGTAAGCTTCGTGCGCCCGGTCAACTGGTGTACGGTCACGCGGGGCGCGAACGCCTCCCCGCGGTGGAGCGTCAGCAGCTCCGCGAAGCGGCTGATGCTGTCGAACGTACGGTAAGGCGAAAGCCCCTGTTCGTCCAGCACCTGCATGGCGAGGTTCACGTGGATCAGCAGTTCCCGCCGCGTTTCGTCGTCCAGCCCCATGCGGCCCGCGAGGCCCGCGGCGTAGGTGCGATAGAATATGCTGTTGTCGAAGTTCTTCTCCGCGTGGTTATAATCGATCACGCGGACGGGGCACAGCTTTTCCGCCTGTTCCAGAAAGTCGTCGATCAGGGCCTGGTCTTCCACGAACAGCCCCATCTTGAAATGCTGGCAGTCGGTGCCGTCCTCCTGCGAGCTCATATAGGATATGTTGAAGTTGAACGCGCGAATCAGTTCCAGCACGCTTGTCGCGCCGCCGGGCACGTCCCGCAGGGTGAATTCCAGCAGCACCACGCTCTGGCCGAACGCGTCGCTTTGCAGGTAGCCGATCTCGGTCAGCCGCCTGTCCGCCAGACTCAGCTGCTCCGGCGCGCCCTCCGCCTCGATGAACAGCGTGTGCGTGTCCACCGCCTTGTTGTAGCTGACGCGGGTGATGTTAAGCCCCAGGGAGCCGAAGCAACGGCTGGCTTCCAGAAAGGCCCCGACGTGGTCTGGCATGGTGGTGACGTACGTCTTTTTCATGCGCATCGCTCCGCCTTCGCTGATATTCCATTGGCTATTATACTCCAAAAAAGACCGCGATGGAAACGCCGAAAGAAGAACCGCGCGTCTGCCCGTTCCCTTTTCGCGCGGGCTTGCGTAAAAATGCGTCGGGATCATTGAAAAATGCGAGAGGTTCGGCTACTATTAGGGGCATGGGCCGGGCGACGGGCACGCCGACCGCGAAAACGAGCCGAAAATGAAGTCCGCGAAACGGAGACGAATCATTTCTTCCATAAGGAGTGAAATTGAATGGCACAGTTCCCGCCGATCATCCTGGGGGTTCCGTCGCTGCTGTACGGAGCCGATTACAATCCGGAGCAATGGCTGAAACAGAAGGACACCCTCTGGAAAGAGGATATGGCCCGCGCGCGGGAAGCGGGTGTAAACGCCCTTTCCGTGGGCATTTTCGCCTGGTCGTACCTGGAGCCGGAGGACGGGAAATTCGAATTCGGCTGGATGGACGAAGTGATGGATCTGTTCGCCGCCAACGGTATCAGGGCCATCCTCGCCACGCCCAGCGGGGCTAGGCCCCCGTGGCTGGCGCAGAAGTACCCCGAGGTGCTCCGCGTAAACCACCTGCGCCAGAAAATGCTCTACGGCGGGCGGCACAACCACTGCCCCACCTCGCCCGTGTACCGGGAGAAGGTCGCCCGCATCAACGAAAAACTGGCCGAACGCTACGGCCGCCACCCGGCACTGGGCATGTGGCACGTATCCAACGAGTACGGCGGAGAATGCCATTGCCCGCTGTGCCAGCAGGCTTTCCGGGAGTGGCTGGCGGCCCGTTACGGCACGCTGGACAGGCTTAACGACGCCTGGTGGGACGCTTTCTGGTCGCACCGGTTCACGTCTTTCGACCAGATCGAAAGCCCCACCAGCCCCGAATGGCTGGGGGAGAACGAAAACCTCGGCCTGATGCTCGCGTGGAGGCGGTTCGTAAGCCAAAGGCACTGCGACTTCTACCAACACGAGATCGAACCGCTCAAGCGCCTGACCCCGCATATTCCCTGCACCGCCAATCTCATGGCCACCTACCCCGTCATCGATTATTTCGCGCTGGGCAACCTGACGGATGTCTCCAGCTGGGACAACTACCCGGTTTGGACCGGCACGGAAAAGGACGCGGACGTGTGCGCGGATACCGCCTTCCGGCACGACCTGATGCGCGGCGTGGGCGGCAGGAAGCCTTTCCTGATGATGGAATCCAGCCCCTCGGCGGTCAACTGGCAGCCCGTCAACTCCCTGCGCAGGCCGGGCACGGTGCGGCTGCAGGGGCTGCAGGCCGTGGCTCACGGTTCGGACGGCGTGCTGTACTTCCAGTTCCGCAAGGGCCGCGGCGGGTTTGAAAAGTTCCACGGCGCGCTGGTCGATCACGCGGGCCGCGCGGATACCCGCGTATTCCGCGAGGTTTGCGAAACGAGCGAGGCGCTGAAAAAGCTTGCTTGCGTCCGGGGCAGTACGCCGGAAAACCGGATCGCCCTGATTTACGACTGGGAAAACCGCTGGGCGCTGGAAGCGGCGAAGTTCGGTCTGGCCGACAAGGGATACGAGAAGGCCGTGATCGCCCACCACACCGCCCTGATGAACGCGGGCTTCGGCGTGGACGTGCTGGACCAGACCAAAAGTTTAGACGGGTACAAGCTCGTGATCGCCCCGATGTGCTACCTGCTGCGGGAAGGGTTCGCCGACCGGGTGAAGGCGTTCGCCGCCGCGGGCGGCACGTTCGTCACTACGTACGTCTCCGGCTACGTGGATCAGGACGACCTCTGCTTTCAGGGCGGCTTTCCCGGCCCCCTTTCGGACGTGGCGGGCCTGTGGGCCGAGGAAGTGGACGCGTTGCCCGCCGACCGGCCCAACGCCTTCGATTACGAAGGCAAGGCCTACGAATGCCGGGAGTTTTTCGAGCTCGTGCATCCGGGAACGGCGGAAGTGCTTTCCGTCTACCGGGAGGATTTCTACCGCGGCATGCCCGCGGTTACCCGCAACGCCTACGGCGGCGGGCAATGTTACTATCTGGCCGCGCGCACGGGCGAGGACTTCCTCACGGCCTTCTACCGCAACGCGGGGAAGGAGCAGGGCGTTGAACCCGTGCTGCCGGAGGTTCCCGCGGGCATGGGCGTTGCGATGCGCGTGGGCGAAGGCGGCCGGGAGTACCGCTTCGTGATGAACTACCTGCCAACGGACAACCGGATCACGATCCCGGGCAGGCAAACCGACCTGCTGACGGGGGAAACCGTTTCGGGCGAAACGACGCTTCCGCCCAGAGGCGTACTGGTACTGACGAAATAACGGGAGGGCAACCGTATGGGCTGTTATCAGGAAAACGGAAAACTGTACCGCCGCGCGGGCACGGAACTGCTGTGCGTGGAGGCCTGGGGGACGGACGCCCTGCGCGTGCGCGCCACGCGGGCCGCGGCGTTTACCGGTGAAAACTGGGCGCTGCTGGAGGACGTAACAGCCTCCAACCGCCCCGAGGTGGAAATAAACGACCGCGAAGCCGTGATCCGCAACGGCAACGTCGTCTGCCGCGTCAGCACGGAGGGCTGGCTGCGATTCGAGAACGCGCTCGGCGCCACGTTGCTTCGGGAATACTGGCGCAACCGCAACGACATCGGCCGGTACGGCATGGGCCTGAACATCGACGGGCGGGAACTCTCCCCCGTTCCCGGGCAGAACGCCTTCCGCCTTACGGCCCGCTTCGAGGCTGCGGACGGAGAGCGCGTCTACGGTATGGGCCAGTATCAGGACGGGCTGCTGAATAAAAAGGGCGCGGCGCTGGAACTGGCGCACCGCAACACGCAGGCCTCGGTGCCCTTCTATTACTCCAGCCTGGGCTATGGTTTCCTGTGGAACAACCCCGCTATCGGCCGCGCCACCTTCGGCGTGAACGGAACGGTGTGGGAGGCGGCCTCCGCCCGGGAACTGGACTACTGGGTCTGCGCGGGGCACGCGCCGGCGGACGTGATCACCCGGTATACCGCCGTCACCGGTCGCGCGCCCATGATGCCGGAATACGGCATGGGGTACTGGCAGTGCCGCATGCGCTACCGTACGCAGGAGGAACTGCTTTCCGTGGCCCGGCGGCACAAGGCGCTGGGGCTGCCGCTGGACGTGATCGTGGCGGATTTCTTCCATTGGACGATGCAGGGGGATTTCCAGTTCGACCCCGCGGACTGGCCGGACGTGCCCGCCATGGTAGCCGAGCTGGACGATATGGGCGTCAAGCTGATGGTTTCGATCTGGCCCACGGTGGACAGCCGGAGCATGAACTACCGGGAAATGGCCGAAAATGGCTACCTGATCACCACGGACCGGGGCCTGCAGATCCACATGAACTGGATGGGCGAGTGCGCGTTTTTCGACGCCACCAACCCCGGCGCGCGGGCGTTCGTATGGCAAAAAGCCAAAGAAAACTACTACCGCCACGGCGTGCGCGTCTTCTGGCTGGACGAGGCGGAACCGGAATACGGCGTGTACGATTACGACCTGCACCGTTCCTACCTTGGCCCCGTGCTGCAGGTGGGCAACCTGTACCCCGCGCTGTACGCCAAGGCGTTTTACGACGGCATGACCGCGGAGGGCCAGACGGACGTGCTCAACCTCGTGCGCTGCGCGTGGGCGGGCAGCCAGCGCTACGGCGCGCTGGTGTGGAGCGGGGACGTGTACTCCAGCTTCCGGGCCATGCGGGAGCAGCTGGCTGCGGGGCTTTCGATGGGCATGGCGGGCATCCCGTGGTGGAACGCCGATCTTGGCGGTTTCTTCGGCGGAAAAACGGACGACCCGCTTTTCCGGGAGCTTCTGGCCCGCTGGTTCGCGTGGGGTGCGTTTACCCCGGTCATGCGCATGCACGGCGACCGCGTGCCGTACGAACCGCCCAAAGAGGAATACCGCGGCGGCGTACGGCAGTTCGGCAGCGGCGCCCCCAACGAGGTGTGGAGCTTCGGGGAGGATACGCAGCGGTTGCTGTCCCGCTACATCCGCCTGCGGGAAGCCCTGCGCCCCTACCTGCGTAAGGTCATGGCCGAGGCGCACGAAACGGGCGCGCCCGCGATGCGCCCCCTGTTCTACGCCTACCCGCAGGACGCAGCCGCCTGGACGGAGGAGACGGCCTACCTGTTCGGGCCGGATCTGCTGGTGGCCCCCGTGATGGAGGCGGGTGTGACCGAACGCGAGGTCTACCTGCCCGCGGGCGAAACGTGGGTGGAGCAGTCCACCGGCAAAGCCTTCGAAGGCGGCCGCCGCGTAACGGCCGCCGCGCCGCTGGCCGTGATCCCCGTGTTCGCGCGCCGGGGCTCCGGGCTGGATCTGAGAGCGTTCTTCGCATAAACCGAGTTTGACGGCTTTTGACCGGTCGCCCGCCGCGTTTCGAGCCGCGGGCCGTGCTTTTCGTTCGACGGTGTTCCATCGGCCTCCCCCCTCTCGCGGCGGGAGGCCTTATTATTCCGATGCCGACCGGTTGGACGGAACGCGGGCCTACATTTCTCTTCCTGAAAATGCACGAAATGGTATTGACAATCCGAAAGCGAATCGTGTATCATTTTTCTAGATTTTCGACTTTCCATGGAATGGGACGCCTGACGGGAATGGGTTCGCCCGGAATGGGCCGGTTGCCGTATCCGTTGGGGCGGGATAACGCATTCGGGTTATCGCCGTTTCGTGCGTACGATTTTTTCCGGGTCCGCGGCGGTTTGGCGCCGGAGGGTGAAACGTCCGGGAATCTGATACGTTTTATATTGTTTTTATGCGGTTTTCAGACGATCGTTTGTCTGTTGCTGGGACCGAAAACGTTTGAGATTACGCTCGGGAGGTGTCGCGTGAAAAAGCGAATCGTTACGGCCTTCCTGCTGATTCTTTTTTCAGTCAGCTTTTTCATGCCGTTCTTCACCGTCTATCCGCACATGACGCTGCCGTCGGATGTGGCCGCCGCGTTTCCGGGGGACGTGTCCGGTATCCGGCTGATTCTGGAAGGGAACGGCATGCTGCCGGTCTCACTCATGTCGTCGCTTGCGGCCGTCCCCTTCCGGCAAACCCTGCTGGCCGCCGGGTTTATCCTTGCCTGCGCGGGCGCGCTGCTCTCCCTGTTTTCCCGCCGGGGCCTCGCGTACGCAGCCGCGCTTGCGGGCGGCGCCGGAACGCTTCTGTTGCTGCTTTTCTCCTTCTACTTTCAACAATTGGATCAGAGCGTGCTGTTCAGCGTGATGCTGAGCGCCAAATGGTACCTTTGGGCCCCGTTCGTGCTGTCACTGTTTCTGTTTGTCGCCGAGCTCGTCCGTCTGCGCGGCCTGCAACCGCTCGCGGTGTCCGACCGGGGCTGGCGCGCGGCCTCCGCCGCGTTTTGCGCCCTGACGCTGTTCACGCTGTTCCTGCCTTTCGCGGGCACCAGCGTTCGGGCGGGCACCTTCTCCTCCCCCGCCGAGGACGCGCTGGCCACCCGCACCGTTTCCGGCTGGCAGTGGCTCGCGGGGCGGGAACCACTGTTGCAGGAACTCGGCGGCAGGGCCGGGCTGTTCGCCGATCCCGCGGGCGGCGGCGCGATGCGAAGCCTGGTCACCCTGAGCGACAGTTCCGGCACCGTGAAGAATCTGTTCCAGATTCCCACGCACAACGGCACGGCGCGCGGCATGGCCGTCGCCGCCGCCGTGATGCTTCTGCTGGGGTTCGTTCTGCAGTGGATTCGCCGGGTAGACCGCTGGATACCGGCCTGCCTGATCACCGTGGCCGCCCTAATGATGGTTGCGGAAATCGTAGGCTCGTTGACCGTGAACGGCTCCTTCCAGTTTCTCGGCGCCACGTACCAGATGATGTTTCTGGGGCTGGGCGGCTATACGGTTTTCCCGCTCCTGACAGGCGCGTGCGCGTCGGGTGCGGCCGTCGCCGCCATCCTCGGCATCCGCAGGGCCGACGCCCCCTATTTCGTCAACCCGATTCCGCAAAAGAAACGCCTGCCGGCCGTAAGCCTGTCACTGGCCGTCGTCGCGGTGGCGCTGCTGCTGACCCCGGTAATACAGATCAATCTATATACGCCGGGCAAGGTCAACCAATCCAGCCCGACGGTTTCCAGAACGATTGCCGGCTGGGAACTGATCGCCTTCCGGCAGCCGGACGAGCTGATGAACCCGGCCAGCAACCGCGGCAAGGCGCTTTATAGCGACAAGGCCGCGAAGAACGGCCTGACGCTTGCGGATCTGAACGCGGTGGTGGCCGACGTGCTGCAAAGGGCCGGCGCGCTGATGATCGCCACGCTGCTGGTTTCCGCGCTGGGCGTGGCGCTGCTGTTGGGCCGAAAGGTCGGCAAACACCTGATCGTAGCCGTGCTTCTGCTGGGCGCAGGGATGCAGGCGGCCACGGCGCTGGCGGTTTCCGGCCTCGTCCCAAAGGACGTCGGCTTTACAGCGGCGCAGGCGCCGCTGTACGCCGCCATGGGTTGCAGCGCGTTCGCCGCCTTCTTCGCGGGCTTTCTGGATCAAGGGGAGCTTCCCAAGAAATACAAGCTGTTCCTGATGCTCCTTCCGTTCCTGGCCGCAGTGTTCCTTTTCGCCTACCTGCCGCTGTCCGGCTGGCGGTACGCCTTCTACAATTACAAGCTCGGCCTGCCGATGGATCAGCAGGAATACGTGGGGCTCAAATGGTTTACCTCGCTCTGGGCCAACGCGGCGCAGAAAGGCGAAACTATCCGCGTTCTGCGTAACACCTTCGCCATGAGCGGGCTGGGGCTCGCCTTCAGCTGGCTGCCGGTGGCCTTCGCCATCTTTCTGACGGAAATTCGCGTGGGATGGTTTAAAAAATTCGTGCAGATCTTCACCACGCTGCCCAACTTCATCAGCTGGGTACTGGTGTTTTCCTTCGCGCTGTCAATCTTTTCGCTGGATACGGGCATCGTTAACAAAGCGCTGTTAAAGCTGGGGCTGATACAGGCCCCGATCGCCTACCTCAACTCCGGCGAGCACATCTGGATCAAGATGTGGCTGTGGAACGCGTGGAAAACGCTGGGCTGGAGCGCCATCATGTATCTGGCGGCCATCGCGGGTATCGACCAGGAACTGTACGAGGCGGCCAGGGTGGACGGTGCGGGCCGCTGGCGGCAGATCCTGCACATCACCATTCCGGGGCTCCTGCCCACGTTTTTCGTGCTGCTGCTGTTGCAAATATCCAACGTCGTCAACAACGGCATGGAGCAGTACCTGGTGTTCCAGAACGCCATGAACAAGAGCACCATCGAAGTGCTGGACCTGTACGTGTACAACATTTCGCTGGGCACCCGCAGCACCAACACCATCTCCATGGCCACGGCCATCGGCATCCTCAAATCGCTGGTGTCCATTGTGCTTCTGTTCCTGGCGAACCGTTTCAGCAAGGCCGTCCGCGGCGAATCGATCGTGTGAGGAGGCGAAAAGAGGCATGACGACGCTCAAACGGAACCCCGCCGCGCGGCGGAGGCCGGGAAAACGCTACTCGGCCGGGGACGTGCTTTTCAACATCCTCAACTACTTCTTTTTCGCCCTGTTCACGTTCGTGTGCATGTTCCCGTTCTATTACCTGTTCATCAATACTATTTCAGACAACCAGCTGGTTTCGCTGGGGCAGATTACGCTGTATCCCATGGGCATACAGCTGGAAAACTACGTGCAGGTTTTAAAAATCGAAGGCCTTTCGGAAGCGGCGCTCACCTCCGTGGCCCGCACGGCGCTCGGCACCCTCTGGACGGTGGGCGGCAGCGCGTTCCTCGGATATCTGGTGACGAAAAAGGAAATGTGGCACCGCAGGCTTTTTTACCGGCTCATCATCATCACCATGTATTTCAACGCAGGGCTGATTCCGTGGTACATGAACATGCGCGCCCTGGGCTTTCTGGATAATTTCTGGGCGTACGTCATCCCCGGGCTGGTATCGCCGTACAACGTGATCCTGGTGAAAACCTTCATCGAAAACGTTCCCCCGTCGCTGGAGGAAAGCGCGCACCTGGACGGCGCGGGCTATATCGTCAGCTTCACGAAGGTCATCCTGCCCCTGATCACGCCGATCATGGCCACGCTGGCCATTTTCAGCGCCGTGTACCAGTGGAACAGCTTCGTGGACACCATGGTGCTCATGCCCGGCGGGAAGAATTACACGCTGCAATACGTACTGTACAAATACCAGAACGAGGCCAACGCGCTGGCGGCCGTGATGCGCACGACGCAGAGTTCGGGTTCGATGGCGAACCTTTCCACCAAGCAGACGGCGCTTTCCGTGCGTATGACGGTCGCCATGGTGGTGGTGTTCCCCATCCTGCTGGTCTACCCCTATTTCCAGAAATTTTTCGTCAAGGGCATCATGATCGGCGCCGTCAAAGGCTAACGGGTACGTAACCGGTGTGTCCGTCACCGGTTCAAATAAACAAGGAGGGGAATTTTCATGCGGAAACTCAGCAAGTTCTTGGCGATGCTCGTTGCTGCGGCGATGTTCATGAGCCTGTTCACCGTCGCGGCCGTCGCGCAGGACAACACCTACCGGGATCCCATCACGATCACCGTATTCGACGAGCTTGCCAACACGACCAGTACGGGTTGGTTTGCCAAGATCCTCAAGGACAAGTTCAACGTAGAGCTGAACATCATTTCCACCAACCTGGATCAGACCGCCTGGCAGACGCGCATGGCCGCCGGCGACTTGGGGGATATGATCATAATCGGCGATACCGGGGACCACCTCGTCAGCGCCATCAAGGGAAACATGGTGCTGGATTGGAACGATCTGGACATGACGCCTTATGTCAACATCGAGAAATACACGAAAGAGGCGCAGACCAAGCTCACCAATTTCGTGGAAGCCGCCACCGGTATCAGCGGCGTATGGGGCTTCGGCCACGACATCGGCTACAACCGCACCGACTGGGACGTCGTCATCGAGCCAAACTACGGCATGCAGGTTCGCTGGGATGCCTATGTGAAGGCCGGTATGCCGCAACTGAAAACCATGGACGACCTGGTGCCCTTCCTGCAGGCGCTGCAGGACGCCGTGCCGGTGAACGACAAGGGCGAAAAGGTATACGCCTTCGGCGGCTTCCCCGAATGGGAAGACTGCGTGATGAAGTTCACCTGGGACCTGATGACCTGGTACGGCTACGCCGAGCAGGATTATCTGGGTGTCAACTGGGGCAACGGCAACATTGTGAACCCGCTGGAGGAAGGCAGCCTGTACCAGAAGATGCTCTCCATCAACAATAAGCTCTACCGTGCGGGGCTGTTCGATCCGGAGTCCATCAGCCAGAACTACGACACCTATTCCGCCAAGGTGGACGCGGGCCGCTACCTGCTGGGTCTGTGGGGCTGGAGAATGCAGGCCTTCAACTCCGACGAACGAACGGCCGCCGGAACAGGCTATGTGACGATGATCCCGGAGGATGCCGCCCCTGTCGTCAACGGCACCGCGCCGTTCGGATTCAATCGCGTATGGACCATCGGCGCCAACTGCGCTTACCCCGAGCGCATTCTGGAGATTATCGACTGGCTGTGCTCCACCGACGGCATCATGACCCTCTGGAACGGCCCGCAGGGGCTTTGCTGGGATTACGACGCCAACGGTCAGCCCTACGGCACCGAGTTCGGCTGGAAGTGCTGGAAAGACGAGCAGAACACTGAAATGCCCGCGGAGTACGGCGGCGGCACGTATTACGACGGCAAGTGCGCGCTGAACAACAGCACCATCCTGCAAAACGCCTACGATCCGGACGGCGGCTTCTGCTACAACCACGACGCGTGGTCGGACGGTATCGCCAAGCTGGAAAACAACATGATCAAAGCCTGGAGCAAGGACTACGCGGGCGGCGCCAAGACCGGCGTGGAATTCTACCGGCAGACGAACCGCTTCTCCCTGCACCCGGCCACGATGTACACCGTCGCCGCCAAGTCCGACGATCTGGCCAATATGCGCGCCCAGTTCGCTCCCATCATGAAGGAGTACAGCTGGAAGTGCGTATACGCGCAAAGCGACGAGGAGTTCACCTCGCTGTGGAACGAAATGGTGGAGAAGTGCAAGGCGTTCGGCTACGACGACGTCACGAACTTCTACCTGGGCGAGATCCAGAACAAGCTGGACGCCATCGCCGCGGGCCAGTAAGCCGCGGGAATCGGGTAAGCCGTAACAAAGGTCGGGGCGGGGGCGAAAGCTCCCGCCCTTTGCGTTTGCCCTTCGCCTGTTCGCTTCGCTTGCGGCCAGCATAAACGCGAGGAAAACCTTGCGGCGAAGGCTTCCGTTCTTTTCGTTCCTCCGGAAAACCGCGCGCCTGTTTCCCGGGCTGCCCGCTGGAATATATGGAGCGTTTATGCTTGACATTATTAATCCTATATAGTACTATCCTGTATGGGAGGAGATGAGTGCGTGATCCAAACCAACGGCGGTTTCCTGATATCCCAAATCAAACAGGTACAGGGCCGCGTATTCGAGCGTCTGCTGAAACAGGCCGGGCTGGACGATTTTAACGGCGCGCAGGGACGCATCCTCTACGTGCTCTGGCAGGAGGACGCTTTGCCCATCGTGGAACTCGGCCGCCGCACGGGGCTGGCCAAAACGACGCTGACCGGCATGCTGGACCGGATGGAAACCCTTGCCCTGCTGGCGCGGCGGCACGACCCGGGCGACCGCAGGCAGCAGCGGATCGTGCTGACCCCAAAGGCGCGGGCGTTGTCCCAACGGTACGAAAGCGTGTCCAGGCAAATGACGGAGCGGTTTTACCGGGGGTTTTCAGAACCGGAAATTCTGGCGTTCGAAGAAACGCTGCAAAAAATTCTGGGCAATCTGGAGGAGGCCGAAAACGCCGCCGCCAATCAGAAAGGAACGTGTTTATGAACACGCAAACCAGGGAGAAAATTCAGGCGCTGATCGGCGGGGCGAAAACCGTATGGGTCGCCTCGGTGGACGAGGACGGCTTCCCCAACATCAAGGCGATGTTCGCCACCGGCAGGAACGAGGGCATGCGCGTCCACCTTATGTCCACAAACACCTCCTCGCTCAGGGCACGGCAGTTCATGAAAAACCCCAAGGCGGCGATCTACTTCTGCGTTCCGGAGGCAATCGACGGCGTAATGCTACGCGGCACGATGGAAGTGCGAACGGACGCCCGCCACCGCGAACTGCTGTGGAACCCGGGCGACGAACGTTATTATCCCAAGGGCGTAACCGACCCGGATTACTGCGTGCTTCGCTTCACCGCGACGGACGGCAACTGCTGGCTATGCGGCGCGGGGAAAACGGCTTTCACGATCGACGAACTGGAAGGCAAGGAATAGCGCGCTTCCCGCCGGCATGGAAGAATTTGAGCAACAGGGCGGGAACGGCGCGTGCCGTTCCCGCCCTGTTGCTTGCGTAAACCGGTACGGTTCCGAATATTCTCCGTTTAAAACGCCGGAAAATGGGTAAAACTTATATGACGGGATTCCACAGAGAGGGTGAGGCAGATGCGTTACGTCAGGGCCGCCGGTACCGGCGAAATTCCCGAGGGCGGAAAGAAAAAGGTCGGCATTGAGAACCGCACGCTGCTGCTGACGAACGTCGGCGGCCGATACTACGCCATCGACAACCGCTGCCCGCATATGGGCGGCTCGCTCTTCGACGGGAAGCTGGAAGGGGAAAGGATCACCTGCCCCAGGCATCATTCCACGTTCGACGTCAGAACCGGCAAGGCGCTTGCCAACGCTTCCATCGCCTTTCTCCACTTCAAGGTGGCCAATGCGGTGTCCTACCCCGTACAGGTAAAAGGCGACGATATTCTGGTCGGCATCGAATAGGCGAACGAAGCTTCCGCGTAAAGAAAACCCGTCGCACCGGACGATAGACGAAGGAGTCATCCATTTATGAAGAAAAACATCGGCACCGTGGATCGCTGGATCCGCATCGTATTGGGCCTGGCCATCCTAAGCCTCCTGCTGTGGGCGCCCGGCGGAACCCGCTGGCTCGGCCTCATCGGCCTGATACCCCTCGTAACCGCACTGTTGGGCTTCTGCCCGCTGTACGCGCTGTTCCACATCAGCACGAACAAGAACCGGTAAACCGGTCCGACTGCCGTTCCCGGAAAAAAGTTTTCTTTCTTCCGCCGTACAAACGGCCGCCCGTCTGCCAAAGCAGGCGGGCGGCCGTTTCTTGCTCGCCGGCTCAGTCTTTCTTTTTCTTTCGGAAGATATCCTTCAGGTTCCGGCCGTACGGCGGGCGCACGACGCCGTATTCGGTGACGATCGCGGTAATCAGCGCGTGTTCCGTCACGTCGAACGCAGGGTTGTACACGTCCACGCCCTCGGGGGCCATGCGTTTCCGGTACCACATCTCGGTCACTTCTTCGGCCGGGCGCTGCTCGATGGGGATCTCCGCGCCGCTCTTCATGTTCATATCCACGGTGGAGGTGGGCCCGCAGACGTAAAACGGAACGCCGTAGTGCTTTGCCAGAATAGCCAGCCCGGAGGTGCCGATCTTGTTGCAGGCGTCGCCGTTGGCGGCCACGCGGTCGCACCCTACGAAAACCGCCTGTACCCAGCCGTTCTTCATTACCTGCGAGGCCATGTTGTCGCAGATCACGGTGGTGTCCACGCCGTCGGCTATCAGTTCGAAGGCGGAAAGCCGCGCGCCCTGTAAAAGCGGGCGCGTTTCGTCCGTGAAGACCCTGAAACGCATGCCGCGCTCCCGCCCCAGGTGGATCGGCGCGAGCGCCGTGCCGTACCGGGAAGTCGCCAGCTGGCCCGCGTTGCAGTGGGTCAGGATGCCGTCCCCGTCCCGTATCAGGCTCAGGCCGTGCTCGCCGATTTGCCTGCACGTGCGCTCGTCCTCGTCCCGGATGGCCAGGCATTCCGCCTTCAGCAGCGCCACGATTTCCGGAACCGGCCTGTCCGTGTGGGTTTCCGCAACCTTTCCCATCCGGTTCAGGGCCCAGGACAGGTTGACCGCCGTGGGACGCGCCGCGTTCAGGTACTCCCTCGCGGCTCTAAAACGCGCCGCGAACGCCGCGCCGTCTTTCGCGCGGATGCCCTTGGCGGCCAGGTAGGCGGCGAAACCCGCCGCCACGCCGATGGCGGGCGCGCCCCGCACCTTAAGCCGGTAAATGGCGTCCCGGATCTCCCTTTGCGTCGTCAGGCGCAGGATCTTCACCTCGCCGGGCAGCTTCGTTTGGTCGATGATCACCAGCGCGCCGTTCTCATCGTCCAGCGCGACGGTATCGTAACGCAGTATGTTTTTACCGTCCATCAGGCCCTCCCCCGTTCTCCGTTACGCCGCGGGCAGCCGTTGCCCCGGGCCGCCCGCCCGCGCCCGCCATACCGCGGCGCGCGGCGCGGGACAAACGCCGGGCGCGCGGCGCCGTATGTTGGTAAAGATTGCCGTTCCCGCCCGCCTGTGGTATGCTGTTCGGGTAATCGACGCCCCGCGAACGTCGCGGCCCCGGGCCTCCGCCGGATATCCGGCGCGTTCAGGCCCGCGCGGTCGGGGGCGCTTTCGTTGTGAACCCATTGCATTCTATGCTATAATGGCAAAAAGCTCAAGGGGATAACGTTATGCGGGAAAGCAAGGATCTGTACACCTCCCGGGAAGAAGTGGAGCAGCTTCTGAAGGAAACGCTCGCAAGCCGGGAAAAGGTCAAGAAGAAACCTAGCGTGTTTCGGACGGTCCGGCGGGCTTTCTATTTGTTAATCGTCGCCGCGCTGCTGTTTACGCTGGGCAAGATATGGATTACGAGGCTGAACGGCGGCGTGCCGGACCTGTTCGGCTACCAGATCTACGTGGTGGAGACCGGCAGCATGGAGCCTACGCTTCCGGTGGGTTCCACCATACTGGTCCGGGCCTTGCGGGACGGGGAAACGCCGCAGGTCGGCGACGTGGTAACGTACAGCCATATATCCGATACGGTCACCCACAGAATCATCGAGCTTGTAACGGGGGACGACGGCGTGCTGCGGTACCAGACGAAGGGAGATAACCCCGAGAACTCCCCAGACCCCTGGCTGGTAGAGCGGCAGGACATCCGCGGCATCATGAAATGGCACTTCGCTTGGTAGCGGGCCGGCAGCCGAAGGGGTGAACGGATGAACAGGCAGAACCGGGGCGCCGCGGCGCCTCCGAACCCGAAAACCTATATCGTGCAGGCGACGGACCTGACCTCCCGGGAGGTATACCTGTACCCGGACGGCAGGCAGGAAAACGTGCTGCGCGGCATCAGCCTCAACGTCCGCAGGGGGGAAAGCTGGGGCATCGTCCCCGGCGAGGCTTTCGAGAGCGAACTGCTTCTGGAGATCATCGGCAACGTGCGCCCTTACGGCAACGGAAAGTGCGTGCTGGTGGAGCGCGGCATGATGCGCAAGAAGCGCATGATCCTCCCCCATGTGTTTTTCATCTCCGGCGACAACAAGCTGTTCGGCAACATGAACACGCTGGAATACCTGATGTACGTCACGTCCCATTCCGCCCTTGCGGCGGCGCAGCGGCAGGCGGCGATGCTGGAGCTGCTTCTGCTGTCCGGCCTGTATTACCTTACGCTGGCGCCCATCAAGTATCTTACGGACGCGGAAAAGGCCGTCGTCTGCCTTTTATCCGCCTGCCTGTCCGACGCGCTGCTGATCATCTTCTCCGTAGGCGGTCTGGAGTTCGGCGAGCCGCTGGCCAAAGGGGTCAAGTTCGTCGCCGATATCGTCGTCAGCAAGGGCGGCGCCCTGCTGATCGGCAGCGGAGACTGCGACATGATCCAGACGGCCTGCAGCCACGCGGGCTTCCTGCTGGGCGGCACGCTGATCCGCCAGGGTTCCATGAGCGAAATGCTTTCCCACCTGGACCGGCGTGCGTTCATCCTCCAGAGCGACCGGCCCCGCGCGCTTGCGGCGGCGTTGAAAACGGCGCGTCCCGACTTGGACGTGCGGGTGTTCGACCGGGAAATCCATCTGTACGGGGACGGCGTACATCCCCTCGGGGAGGCGGAACTGTTTTCGATCCTGTTGCAAACGGGAATCCCCGCGGACAGTATTCAAGCCAGCAAGAAAACGCTGAAAAACGCTTTCCGGGAGGTGACGGCCGGCAATGATCTATAACGTAAGTCTCCTGCGCAAGGAATTCCGCAACGCCTACATGCAGCAGCTCTTCTCCCGCAGACGGCAGTTCGCGCTGGGCGTTTTTCTGGGGCTGCTTTCTTTCGCCGTCTATTTCCTGCTTCAAACGCTCAAGGAAAGCGTGTTGAGCGACGCATCGCCCTACCTGCTGCTGCCAAGCTATTTCTCCACGCTGTACATCTACCTGTTCATTTCGCTGCTTTTCAACATTCTCTTCTTCATCTCCAACTACGAATACATGACCTTCATCGAAGTGATGCAAAACCGCTGGTACCCGCTGGTGCAGCTGGGGTACCGGCCCCGCAGGCTGATCGCTTCCAAAATCCTCGCGCGCATCCTGTCTCAATCCGCCATTTATCTGGTCGGTTTCATAACCACGATCTTTCTTTCCTCTTTCCTCAAGTTTCCGCTGGTGCTCAACTATATGCCCCCCATGTTCCTGATGGGGCTTCTGGACGTCGTGCTGCTGTCGTCCGTATCCCTCGCCGTTTCCCTTTTCATGCAGGACATTTTCAACGCCCGGTACGTGGTGGGGCTGCTGGGCGTGGCGGTGATCGTGTTCAAATTCCTTTCCAACTATTTCTCCATTCTTGAGAACCGTGCCCTGATGAACGATCTTGGCAACATGTTCGACGCGACCCAATCGATTTACATGTATGCCGTCGGCGTGATCATCCTTTTGAGCGTCGTCGTCTGTCTGGTGCGGGGCAGCCATCTGGCGCGGCTTTATAACCCGCCTCTCCTTCACACGCTACCAAAGCTTACGCAAAAGCCGCAGGGAACCGCCGTGTACCAAAGCGCGTACGACAAGCGCAGGAAAAACCGGCCGATGCTCAAGGAATCCGCAACCCGTGCGAACGGCAAGCGGCGTACGTTCGCCTCGGTTTTCACGGGCTTTCTGATGATTCTGGTCATTTCGGCCATGCTCCTGGTCAACGTCGTCGTGCTGGCCTTCGGTTACGCATCGCCGGAGAAGGAAACCTCCATTTACGGCGTCATCCCCTACGTTTTCCAATCCTCCACCATGGAACCGGCCATTATGAACAACGACATCGCCTTTTTCCGCAAGGTCGATTCCCAGGCGGCGCTGAACATCGGCGACGTTCTGCTTTTCAAGAACAAAACCGGAGCCGTGGACGTGGCCGCCCTTGAAGCCGTGGACGTGGACGAGGGTACCGGCCTGCCGACGGGGCAACTGTTGGTGGATATCCTGCATTACGCGGATCCGAAATCCGAGGGCCGGTTGGCCCAAACGATCCCGCGCGATCAGGTATACGGCGTGCATACCGCCAACAACCGCTGGTTCGGCGCGGTGATCCTGTTTGCCAACACCACGCAGGGGCGGCTGCTGCTGCTGTTGATTCCCGCATTCCTGATTTTCTTCTATGATCCGATCGTTAACTTCTTCCGGGGCATTTCCGGCGAGAGAGCATAATACGAAATTGTTAATTAATTTTTACATTTTCTATAATTTCTATTGACATTCGCACGGGTGTCTGTTATTATGTAAATGTCACAACAGGAATGGAAATATTGTGTAACCTGTTACGGTGACGGATGTCCACGTAACACCAGCGTACACAACGAAATCTCCATTCCAACTATGGTTACATTACCAACATTGTTTACTGGCTGACAGGTAATCGGAAAAATGTAGTTCACAAAATCGTAACAAAGGAGCGTATCACCATGAACAAGAAGAAGCTGCTGCTGGTACTCCTGACCCTCGCGATCGTCACCTCCCTGTCGGCCGGCACGCTGGCCGTCTACACCACCACCGCCGATCCCATTCAGGGTTCCGTGCAGATCAAGAAGTTCGTATTCACCGCCGCCGGCACGTCCGGCGATTCCACCACCGTCAAGCTGGCCCCGAAGGATGTGAAGGACTACACCTTCACCGTGTCCAACGCAGACGGCTCCGCGGTCGCGGAAGTTCCGCTGGATTACACGATCTCCATCGACTATTCCAGCGCCAGAAGCGCCATGCCCGGCCTGAAGGCGGACCTGATATCTGGTTCCACCACGCTGAAATCCGATGTGTCCGGTTCCTTCTCCTATACCGTCACCAACGTTCCGGCGGGCGGCGAAGGCAGAACGGATTCCTACGTGCTCCGGCTGACCTGGGCGGATTCGACCGACAGCGCGCAGACGACCGCTGGTGAGAACGCCGGCGACGACACGTACCCGATGGTGATCAACATTTCGGCCACGCAGAACACCAGCGCCGAATAATCTTCCCGATTCCTCCCGAACGGCAAGATCGTTCGAATACTCCGAGGAATGGATGATATGCTCCTGAACGCTCCGGATGCCAGCACGGAGCGCGGCGCGCCGACACGGCCGACATCGGCCGGGCCGGCGCGCCTGAACCGCAACCGCGCCCCGTACGTTCAGGAAAACCGAACCCTCGGGAAACAGGCCGCCACCGACGCCGACCCGTACCACGAAGGAGGGTTGAACATGACGAAGCAGAAAAGCGCCTTCGGCAAACCGACCAAAGTCGTGTTTGTGCTGGCGCTTCTTGTTATCGTTTCCCTTTTTGGCGGCACGATGGGCATCTACTCCAAACAGCTTCCCATATCGGGTGACAGCCAGATCGGCCCGAAAAACTTCGCGTTCGAGGCCGCCGCTTCCATCACGGATCAAAGCGTGGAACCGGGCGGAAGCGCATCCTACGAGTTTACGGTTTCCAACTTCAACGGCAGCGGCACCGCAGAGGTCGCCCTGCAAACGTACGCAACGGTCTACTTCCCCGGCAGCCTGGTCGGAACGGGCCGGGTGCTGGCGCAGCTATACTACGAAGGCGCGTTATTGGGGTCGTCCGACACGGGTACGCTTTACTGTTCCGGCGCCACGCTGCCGGCAAACGAACAAACAACAGACACCTACACGCTTACGTTGTCCTGGCTGGACGCCGATATGGCCGTCCTGGGGGACAGCAAATGGCAGACCATCACCCCCTCTCAGGTTCACATCAACATGGCCGGATATCAGTAAAAAGCACCGTTCCCGGCCCTTCGAAAAGGAAACGGGATGACGACCGAAGAATTATTTGGTAACTGAAGGCTGCCTGAACGGAAAGGGGGAAGAAGCGTGAATAACCGGGATCATCGGAAACGGCTGGTTCGCCTGGTCGCGGTCACGCTGATCTTGAGCTTCTCCTTAACCTTTGGGCTGTCGTCACTGGGTTCCTATTACGCCAACCGGACGATCGACCTTACGCTCTCCCCCGACCTGCAAAACGTACCTACTGCGACCCCCACGCCGTCGCCTACGCCCACGCCTTCCCCCACGCCTACGTCCGTACCCACGGCTATGCCCTCCCCGTCGCCTACGCCCGCTCCCTCTCCCACGCCCAAAACGACCGTTCCTTCCGGCAGCGGCCTGATGTTCGCCAACACGGTCAATTTTGTGGGTGCAAGTTGGGTATCGCCCTACGCCGGCACCTTTACCAGCGCTACCGTGGACGTGGATAACAACAACCATATCCTGAACTTCAATATCGTGTTCACCCTTCCCGAAGGGTATACGCAGCAGGATCTGATAAGCAATCCTTCCTGGTTCACGGGTTTCACGCTTACTCTTACGGCGACTAATAATTACAGCGGTTCCATCAGTATCAGCAACTACAGCGTCACCGGTTCCGGCACCGGCTACGGCGTTCTTTCCAATATTCCCACCAGCCAGGGCGCGACAAGCACGAGCGTACAGATTGCTTTCCAGGGCGCTACATGGGGCGTTCCCGCATATGACGCGAGCGGCAACACCGTGACCATGTCGACGAAGACGACAAAAACGGTACTGAGCGTACCATACTGGCGGATGTTTTATACCAACGTGACGTATACCCAGAAGGCGACGATCACGCTGATCCTCCCCCGTCAGCCCGAGGCGACGCCTACGCCGTCCCCTACCCCCACACCAACGGCCACGCCGTCCCCCACTCCTACGCCGACGCCCACCGCGACGCCCACCCCGTCCCCTTCCCCGTCGCCTACGCCTACGCCGACCCCGGTGCCGACGGTCACGCCCACGGCGACGCCGGAGCCCACGGCAACCTCTACCCCGGAACCAACGGCGACGCCCACGCCTACGCCCACGCCCACACCCACGCCTACGCCCACGCCTACGCCTACGCCCACGCCCACGCCCAAACCGACGGCTACGCCTACCCCAACGCCGGCGCCGAACGGTTTGGCTTTCAGCAATACCTGTTCCCTTGCCAATGTCACCTGGGCTTACGGATACGCGGGCAGCTTTACCAGCGCAAGCGTATCGGCGGATAATACGAACCATGTCCTGAACATCAATCTCGTCTTCACCGCCTCCTCGGTTCCCAGCGACGGCAGCGCGCCCGCGAGTATGCCATACTGGTTTAACAGCCTGACGATGACGCTGTCCGCGAAGAATTACTATGGCGGTTCAGCCTCCAGCTGGGGCGCGGGCTCCAGCGGAAACGAAGCCTACCGCACGCAGTTGGGGCTTTCCGGTCTTGCGCCCGGCGCAACGGGGAACGTGGCGATGTATCTGTACTCGACCGGAAGTTCCCAGTACACCACTCTCTCCTACAATTCCTCAAACAACTCCGTATCCCAGACGACGAACTATTCCTATACCGAAATTGGCGGTTACAACGGCGGCGCATCCGAACGGTATTATCAGTCCGTAACCGTCACGCTGATGTTGCCGGGTGCCGCCCCGATGATGGCGGGCGCATCCTCCTTCTCCGTAATGTCGTTTGGCGATACAGCCACCGCGACGCCTACCCCCGCCCCCACGCCTACACCCACGCCCACGCCCACGCCCACGCCTACACCTACCCCCACGCTCACGCCTACACCTGAGCCTACGCCCGAACCCACGTCCGAACCCACACCCACGCCCGAGCCTACGCCCGAGCCTGCGCCCGAGTTTATATCTGAACCCACGCCGGAGCCCGCAACGGAGCCGGCAGCGGAACCAGCTGCAGAGCTGGTTTTTTCGCTTTCCTTTGAATCGGCCGCTGAACCGACGACCGAACCCGCTCCCGAGCTGACGACTGAACCGACGACTGAACCGACGGACGAACCTGCCGCCGATCCCGGCGTTGTACAGGAGGAGTAAGTTCATCCATACTGAAGGATAAGGGGCCTTACGCCGGGAACCGGCGTAAGGCTCTTTTCCTGCCGTCCTTGTTCCGTGTCCGTTTCCGGCGAAGATGCAAAATGCACTGGACGCGCCCCCGCCCGATGCGGTAAAATTGATTCTGCGGACGCGGGCACGCTTTCCGCACCAAACGGAGCGCGGTGGGAAGCGCCCGGCGTTCAGCCGGTTTACGTTACGCCGGTCGCGCGGCAGGAGGAACATATGGATTACGCAAAGGAATCCCTCAGGCTCCACCGGGAATGGAAGGGCAAGATCGAAATCGTTCCCACGGTGCCGTTGGAGACGAAACAGGATCTATCGCTGGCCTATACGCCGGGCGTGGCGCAGCCCTGTCTGGAAATACAGAAGGATGTATCCCAAAGCTATGAGCTCACGCGCCGGTGGAACCTCTGCCTGGTGGTCACCGACGGCACCGCGGTGCTGGGCCTGGGCGACATCGGGCCGGAGGCGGGCATGCCCGTGATGGAGGGCAAGTGCGTGCTATTCAAGGCCTTCGGCGGCGTGGACGCCTTTCCGCTGTGCGTCAAATCCAAGGACGTGGACGAGTTCGTCAACGCCGTCGCGCTCATCTCCGGTTCCTTCGGGGGCGTAAATCTGGAGGACATCAGCGCCCCGCGGTGTTTCGAGATCGAACGCAAGCTGAAGGAGCGGTGCGACATCCCCATTTTCCACGACGACCAGCACGGCACGGCGGTCGTGACCCTCGCGGGGCTCCTGAACGCGTTGAAGCTGGTGGGCAAACGCCGGGAGGACGTGAAAATCGTCTTCAACGGCGCGGGCGCGGCGGGCATCTCCATCACCAAACTGCTGCTGGCGTACGGCTTCCGGCACATCACCATCTGCGACCGCAAAGGCATGATCTGCGACGGGCACGTGCAGGACGGCAACGCGGCCAAGGCGGAAATCGCCAAAGTGACCAACCTGGAGCGGCGGCAGGGCACGCTTGCGGACGCGCTGACCGGGGCGGACGTGTTCATCGGCGTATCCGCGCCGGGCACGGTGACCACGGGCATGGTGAAGGCCATGAACCGGGACGCGATCGTGTTCGCCTGCGCCAACCCGACGCCCGAAATTTATCCGGACGACGCGAAAGCGGGCGGCGCGCGCGTGGTGGCCACGGGCCGCAGCGATTACCCGAACCAGATCAACAACGTGCTGGCCTTCCCGGGCATTTTCCGGGGCGCGTTCGACGTGCGCGCCCGCGATATCAACGACGCCATGAAGATCGCGGCGGCGGAAGCGCTGGCCGGGCTGGTTTCCGACGAGGTGCTGGCGACGGGCTCCGTGATTCCGGATCCGTTCGACCCGCGCGTGCGGGACGCCGTGGCCGGCGCCGTGGCGAAGGCCGCCAGGGATACGGGCGTGGCCAAAATTTGACCCCGGCGGGCGCGGTATGCGCCCGTCTTTCTTTTCTCCTTCGTTTCGTTATCCTTCCGTACGGAAGGGAAACGGACGCGGCCGAAGGAATACTACATCACCCGCGCAACGCGGGTTGACCCGGCTTACCCGCGCGGCCGCATCGGCCGCATTTCATAGAAACGGAGCGGATGCATTGATGAAACCACTGGTGTTCATGTCCGATTTCGGGCAGGCCGACGGCGCGGTGAGCGCCATGTACGGCGTGGCGTATTCCGTGTGCGAAACGCTCAGGATTTCCGACCTGACGCATGAGATTCCCCAGTACAACGTGTGGGAGGCTTCCTACCGCCTTATCCAGACGGTCGGGTACTGGCCGCGCGGCACCGTATTCGTCTCCGTGGTGGATCCCGGCGTAGGTTCCACGCGCCGGAGCATCGGCGTGGAAACCGCCGCGGGGCAGTACATCATCACGCCGGACAACGGCACGCTGACGCACGTTAAGAAGCTGGGCGGCATCGTGGGCGCAAGGGAAATCGACGAGCAGATCAACCGCCTGCCCGGTTCCGGGGAAAGCTATACCTTCCACGGCCGCGACATCTACGCCTATACCGGCGCGCGGCTTGCCGCCGGGGTGATCGACTTTGCGGGCGTGGGGCCGGAGGTGCCCGCGGACAGCGTGGTGGAACTGCCGCTGCCGGAGCCGGTTTTCGACGGAAAAAGCATCGCCGGGGATATCGACGTGTTGGACGTGCGTTTCGGCAGCCTGTGGACGAACATTCCGCGGACGCTCTTCCTAAAGCTCGGCGCCAGATTCGGCGACCGCGTCGAAATCCTGATCGAAAACGACACGCGCCTGTATTACCGCAATTCCCTGATTTACGCGCGCGCGTTCACCGACGCCTTCATCGGCGAGCCGCTGGTGTACGTCAACAGCCTGGACCGGATGGCCGTCGCCATCAACCAGGGCGACTTCGCGCGCGCCTACCACATCGGCACCGGCGCGCCCTGGCGCATCACCATGCGCAAATCCGACGGGAAGGAGCCGCGCTATGGATGGTAACCGAAAGCCGGTCGTCGAATTTCGCGACTACTCCTTTCAATACTTTTCCCAGTCCGAACCGACGCTTAAGCACATCGACCTGACGATCTACGAAGGTGAAAAGGTGCTGATCGTAGGCCCCTCCGGCAGCGGCAAGAGCACGCTGGGCAACTGTATCAACGGGCTGATTCCGTTCTCCTATCGGGGTTCCGCGGAAGGCAGCCTGCGCGTTTGCGGCCTGGAAACGAAGAAAGAGAGCATCTTCGCCCTCAGCAAGCACGTGGGCACCGTGCTGCAGGATACGGACGGCCAGTTCATCGGCCTTTCCGTAGGCGAGGACATCGCCTTCGCGCTGGAAAACGAATGCGTTTCGCAGGAGGAAATGAAGACGGTCGTGCGGCAAACGGCCGCGCTGGTGGATATGGACAGGCTGCTTTCCGCTTCCCCGTTCGAGCTTTCCGGCGGGCAGAAGCAGCGCGTATCCTTCGCGGGCGTGATGGTGCACGACGTTGAGGTTCTGCTCTTCGACGAGCCGCTGGCCAACCTCGACCCCGCAACGGGCAAGACCGCCATCGACCTGATCGACCGTATTTCAAAGGATTACCATAAAACCATCGTCATCATCGAGCACCGCATCGAAGACGTGCTGTACCGCCCCATCGACCGCGTGATCGTCGTGTCGGAAGGCCGCATCGCCGCGGACATGCCGCCTGACGAGCTGATGGCCGCGGGCATCCTGCCGGAACTGGGCATCCGCGAACCGCTGTACGTAACGGCGCTTAAATACGCGGGGGTCGCCGTTACCAAAGAACTCCGCGCCGGGCGGATGGACACGCTGGACGTGGACGCCGTGCGGGAAAAAGTGCGCGGCTGGGACGCCGCGCAGCCGGAACGCCCAGTACCGGAAAAGCGCCCGCCCATCCTTACGGCCGAGGATTTAAGCTTCCGGTACGTGGAAAACCGCCCCATTCTCAAACATCTGAGCTTCTCCATCGAGACAGGGGAAATGGCCAGCCTCGTGGGCACGAACGGAGCGGGCAAGAGCACGCTGGCCAAGGTCGTCACCGGCATCTGCAAGCAGCCGGAAGGCCGCCTGCTTTTCCACGGCGAGGACATGCGGGACTGGTCCATCCACGAACGATCCGGCAAGATCGGCTACGTCATGCAAAACCCCAACCAGATGATCTGCAAGCCCATGATCTACGACGAGGTAGCGCTGGGCCTGCGTCTGCGCGGCATAGGTGAAGAAGAAATACGCCCCCGCGTGGAAAAGGCGCTGAAAACCTGCGGGCTTTCGCCGTTCCGGAAATGGCCCGTCGCCGCGCTTTCCTACGGGCAGAAGAAGCGCGTCACCATCGCTTCCGTGCTGGTGCTGGAGCCGGAACTGATGATCCTGGACGAGCCGACCGCCGGGCAGGACTACCGGCACTATACGGAAATCATGGAATTTCTGCGTTCGCTCAACGAGCAGGGCACCACCATCCTGCTGATCACGCACGACATGCACCTGATGCTGGAGTACGCGCCGCACGCCATCGTGCTGCACGGCGGGGAAATCCTGCTGGACGGCACCGCGGTGAAGGCGCTCACCGACGAGGATATCGCCACCAGGGCGAGCCTGAAGGTGACCTCCCTCTACGAGCTGGCCCAGCGCGCGGGCATCCCCGACCGCGAACGGTTCGTGTGGCATTTTATCGAATACGAGAGGGGGACGGCGCGGTGAAAGCCAAACTGTTCGATTACATCGAGCGCCACAATGCCATCTACGACCTCTCGGGGCTGACGAAGCTGCTGTGCTTTCTCATCCTGACCGGCGCGGTGATGTTCTCCTACGATATCCGCGCCGTGGGCGTGATTCTCGTTCTGTCGCTCGTTTTCCTCAAAATGTCCGGCATCCGGTTTTACCAGATCAAGCTGATGCTGATCTACGTGGCGATTTTCCTGCTTTTAAACTTCGCGCTGACCTTCCTGTTCAGCCCCACCTACGGCACGCAGATTTACGGAACCTCGCACGTGCTGTTCACCCTCGCGGGGCGGTACGTGGTGACGAGCGAGCAGCTGCTTTATCAGGCGACCAAGACGCTCAAATACGCCTCCGTGGTGCCGCTGGGCATCATCTTCTTCCTTTCCACCAACCCCAGCGAACTGGCCGCTTCCATTAGCCGCGCGGGCGTCAATTATAAAGCCGCCTTCGCCTTTTCCCTCACCCTGCGTTATTTTCCCGATTTGATCCGGGACTATCAGGACATCGCCGCGGCGCAGCAGTGCCGGGGGCTCGACCTGTCCAAGAAGGAGAAGCTCCGCAAGCGCGTCAAGAATATCCTGGCGATCTCGATCCCGCTGATCTTCTCCACGCTGGATCGCGTCGAAACCATTTCCAACACCATGGACCTGCGCGGCTTCGGGGAGCGGAAGAAACGCACCTGGTACGCGGCGAAACCGCTCCGGCGCGGGGACGCGGTGGCGCTTGCGCTTTCGGTCGCCCTGCTGCTGGGCACCGTAGCGCTGAGCGTGTTCGTGAACCACAGCAAATTCTACAATCCTTTCCGCTAGAACGGAAAATAAACCGGAGGTATATGCCCTATGAAACCGTTGCTGGTATTCCAAACCGATTTCACCTACAAGGAAGGCGCGGTCAGCTCCATGTACGGGGTGGTCAAGTGCGTGGACCGCGAGCTGGAGATTATGGACGGCACGCACGAGCTGCCGCAGTTCGACACCTGGAGCGCAAGCTACCGCCTGTGGCAGAGCCTGCGGTTCTGGCCCGAGGGGACGATTTACGTTTCCGTGGTGGACCCGGGCGTGGGCACGGCAAGGCGCGCCTGCGTGGCGAAGGTGAAGGGCGGATACTACGTGGTCACCCCGGATAACGGCGCGCTGACGCACGTGAAACGGGAAATGGGCATCGAGGAAGTGCGGGAGATCGACGAGCGGGTGAACCGCCTGCGCGGCAAGGATACCGAAGGCGTATCCATCTTCCACGGGCGCGACCTGTTCGGCTACTGCGCGGCGCGGCTGGCCAGCGGCATCATTGATTTTGAGGGCGTGGGCCCGGCCTACCCGGTGGAGGAGATCGTGACCCACGAACTCCACGAGCCCGCGCTGCGGCCCGGCCGCGCGGAAGGCATTTTTGAAATCGACGACCCCAACTTCGGCAACCTGTGGACGAACATTCCCACGCCGCTGTTCACGCAGTGCGGCTTCGCCTACGGGGACGACCTGCGGCTGGTGATCGCGCACGCGGGCGAGACCGTTTTCGACCGCACGGTGCCGTTCCGGCAGAGCTTCGGGTACGTGGGCGAAGGCGAACCGCTGATCTACAACAACGAGCTGATGCGCGTCGCGCTGGCGGTGAGCCGCGGCAGTTTCAAAGCGAAATACGGCGCGGGCTTCGGCCCGGATTGGAACGTAACGTTCACGAAGGTATAAAGAAACGGCCGTGCGCGAAAAAGTTGCGGGAAACGTTCGCTTTTCTTGACATTCCGGGTGTAAATTCGTTACAATAGGGCCAGGTTCATCGTTTGTTCATATATTATTTCATAGGAGGAACCAGCCCATGAAGAAAATGTTCAAAGTCACCACCAAGACGATCGTCGCCACGGGCCTGGGCGCGGCGCTGTTCACGTTGCTGTTCATGTACGTCAAGGTTCCCACCGGCATTCCCGAAACCTCCATTGAAACCGCGTACGGGGTAGGCGCGTTCTTCGCGGCGCTCTTCGGCCCCATTGCCGGCGGCCTGATCGCCTTCATCGGCCACGCGCTCTCCGACGCGCTGCAGTACGGCTCCCCCTGGTGGAGTTGGGTCGTTGCCAGCGGCGTGTCGATGTTCCTGGTGGGCCTCGTATACACGAAAATGAAGGCGGACGAAGGCGAGTTCGGCTGGAAGGACGCGCTTCGCTTCAACGTCTATCAGATCATCGCCAACCTGATCTCCTGGATCGTCGTGGCGCCGGTGCTGGATATCGTAATCTACGCCGAGCCCGCCAACCTGGTGTTCACGCAGGGCGCGGTCGCCTGCCTGTGGAACGCGATTTCCGTCGGCGTTATCGGCACGCTGCTTCTGTTCGCCTACAGCAAGACCCGCTCCAAGAAGGGCAGCCTGGAAAAGGAAGACTGAGTCGGAATCCGTTTCCCCTCATCTACGTATCCCGAGCCGTCGGCATGCCCGGCGGCTCTTCGCGCACCCGGCGAAACGGCCAGCGGGAAGGCGGAAAACTGTACATTTTTCGTATTTTGCCCGGCGTTCCGGCGCGCGGTTGCGCAACGCCCTGCATAACAAGGGAGCGAAGCGTCCATTTGTTACATATTTATTCATCATCGCGCTTTGCAGCGCGGCTGCGGGTGATCGGATTTCCGCCGTGCCCGTCGCTTAATAATCCTTATAATCATTACTTGTTGAGATTTTTATCTTTCATGTTGCCGTCTGCGTTTCCTTCGTTTTTCGGTCTTTCCGTTCCCTTTTTCAAATAAATATTTAAATTTTATTAATTTTTAATCATCCCTATTGACATCCGCACTGTAGTATGCTAAATTCAAACCACAACACGGGAGTTGCACGGCGCAGCTCTCCGTTTTTTAAGGAGGATCGTATGAATAAGAAGTTATTGGCTCTTCTGCTCTCCGTCGCCCTGCTGCTGTCCCTGTCCGTGGTTCCGGCCTCCGCCGAGGCGATCGACGTTTCGGGCGCTACGCTGCTGCAGCCCGGCGTGCTCAACATCGGCATGGAAATCGGCTATCCTCCCTTCGAGGACTTCGCGGAAGACGGCACCACGCCCGTCGGCTACGACGTCGACTTCGCCAAGGCGCTGGGCGAGAAGCTGGGTCTCACGGTGAACTTCGTCAACACCGCGTGGGACGGTATCTTCCAGGGCATCGGCGTCAACTACGACTGCGCCATCTCCGCCGTGACCATCACGGACGAACGCAAGGAAACCATGCTCTTCTCCGAGCCTTACATTAATAATTATCAGTCCGTCGTCGTGAAGGCCGATTACGCAGGGGCCATCGCCAGCTTCCTGGATCTGGACGGCAAGGCCATCGCCGTGCAGAAGGAAACGACTTCCGATATCCTGATGTCCGACTACGTGAACACGGGCTCCCTCAAGTGCACGATCTCCGCCAACGAAAAGATCGTCACCTGCTTTACGCAGCTGACGAACGGCGAAGTGGACGCCGTGGTTGTGGATTCCACCGTGGCTACCGCTTACGTGGCCGCCAACCCCGACAGCTTCAAGATCATCTACCAGGATGAGAGCGAGCCGGAGCAGTTCGGCGTAGCCATTGGCCTGGAAAACACCGGGTTGCAGACCGCCGTCAACGCGGCGATCGCGCAGCTGACGGACGAAGGGTTCTTCGAAGAGAACGTCGAGTATTGGTTCGGCGCTTAAGGCGTACGCTGTTCCGCCGCCCGCGCGGCAATACCCCCGAAGCGGGCGCAATACGGTTTCCGGCTCGTAACGCATAAACTTCGCACCGTTTTTCCCTCCGGCGGCGGCGCATAACCGCCGCCGGAGGGTTGCCCCTTACGGGGCTCGCGCGGGTACGGAGACGGTATCAATTCTGGATGGTAAGTGGGTAAAATGATGAAGACGATTCGGAAGATATTGGATATCGGGCATTGGAAAAGAGCGACCAAAACGGCAGCCATCGTGATCGTGGCGGCTGTGGCGCTCCTTTTTGCGCTCTCGGCCGTCAACGTATCGGAAGAGGATATGATGGCCCACGCTTCCGACCCGATGAAGCAGCTCATCCAGGATGAGAAGGACAGCACGCGTAAATCCGTGACCATCACGTACAACAGCTTCGGCGTGATCAGGTACCTCTCTTTCTCCACGTCCGGCGCCAAGGCCATGAAGGAATCCTACGTCGCCTTCGCGGGCCGCATCTTCGACGCGGGCGACGGTTTCGGCAAATTCGCGGGCCAGATGGTGAACTATACCTACCGGATGCTGGGAAGCGGGGAAAACGTGCTGCACGGCGTGAAGTTGACGTTGCTGCTGACCACGTTGTCCATGGCGATCGGCATTATTCTTAGCATCTTTCTGGCGCTGGGTAAAATCTCCGCCAATAAGCTGATCAGCAAAATCAGCAGCGCGTATATTTTCTTTTTCCGGGGCACGCCGCTGCTGATACAGCTTTTCGTCATTTATTTTTCAGTGCCCGTGCTGTTCGGTTTCTCGTGGCGCAGCCTGTTTAGCGCCGCCGATACCGAGGCGGTGTACAAAGGCGCGTTTCTGGCGGCGCTCATCTCGTTTTCGCTGAATTCCGCGGCCTACTGCGCGGAAATCGTCCGCGCGGCGATCCAGTCCATCGACAAGGGCCAGAACGAGGCCGCCAAGGCGCTGGGCATGAGCTACGGGCAAACCATGCGCACCATCATCATTCCCCAGTCCGTGCGCCGTATGATTCCCCCGCTGTGCAACGAGTTCGTGATGATGATCAAAGACGTGTCGCTGGTGTTCGCCATATCCCTGATGGACATCACGACGATATCCAAAACCATCATGACCAGCGAGGGCAACTATCTCGTCTTTCTGCCCGCCCTCGTGATATACCTCATCATCACTGCCATCTTCACGTATTTCTTCGGCAAGATTGAAAAACGGCTCTCAATCTACGAGTAGGAGGCAGCCATGGAGGATTATCAGTTTATCTTAAAAACGGAACACCTTCGCAAGAGTTTCGGTTCCCTCGAAGTGCTGAAAGGCATCGACCTGGAAGTGAAAAAAGGCGAAGTGATCTGCATTATCGGCCCTTCCGGCGCGGGCAAATCCACCTACCTCCGGTCGCTCAACCAGCTGGAGCGGATCACGAGCGGCAAAATCTTCATCAAGGACGAGCTTTTTCTCCACCGCGAGCACAACAAGACGATCCACCACGTGGAACCGGAGCGCCAGAAAGCCATGCTGCTGGAAATGGGGATGGTGTTTCAGCGGTTCAACCTTTTCCCGCATAAAACGGTGCTGGAAAACGTGATGATCGCGCAGGTGCTGGTGCGCAAGAGGCCCAAGGAACAGGCGCAGAAAATGGCGGAGGAGATCATCCGCCGGGTGGGCCTTTCCGACAAGCTCCACGAATACCCCAGCAAGCTTTCCGGCGGCCAGCAGCAGCGCGTCGCCATCGCGCGGGCCCTGGCGATGGATCCGGAAATCATGCTGTTCGACGAGCCGACCAGCGCGCTGGACCCCGAACTGGTGGGCGAAGTGCTCAACGTTATGCGCGAACTGGCCAAACAGGGCATGACCATGCTGTGCGTCACGCATGAAATGGGATTCGCCCGGGAAGTGGCCGACAAGGTCGTTTTCATGGCGGACGGCATGATTTTGGAAGAGGGCAAGCCCCGGGAGCTATTCGAGCATCCCACCAACGAAAAGGCGATCAATTTTTTACGAAGCGTGCTGTAAATAGCGCACGGCAGGCGAGAAGCGGACGGCGGTATGCGCCGTCCGCTTCGCTTATTGAAGAAAGCCCCATCTGCGTTGTCGGCTGCGACGCGGCAAGGGGTAGTCCTTACGAACGAGTAAGCTCAACCCCTTGCCGCCCTTGCTTCCCGACATCTGAACCTTTTAAGCAAGCTGCGATTAGGAGCCTACAGGAGGTCCCGACGGTCTACGCGGACGGCGGTATACGTCGTCCGTTTCGCGTTTCCGTTATCATCTTTGACGCACGCGGGCATCATCTCCCCCGCTCCTCCCCCGCCGCCGTTCTTTCGCGGCCACGTGCCCTCCCGGTCTTTTATTTTTCCGGTCGCATTTTCCGAATATTGACAGGGTCCCGGCCTCGTGATATATTGGAATAAAGGAAATGTTTCCGTAAAGACCGTATACCGCCAACAGAACTAAATGATGGAGGAGTTACCAATGAAGAAACTGCTCGCAATCCTTCTATCCGTTTGCATGCTGCTCGGCCTGGCTTCGTTCGCGCTTGCGGACGACGCCGTGAAACTGCTGGTGTGGGTCGGCGACGACGCCGACCAGCCGTGGATCAACGGCGTGATCGACAGCTTCAAGGCCGCCAACTCCGGAACTACGTTCGACATCCAGGTCGGCATCCAGTCCGAATCCACTGCCAAGGCCACGGTGCTTACCGATATCACCGCCGCCGCCGACGTGTATACCTTCGCGGACGACCAGCTGGGCGAGCTCGTGCTTGCGGGCGCGCTGCAGCCGGTATCGCTCAACGCCGAGGACGTCAATGCGCGTAACAGCGCGGGCTCCATCGCCGCCGCCACACAGGACGGCGTGCTGTATGCCTATCCCGCCACGGCGGACAACGGTTACTTCATGTTCTACGACAAGGAATTCTTCACCGCCGAGGACGTGGCCTCGCTGGACGCCATGCTCGCCGCGGCGGCAGCCGCCGGCAAGAAGGTCTCCATGGAGATGAGCAACGCCTGGTACATGTATTCCTTCTTCGCGGGCGCCGGGCTGGAGATGAAGCTGCTGCCCGACGGCGTGAACAACACCTGCAACTGGAACGCCACCGACGCCCCCATTACCGGCGTGCAGGTGGCCGAGGCCATGTTGGCCGTCGCCAAGAACCCGGGGTTCGTTAACCAGACGGACGGCGAATTCGTAACCGGCATCAAGGACGGTTCCGTGATCGCGGGCATCAACGGCGTATGGAACGCCAACGCGGCCGCCGAAGCGTGGGGCGATAATTACGCCGCCGCCAAGCTGCCCACGTACACAGTCGCCGGGCAACAGGTGCAGATGGCGTCTTTCGCCGGCTACAAGCTGGTGGGCGTGAACGCCTACAGCGCCAACGTGGGCTGGGCCATGCAGTTTGCGGATTACATGACCAACGAAGACAGCCAGCTCTCCCGCTTCGTCATCCGCGGGCAGGGCCCCTCCAACCTGGTCGCCGCCGAGTCGGAAGCCGTGCAGGCCGCGCCCGCCATCGCCGCGCTGGCCGCGCAAAGCGCCTTCGCCACCACGCAGCGCGTGGGCGGCAACTACTGGTCGCCCGCCAACACCTTCGGCGCGCTGATCTACGCCGGAAATCCGGACGGCACCGACATGCAAACCCTGCTGGACAATCTGGTGGCAGGCATTACGGCGCCCGTGCAATAACCGTTCGTTACGTGCTGCGCAAAACGCCCGCGCGCTCCTATGGGCGCGCGGGCGTTTTTCACCAGGGGAGGAGGGTTGCCATGAGCGACCGGAAACCGTCCGCGGCCGCCGGGTCGGAAGATGCCCCGCGTTCGCCGGACCGCTGGCTTGCCGCGGGTATCGCGGAGTTTTACAGGGATGTGAAAGAGGGCGACGTATGGGTCCGCCTGTCGCTGATCCTTTTCGGCGCGGGGTATTTCGGGCGCAGGCAATACGTGAAAGGCGCGCTGGTCACGCTGTTGCAGGCGTTCGTGTTCGTTTTCTATCCGCTGGTCCTGTGGCCGAACCTCAGCAAGTTCGGCACGCTGGGTACCGTGAAACGCGCGGCGGTGTTCAACCCCGTGACCATGCAAAACGAGGTGAACGCCTACGACCATTCGTTCATCATCCTGCTTTTCGGGCTGATCGCCATCCTGGTTATCGCCGCGACGCTGATCTTCTGGGTCAAGAACCTTCGCGCCGTACGGCGGCTGCAGGTTCTTCAGGAGAGCGGCAAGCCGGTCAACCGCTTTACGGACGATATCCGCGATTTGCTTAATAAAAAGTTCCACATCACGCTGCTTACGCTGCCCAGCCTCGGCGTGCTCCTGTTCACGGTTATCCCGCTGCTGGTGATGATCTGCGTGGCCTTCACCAACTACGACAAGACCCACATGGTGCCCACCAACCTGTTCACGTGGGTGGGGCTGGACAATTTCAAGACCCTGTTCACCCGTTCGCAAACCATCACCTTCGCCTATTCGTTCGGCAAGGTGCTGACCTGGACGCTGATCTGGGCGTTTTTCGCCACGTTCACCAACTTCTTCTTCGGCATCATGCTGGCGATGTTCATCAACCATCGCAACACCCGCCTCAAGCGCCTGTGGCGCACGTTCTTCATCATTTCCATCGCGGTGCCGCAGTTCGTGTCCCTGCTGCTGGTGCGTAACTTCTTCGCCAACACGGGCATCGTCAACACCCTGTGCGCCGGCCTGGGCATTACGGACTTCTTCAAGCAGATCGGGCTTGTAGCGAAGAATTCAGCCTTTATCCCCTTCCTGACCGACCCCGGCTGGGCCAAGGTGATGATCATCCTCATCAACCTGTGGATCGGCATTCCGTACCTGATGCTGATCGTCACGGGGATCCTGATGAACATTCCCACGGAGCTGATCGACAGCGCGCGCATCGACGGCGCGAACGCGTTCCAGAGCTTCCGGAGGATCACCATGCCGTACATCCTTTTCGTCACGGGGCCGTACCTCGTAAGCTCCTTCACGGCCAACATCAACAACTTCAACGTCATCTACCTGCTGACCAACGACGTGTTCGTAACCAAGGACCAGATGCTGGCCAATTCCAACGCGCAGGAGATCGACCTGCTCATCACCTGGCTGTACCGGCTTACCCAAAACTTCTACAACTTTAAAATGGCGTCGGTGCTGGGCATCCTGATCTTCGTTATCTGCGCCGCGTTCACAATATTCGCCTTCCGCAAGCTCATCCGGGGCGACAGAGAGGAGCGGTTCCAATGAGGATTTTCAAGCAGACCGTGCGGCATACGGTGCTCGCTTTTCTCTCGGTGTTCTGGCTTATCCCCATCATCTGGCTGGTAGCCACCTCGTTCGGTACCGACCCCGGCCCCAATATCCGCACCTTTTTTCCGGCCCAGTATTCGCTGGTGCATTACCAAACGCTGCTTTTCGGCATGGACGACGTGGCGCGCTTCCCCAGCTGGTTTCGCAATACGTTCATCATCGCGGTGTTCACCTGCGTCATCTCCAGCTCCTTCGTGCTGATGGTCGCCTACGCGATGAGCTGCATGCGCTTCAAAGCGCGCAAAGGCATGATCACCTTCGCCAGCACCCTGTCGCTGTTCCCCGGTTTCCTGTCGATGATCGCGGTATATTTCATCATGAAGTCCATCGGGCTTACCAATAGCAACATCGGCCTGATTCTGGTCTACTCGGGCAGTTCGGGGCTGGGGTACCTGATCGCCAAGGGCTTCTTCGACACCGTGCCCAAATCCATGCGGGAGGCGGCCTACATCGAGGGTGCGTCGGAATTTCAGGTGTTCGCTAAAATCGTGATCCCGCTTTCCAAGCCCATCATCGTCTACACGGTCATCAGTTCCTTCCTCGTGCCGTGGATGGATTTCATCTTCGCCAACATCATGCTCAACTCGGGACTGTCCGAAAACAAGACCGTCGCCATCGGCCTGTACGCGATGGTGGACAAGGTGCGCATCAACGCCTATTTCGGGCAGTTCTGCGCGGGCGGCGTGCTGGTGTCCATTCCCATATCCATCCTGTTCGTGATCATGCAGAAATTCTACATCGAAGGCGTGACCGGAGGCTCTGTAAAAGGTTAAGGCGCGGGCGGGGTCTAGCTGTCGCGCGGGTTCCCGGCCTGCGGCGGCGTTCTGCGGCTCCGTCCGTCGGACGCCGCCCGTTTTTATGTCCACGGAACGCCGGACAGATTGCCGCACGGGCCTATCCAGCCTTTGGAGTTTATGGTATATTAATAAAAAAGCTTTACAGAGGAACAATACTATGTATCGATTGATGCTCGTGGACGACGAGCCGGAGATTCGAGACGGTCTGGTGGAGATTATCGACTGGCACGCCGAAGGATTCGAAGTCGCAGGCGTGGCCGAGAACGGCCTCGAAGCGCTGCTGCTTGCCGAAACGTTATCGCCGGATCTGGTGGTCACGGACATCCGGATGCCGTTTCTGGACGGGCTGGAAATGGCGCGGCGGATGCGCGCCGCGCTTCCGACCGTGCGGTTCATCGTGCTCAGCGGTTTCGACGAATTCGAATACGCGCGGCAGGCCGTGCAGATTCAGATCGATGATTATATCCTGAAACCCATTTCCTCGGAAGAGTTCGTGGCGGTCTTGCGGCGCGTGAAGGCCCGTTTGGACGAGGAGTTCGCCCAGCGCAGCAACGTGCAGGCGTTGCAGGCGCATTTTCGGGAAAGCCTGCCGATCCTTCGGGAACTGTTGCTGACCTCGCTGCTTTCCGGTTACGCTTCCGCCGCGGACGCGCTGCAAAGCGCGGCGCAATACGAGCTGCCGTTATCCGCAAAACGCTACGCCGTGGCGGTCGTCAGTTTCGGGGATTCGGGAACCGGCGACCGGGAGTTGCTGCAAAACCCGGAGCTCATGCGTTTCGCGGTTATGAACATCCTGAGCGAAATCCTCTCGGGCCAGTTCCGTTGCCACGTTTTCCACTACAACCAGTCGGTGGCCGTGCTGTTCCTGCTGGACGGCGAAGAAGCGCAGCCGTTTTCCGCCGTCGTCGATTTGCTGGACGCGGCCCGCCAGACCGTGAAACGGTATCTGGACTGTTCGCTGGCCATCGGAGTCAGTAACCCGTGCGAGCAGCTGGGCCAGCTTCACCACGCCACGGAACAGGCGCAGTCCGCGCTGGATCAGTCCACGCTGCTGGGCGAAAGCCAGGTGCTGACGATCTCGGACCTGGAGCTGGAAAGCCCTTGCCTGCCGGATGCGGAGGACGCGGAACTTCGGGCCCTCTCCAACGCGATCAAGATGGGCAACGTCGAAGGAGCCGAGAAGCGGGTGCTCTCCCTGATGGAGGAAGTTCGGCGCTCGAAGGTCTCCTTCCGAGCGTATCAGGTATACCTGATGGAAGTGTTGACGACCATCGTGCGCGCCGCCAGGGACCTGAACGCGGAATGGCCCGCGCAAAACGAATCCGTGGACGCGATTCTGCAATGCCGGGGGTTGGACGAGGCCGGGGCGACGCTCTGTTCCCTGTGCCGGCGGATCGCCGGCCGCGCGCAGGAAAACCGTGTGGAAAACGGTCGGCAGCTGGCCCGGACGGCCGTGGAATACATCCGGGGCCATTACGCGGACAACGACATCAGCCTGGAGAAAATCTGCGGATACCTGCACATCAGCGCCGCGTATTTCAGCACCCTGTTCAAACAGGAAACGAAGAAAACGTTCCACCAGTACCTGACCGACCTGCGCATGGACAGGGCGCTTTCCCTGCTGGCGGGCGGCGATTTGAAAACCGCGGCCATCGCGCAGGCGGTGGGTATGGGCGAAGCCAGCTATTTCAGCTATTCCTTCAAGAAGCACTTCGGCATCTCGCCTTCGCAGGCGCGCAGGAACGCGAAGGAGGCGCAAACGGAATGCCCGTCCTGATAAGGAAAAGCCGCGGGAAAAGCATCCAGATGATCACGACCAGCTTCTTCATGGGCGGCATGGTCCTGCTTTTGCTTTTCGTCAGCTTCAGCCTCGTCACCCGCATGAACGGGCTGCTGGAGGAAAACGCGACGGAGCGTACCCGGCAGACGGTGGATCAGGGTAACGCGAGCCTGGGCGTGTACGTCAACGAGATGCTGGACACGATGGACTTTTTCAGCAGTCTGGTTTCCGCGGCCGACGAGGTTTCCTCCGCCGGTTTGAGCGACGGCATGGCTTTTTTACAGTCCAGCCGCAAGGACGTAACCGCCATGGCCGTGTTCAGCCCCGAAGGGGTACCGATGGCCAGCACCGCGGGAAACCTTTCCAAATCCCCGCGGGAAGTCACCTCATACGGCTGGTTCAGCAAGCCCATGCGCTCCACTACGGCCACGGTCTACTTTTCTTCCCCCTACGTGCAAAACATCTTCTCGGGGCAATACGCCTGGATCATCACCCTCAGCCGCCGGGTGGAGTACCGTACGGAAGGCCGGAAGGAGACCGGCGTGCTGATGGCGGATTTTAATTTCAGCGGCATCACCAGCCTGTGCGAAAACATCAGCCTCGGCACCAGCGGTTACGTGTATCTGGTGGATACCGAAACGGAGCTGGTGTACCATCCCCAGCAGCAGCTGATCTACGCGGGCCTGAAGCAGGAGAACCTGAGCGCCGTAAAGGCGCAGGTTTTCGGGCGCTGCCGGGACCGTTTCGAGGGCCGGGACCGGCTGCTGATCATCACCACCGTGGATTATACCCGGTGGCGCATGGTCGGCGTGGCGTATCTGGACGATATTCTTTCCATCCAGCCGGAATTGATTCGCATATCGCTTTCCGTTCTGCTGGCAGGCGTGCTTCTGTCCATGGCGGTGGCGACGCTGTCCGGCGCGTACGTTTCCAAACCCATCCGCAGGCTGGAACAGGTAATGGCGAAGGTGGAGGCCGGCAACCTGGACGTTTCCATCGAGGAACAGGGTTTCGCGGAGATACGAGCCCTCAGCCGTACCTTCAACCATATGCTGGGCCGCATCCGGCGGCTGATGGAGCAGATCGTGTACGAGCAGGAAACGAAACGCCTGCACGAGCTGAACGCCCTGCAGGCGCAGATCAACCCCCATTTCCTCTACAACACGCTGGATTCCATCGTCTGGATGGAGGAGCGCGGCCGCCGGAAGGAAGCCATCGTCATGGTCACGGCGCTGGCGAGGCTCTTCCGCATCTCCATCAGCAAGGGCCGCAACATGATCACCGTCCGGGAGGAACTGGAGCATGTGCGTAACTACCTGATCATCCAGAAAATGCGCTTCACCAACAAGTTCGATTACGTCATCACCTCCGAACCCGAAACGCTGGAACTGCACACCATCAAGCTGATCGTTCAGCCGATCGTGGAAAACGCCATTCAGCACGGACTGGAGGAGTACGCCGTGGAGGAAGGGCTGGTGGAGATCAACGCCTATCTGGAAAACGGCGACCTGATCCTCCGGGTGCGGGACAACGGCGCGGGCATGCCCCAGTCGCAGGTGGACAGCATCCTCACCACGCCCGCGGGCAAGTCCGGCATCGGGGTGAAAAACGTGCACGAACGCATCCAGCTGACCTTCGGCAAACAGTACGGCCTGACCATCCACAGCGTGCTGGACGAGGGCACCGAAGTGCAAATCCGGTTGCCGGTGCTGCGGGAGGCGGTCGAATGAAGAAACGCGTCTGTTTTTCAATTCTCTGCGTGCTGCTGGCCGTATTCTTCCTGTGGTGGGGCGTGCGGCCGATCGTCAGCCCGGCGACGGAGGAAGCGACCGCTACCATCGGGCTGCTGCTGGATACGGATATCGGCACCACCGCGCTGCAGATGAAGCAGGGCGCCAAGCTGGCCGCGAAGGAACAGCGGATGGAACTGGACACCGCCGCGCCGGATTACACCAGCAGCGCGGTTAAGCGGCAGTCGGACCTGTTGCTGGAGATGTTATCCAAAAACGTCAGCGCCATTTTGCTCGTACCCGCCAAGGAGGAAGACCTGTCCGCGGCGCTGGCCGCCGCGGCGCAAAAAAAAGTGCCGGTTCTTACGCTGGGGGAAACCCTTCAGGACGACAATATCGTATGCGCGGTGGGCAGCGACAACGAAGCGGTCGGAGCTCTTGCGGCAAACGCCCTGCTGGATCGGCTTCCCGATCCCAGGCGCATTCTCCTCGTTACCGGCGAGGAAGGCGACGCGGCCGCGGCCCTGCGCCTGGCGGGCGCCCGCAGGGTGCTGGACGCTGCCGCGGGCCTTACGATCCTCCGGCAAACGGCCCTTGCCGAACAAACGCCGGAAGCGCTTCTGGCGATCCTCGCCGAATTCCCGTACGCCAACGGTATTCTTTGTCTGACCGACGACAGCACCGAGGCAGCCGCTAAAGCCATGAGCCGTCTGGAAACGGACATCTGCCTGGTCGGGATGGACTGCGGGCAGAACCGCACGCTTTATATGGAGAACCGGCAGGTGGACGCCATGGTGCTCGGTATGCCTTACGCCATGGGGTATCTGGGTGTTCAGTTCGCCGCCAAAGCCATTTCCGGCACAGAAATTCCCGGGTTTTACCATACGGAAACCCGCGTGATCGACCTTGGCAACATGTACCTTCCCGAAAACCAGAAGCTTGCTTTCCCGATCCTGCAATAGCGGTTCGAAAACCGCCGGGTTGTCGTACCGGGTAAAAATCGTATGATTTCTAAACATCACAGAAGGTTTTCGCATTCCTTTTATCCCGCCGGCTCCTCATACTGAGTATAAAAGTGCGGTATAAGCCGCAAAACAAATGAGGAGGTCATCCAATGAAAAAGCTGCTCTCCATCGTGTTGGCCCTCGCAATGGTATTCGGTATCGCTTCCGTTGCCCTGGCCGCGGATCTTCCCAGCGTCGGCGTTACCATTTACAAGTTTGACGATACCTTCATGACGGGCGTGCGCAACGCCATCGAAGCGGCCGCCGAGGGCGTGGCCACCATCGAAATCGCGGACAGCCAGAACAACCAGGCCACGCAGAACGATCAGGTGGACCTGTTCCTCTCCAAGGGCGTGAGCGCGCTGGCCATCAACCCCGTTGACCGCACCGCCGCCGGCGTGATTCTGGACAAGGCGATGGCCGTGGACGTGCCCGTGGTGTTCTTCAACCGCGAGCCTCTGGCGGAAGACATGGCCAAGTCCGAAACCGTGTACTACGTCGGAGCCCGCGCCGAGGAATCCGGCACGATGAGCGGCCAGATCATCGCCGACTACTTCACCGCCCATCCCGACGCCGACAAGAACGGCGACGGCATCATCCAGTACGTTATGCTCAAGGGCGAGCCGGGCCATCAGGACGCCGAGCTGCGCACCGAGTATTCCATCAAAGCCATCGAAGACGCCGGCTTCAAAGTGGAAAAGATCGCCGAAGACACCGCCATGTGGGATCGCGTAAAGGGCCAGGATAAGATGGCCGCCTTCCTCGCCGCCCACGGCGACGCCATCGAGGCCGTGCTGGCCAACAACGACGATATGGCGCTGGGCGCCATCGAAGCGCTGAAAGCCGCCGGTTACTTCTCCGAAGGCAAGTTCATGCCGGTCGTCGGCGTGGACGCCACCGCCCCCGCGCTGGCCGCCCTTAAGGAAGGCACCCTGCTGGGCACCGTGCTCAACGACGCCGTGAACCAGGGCAAAGCCACCCTGTTGCTGGCCGCCCTGCTGGGCAACGGCGACGCGCCCACCGCGGATAACTTCCCCTACACCATCACGGACGGCAAGTACATCTGGATTCCGTATCAGAAAGTCACCATCGACAACTACGCGGACTTCGAGTAAGAAAGCCCTCCGGCGGGTAAACGCCCGCCTGTTCGCTTCGCACATCGGGGAGGGAAGGGAAACCGTTCCCTCCCTCCCCTCGTCTGGACGTAACGCCGCGGGCTTTCCGCGGGCGGGAGGCTGATGCGTTTGGATACCCAGGTTCAACCCTCCTATCTACTTGAAATGCGCCACATCTGCAAGGAATTTCCCGGCGTCAAAGCGTTGGACGACGTGACCCTGCAAGTGAGGGCGGGCACCGTGCACGCGTTGATGGGCGAAAACGGCGCGGGAAAATCCACGCTGATGAAGTGCCTTTTCGGTATCTACCGCCAGAGCAGCGGGGATATTCTGCTGAACGGCGAGAAGGTGGACATCCGCGATTCCAAGACGGCGCTGGATCTGGGCATCGCCATGATCCACCAGGAACTGCACCCCATCCCCTACCGGAACGTGATGGATAACATCTGGCTCGGCCGCTACCCCACCAAGGGCGTAATGGTCAACGAGCAGGAAATGTATAAAAACACGGAAGCGCTGCTGAAAGACCTGGAGATCAATATCAATCCGCGGGTGCTGGTGCGCACCCTGTCGGTTTCCTCCGTTCAGACCATCGAAATCGCCAAGGCCATTTCCTACAACGCGAAGATCGTCATCATGGACGAGCCGACCTCTTCCCTTACGGAAAACGAAGTCGCCCATTTGTTCAAGCTGATCCGCCGCATGCGGGACAGCGGGGCGGCCGTCATCTATATTTCTCACAAAATGGAAGAAATACTGGCCATCTCCGACGAGGTCACCATCATGCGGGACGGGAAAAGCGTCGGTACGTGGCCGGCTTCCGAGCTGACCACCGACCTGATCATCCGCCGGATGGTCGGCCGCGACCTGACCCACCGTTTCCCACCCCGCGAGAACGTGCCCGGGGAGACGATTTTACGGGTCGAGGGGCTTACGAGCCCGAACCCGCGGTCTTTCCGCAACATCTCCTTCGATTTGAGAAAAGGCGAAATCCTCGGCGTCGGCGGCCTGATGGGCGCGCAGCGCACCGAAATGCTGGAGGCGCTGTTCGGGTTGCGCGCCGTAAAGGAAGGGCGCGTGACCCTGTACGGAAAAGAGGCGAATATCGACGCGCCGCTGGCCGCCATGAAACACGGCATGGCGCTCTTAACGGAGGAACGGCGCGCCACCGGCATCTTCCCGATGCTAAGCGTTATGGAGAACACCGTGATCGCCAAACTGCGGGAATATATCCGCCGCCCGTTCTTTTCGCTGGACGAACGCCGCCGGGTAAAGGATTCGGAGGATTCCATCCAGCAGCTCCACATTAAAACCCCGTCCTGCCGCACCCTCATCAAAGACCTGTCCGGCGGCAACCAGCAAAAGGTGCTTCTGGCACGCTGGCTGCTGATCGAGCCGGAGATCCTCATTCTGGACGAGCCGACCCGCGGCATCGACGTGGGCGCGAAATTTGAAATCTACACGATCATCGCGGATCTGGCCAAGCGGGGAAAGAGCATCATCATGGTGTCTTCGGAAATGCCCGAGTTGTTGGGCATGTCCGACCGGATCATGGTGATGTGCGAGGGGCGACTGTCCGGCATCCTGCCCGGCAGCGAAGCCACACAGGTGGACGTAATCCGTTTGGCCACGCAGTTTTCAGCCTGACGCCAATCAACATGTAGCAAGGGATGGATGAAACATGAGCGCGTTTTCCGCCGTATCCCGAACTTCCTGGGATCAAAGGATCAACTCTCCCGGCCTGCGGAGGCTCCTCATTATTCTGTTCTCCACGATCGTGCTGCTCACGCTGGCGCTACCCTACGTCACCTATCCGGTGCCGGCGTACGAGGGGTACGACGCAGCGGCCGCGCTGACGGACGCGCAGGCAGGGTACGAAGCGGATCTGCAGACCTACAAAGACAAAGTGATCCTGCGTGATCAGACGCAACGGCAGGTCAACGACGTGTTGCAGCCCGCCTATATCCGGGCGAACGCCGATCTGGCCGCGCTGCAGGCTTCCGAAACCGCGGACGAAACCGCGCTTGCCGCCGCGCAGGCGGCGGCCGACGAGGCGAAAACGGCGGTGACGGAAGCGCGTAAAGTTCTTTCCGGCCTGCAGAACCTGGTCGCCCCCGTGCCGGTGCAGAATCCCGTGCCGGCCTCGAAGAACGAAGAAGCGGTCGCGGTTCACGACGTAACCGGATTAGATCTGGCGTTGGGCGCGTTGACCGCCGCCAATACCCTCAACGTCCTGTGGACGCTGATTCCAAGCCTGTTTCTCATCGCGGTAGGGGCGGCGCTGACCCTCGCGAAGGCGCCGCTGAAGCTCCGCAAACCGATCATCCTGTTCGGCGTGATTCTGTTCTGTTTCTCGGCCCTGCGCATTGAGACGGCCGGTAACAAGGAACTGGGCGCCATCGCCAAGGTATACGGTTTCGGCTGGGGTTACGGCCTGGGCATCGTGGCGAGCCTGCTGCTGCTGCTAAGCATCCTGTTTGAAGGCAAAGAGTTCAGCCTGTCCCTCAAGAGCGTCACCACGTTCGCCTCCGACAAGGCCATCTACCTGGTGCTGTTGGCGCTGGTGTGCGCCATCGCACTGATTAACCCCCGCTTTGTCGCCACGGACACGTTCATCAACATTATCCAGCAATCCAGCACGCGCCTGATCATCGCCATGGGCATGAGCTTCGTCATCATCGGCACGGGCGGCGTGGACCTTTCCGCCTGCCGCGTGGTGGGCATGACGGCCGTCATCTCCGCCTCCATGTTGCAAACCTCGGACTACTCGCGCCTGTTTTACCCCAACCTGCCGCAGCTTCCGGTAATCCTTCCGTTCCTGCTGGCGGTGTTCATCGCCCTTCTGTTCGGGCTTCTCAACGGTTTCATCGTTGCCAAGCTGAACGTTCCCCCGTTTATCGCCACGCTGGCCACAATGGTCATCGTATACGGCGCGAACTCCATTTACTTTAACCTTCCTCCCAACAACAGCCAGCCGATCGGCGGCCTGCGGGAAGACTTCACGTATCTGGGTACGGGAAAAATCTACGGTTTCATCCCCGTTATCGTCCTCATCGCGCTGGTCGTGTGCATCGCGGTATGGTTCCTGCAAAACAAGACGGTGTTCGGCAAGAACGTGTTCGCCATCGGCGGCAACCGCGAGGCGGCCAAGGTATCCGGCATCAACGTCACGTTTACCGTCATCGTGATCTTCGCTTTGGCCGGCGCGCTGATCGGCATGGCCGGCGTGCTGGAAGCCGCACGCACGGGCGGCGCGACCAACAACTACGGGGTCGGCTACGAGCTGGACGCCATCGCCGCCTGCGTAGTGGGTGGCGTGTCCTCTTCCGGCGGCGTGGGTACGGTAGGAGGCGTCGTGTCCGGCGTGTTCATCTTCCAGGTCATCAACTACGGCCTCACCTTCATCGGCGTGGACCCATACTGGCAGCAGATCATCAAGGGCATCATCATCGCCAGCGCCGTCGCGCTGGACATCCGCAAGTACATGAACAAGAAGTAAACCGATAACCGCGCCAGTCAAGACAAAACCATCCCCCGGCGTTTTCAGGGTGAACGCCGGGGGATGGCTTTTCATGTTATACGGTCTGTATCGTGGGCCGCGCCCGTCGGGCGTTGCGTTCGCGCCTGCGAAAACGGCGCGTGGAGCGGGAGCCGACCAGAATACTTTTTATCCGCCGGCGGGAACGGCAACTGAAAGCGGCGGGGATATCCGGTTTCCTACAGCCAGAGGATCGGGGAAAAGAAATGTTCCAGCTTTTCGTTCTCCAGACAGGCGATGCGGGAAAGGCGCAACGCGACATCCTCCTCGCTTTCCGGGTTCGGGGAAGCCTGCCACGAATCCAGTATGCTCTGGATGACCTCGTTATTATATCGGCAGGTATCCGCTTTCCGGTCGTTCTCCTTCTGCTTTCTCTGGAGGAGCGTAACGCAGGCGGCCGCATCCGATCCGGATAAAAGCAGCGTCCGGATCTCCTTGAGCGAGAACCCGAGTTTCTGATAACCGGCGATGGCGCTCAGCGTTTGCATCTGTTCCGGAACATAATATCGGTATCCGGTACTTTCGTCGGTAAACGCGGGCTTCAGCAGCCCCATCCGGTCGTATATCCGCAGGGCGCGGACGGACACGTCGCAAAACGCGGCAAATTCGCCGATTCTCATTCGCATTTTCAATACCCCCAACGGGAAAATTTCGCTTTCCGGTTCCCACGCGCTTGACTCTGCACGTGCGTCATGGTTTACGCTTGACCTGCAGGCAACCAGGAGGTGTGCGCATGATGTATTACAGCGTCGTTTTCCCTTCCCGGGACAGCCGGGCGAAAGCCGCCGTTTGCCCATGGCTCCTTTTCCGGCCTCAACGCGTTCCCGGCGGCTACACCCTGCGAGGGAACAAAATGTATCCGTCTGCCGAAGGATATTCTACGGAGGGGGTGTCGGTACCTTCCTTCTTTCTGGATACCTGCCTTGATCAGGTTCTGGACGAAGCGATCCCCGCGAACGCCGGCGAATATTTACGTCCCCTGTTCTACGCGTTATCCACGGGCCAAGAAACCGTGCTGTATCGACAGGCGATCGTGCGGGCGCTCGAGCGCGCGGACATCTCCGCCCTGTTCGGCACGTTCTGCCGGGGGATCGAAAGCGCCCTGCGGATGATAAACGACGGGCGGAACGTGCATACGCAAGCCCAACGGGAGAAGTACGTCGTGGACGGCGCCGTTGCCTATTGCGACGCCGTACGAAACCTGCTGAAAGAAGCGTCCGGAACGGAGATTCCGCCCTGCGGCCTGACGCTCTTCGTTGATGAGGTTCACGCGTATGCGGAAAGCCCCGCCTTTCGGAAGATGGAAACGGCCGTGCGTCAGGCGAAAGCGAGGGCGGAAAAAATAACGTACCAGCTCCGCGTTGAGAAAGGAAAAGTCATCGTTTCGAGCGTCCCGAAGGAAACCGACTTCATCCGCGAGACGCAGGAGGCTTTCGCCCCCGTCGACTGCGAGACCGCCGCCATGGAAGGCGCTTCGCGTGAAATAAAGCTGTTCGGCCAGTTGGAACTGTGCCCGCTGGGAACGCTGATCACCGACGCGCTGCAAACGTTTTACCCCGGCGAGTTCGCGGAATTAAGCCTGGCCGCCGGTACGGCGGAAGCGATACCGGAACCGACGATTCAGGCGTTCGTGCAAGAAATTCCCTTCTATTATCACTCTCTTGAAACGGTGAAGCGATTAGGCGCGGACGGATACGCCTGCACCCTTCCAACCCTTTCGGAGGACGGCGCGATATCCTTACGGGGCGCGTACGATATTGCCCTGGCGCTGAAACGGTCAAAAGTCGTGCCCAACGACCTGTCGCTGGGCGCCGACGAGCGAGGCGTCGTCGTAACGGGCGCGAACCATTCCGGAAAAACGACCTTCCTGCGCACGATCGGCCAGATCGCCGTGCTGACGGCGCTGGGGCTGCCCGTTCCCTGCGCGGAAGCGAAGCTGCCGCTGTACGGGGAGTTTTATTCGCACTTCAGCGAGCCGGAAAAAAGCGATTCGGAACAGGGACGGCTGAAAGAGGAACTGCTCTGCCTCCGCCCGGTTCTGGATACGGCGGGGAGCGGCAGTCTCGTTTTACTTAACGAGATGTTTTCGTCTACCACCGCGCGGGATGCGCAGGCCATGACGGAAGGGATTCTGAAAACGCTCACGGGCCGGGGCGCCCGCGTCCTGTGCGTTACGCACACCGTATGCGAGATTCCGAAAGGAATCGTCAGCATGACGTCGCTGGTCAAGCCCGACACCCACGAACGGCTGTATCAAATCGTCCGCGCTCCCGCCGCGTCGCATGCCTATACCGCCGAGCTGGCGTTGAAATACCGTTTGACCTGCGAAGAAATCAGGGAGAGGGTTGTGCATGGCGTTTGATTTTCTGTTTAGCGACGCAGCCCCGGAATTCGGTGAGCCGAACCCGTTAACCGCCGACCTTCGCCTGAAGGTGCTGACCGAAGCGATGTCGCAGGGGGACGGGCGGATAGCGGACGTATGCCTGCGGGTTCTGCTTCATCCGCTGACCCGCGCCGATTCCATTGCCGCGCGCAGGGACGTGCTTGCGGACGCCGACGCTCACTTCGGGCTGTTCGGCGAGTGGCTGGCTGCCGCACGCGGCGCGCTGGAACGTGCGGACCGGTACGCGGAGTTCCAGAACCCCAGTTATGACCGGATCATATCCAATCAGAAAAAGCTGATTACCGAAGCCGAGGTCGCAGGGGTCTATCTTGCCGGGTTTCGCCGTATCAGCGCCGCCGCCCGGAAAGAACGGGCCGCATTCCGCTCCGAAGCCGTGCGGCGGTTCCTGGCCGACGTCTCCCGGCGGTATTCCGACGAGAATCTTACCCGGATCGAGACGAAGCTGGATCAGATCGACAGCCTGAAACAGTCGGACAGTCTAACGCTCACCGCATCGGTCGGCAAGGGATTAAAGCCCGAAAACACATGCTTGAACGGCCTTTCCGCGCAAAGAGAAGGAAGCCGTCTTCATGCCGGAAAGAAGGAAATCGTGATTCCGCTTTCCAACATTGCGCTGGTGCAGAACACAGAAGAGATGGTTCAAAGCGCCGTGCTGCCTCTGTACCGGACGGTCGCGGCCTTTAACCGCAGCAGCCGCGCGTATCTGGAAAAGCTTTCGTTTCAGGCCTCGTTTTACGTCGGCTGCGTGAACCTGAAGAAGAAGCTGTTGTCGCTGAACGTGCCGACGTGCACGCCGAGTCTGTCCGCAGATGGAAGTTTTACGTGGGAAGGCCTCGCGGAACCGGGCCTTGCGCTGCTCCGTTCGGCCGCGCCGGTCGGGAACGATGCCTGCTTTACGAATAAGCGGCTCGTACTGATCACCGGCGCGAACCAGGGCGGAAAAACCACGTTCCTGCGCAGCGTCGGTTTAGCGCAGATCATGGCGCAAAGTGGCATGTTCGTTGCGGCGCGGCAGTATGCGTGTCCCGTTTTCAGCGGGATTTTCTCCCACTTCCCGAGCGGCGAAGATGTGAACCAGGAAATGGGGATGCTGGACGTGGAACTGCGGAGGTTAAGCCAGACCGTAGATCGGCTGCGGCCGCACGGCTTGCTGCTGATGAACGAGTCCTTCCAGACCACGATGCCCTCCGACGCGAAGTATCTGGCGGAAACGATCGTGCAGGCGCTAACCGATGCGGGAACGACCGTGGTGTTCGTAACCCATTTATACGCCTACGCTTCGGCACTGTACGCCAAGCGACCGGCGGGCGTTCTTTGGCTCCGCGCGCGGCGGGAAGCCGGGCAACCGGCCTATGTGCTAAGGGAAGGCGAGCCTTGCGCTTCCGCTTCGGGCACCGAACTGTATGAACAGGTGCTGGAATCGCAAGACGCCAAACAGCCGAATCGGGTGCTTTAAGCCCGGTCCGGCCCGTCCTTTTCATTTCATAGAATTAAGCCGACAATCGTTCCCGCGCGACGAACCGGACGTCCGTCTTTTGGTCGGCGTGGTCGTGCCGCACGTTTTTTACGCCTCGACGCCCCGCAGACGCACGGCCATGTATTCCTTGCCCGGAAGCGGCAGGGTGAACGTGCCGGTATGCAGCCCGGCGTCCCGAACCGTCATATCCCAGGTGTCGATCACTTCAACGCGGTAGGTCACCTGCGACGGCATGCGGAACGTACGCCTGCACGGGCGGTAGAAGCCGTAGTAAAAAAGATAATATTCCGAGCCGTTCTCGGCGCGGGCGCAAACGTCGTCCCACGACGCCGGATACGGCGCGAGGCCGGAGCCCGGCGTTTCTTCCAGCAACCTGCGCAGAAACCGGATACGGGCCGGGCTTTCTCCGTGCAGTGCGCCGCCGTGGGACCACCACAGCACGCCGTCCGGCCGGTCGAACGTTTCCCCGTGGCCCGCGTAGCCGCCGCGAGCCGCCGCCTCCCAAAACCTGCGCACCAGTTCCCGCCCGCTGATATTGCCCCAGCCCTGGTCGATATTGCCTTCGTAGGCGATCTCATCCAGTACGACGGGCTTTCCGTACCGCTCGCGGTACTTTGCCGTCAGCTCCGCGCATTCGTAGGGGTCCTGCCGCTGGATGCTGGCGTGGGTGATCCACGGGCGGTTATGGTCGTAGAAGGTTACGCAGTTATGGATGGAGCGCAGGTGCCGGTACGGGTCCAGCGTTACCAGCAGCCCGGCGTAACGTTCCCAGTCCGCGAGGGTTTTGGAACGCATCAGATCCCACTCGTTGGCCAGCGACCACCACACGTTTCGGAAAGCCGAGAAGCGGGCGATTATATATTTCCAGTAAAGGTCGTCCTGTTGTGCGGTCATCTCGGAGAATCCCCACCGGTCGTACGGGTGCATCACGATCAGGTCGGCTTCGATACCCAGATCGCCAAGCCGCCGCACGGCCCGTTCCACGCGGCGGAAGTGTTCGGGGTTGAAGCGCGTAAACTCCCACCGGTTCCCGGGCAGAACGCCCATGCCGTCCCTTTCGGGGTCGAAACCCGTCATGTCGCACGGCGTGCCTTCATAGGGGTAGGTGGCGGGCTCGTGCAGATTGTACAGATAATGCTTCGGGAAAATACAGAACCGGACCTTATTGAAATAACCCTCGGCCAGCGTGCGCAACGTTTCCTCCACGCGTTCGTCGTTCTGGTGAACCCAGGCGTAGCAGGTGGTACCCGCTTCGCGGTAGGGCGTGCCGTCCTCGTAGGCAAAATGGCATCCGTTCACCCGCATGGGGCCGTGGTTGCCCGCCCGCGGAGCGACGACGGTGAAGGCGCCTTCCGCCGCCTCCGGCGAAAAGCTGCCCCCGATACGGTACCGGTACGTTCCCTCGAAAGAAGGCATGAACCGGATCCGGTACACGCCGTCCCCGTCGTAAAAACCGTCCGTTTCCACGCATTCGGACTTGCTTTCGAAGATTCCGCGGATCGAATAATCCGTGAACGGGTTGCCTTCCGTTCTGCTGGGAAAAGCAAGTTCCAGAACATCCCACTTCGCAACGGTATTCATCCTAATCCCTCTCATTGTTTCACGGCGCCCGCGAGGCCTTCCACAAAATAGCGCTGGAACACCAGGTAAACGATCATCACCGGCACGATGGCGATCAGCAGGCCCGCGCACAGGCCGCCGAAATCCGTGCCGTGCTGGCCTACGTACGTCATCAGCCCGCTGGGAACGGTTTTCATCGCCTTGTCCGTAATGATGATGTTGGACAGCAGGAACTCGTTCCACGTCGCCAAAAAGTCCGTTATCACCAGCGTCGCCGTGGCGGGCTTGGCCAGCGGCAGGATGATGCTGATAAACAGCCTTGTCTTGCTGCATCCGTCGATGTAGGCGGCCTCGTCCATCTCCTTCGGGATGCCCATGAAGAAGCCGCGGAACACCAGAATGCCGAAGGAAAGGCCGAACCCCACGTATACGTAGAACAGGCCGAAGTACGTGTTAAACAGATGCAGGCGGTTATACACGATGCTGATGGGCACCAGCGCGACCTGCATCGGCAGCATCATGCCGATCAGGAAGAAGATAAACACCGTCGTAGGCCTGCGCATGCGCAGGCGGGTCAGCGCGAAAGCGGCCATCGCCTCCAGCACGATGCCCAGCGGAACCTTCAGCACGCAGACGAACAGGTCGTTGCGCATATAGCGCAGCATGCCGCCCGTCGTCAGCGCGTCGGTGAAGTTTTTCCACGATATCCGGGCGGGAAACTGAAACAGGCTCAGGCCGCTGTAAAAATCCTTTTTACTCTTCACAGCCGTGGCCACGAGGGTAAAAATGGGCGTGATCCACATCAGCGCGAGCACGGCCAGCCCCAGCAGCATCAGCCAGGTTTTGGGCGATTTAAGTTTCATGCTTTTCTCCATGCGAACGCCTCCCCTCTACTGGTTGTTTCTGGACGTGAAGCGCACGTAAGGGATGACGATGAAAGCCATCATCAGCACCATCACGCAGGCGATCGCCGCCCCGTACCCCCAATGGTTATAGTCGAACGTCTGGGAGTACATGTAGGTGGCCAGCACCTGAGACGCGTTGTTGGGGCCGCCGTTGGTCAGGCCGAAGATGATGTCATACAGCTTAAGGGCGCTGATCATCAACGTGGAAATGACGATGACGAACGTTTCCCTGAGCAGGGGGATTTTGATGGACAGGAAACAGCGGAAATCCGACGCCCCGTCGATGCGGGCGGCTTCCAGAACGTCCTCGGGGATGGTTTGAAGCCCTGCCAGAAACAGGATCATCGGCTGTCCGATGGCCTGCCACTGCGCGGCGATAAAGCAGGCGATCAGCGACATGCCGGCGTCCGACAGCCAGGATTGCTTTATGCCGAGCCCCAGCGCCTCGAAGCTCTGGTTGATGAAACCGAAAACCGGGTGATAAATCCAGCGCCAGATGAACGCCACGGCGATCATCGACACGACGCTGGGAAAATAGAAAAGTCCGCGGAGGAACGTGCGACCCGGGAACGAACGGTTCAGCAGCACGGCCAGCAGCAGCGAAATTCCGGTGGTCACCACGAGCGTCAGGATCATCCAGATCATCGAGTTCTTGAAAGAAGAGACGAAAATCGAATCGGACAGCAGCGATACGTAATTCTGCAGTCCGCTGAATTGCCAGTTTTGAATTCCGCTCCCGGAGAAAAGGCTGAGGTACAGGGAGTAAAGCACCGGAAAAATGATTACGGAAAGATAGACGACCGTTGCCGGCAGCAAAAAAAACTTGACGGCGGTATCCGTTTTGTTCCTGTCCATCGCGCGTCACCTCGATCCCATCAATGTCGCCGGATACGGCGGGGTCACCGCGGACCGGTCAAACGAAGTCGGCCCTCCGGCCGGCGCGAACGCTAACCGGAGGGCCGCGGATCCCTTGGGGTTACTTACCGGTACGGTACGCCTCGGCAGCGGCTTCGATCGCGGCGGCCGCGTCCGCGGGCGTGGTGGTCCCGGAAGCCAGAGCGTCCTGCATATCGAACAGCACGTCCGCTACGACCGTCGGGAAAGCCTGGTCGGTGATGGTGAAAGCGCCGTTGGTCTTGGCGTAATCGAAGATCTGGATGGCGTGGGGCTGGGATTCGGGAATCACGGCGTCCTTCAGGGGCAGCGGCAGGTTCAGCATGCTGCCGTTTTCGCTGGCGGCGCTCTCGTTGGAGAACACGTTGCTGAGGAAGTCGACGGCGGCGTCCAGCTTGGCGTCCGTCAGGTTCTTGTTCAGCTGCACCATCTCGGCGAAGGCAGAGATACGGCCGGTATCGTTGGGGAACTCGAACATGCCGAAATCATCCACGGAAAGCCCGTCGTTAGCGGCGGTGCGGTCAAACCACTGGCCTTCCACGTCCATGGCGGCCTGGCCGGTGGCCAGCAGCATCAGGGTATCGTCCGGGCTGTTGGATACGAAGCCTTCGGGGAAGTAGCCCTTCTGGCACCATTCCTGATACTTCGTCAGCGCCTGAATGACCGCGTCGCAGTTCCAGCTGGTGCTCATGCCCTGCAGCTGATCGTGCAGTTCGGGCCCGGCGTAGTATTCCACCAGCTGTTCCACGATGCGCATGACATGCCAGCCGTACAGACCGGCGGTGGAGAAAGGCACGACGCCCTTGGCTTTCAGCGTTTCGCAAAGGGTTTCCAGTTCGGCGAAGGTCGTGGGAACGGTCAGGCCGTTCTGGTCGAACACGGCCTTGTTGAAGTACACGCTCAGCATGCTGATGTTGGTGGGATAGCCGGCCAACTGGCCGTCCAGCGTGCAAAGCGCCAACGCGCTGGCGCTGATCTTGTCCGCCCAGTTGTGGGCCGCGGCGTACTCGGTAAGGTCATAGGTGCAGCCGTTCTGCACGTAATAACCGCCCAGGTTGCCGCCCCAGTTGAACCACATGTCCGGCAGAGTGCCGGAGGAGGCGGCCACCTTAAGCGCCGCTTTGATGTCGTCGGTAGCGTAATAGGAAACGGTGACCTTCACGTTGGGATGAGCCGCGCAATAGGCGTCCGTCAGGGCCGCGATGGAATCCTGCGTTCCGCTGTGCGCCCAATAGGTCAGTTCCACCGTATCATCCGCGGCCAGAGCGGCGAAAGACGGTATGCACAGCAGCAGCGCCAGCACCAGAGCAAACCATTTCTTCCCCTGTTTCCAAGTAATTCTGTTCTCCATGCAGATTTCCTCCCGGTTTTGATATTTTGAACGCTGGGATGCCCCGCGTGTTCTTACCGGCTAAAACCCGTAACCCTCCGCGCGAGACACATTCAATTGAGATTATAGCGAAAATTCAGCGTTTGTCAAGCATTATTCCTAAATTATTTATATATGTGTTTTTCCCGCTTGACGTCTTCAGAGTAAATCCATAAAGGTAAACCGGCGTTCAGGAAAACGGATGCCTGCGCTGTATCTTCCTTATAATAATGAGTTCTATGCGATCTGCGAAGTTATGTTTTATAAACCGCATCACGATATTCTATAATTGTTTGTCTAAACGTTTATTGACTTCTATAAACGGTTGTGCTATACTCCCGGTGCATACACCCGCGGAGGAGGCATACCTATGGACGTTGCGGCCCTGGAACAGAAGGCGCGCATGCGCCGCGCGGACGCGGTGACGATGATAACCCGCGCGAACACGGGACACACCGGCGGCGCGATGAGCGTGACGGATATCCTGTGCGCGCTGTATTACGACGTAATGAACGTTTCGCCCGAGCGCGCGGACTGGCCGGAACGCGATCGCTTCCTGTTAAGCAAGGGGCACAGCGTGGAGGCTTATCTGGCGATTCTGGCGGACCGGGGCTTCATCGGCCGGGAAGAGCTTCGCACCTTCTCCCAGGCCGGAAGCCGGTTAATCGGCCACGCCAGCAACCTTGTCCCGGGCGTGGAAATGTGCTCCGGCGCGCTCGGGCACGGGCTGTCCGTCGGGGTGGGCATGGCGCTTGCCGCCAAACGCACGGGCCGCGGCTACCGCACCTTCGTCGTCATGGGGGACGGGGAACTGGCGGAGGGGAGCGTATGGGAGGCCGCCATGGCGGGCGCTGCCCATACGCTTGATTCCCTGTGGGCCGTTGTGGACCGGAACGGTTTGCAGATCAGCGGCCCCACCGAGCAGGTGATGCCGCTGGAAAGCCTTGCGGCCAAGTGGACGGCGTTCGGCTGGGACGTGGCGGAGTGCGACGGTAATAGTATGAGGGAACTGCTTTCTTATTTTCATTCCCAAAGGCCGTCCGGAAAACCTCACTGCCTGTTGGCCCATACCGTGAAGGGTAAGGGGTTGCCCTTCGCGGAAAACCGTGCCGAGTGGCACCATAAAGTTCCGACGCGGGAGCAGTTGCTGGACGCCTACCGCGCGTTGGGCGTGGAAGGGGTGGATTGGGCGTGACGACGGCTCGCGAAGCTTTTACCCGGACGCTCACGGAACTCGCACGCGGGGATTCGACCCTTTTCGCGGTTGCGACGGACAGCCGCGGCAGCGCGTCCCTTTCCGATTTCGCACAGGAATTGCCGGAACAGTTCGTGGAGTGCGGCATCGCGGAGCAGAACGCCGTGGGCGTCGCCGCGGGGCTTGCCAACGGCGGCCTGCGGCCCTTCGTATGCGGGCCGGCGTGCTTCTATTCCATGCGCTCCGCCGAGCAGATCAAGGTGGATGTGTGGTACAGCCGCACGAACGTGAAGATCGTCGGCGTCAGCGGCGGCGTAAGCTACGGCGCGCTGGGCGCCACGCACCATTCCGCGCAGGACGTTGCGTTGATGCGCGCGATTCCCGACCTTGAAATCTACCTGCCGTGCGACGCGCGGCAGACCGCCGCGCTGACGCGCTATCTGGCGCGTTCCGCCGCGCCCGCCTACGTGCGCGTGGGGCGCGGCCCCGTGCCGGACGTATACAGAGAGGACGTGCCCTTCGTCCCCGGCCGGGCGAACCGCCTGCGCGAAGGCGGGCAGGCGGCCGTGATCGCGTGCGGGGAGCTGGTTTACCCCGCGTTGGCGGCCGCGGATATCCTTTCCCGGGAAAACATAGCCGTAAGCGTGTACGACATGCACACGCTCCGCCCATTGGACGAGGCCGCCGTTCTGGAGGCGGCCGCCACGGGTTTCGTGGTTACGGCGGAGGAGCACAGCGTTCACGGCGGGTTGGGCGGCGCGGTCGCGGAAGTGCTGGCGGAGCGCAGGCCCACGCGCATGCGCATTCTCGGCCTTCCGGACGAGAAGCCGTACGCCGGTACGAGCGCAGAGATCATGGCGCACGACCATCTGACGACCGAAGGCATCGCGGACGCCGTGCGGCGGGGGCTGTGAAGATGCAGCGCTACGTCGTAGCCGTAGACCAGTCCACATCGGCAAGCAAGGTATTTCTGATCGACGGGAACGGGCAGATCGTACGCCGGTACGCCCGCGTGCACAGGCAAACCTATCCGCGGCCCGGCTATGTGGAGCACGACGCGGAAGAGATATGGCAAAACGTACGGCTGGGTATCCGAACGGTTTGCGAGGGCCTTGCTCCCGGGCAGGCAGTGGCGCTGGCCATCAGCAACCAGCGGGAAACCACCGTGTTTTGGGAGCGCGCCACCGGCAGGCCCGCGCACCCGGCCGTCGTCTGGCAGGACGTGCGCGCCGAAGGGCTGTGTGCGGCGCTCGGGGGCAGCGCCCGCGCTGTTCTGGAAAAAACGGGACTGCGTCTTTCGCCCTATTACCCGGCGGCAAAGGCCGCCTTCGTGTTACGCGAGAACCCCTCCCTCCGCGCGCTCGCGCTCCGGGGGGAACTGTGCGTCGGCACGATGGACGCGTTTCTGATTTTCCGGCTCACGGAAGGCCGCGTGTTTCGCACGGACGTCAGCAATGCGAGCCGCACGGAACTGATGGACCTCCGAACGCTGCGTTGGGACGAGGGGCTGCTTTCGCTTTTCGGTATCCCCCGCCGCTGCCTGCCGGATGTCGCCCCCAGCGACGGCGATTTCGGCCGCACCTCCTGCGAGGACGTCCCCGTCGGCATTCCCGTTACGGGCGTGATGGGAGACAGCCACGCCGCGCTGTTCGGGCAGGGATGCCGGCAGCGGGGCATGACGAAAGCCACTTACGGCACCGGAAGCAGCGTAATGATGAATGTGGGCGAGACGCCGCCGCCGGTGTCCGCCCGGCTGTCCGCCTCGGTCGGATATGCCTTTAGCGGGGAAACGTCTTACGTTCTGGAAGGCAACGTGACCTGTTCGGGCGATACCCTGCGATGGCTGTGCGGCGGGGCGGGGCTTGCGGGCTCGGTGGAGGAGCTGAACGATCTGGCCGCGGGCGTGGCGGACGCGGGCGGCGTTTACGTGGTGCCCGCGTTTTCAGGCCTCGGAGCTCCCTATTTCGAGGAGACGGCGCGCGGCGCGATTTTGGGGCTCGGCCGGGGCGACGTTCGCGCGCATATCGCGCGGGCGGCTCTGGAAAGCATGGCTTATCAGGACGCGGACGTGATCGACGTGATGGAAAAAGAATCCGGGATACGGCTTACGGAACTTCGCGCGGACGGCGCGCCCGCGGGCAATCCCCTACTCATGCGCTTTCAGGCCGATTTGCTGGGCCGCCCGGTTTTGTGCTCGGCGCAAAACGAGCTGAGCGCGCTGGGCGCGGCCTATATGGCGGGTCTGCGCACCGGGCTTTACGCCTCGCCGGAAGCCGCGGGAGCCGCGAACGGGCCCGGCACGCGCTACGAGCCCACGTTGCCGGAGGCCGAGCGCCTTCGCCTTCTGGAAGGCTGGCGCGATGCGGTGCGTCGCTGCCTTCCCGCGAAACCGTCGAATTAGAGGAGGAAACGATATGGCAACTTTCGGCGTCATCATTACGAACCGCGAATTTTTCCCGGATCATCTGGTGCTCACCGCGCGCGAGAAGCTGCTGGCCGCGCTGGAGCGTTGGGGGCACCGGGTCGTCACGCTTACGGACACCTTCATGGGCGAGACGATGACCCACGACGAGGCGCTGAAATGCGCCGAGCTGTTCCGTACGCATTCGGGCGAGCTGGACGGCGTCATCGTATGCCTGCCGAATTTCGGAGAGGAGGCCGCCGTGTCCGACGCAATCCGGTTAAGCGGGCTCGATTGCCCGATTCTTGTCCAGGCCTGCGACGACGATCTGGACACCCTGCAGCTGGAAAACCGGCGCGACGCCTTCTGCGGCAAACTGAGCCTGTGCAACAACCTGCACCAGTGCGGCATCCCCTATTCGCTGACGAGCCGCCACACCTGCGCCGTGGACGGCGAAGAATTTCACGCGGACGTGGAGCGCTTCGCCAAAGTCTGTGCCGTGGTGGGAACGCTGCGCAGGGCACGTATCGCCCAGATCGGCGCGCGCGTAATGCCGTTCCGCACGGTGCGGTATTCCGAGAAGCTGTTGCAAAGAAGCGGCATTACCGTGGAAACGGAAGATTTCAGCGAAATACTGGCCGACATCGAAGCCTTGACGGATCAGGAACGGATCCGCAATAAGGTCGGGGAGATCCGCGCGTACGGACGGATTGCCGGCGGCACGGCGGACGAAAAGCTCGTCAAGCAAGCAAAACTCTGCATCGTTCTGGACGACTGGATGCGCAGGCACCGCTGCGACGCGAGCGCCATCCAGTGCTGGGACAGCGTGGAGGCGAATTACGGCTGCGCGGTATGCCTGGCCATGAGCATGATGGGCGAGCGGGGCCTGCCCAGCGCATGCGAGACGGACGTAACGGGCGCGGTAAGCATGCTGGCGCTTTTGCGCGCCGGGGGCGTTCCGCCCATCTATCAGGACTGGAACAATAACTACGGCGACGCGCCAAACAAATGCGTCAACGTCCATTGCAGCAATTATCCCGCCTGCGCGTTTTCGGAGAAACCGGAAATCGGCAATCTAGATATCCTCGCGACCACGCTGGGCGCGGAGGTCAGCTTCGGGGCGCTGAAAGGCCGCGTACGGCCCTCGGTCATGACGTACCTGAAAGTATCCACCGACGATGCGAACGGAAAGATCAAATGCTATCTCGGCGAAGGCCGCTTCACGGACGACCCGCTGAAAACGTTCGGCGGCGTGGCGGTTTGCGAGGTGCCGGACCTGAAAGGGCTGATGCGTTATATGACCCGGAACGGGTTCGAGCATCACGTGGCGCTTGCTCAAACCGCGTGCGCCGACGTGCTTGAGGAAGCGCTGGGGCGTTATCTCGGCTGGGACGTTTACCGCCACGGCTGAGGAAAACGCCGCGAGACGGCATGTTCGCTTGATCTTACGGCCGAGTATGGTATAATGGACTGAATTATTTATCTTTTTGGTAAACATACCGTCGGCTGCGAATAAACACCGGATTCCGGAACCGTCGATAAAAGGGGTCATAGCATGAAGGTACGCGTCAGGGATATCGCTAAACAGGCGGGCGTGTCGCCGGCCACGGTCAGCAACGCGCTGAACGGGAAACCGGGCGTAAGCAAGGAAAATTCGCGGGCAATCGTTCGTATCGCGTCCGAAATGGGCTACGCGATCCCGCGGCAGGAGGATTCGCCGGAAAAGCGGCACGTGCGCCTCGTGGTTTTCAAGCGCCACGGGCTGGTGGTAATGGATACGCAGTTCTTCGCGGAACTGATCGAGAGTATCGAGAGGGCCTGCCACGCGGAGACGCTGGACCTGATTATCACGCATATCCACATCATGCAGGACAAGGATTACGTAAGCCGTATCCGGACGATCTGCACGGAGGACTGCGCGGGCATCCTGGTGCTGGGCACGGAAATGTACCCGGAGGATCTGGCGCTGTTCGCGCATCACCAGGCCCCGCTGATCGTACTGGACAACCTGTTCCGCCGCGAGCCGGTGCATTCCGTGGTGATGAACAACTACAACGCGGGCTTCATCGCCACCGACGCGCTGTACGAAGCCGGCCACAGGCGCATCGGGCACATTACAAGCACCGTGGATTTCAACAACATGCGCTACCGCCGCAAGGGATACGAAGCCGCGATGACCCGGCACGGCCTCGCGACAACGGACGAAAGCTACTGGTGCGTTACGCCGACGATGGAAGGCGCTTACCACGATATGCTCGATCTGCTCCATAAGAAACAGGAACTGCCCACCGCGTTTTTCGCCTGCAACGACATCATGGCGGTGGGCTGTATGCGCGCGATGAAGGAAAACGGCGTGCGTATTCCGGAAGACGTGTCCATTATCGGGATGGACGACATGTCGCTCTGCCTGTTCGCCACGCCCCAGTTAAGCACGATCCGCGTTTTCCGGCAGGAGATGGGCACCGTAGCCGTGCGCACACTCCTGCACGTGATCGGCGATATGAATACTTCGCAGATAAAAACGGAACTGAGCGTGGAACTGGTCATGCGGGACAGCGTGGCCGTCGTCAAGCCCGCCTGAAAAGGCGAGGCGCCGTTCCCCCCTTTCCGCAGGCACAGGCTTATATACGCCGCCTCCGTCCGCCGGGAATCCCGGCCGTCGGAGGCGGCTTATGCTTCGATGACCGCCAGGATTGCCTTCATCGAGGCTTCGAATCCCTCGTCGGTATTGTTGTCGAATATCAGCAAGTCGTCCTCAACCGTGGGATCGTCCAGTTCTTCGGGAATCGCGAAATTCACGCCCGCCACGTATTCGTCCCAATGTTCCAGCTTCCATTTATCCCGGTCGCTGTTGCGTGCGATCATGCGCCGGTGGCAGACCTCCGCGTCCGCGCGCACCCAGATCACGGTGAGCCGCGCGCCCTTCGCCCGCAGCCTGTCGCGCAGGGCGTTCATATAGGCCCGATCCCGAATCTCGCGGGTAAAGGGCGCGTTGATCAGCGCGATATCGTCGTAGTCCAGCGCGTCCAGCGCCAGGTCGACGATGGCGGCGTATTCGTAGTCCCGGATATTTTTCTCAAAAAAGGGCGAGCTGCGGTTATACTCCTCGTGGGCCACCGCGAAGATCTGCTTGGACAGCACGATCAGCGTATCCTTGTCCAGATACACCACGTGCTTCAGGTTTTTGGCCAGCTGTTTGGAAACGTAAGTTTTTCCGCAGGCGGGTGGAGAGGTGACCAGTATCAGTCTTTTCATGTACACATCCCTTTCGCTTCCGGCGGCGGTATTCGCGGCCGGGAACGGTTCAACGTTTGCCCGATACGGCTTCCGTAATCTCCGTGAATGCTTTTCCCGCTTCCTTCGCGGGTTTTCCGCGCAGGGGCTCCGCCCTGCGCATAATATCCCGAAGCGTTTCCATATCTTCCCGGATAAACAGCTCGCACAGGGCCCGCTTCATGCGCCCGTTATTATAGTGTTCCAGCGCCACGCTCAACAGGTCCGCGCGTTCCGCGTATTCCCGGTACCAGGCGTCGAAGCCCTCCGCCGCGACCCTGCGGCAGGTCCGTTCCTTGACGTGGTCGGTGTTCAGGTCGCTGAAATCCCCCATTTTCCCGAGCTTCTCGCAGGGAAAGCCGCCACAGGTTCCGCAATGCGTCAGGCCTTTGGCCCGGCAGCAGTGGTGAACCTTGCAGGGCTCCGTATAATACCCGTCGTGAGAACATCCGGGGCATCGGCTCGTTCCCACCGTACGATAGCGCGTGCAGAGCGCGCAGGGCATTCCGCAGTATCCGTAAGCGTAATCCGTCATACCCGTTCCTTTCCCGCCCGGCGGCGCCGGGAACGCGAGGCTATATTACGAAGTTCCCGCAGCCCGCGTTCCGCATCAGGTCGCTGATACGGATTCCTTCCAGATACCCGTCGATCAGCCTGTCCAGCCCGACCCACATGGAGAGCGTTCTGCAGTCGGGCGCGCGTTCACAGCCGCCGCGCCCTTCCGCGAGGCAGGCGACCGGCGCCAGCGACCCTTCCGTCAGCTTCAGGACGCTTCCCACGGTATATTCGTTCGGCAGCCGGGCGAGCCGGTATCCCCCGCCCTTGCCGTGCAGCGAGGCCACGAAACCGGCCCTGGCCAGCACCGCCATGATGCTTTCCAGATACTTCTGCGATATGTCCTGCCGTTTTGCGATGTCCCTGAGCGGTATGCACTCCCCCGTGTTATGCTCCGCAAGGTCCACCATCACGCGCAGGGCATACCGTCCCTTCGTCGATACCATCATTGCGCGGCACCTCCCGCCTGCGTCTATTATACCATAACGAGCCGGAAAAACGACCCTTCGCGCCGAGACCCGCGCGCGTAAAAATCAGGCCGCGCGTATGGGCCGCGGCCTGATTTGCGTAAACCGCTCAATCCGGGAACAGCGGCGTGGAAAGGTACCTTTCGCCGGTATCCGCCAGTAACGCCACGATCAGCTTCCCTTTGTTCCCGGGTCTTTGGGCAAGTTGGGCCGCAGCGAACACCGCGGCGCCGGACGATATGCCGACCAGTAGGCCGTCCGTTTTCCCGAGTTCGCGCGCCGTTTCGAACGCGGCGTCGTTATCCACGGGGATGATCTCATCGTATATCCCGGTGTTCAGCGTTTTCGGCACGAAGCCCGCGCCGATTCCCTGAATTTTATGGGGCCCGGCTACCCCGGCCGAGAGCACGGGGGACGCCGAGGGTTCCACCGCGACGATCCGTACGTTCGGGTTCTTCGATTTCAGGTACTCGCCGACGCCCGTGATCGTACCGCCGGTTCCGACGCCCGCCACGAAGATATCCACCGCCCCCTCCGTGTCCATCCAGATCTCCGGGCCCGTTGTGGCGCGGTGCACGGCCGGGTTGGCGGGGTTCACGAACTGGCCGGGGATGAACGCGCCGGGAATCGTTGCTGCCAGCTCGTCCGCCTTCTCGATAGCCCCCTTCATGCCCTTCGCGCCTTCGGTCAGCACGATTTCCGCGCCGTACGCCTTCATCAGCTTTCTGCGCTCGACGGACATGGTTTCCGGCATGGTGATGATCACGCGGTACCCCCGCGCGGCCGCCATGGCCGCAAGCCCGATACCCGTGTTGCCGCTGGTGGGTTCGATGACCACGGAGCCTTCCGTAAGCAGCCCCTTCGCTTCCGCGTCGTCGATCATCGCTTTGGCGATGCGGTCCTTCACGCTGCCGCCGGGGTTGAAGTATTCCAGCTTGGCGACGACGGTCGCGCCCAGCCCGTGTTTCTTCTCGTAATTCGTCAGTTCCAGCAGCGGCGTACTGCCGATCAGTTGATCAATGGAATGGTAGATGCCCGCCATAAACCCGTTCCCCCTTCGTTATTCCCTGATTTGCTCGAACCCCTGAGCGAGGTCGGCAAGAATGTCGTCAATGTGCTCGGTGCCGACGGAGAGCCGCACGGTCGAAGGCTTGATACCCGCCCGCGCCAGTTCCTCCGCCGAAAGCTGCGAATGCGTGGTGGACGCGGGATGGATGACCAGCGATTTCACGTCCGCCACGTTCGCCAGCAGCGAAAACAGCTTGAGCGATTCCGTAAATCGGCGCGCCTGCTCCTGAGCGCCTTTGATCTCGAACGTGAAGATCGAGGCGCCGCCGTTCGGGTAATACCGGTCGTACAGCGCTTTCTGCTTGCCCGCGGCGAGCGACGGATGGTTCACCCTTTCCACCTGCGGGTGGTCGCGCAGGAACGCCACCGTTTGCAGGGCGTTGCTCACGTGGCGTTCCACCCGGAGGGACAGCGTTTCCAGCCCCTGCAGGAGCAGGAACGAGTTGAACGGGCTGACGGCCGCGCCGGTATCCCGCAGAAGCGTGGTGCGAAGCTTGACGATGTAGGCGAGGCTGCCCGCCGCCTCCGCGAACACGACGCCGTGGTAGGACGGGTTCGGGGCGGAGAGCCCGGGAAATTTATCGTTCTGCGCCCAGTCGAACTTCCCGCCGTCCACGATGAGCCCGCCCAACACCGTTCCGTGCCCGCCGATGAACTTTGTGGCGGAGTGCACCACGATGTCCGCGCCATGCTCGATGGGCCTGAACAGGTAGGGCGTCGCGAAGGTGTTGTCCACGATGACCGGGATGCCGTGCCTGTGGGCGATCGCCGATACGGCTTCCAGATCGATGATGTCGGAATTCGGGTTTCCGAGAGACTCCAGAAACACCAGCTTCGTGTTGGGCCTGATGCCCGCCTCGAAGTTCTCCGGTTCGCCTCCGTCCACGAACGTGGTTCCGATACCGTATTCGCGCAGCGTGTTAGCAAACAGGTTGTAGGTGCCGCCGTACAGCGTTGCGGAAGAGAGGATGTGGTCGCCCGTACGGGCGATGTTCTGCACCGCGTAAGCCACCGCCGAGGCGCCGGACGCCGTGGCGAGCGCCGCGGCGCCGCCCTCCAGCGCGGCCACGCGCTTCTCCAGCACGTCCGAGGTGGGGTTCATCAGCCGCGTGTAGATGTTGCCGCCTTCGGCAAGCCCGAAGCGCGCCGCGGCCTGCGCGGAGTCCCTGAAAACGTAGGAGGTCGTAGCGTAGATGGGCACCGCCCGCGCGTCGGTTGCCGGGTCCGGAGTTTCCTGCCCTACGTGAAGCTGAAGCGTTTCAAACCGGTATGCCATGATAACCATCCTTTCGTCTTATGCGTTTTCGTTTCTTTCCAGCCGGTACATCGACGCATTCGACCGAAGCGGAAGTTGGCCCGCAGCAGAATCTGAAAGTACTCCTTCATGGCCGTCGTTCCTTTCCGTGATATTGGCGTGATTATAATCCTACTAATCTACTATGTCAATAGGTATTTTATTGAACGCTTTCTTCATAACGAGGTGCGGCGAAAGGCGCTTTCAGAAAATATCCCCAGAAACGTCTTCCCCTATTGACAGAACCATGTCTGTAAGCTATACTGGTACAGATCAAATATTTTTGATCTGAGGTGGTCGCATGACGGCGGAGCACAGGGAACAGGCCAAGGTTTTCAAAGCTTTTTGCGACGAGAACCGGCTGGAGATCCTCTCGCTTCTTCGAGGCGGGGAGAAATGCGCCTGCGTGCTTCTGGAACAGCTGGCGCTGGGACAGTCCGGCCTTTCCTACCACATGAAGATACTGGTGGAGTCCGGCATCGTACAAAGCCGCCAGGAAGGCAAATGGACCCATTACCAAATCAGCGAAAGGGGCAGCGCGTATGCCGCGGATTTACTAAAACAGCTGACGACGCCGGATAGGGCGTCGGCCGGCAACGCATGCTGTAAATAGCGTCGCTGGCAATCGGCCCGGTTCCGGCGGCAAAACGGATCCGACGGTTTGATACGCCCGCCCTGTGAAAGGAAGGATAACCGCGATATGCAGGTGATTAAAGACGTTTGGGACTTTTTCCAATACCAGATTCTCGGCATGAAATGGATGGACGGGCTGATCGGCGGCGCGCTTACCGCCGTGGGCCTTGACACGTCGACCCGTTTGGCCGGAAGCGTTGAGTTCTTCCTTTACGACGTGATCAAGATCACGGTACTGCTTTGCTTCTTGATTTTTCTGATCAGCTATATCCAAAGCTACTTTCCGCCGGAACGCAGCAAGAAGATTCTCGGGCGGTTCCACGGCGTAGGGGCAAACTGTGTTTCGGCGCTCCTGGGTACCGTTACGCCCTTCTGCTCCTGCTCCTCCATCCCGCTGTTCATCGGCTTCACGTCGGCAGGGCTGCCGGTGGGCGTCACGTTTTCGTTTCTCATTTCCTCCCCGATGGTGGATTTAGGTTCGTTGCTTCTGTTGATGAGTATTTTCGGGGCGGAAGTGGCCGTGATCTACGTGGCTGTCGGGTTGGTCGTCGCGGTCGTCGGCGGAACGATCATCGAAAAGCTGCATATGGAAAAATATGTCGAGAGCTTCATCCTGAAAGCGGGAAGCGTCGACATCGAATCGCCGAATCTGACGAAGAAAGACCGGCTGATCTATGCCAAAGAACAGATGACGAGCACCTTCCGGAAGGTGTTCCCCTATATTCTGATCGGAGTGGGTATCGGCGCGATCATCCACAACTGGATTCCGGATGAATGGGTGTCGACGGTGCTTGGCAGTCAAAACCCGTTCGGCGTCGTTCTGGCAACGCTGATCGGCGTTCCGATGTATGCGGACATCTTCGGCACCATTCCGATCGCGGAGGCGTTGCTGTCCAAAGGCGCGCAGCTTGGAACGATCCTGTCGTTCATGATGGCGGTCACCACGCTGTCTCTGCCGTCTATGATCATGCTTCGCAAAGCGGTCAAACCGAAGCTGCTGGCGCTGTTCATTGCGATCTGCACCGTCGGCATCATCATCGTCGGTTACTTTTTCAACGCGATTCAAGGATTCATCCTATAGGAGGAAGCGTTATGGCAAAGGCCTGGTACCCGGTTATCGATTACGCAACCTGTACGGAGTGCGGAACCTGTTCTTCCTTTTGTCCTCACGGCGTCTATGACACCGCAAAAACGCCGACCCCCGTCGTTACCAATCCGGCAGCCTGCATCAACCGCTGTCACGGCTGTGGAAACCGGTGCCCCGAGGGCGCGATTACCTACGTCGGCGACGATACCGGCTGGACGCCGCCGAAGGGCGCACGGCCTTCGGCGGAACGCGGCTGTTCCTGCGGCGGGCAGGAACCTCCCCGAAAAGCGAAGGAGTCCGGATGTTCCTGCGGAGGCGATTGCTGCTGATGAATCTGAAGAAGCCGGTAAAGATCATTTCATAATATTGGGCGCGCTTATACCGGGAATCGGTTTCCATAGGTTCTACCTTGGATTTTGAATGTTTTTAAGGAGATGTTTTTATGGCGCTGTTTGGAAAGAAAAATGAGAAAACCGCTTCCTGCTGCTGCGGGGGTAATTGCAATGCCGAAAGTATGGCGAAAGCGGAAGACGCCAAAACCGAAGGTGCGAGCGTGAAGGTGCTTGGAAGCGGCTGCGCGAAATGCAACGCGCTGGAAGCCGCGACGAAAGCGGCGCTGGAACAGCTCGGCATGGACTCGACGATCGACCATGTGACCGATTTCTCGCAGATTGCGGCATACGGCGTGATGTCGACGCCCGCCCTTGTCGTAGACGGGAAAGTGGTTGCCTACGGCAAGGTTTTAAAGACCGAGGAAGTTGTGAAGATCCTGCAGAAAATCAGAGGCTGATCGCTCGGCGGACGAACTACGCGATCGGTAACGGAATGGAGCGACGATATGGATAAAGCGGAGAAAGCCGCCGCCTGTTTTAGGGACGGGTGCAATTGCTCCCAGGCGGTATTAACGGCATTTTGCGAAGAATACGGAATGGACAGAAAACTGGCTTTGAAAACGGCCTGCTCCTTCGGCGGCGGCATGGGGCACACGGGGCAGGTTTGCGGAGCCGTTTCGGGCGCGCTGCTGGTTCTGGGGTTGAAATACGGGCCGGACAACGCGGCGGATCAACAATCCAAAACCCGGAATTACCGGATCGTAAAGGATTTTGTAAACAGGTTCAAAGCGCTGAACAGCTCTACCAATTGCACCGAGCTGATCGGCTACGACCTGAGCGACGACGCCCAATTGACTTTGGCAAGGCAGGCGGACGTTTTTAAAATGAAATGCGGCCGCTACGTCAGCGACGCGGTAAGGCTTCTGACGGAAATGATTGCCGAATACGATAAGGCGTAGTTCCGTTCAAAAATTTTATAAAACCATTGTAGCAAATGGCTTTACGATCGTGTATAATATGCGTGTATGAGCATATGCGGGTTAAGGAGTGATGAAAGAAGATGACCGAACTATTCAAAGCTTTGTCGGATGAAACCCGGCTCCGTATGCTGTCGCTTCTTCTGGACGGCGAGATGTGCGTATGTGAAATCGAAGATTGCCTCGGCTTAACGCAGTCGAACGCGTCAAGGCATCTCAACGCGCTGAAGAACGCGGGCCTTCTGTCCAGCAGCAGGCACGCGCAGTGGACGTATTACAGGTTGAGCGAGGGATTCCGTAATGAAAACGGAGGATTGGTCGGCTATCTGTCAGAGAAGTTAAAGGCTCTTCCGACCTACGAATGCGATAACCGGAAAAGGAATAAGTACGAACAGGCGGATCTGTGCGGCCAAAAAGGAGCGGATTGTAATGAGTAAGGGAAAAGGCACGGGCATCGGCTTTTTTGAAAAGTATCTGTCGCTTTGGGTAATCCTGTGCATGGTCGCGGGCGTGCTGATCGGCCGGTTCCTGCCCGGCATACCCGCATTTCTCGGGCGCTTCGAGTACGCGAACGTTTCCATTCCGATCGCCGTCCTGATCTGGCTAATGATCTACCCCATGATGCTGAAAGTCGATTTTCAAAGCATCCGGGACGTCGGGAAAAACCCGAAGGGGCTGTTCGTTACCTGGATTACCAACTGGCTCATCAAGCCCTTTACGATGTTCGGCATCGCGTGGCTGTTTTTCTTCGTAATCTTCAAGGCGTTCATACCGGAAACGCTCGCGCGGGACTATCTGGCGGGCGCGGTGCTGCTGGGCGCGGCGCCGTGCACGGCGATGGTGTTCGTATGGAGCCACCTGACGCACGGGAACCCGGCCTACACGGTGGTGCAGGTGGCGACGAACGACCTGATTATTCTGGTCGCCTTCACGCCCATCGTGAAGCTTCTGCTCGGCATCAGCGGCGTAACCATTCCGTGGGACACGCTGATTCTTTCGGTCGTCCTGTTCGTTGTCGTACCGCTCGTCGGCGGGGTGCTGACGCGGAGGGCCGTCGTAAGGAAGCGCGGGCTTGCCTATTTTGAAAAGGGATTCATCCCGAAATTCGGCAACGTAACCACGATCGGGCTGCTGCTGACCCTTGTTATTATCTTCTCCTTCCAGGGCGACGTGATCCTGAACAACCCCCTGCACATCGTTTTGATCGCGGTACCGCTGATTCTTCAGACATTCCTGATTTTCTTCATCGCATATTTAGCCAGTAAAGCGTTGAAGTTGCCTTACGATATCGCGGCGCCTGCCGGGATGATCGGCGCCTCCAATTTCTTCGAGTTGGCTGTCGCGGTGGCCATATCCCTTTTCGGGACCTCTTCACCCGCCGCGCTGGCGACCATCGTTGGGGTACTGACCGAGGTGCCGGTGATGCTGATTCTCGTAAGAATCGCCAACAACACGAAAGGATGGTTCGCGGCCTATGGAGCTTCAGGTCAGGGAAATGCTTGAGGGGGACTGGCCGGACGTAAGCAGGATTTATCAGGAGGGGATGGATACCGGCCTTGCGACGTTTCAGACGGAGTGCCCGGACTGGGAGGCCTGGAACGCTTCCCACCTGAAGGCGTGCCGTCTGGTGATCACCGATAAGGGTGAAATTGCTGGCTGGGCGGCCCTTTCCGCCGTATCGAGCCGCTGCGTGTACGCGGGCGTGGCGGAAATCAGTATTTACATCGGGGCGAAATACCGCGGCCGGGGCGCGGGAAAGGCGCTCCTCACGGAAATAATCCGCCGTTCCGAAGAAGACGGCTTCTGGACGCTTCAATCCGGCATCATGCAGGACAACGCGGCGAGTATCCGCCTGCACGAAAGCTGCGGGTTCCGGTTGGTGGGTTACCGGGAGCGGATCGGCCGGGACCGTTCCGGCCTATGGCGGAACACCGTGTTGATGGAACGGCGCAGCGGCAGCGAGCGGTTCGGCTGCGGATGCGGCTCCGCGTGCGGCTGCGGTGGGAAATAAACGGGAAACACGGCGAAAGGCGTCCGTGAAGGCGGTAAACGCCGGCGATCCGTAACGGACCGCCGGCGTTTTGTGATCCGCAGATCATTTACGGCCGACAAACCCCTTTTCCGGGGCCCACTCGCAGCGGCCTTCCAACTGATAATGGCAGTTGCAGCAATCGTCCCCGTCGGCAAGCGTTTTCGTGCGCTGAAAACCGTTGCCCATAAGCCACGAGAACAGGTAATCCATGCGGCAGATGCCGGGAAGCATCGCTTCCGCCCCGTGCTCGGCGGCAAACCGCCTCATGGCGCAGCGGGTGATGTCGATCTCAAAGGCGTTGCGGTCGGTTTCCCGGTAGCGGATCGTCCAATCCCACGGGTGCAGTTCCCCCCGCCGCTGACGTTCGATGTGCGCGGACGCCTTCTTGCGGAAGCCGGAGAAGTAGGCGCGGCCGACCGCGTGTAAGAAGGGCCGGGGAACGAGCCTCGCGAGACGCTCGTTGAGCAACCAGACGACCGCGTCGGATTCCGCGCGGCTCACGCCCATTTTTGCGAGCGCCAGATACCATGCGGCGTAGGCGGGTACGAACTGGAAATTGAAAGCGAACAGGCTGCCGCCGAGGTCGGGAAGCTGCGGCGCCAGGATACGGAAAAGGGCATCGGAACAGAGGCGGAAGCGAAGCCAGAACGCACCCCCGTATTTCGCCGTAACCGGCTTTCTTCCGCGCGCCATCGCCAAACGGTAAATCAGCGTTTTCAAGCGGGATGCTTCCTCCTTACGATCAACTTAACAACTTCGTACCAGAGCGTGGAAACCAGCGCCATGCCCAGCACCGTAAGCAGCTGCGCGGCGCTAAGCGGGGCGAGCCGGAGCACGCCGTGAAGCGGCGTATACAGGATTGCGGCCAGCCCGGCGAGCGTCAGCAGGTTGACGGCCCACATCACCTTGTCTTTGGCGAGGCGACGCGAGGTATGAAAGATCGAATCCAGCCCGGAGGCATTTACCTGTACCAGCAGAAGATTGGCCAGCATCACGACGCCCAGGCCCATGGCCCGCGCCACGGGCGCGTTCGCCGGGTCGCCCGCCAGCGTCCACAGGTATGTCCCGAACGCCGCGGCGAACATCGCCAGCCCCTGCGCCAGGCTCTTAAACAGCAAGCGCTTCGTCAAAATCGGTTCCTTCGGGTCGCGGGGCGCGCGTTCCATCACGTTTTCTTCCGCAGGCTGCCGTTCCAGCACCACGGAGCACGTGGGGTCGATAATCAGTTCCAGCAGCACCACGTGCAGGGGCAGCAGGAACAACGCGTCCGGCGAGATGCCAAGCAGCGGCGCCAGCAGCGAGGAAAGCGCGATGGGGATATGAATGGCGAACACGTAGCCGATCGCCTTCCGAATATTGTCGTAGATACGGCGGCCGTCCCGCACCGTATCGACGATCGTGGTAAAGTTGTCGTCCATCAGAATCAGGTCGGCCGCCTCGCGGCTGACCTCGCTGCCTCGTTTACCCATGGCGATGCCGATGTCCGCGTACTTCAGCGCGGGCGCGTCGTTCACGCCGTCTCCGGTCATGGCGACGATCTCGCCGTTGTCCCGGAAGGCTTTGACGATGCGCATTTTATGTTCGGGGATCACGCGGCTGAAGATGCTTACGGTTTTCACCTTTTGGCGAAGTTCTTCGTCGGTCATGTTGACCAGCGCGTCCGCCGTAATGATGTTTTCCGCGCCCGGGATGCCGATCTTTCGCGCGATCGCGGAGGCGGTTACGCCGTTGTCGCCGGTAATCATCACCACGCGGATGCCCGCGCGGTTGCACTGCGCGATGTCGCGCGCCACGCCCTTCCGGGGCGGATCCGCAAGGCCGACCAGGCCCAGGAATTCCAAACGGCAATCCGTCAGCTTTTCGGGGATCGCTCCTTCATCCGCCAGCTTCATGCGCCCCACGGCGATCACGCGCAGGCCCTCTTTGCCCATTTTGAGCAGCGTATGGCCCGCGGTTTCGCGCTCCTCCGCCGTCATGTCGCACAACGGCAGAATGCGTTCGGGCGATCCTTTGGCGGCCACGAACAGCTTCCCGTTCCTCCGCCATACGTGGCCCATCATCTTCAGTTCGTTCGTAAAGGCGTATTCGCCGACCAGCTCGCCCGAAAACAGATGCGCCTTCGTGATGCCCATACCATCGCAGAAGGCCAGCATGGCCTTCTCCATGGGGTCGTACGCGTCCGTTTCGCAGCCGAGGCCCATCGTTTCGCACAGGGCGTGTTCGTCGCCGTCCGGCGCCCAGGTTTCCTGCACCGTCATCTGGTTCATCGTGATGGTGCCCGTTTTATCCACGCAAAGCACGCTGACGGCGCCCAGCGTTTCCACCGAGGGAAGCTTGCGTACCAGCGAGTTTTTCTTGGCCAGCCGCCACGCGCCCATGGAAAGGAACACCGTCAGGATCACCGGGAATTCCTCGGGAATCATGGCCATCGCGAGCGTGATGCCGGACAGCACGCTTTCGATCAGGCGCGCCCCCGGCGCGTGATCGGGTATGTTCAGGTACGTTACCGCGCCGACCAGCGCGAAAAGTACCGCCGCGATTCCCGCGCAGGTTTTCACCAGACGGCCGGTCTGCTTCTGCAGCGGCGTGGGTTCGGACGGCGCCGCGGCGACGTTCACGCCGATCTTGCCGTATTCCGTGGTCGCGCCTGTTTTTTCCACCCGGACCATCGCGGTACCCTGCGTAACCAGCGTGCCCGCGTAGCAATAGTCCCTGCGCCAGTAATCGGCGGAGGGTTCCACGGCGTCCGCGGTGGTCTTCCACACGCCTTCGGCCTCGCCGGTCAGCGAGCTTTCGTCCACGCACAGATCGCTGCATTTCAACACCGTGCCGTCCGCGGGGATCTTAACGCCTTCGGACAACAGCAGGATGTCGCCCGGCACCAGATCGATACTGGCGATTTCCCGCTCCGTCCCGTCGCGGATCACCCGCGCGCGCGGGGCGGACAAGTCCCGGAGCGCGTTTAACGTCTTGTCCGTTTTCCATTCCTGAATCACGTCGATGGAGATGACGCCGAGCACGAAAACCAGCATGATCGCGCCGTCGCGCGGCTCGCCCAGAACGAAGTAAATCAGCGCGGCGACGAGGAGCAGCAGAAACATGGGCTCCGCCAGAATATGCAGCACCTTGCGCGCGAAGCCCATTTTCTTTTGCGGCGTCAGTTCGTTGCGGCCGTACTCCGCCAGCCGCCGTTTCGCCTGTTCGCTTGTCAATCCAACCGTGGGAAACCCTGTGTTTGTCATAGAAATCCTCCAACTGCCGCATGGGCATCAGTCGTTCTATGGCACTACATACGCGGGTTCCATGAATGTGGATATAAATAAACACATCCGCGGAACAATCACTGTCCCGCGGATGTGCGTTTGATGCATCCGCTGCCGTCCTTACGGCCCAGCCCCACGAACCCCCGACGATCCAGTGGTTCATCGCCTGCTCAGATTGTACTGTTGATCGCGCATTCTCTCGCTCGGGAGGGAACGGTTTGCAGTGCAAAGAGACAAGCAATTATATATCAGAATCAGGCGTGGTTGTCAAGCTTTTTTTGTTTATCGGGTGTTACGGCCTGTTGGAAGTCGCACCCGAGGTGGCGTCGCCGCCGTTCCCCCCGCCGGAAGGCGCTGTGCTCCGGGCGGAATACGCCGCGGCCGCGCTGCTGAACAGCAACTGCTGGTCCGCCACAGACGCTTCGCCGTCCGCCGTAAGCCCGTTTGCCTTCTCGAAGGCGCGCATGGCGGTGTACGTTCCGTTGCCGTATTGGCTGACGATCTCCTTCTGATAGTAGCCGAGCTCGGCCAGCCGCGTTTGCAACGCCGTCACCTCGTAACCGGTGTCGCCTTTGCCCAGCGCCACGTACGGGTAATTACCGTTTTCCCGCAGCAGGTCGCCCAACTGATACCACTGTTGCAACAGTTCCTCAGGCGTATACGCGGCCGCGGGGTTTGCCGCGTCGCCCGCGGGGGCCGTAGCCTCGGCCAAAGCAGGCGCGGAGAGCGCGAGCGCCGCTACCAGCAGGATAACGGCGACGCTTCGTTTCTTGAACATTTTCGTATCTCCTTTGCTGAACCGTACGGATCATCGGTACGGTACGCATCCTTTTTACCCGTTTCCCGTCCGCGCGAACCGCGCGGCCTATATTTTTACATCCGGCGTTTTCAACTGTTCTTTTTTAAGAAAAAGTGTTTGACATCATCGTATATTTACGATATGCTATGTGTGCAAGGAGGTGGTGCCTGTGGAAATGGACGCGATCTGCAACGCGCTTGGCAATAAAACGCGCTATCAGCTGGTCAAGGCCATGAAGGATCAAACGATCCAAACCTGCTGCAACAAGATCGAATTTTTTGAAAACGGGGTGAGCGTGGGAGACGTGGTGAACTTCACCGGCCTTGCGCAATCCACCGTGTCGCAACACCTGGCGGTGCTGCTGGAGGCGGGCCTGATCCGAAGGGAAAAACGCGAACAGTGGAGCTGCTACTTTCTCAACCGCTCCGTGCTGGACGAATACCTGAATCGGCTGCGGGAAGACCTGCAATCGGGTTGAGTTTCTTTTTGCACTAATATATCGTATATTTACGATTTACGATCTAATTATAAGGAGATGCCCTTATGAACGAAGCGCTTGCCTGGCTCGGAAACCTTTTATACGGAATGGTTACGACCGTCCTGAAAACCCTGGCCCACAACGGTTGGGTGCTGGCCGTATCCGTCGCGACGGCCGTCGCGTTGAAGACGTACGTCAACACGGAAAAGCTGAGCCGATACCTGACCGGCAAAACGAAGGTTCCCATCTTCCTGAGCGTTCTCGTGGGCGCGTTTACGCCCTTCTGTGCCTGCGGCACCATGGCGGTCGTCGTCGGGATGCTGACGACCGTGCTGCCCTGGGGACCTATTATGGCGTTTCTGACGTCGTCGCCGCTCATGAGCCCGGACGGGTTCCTGATGCTGTCCGGTATCATCGGCCTCCGGTTCGCCGTTACCCTGACCGCGGCATCCCTGATGATCGGGCTTCTTTCCGGTTTCACCACGCAGTGGATCGAACGGCATACCGGGTACCTGCGGGGACAGGCACGCTACGCCGCGCCTGAAAAGCCTTCCCCCTGCGCCTGCGGGAAGCCGTCCGCCTGTGCCTACGGGACGCCCGCCCCGGCGGCCCCGGTTGCCGCGGCCTGCTCCTGCTCGAAAACACCCCGTACTTCGGCCGGGTGCGCCTGCCTGCCGCCCGCGAAAGCGGGAGGACGGAACAGGCTTGCGGCGGCCGCCCGTCGATTTTCATCCAAGGCAAGGCTTGGCGAGTTGCTGCGCAACCTGGTCAACCTCGGCCTGAAACAGATATTGCTGTACTTCAGCCTGTTCGTTGCCGTCGGGTATCTGGTAAACACGTTCGTGCCCATGTCCATCGTATCCGCACTGTTTGGCGCGAATAGCGCGGCGGCCGTGCCGCTGGCCTCGCTGATCGGCCTGCCGCTGTATCTGACCACCGAGTCCAGCATTCCGCTGATTCAATCGCTTCTCCGGAGCGGCGCAAGCGAAGGCGCGATGATGGCGTTCATCATTTCGGGATCGGCGACCAGCGCCTGGGTTATCGCGGGGCTGACGACGTTTATGAAGAGAAAGGCGCTGGGCCTCTATGTGGCGTTCATCCTGCTGGGCAGCATCGCAACGGGTTATCTGTACGATCTGGCGCTCACTCTGCTGTAAAACACGGCGGCCGGCGTACCATCGGCCCTTTTCGGGGCGGCGGTACGCCGGAGCTTTATCAAAGCCTGCGTTTCTCCCTTCTTCCAACAGGGGTGAAAACGTTGCGCCGTTTCCGAATCCAGCGTAGGAGGATCACCGCGTCGGCGGCCGTGACAAGCGCGGCTAAAACCAGTCTCCACCGCTGCACTCCGTGCGAAACCGGATACCCCGCGCCGAGAAGCTCCATCTTCTCCGCGTGGATGTCCATATCCCCGCCGTGCTCCGCGCACGCGCGGTGGAACACGCCCGTTACGCGCACCTCGTCGCCGTGTGTCCCGTACCGGCCCGGAGTGGCGACGGCCCCCGCCAGCGTCGTTTCCACCCACACACCCACGGCGTTGCTCCCGTCGGAAACGTTCAGCCAGACATGGTCGCCGCGCTGCATGAAGTCCCCGATCACCTCGCCGGAATAGGTGATCGTCCGGCCGTCCAACGCCAGGGCGTTTTCAATCAAATCGTTGCTGGAAACCTCCGTGGCTTCCGCGCGCGCGGCGACGGGCGACAGGAGCAGCAAGGCGATCAACAGGCAAACGGACTGTTTCATTTTTTCGCCACCTTCATACGCACGTAAGCCCCCAGTGCGAGCACGGACATAAATTCCAGCCGTGCAAGCCACATGATGATCAGATAGACGATTTTCAGCGCCGCGGGCGTTGCCGCCGTGGTCAGCCCGATACTCAGTCCCACGTTGCCCGTCGCGGACGCCGCCTCGAATACCGACATGGCGAACGGGTAGCCGCAAAGCATCCCCGCCAGCGTGCCCACGGTAAAAGTGACGATATAAGCCATTACGATGAGCATCGCGCTGCGCACGGTGCCGTCCTCCAGCGCCACGTCGCGGATATGGTGGTATTTCCGGACTGAAACCATGCTTTCGGGCATCGCCGTACGGCTTACGTCCCGCCTGAAGGCCGTGAAGATGATCCCCATGCGCAGGCCCTTGAACCCGCCCGCCGTGGAGCAGGCGCTGCCGCCGACGAGCATCGCCAGCACCAACGCGAACAACGCCACGTCGCCCCATTCGTGATAGAACTGCCGGGCGTAAACCGTCATGAATCCCGTGGTGGTATGCCCGGATATAAGCTGATAGAAACCCTTGCGGAACATCGCCACTGCGTTCGGGTATACGTTCGCCTGAAGCAGGCCCAGGGTGGCGATCAGGCCGAGCAGCGTCACAGTGACGGTGAAGGATACGGTTTCCACGTTCTTCACCAGTTCCTTCCGGTTGCCCGTGAAAACGGCGTAGTGCAGCGCGAAGTTGAACGAACCCAGAATGAAGAACACGATCGTAATCAGTTCATACGCCGCGTCGTGATAATACAGAATGCTCTGGGACATCGGCGCGAACCCGCCCGTGCTCCACGCGGACATGAAAATCCATAATCCGTGCAGGAAGGAGCGACCCACCGATATGCCCGCCGCGATCCCGGCGACCCACAGGCACAGCGTGCCCGCGACGAGGTATACGAGGCTGATCCGCCAGATATAACGCGCCGTATGCACCACGTTGGGGAGCAGACGTTCGTCCTTGCCCTCGCCCACGTACATTTTATAGGCGCCGTTGGAGCTCTTCGTAAGCACGGTGAGCACCAGCACCACCATGCCCTGCCCGCCCACGAAGGTAAGCAGGTGCCGCCACGTGTTCACGCCGTTGGAAAGATGGTCCATATCCTGTACGAGCGAAAGACCCGTGGTGGTAAAACCGCTCATCACGTCGAAACAGCAGTCCAGAAAGGAAAGGTAGTTCCCGCTCAGCGCGTACGGAACGGCGCAGACCAGCATGCCGACGAGCCACGCGCCCGCCGTCACCGTCATGCCCTCGCCCCAGCCGAGTCTTTGCCCACGGTTCTTCGAGAAGGAGAGCACCAACGTACCGCCCAGCAATAACGCTATGCTTCCGGACAGCACGAAATCCACGGCCACGGACCATTCCGCGCAAAACAGGGACACGACGGCAGGCAGGTACATGATCGCGCCAAGTCCGACCACGACCATGCCGATGTAGTACAGTATGGTTTTCCAGATGCTCGTTTGATTCCGGTTGGGCAGCATACCCGTTTTCACCGTCCACTCAAAAGGGATATCAGGAAACCGATCAGGATCAGCCCGCACGCGAAGAGTATCTCCGCTCCCATGCCAAGCAGGTTGGCGACGATTTTTTCCGTATGCGTACTGGCCGCCCGGCGAGCATCGCCGGCAGGCGGCCCGGAGGGGGCGGGCTTACGACCGTCATTCATGCGGGCTCCCTCCCTGTTCCGCGTCGAAGTACTCGGTAAGCCGCTTTATGTTCTCCTCCCCGGACAGGGCGATGACGCTGTCCCCCGCTTCGATGCGCGTCTGTCCGTTGGGGACGACGACCCGTTCGTCGTGAATGACGGACATCAGGACCGTCCCCCGGGGCAGGTCGAGATCGGCCACGGTTTTACCGACCGCAACGGACGCCTCCCCTACGGAAACGTCCCTGATCCGCACGCCGCCCACCTTCTTGGACAGCATCTGGTTGATACCGGCCCAGTCCACCTCCTGGCTGAGCATATCCGCGATGTAAGCGGTGCTGCTGACGACCGAATCCACACCCAGGTGCTTGAACACCTGGATATTCTTGGGGTTGTTCACGCGGGCGATGGTGCGCGGCACGCCGAAATAACTGCGCGCCAGCTGGCAGGCAACGAGATTGTTCTGGTCGTATCCCGTGACGGCGATCAGGATATCCGCGCGCTCGATGCCCGCGTCCCGCAGGGCCTGCACCTCGGTGCCGTCCCCGCAAACGAGCGATATGCCCAAATGATCCAGTTCCCCCGCGATTTTCATGCACTGCGCCTGATCCGTTTCCAGAAGCACCAGCCGGTGCTTTTCCGGAGCCAGCGTCTTGGCGAGATAATACCCGACCTTACCGCCGCCGACGATGACGATCGTCATACGCTTCACGCCTCCTGCGGAGTATACTCCGCTACCACAAGCAGGTCTTCGGCCCGCACGGTTTCGCCCGGCGCCGCAGGCACGAATGCGCGCTCCCGCAGGACCCCCAGCACAAGCTCGCTCCTCATTTCGGCCAGCGGCCTGCCGACCATCTTGCGCGCGGGTTTCACCAGTCTGAAGGAAACGCTCGTATCCCCGATGCTGACGGTATCCATCCTGTCCGGATTTAGAAGTTTGCTCCTGATCTGCTTTACGGCGAGGGTGGTGGGACAGACGGTCGTCAGTCCCATGCCGCTCATAATGGCTTCACGCTGCGGGTCGTACAGGCGGGTGACGACCACGGGAACGTGAAACAGTTCTTTGGCCACCTGCGAAACCATGATGTTCATGTTATCGTCGTCCGTCACGGCGGCCAGCGCATCCGCCTGTTCCGCGCCCGCGCTGCGAAGCACGTCCTCATCGATGGGCATCCCCACGAGGGTCACGCCGTTAAAGCCCGAGCCGAGCGCAGCCAGCCGGTCGGGGTCGCTGTCGATCACCACAACGTCGTGGTTGTCCTGCGAAAGCTCTATGGCGAGGCTGGAGCCGACCTTGCGGCAGCCCGCGATAATCACGTACATCAGCAATCCCTTCTTCCGTCGGCGCCTACCGCGTCGTTCCCATCCTCCGCGCCGAAGTCCATATCCGTGATCTTCGTGCTGAAATCATAGCTGGTAATCCGTTCCAGGTTCCGGCAGCAGGGCTTGTAGGTGGGGTCCAGCGCGTAGGCGGCGCGGTAGTGCCTGCGGGCGGCCTGATAATCCCCCAGCAGCTCGTATAGGATTCCCAGCAGGTTTTGCGGCTCGGGCGCGTCCATGTACTGGGCCATCATCTCGGAAATCCCGGTCTTCGCCAGGGGCAGGTCCTTCGTGCGCAACGCGGCCGCCGTTTCCGCGATCCTGCGGCGGTAGGCCGGCGCATCGTTTTCCCTACGCATCGATCATCCTTCCTTTCCGGAGAATGCCTTCATCATAACCGTTCCGGTATAAAGTCGGTGTGAAAGATGACGCCGCGCGTGTGAGGATTTTGTGAGGAAATAAAAAAGCGTCTCCGCAAAGGGAGGCGCGCAACGAAGCCGTCATTAAATCCGAGAACCGGTTTCCTGCACGGTCGGCGGGCGCCCGGCGTTATGCCTCGTCCACCATACGGTATCCCACGCCCACTTCGGTCAGGATGAACCTGGGCTGCGCGGGGTCCTCCTCCAGTTTCCGGCGCAGGTTCCCCATGCAGACGCGGAGGCTCTGCGTATCGTCCGCAGTGACCTCCCCCCAAATTTCCTGTACCAGATAGCGGTGCGTCAGCACCTTGCCGTGGTTGCAGGAAAGCAGCGTCAGCAGTTTGTACTCCATGGGCGTCAGGTGGACTTCCTCGCCCGCGAGGGTTACGCGGCGCTTATCGTAATCAATCAGCAGGGGGCCGACGCTCCACGAGGGACTTTCACCGCTTTGCTCGCGCTGGTGGTGACGCAGCATCACGCGGAGGCGGGCCAGCAACTCCGCGATGCCGAACGGCTTGGTGAGGTAATCGTCCGCGCCCAGATCCAGCGCCTCCACCTTTTCGCGTTCGTGCCCGCGGGCCGATACCACTAAAATAGGCACGTCGGACCAGACCCTCAGTTTTTGAATCACTTCCAACCCGTCCATATCGGGCAGGCCCAGATCCAGCACCAGCACGTCCGGCTTATGCGAGGCCGCCAGCGCAAGCGCGGTCTCGCCGTCCCGCGCCTCCAGGCAGTCATACCGCTGCGTTTCCAACGCCACGCGGATGAACCGGCGGATCGTTTTTTCGTCCTCTGCGATCAGTATCAGCGAATTCACGGCTCATCCCTCCAAAGGCAGCGAGAAGCGAAACAGCGCCCCGCCGTCCGGGTCGTTCTGCGCGGAGATCGAGCCCCCGTGGGCCTCCACGATGGCCTTGCAGATGGAAAGGCCCAGCCCCGCGCCCTTGCGCTCCGTTCCCGCGATCTGCCGCGTGTAGAAACGGTCGAACAGGCGGGGAAGCGCCTCCTGCGGAATGCCCGGTCCCCTGTCCGCCACTTCGAAAACCGCACGCGCTTCCTCGCGGCGCACGGAAACGTGGATGGCGGTTTCCTCCGGCGTATGCTGTACGGCGTTGTCCAACAGGTTTACCAGCACCTGCTCGATCAGCGTGCCGTCCATCGGCACCAGGAACAGCTCGTCCGGGATATCGATGGAGATCGCGTGCTTCCCAGAACGCCTTTTCACACGGGAAACCGCCTCGGAGACGATTTCCTCCACCGCCTCGGGCTGTTTTTCAAGTTTGACGCGCTGGTTCTCCAGCCGCGTCAGGCTCAGTACGTTTTCCACCAACGTGTTCAGCCATTCGGCCTCGTTGTAAACGCCGGTCAGGAATTCCTTACGCACGGGCTCGTCCAGCGCGTCGTAGTGCTCCAGGAGGGTACCGATGGAGCCGAGGATGCCGGTAAGCGGGGTTCGCAAGTCGTGCGACACCGAACGCAGCAGGTCGGCGCGGAGGCGTTCCCGCTCCACTTCCAGTTTCACGCGCTGCTGCTTTTCATACAGGCGCTCGCGTTCCATCGCCAGCGCGATCTGCGCGGTGACTGCGCTTAAAAACATCTTCCGGCTCTCGCCGAGCGCGAGCCTGCCCGGGAAAGCGATACCGATGACGCCCAGCGTTCCGCTGGGGCCCATGACGGGCAGGTAATACGCCTCGCATTGGGAAAACAGTTCCCCGCCCGCGCCGCAGGCCATGCCGGACTGGAACGTCTCCAGCATGGCCGTTTTCTCCTGCTCGCCTTGAAAAATATCCGCGCCCGCCACGTAGCGCATGGACAATTGCCCGTCCAGATCCGCCGCGGTAATCATGACCGACGCGCCGAACAGCGAGCTGATATCCGTCGCCGCGGCTTTCAACAGCTGGGGCTTGCTGTTGACGGCCAGCAGGTTCTTTTCAAGCTTATAAAGGATTTGAATGCGCTTTTCCCGGTTTTCGGCCCGGCATGATTCCCGCTTGACGCGGGTGGTCAGCGTGCTGGCGATCAAGGCGGAAATCAGCATGCTGATGAACGTTACCGGATATTCCGGGCTGTAGGCGATGAGCGTGTAATAAGGAACCGTAAAGAAATAATTATAGGCGAGCATGGATAAGAACGAAGCCGCGACGCAGTAGAAGTACCCGTCGGAAAAATAGGCGATCAGCACGACGCCCAGATTATAAGTCAGGATGTAATTAACCTCGCTGTATCCGAGGTTCCGGAAGCCTTCGGAAATCAACGTCGCCGCCGCGAGCGTCGCGAACATAACGCCGAACGAACGGAGAATGCGCAAGGCGCGCGACGATGCCTTCGTTTTTTCGTCCCGCTGAAAATCCAGTTCCTCCGTATCGCGGTCCAACCATCGGACGACGTTCACACGAAACGCCTCCCCACTTCGGGTCCCCGTCGGGGAATCTTCCCGCAAGAACCATACGCATCATATCAAGGCGCCGCTCAACCGTCAAGTGCGCGTTCGCACGGAAAACCGACGGTATGTTTCGCGCCGTCGGGAAGATGGGAGGAGTAATAATAGTAAGCCCTCAGCCTTTAGAATCAGCCTTTCAATGCAGCTTGTTTCCCTCAGTAACCCGGATATAACTCCGTATGATGATAGCAGCCAACCATAATGTCATCGATACGATCCCGGAAGAGGGACTGTTCAGCGTCCCATTCATATATAAGGAATTGTCATTTGGTATAATCCATATTTCAAATCCTTTCGGGCATAAAACTAACCATCTACCGATAAAGAATCCTTTATCAATAGATGGTTCTCGTTTTGGAAAATGCTGATATTGTTGATACAATCGGGGGTGGGTGCACTCTGAAACGGTGAATCGTGTAAGGATGCACCCAGAAGATTTAACAGGAAGAATTTTCTGGTAATATCATCTATCTTCTTACCATATGTTGATTAAAACGATGTTCTTTCGTCAACAAATCTTTTTAGCCTTCTAGGGAAGCACCTTCGGCGTGAGCTGAGGCAATCCCTCTAAAGCTTCATGGTCTTGGGGCGTGTATAATGGCGAAGTATTTTGCCACGTCGTTGGCAACGCTGAAGGTGGTCAGCGAGCCGCGGGTCATTAGCAGCTGCTTGCCAATTCGCACGGTGTCGATCAGCTTGGTGGGACTTGGAGTCAAAGTCCACCATATTGCCCACTTCTTTGGCCGCCTGCGTGCCTGCATTCATGGCCACGGCCACATCGGCCTGCGCCAGCGTGGGCGCGTCGTTGGTGCTGTCGCCTGTCATAGCCACCAGATGCCCCTTTGCCTGATAATCCCGTATCAGCGCCAAGGCGTCACCTGATCCAGTGCCGGGCACCTGCCTCTGCCATGCCACGCCTGGGTTGCATAGCAACATGGAAAAGCCCTGGTCCTACGCACTTCTAAAAAAATCAAAAAGCTACTTGACATTCCTTCTACTCGGTGTTACATTATAGCAGTAGTCAGTACTACTGCATATCATTACTGCTGAATAGAGGGGATGCGCCGCCATGGAAAACCTAACCGAAATGCTCAAAGGGGTGCTGGAGGGCTGCGTGCTGGAGATCATCAGCCGAGGCAGCACCTACGGCTACGAGATCACACGCAGGCTGAACGCGCTGGGCTTTACCGACGTGGTCGAGGGCACGGTGTACACCATCCTGCTGCGGCTGGAAAAGAACCGCTTGGTGGAAATCACGCGGCAGGTTTCCGCGATGGGGCCGCCTCGCAAGTTTTTTTCCCTGAACGAAGCGGGTCGTACGGAACTAGCGGTGTTCTGGGAAAAATGGGGCTTCATCGCATCCAAAATGAACCAACTGAAGGAGGGACAACAGAGTGGCAACGTTCTTTGACAACTACTTTAACCTTGGCAGGATACTGCGCGAAAAGCGCGCGTACCGGCAGATGATGGCGCGGGTTAACGCCCTGCCGGAGGATTACCGCTACGTTTTCAAACGGATCCAGCGGCATATGTGGATGTTTGCATCTGGCGCAGGGTACGACATGATGTCGGTGCATAACGACCTGGTGGAACTGTTTGAGGCGGGCGCGGCAGAGGGAAAGCCCGTGCTGACCATCACCGGCGAGGATGTGGCGTCCTTCTGCGAAGAGCTGCTGCGCAACGCCCGCACCTATACAGAGGATTGGCGAGAAGCCCTGAACCGCGACATTCGCAGCCATTTCAACAAAGGGGGTGCAAAATCATGAATCAACCGGCCATTCAGGTAAGGGGGCTGACCAAGGCCTACGGCTCCTTGCAGGTGCTGCGGGGCGTGGATTTCGACGTGGCCCGGGGTTCCATATTCGCGCTACTGGGCACCAACGGCGCGGGCAAGACGACTATTATTAAAATTCTGTCCACCCTGCTAGGGCAGGATGACGGCCAGGCAACCGTGAACGGGTTTGATGTGCGGGCTATGCCGCACGAGGTGCGTCGCACAATCAGCCTCACAGGCCAGTTCGCCGCTGTGGACGAAGTGCTGACCGGGCGGGAGAATCTGGTGATGATCGCACGGCTGCGCCACCTGCCCAAGCCGCGCGCCCTTGCGAACCAACAGCTGGAGCGTTTTGGGCTGGCCGATGCCGCCGACCGCAAGGCGGCCGCCTACTCCGGCGGTATGCGCCGCAGGCTGGATATCGCCATGAGCCTGATGGGCGATCCGCAGCTGATCTTTCTGGACGAGCCGACCACGGGGCTGGACCCCGAAGGGCGGCAGGAAGTCTGGCGAACAGTCAAGGCGCTGGCTTCCAGCGGCACTACGGTATTCTTAACAACGCAGTATCTGGAGGAAGCGGAGCAGCTGGCCGACCGTATCGCCATCCTGCACGAAGGCCGTATCCTGCAAAGCGGCACCTTGGCGGAACTGAAGCGACTGCTGCCGCCGGCGAAGGTCGAGTACATTGAAAAGCAGCCGACACTGGAGGATGTGTTCCTCTCCCTGACCGGAATCAAGGAGGCCGTTTGACATGCAAGCAATCAAGAGCCACTTCCTGAGCGACCTGAACGTGATGCTGGGTCGTTCGATGCGTCATGTGTTCCGCAGCATGGATACCATTATCAAAGTCGCCGTAATGCCGATCGCCATGATGCTGATGTTTGTGTATGTGTTTGGCGGCGCGATTGAGACGGGCACGGCCAATTATGTGAACTACCTGCTGCCCGGCATTCTGCTGATGTCCATTGCCAGCGGCATCGCCTACACGGCGTACCGCCTGTTCCTGGACGTGCAGAAAGGCATCTTCGAGCGGTTCGACACCATGCCCATCGCGCGCTCGGCGGCGCTGTGGGGGCATGTGCTTACGTCGCTGGTGTCCAACGCCATTTCTGTATGCGTGATCGTGCTGGTGGCGCTGCTGATGGGCTTTCGCTCCCCCGCCGGGATCGGGGCATGGCTGGCGGTGGCAGGCATCCTTGCCTTGTTCACGCTGGCGCTTACCTGGATCGCCGTGATTGCTGGGCTGACCGCCAAATCGGTGGACGGTGCCAGCGCAATCGCCATGCCGCTGGTATTCCTGCCGTTCATCAGCTCCGCCTTCGTGCCCACCGCAACCATGCCCGGGCCAGTGCGCGCCTTTGCCGAAAACCAGCCCGTGACGGCCATCGTAAACACCTTGCGTGGGCTGCTTGCAGTGCAGCCCGTCGACGGATCCATCTGGGCTGCGTTGACGTGGTGTATGGGCATCATGGCGGTGGCGTATGGGATCGCCTTACGCCTGTATAACCGCAGAGCGACCCGATGACGGAGCGGCGCACCTGGCGTGGATAACCGCAGATAAGGCAGGCACGCGGGAAGTGTCAAATATGTAGGACGAACGGTGATTGCAGGATAGCTCAACAGATGGAACTATGCAGGTGACAAGCAACTCACGAGGTAGACGTCAATATAGTGGACAGATGCCACAACACTCAACTACTACACCCACATCCCTACGTAAACCATGGTGGATTCTGTCAATCAGCTACCTACTTACGCTGCCAAGCCCACAAAAACGAGTAGTAATAAGCACGTTTTTGTACGAATTAACAGCTACTTTTCATAACGAATTTTGTACATGAAAAAAGTCTTGCAAGAGTTATCTTGCAAGGCTTTGGTGGAGCATAGGAGATTCGAACTCCTGGCCTCGACAATGCGAATGTCGCGCGCTACCAACTGCGCTAATGCCCCGTGTCGTGTCAGCGAGATATACTATAGCAAAAACCTTCTGAAAAAGCAAGGGCGATTTTGAAAAATACGGCGTCTCCGGATAAATTTCCGACCTCAAATCCGTTCCCGTTTTGCGAAAATAGATTGACATCCGTCGGAGATTATGGTAACTTATTGCGGTAAGCCGCACAAGCGGGGTTTTCAAGTGCGCTTAAACGCGCCGCCTTACGCCTGGCGAGTATGGATATTGGAGGTGCTTTGCCATGTACGCAGTGATCGTATCGGGTGGCAAGCAATACCGCGTAACCAAGGGTGACATCATCTATGTGGAAAAGCTGGATCTGGCCGCGGAAAGCGCCGTGAACTTCGACGTGCTCATGATCGGTTCCGACGAGGGCGTGAAAATCGGCAACCCGACCGTGGAAGGCGCCAAGGTGGAAGGCAAGGTCGTGGGTCAGGTCAAGGGTGAGAAGATCATCATCTACAAGTACAAGAGCAAGAAGAACTACGCGCGCAAGGCCGGCCACCGGCAGAATTATACCAAGGTGGAAATCACCGCGGTAGGCTGATGACGCGCGTAACGGTCGAATACGAGGGGGCCGCGATCCGGCGGCTTCGGTGCCTGGGGCACGCGGGGGACGCCGAAGAAGGCGAAAACGTCGTATGCGCGGCGGTCAGCGTGCTGATGCAGACTTGCGTAAACGCGCTGGAGCGGATCGCCGGGCTTGCCCCGAAAACGACTGTGGACGAAGGTCGGGCACTGATCGCCGTGGAACTGCCCGCCGCTAACGGCGACGGGGCGCGGGACGCCCAGACCATCCTCCGTACGACGGTGCTGGGGCTTACGGATATCTCCCATGAGTATCCGAAACTGGTGAAGGTCAACATTTTGAATGGGAGGAACCAACCATGATGAAGCTGAATTTGCAGTTTTTCGCGCATAAAAAAGGAATGGGTTCCACGCGTAACGGCCGCGAGAGCGAAAGCAAGCGTCTCGGGCCCAAGCGTGCGGACGGCCAGTATTCCCTGTCCGGCAACATTCTCGTGCGGCAGCGCGGCACGCACATCCATCCGGGCCTGAACGTGGGCAAGGGCAAGGACGACACGCTTTTCGCCATGGCCGACGGCATTGTGCGCTTCGAGCGTCTGGGCCGCGACAAGAAAAAGGTGAGCGTCTACCCCGTGGAGAACGCGCAGTAACCAAACCGCCAAAGCCAATCAGGAGCGCCGGGTTCGCCCGCGCTCTTTCGTTATATGCCCGCACAGCGGGCCGGGGAGGGCTGAATGTGATCGGTACCTTAATCAACGTCGCGGCGATCCTCGCCGGTTCCGCGCTGGGGCTGCTACTGAAACGCAGCTTCCGCAAGAGTATCGCGGACGTGGTGATGCAGGGGCTGGGCCTGTGCGTGATTCTCATAGGCCTGACCGGGGCGTTGAAAACCGGAAACGTGCTGCTGATGATCCTCTCCGTGGTGGTAGGCGGCGTAACGGGCGCGTTGATCGGCATTGACCGCCGCCTGAACCAGCTGGGCGAGTTCGCCCAGCGCAAGCTCGTGCGCAACAGCAACGCTGAAAACACCTTCGCGCGGGCCTTCGTTACGGCCAGTCTGGTGTTCTGCGTGGGCGCCATGGCGGTGGTCGGCGCGCTGGACAGCGGCATCCGCGGGGACCACAGCACGCTGATCGCCAAATCCGCGCTGGACGGGGTTGCTTCCATCGTCTTTGCAAGCGCGCTGGGCCCCGGCGTAATGCTCTCGGCCGTACCGGTTCTTTTGTATCAGGGGTCCATCGCGATGCTGGGCAATCTGGTGGCCCCTCTCCTGAGCGACACGGTTGTACAGGAGATGAGCGCCGTGGGCGGCCTGCTGATCGTCGGCATCGGGATCAACATGCTGCTGAAAACGGAAATCAAGGTGGCCGATCTGCTGCCCGCCATCTTTGTGCCGTTCCTTTATTACCCCATTATCGGCCTGTTTGCATAACGGAAGAATTCCCATAAACCGCTGCGCCCGCCGCTGTGTCCGCGGATACAGACGGATCGCTTTTCTTTCTCCGCGTCAAATGAATATCTGTACATAAGACAAAGCGGCCGGCGCGTACGCCCGGTCGCTTTGATTCGGATTGACTGTCGAGAGGCGCGCGCCGCATTTTTCCCGTCGCGCCCTCCCCTATTCCTGCGCTTCTCTTTGGCGTCCTCTCTCCGCGCACAACGCAATGAACCGTTTCGCGGTGGCGTTGAGGTACTTATTCTTATGCCATACGACGTTCGTCTGTTGGTATAATACCATATCTTCGATGGGGCGCGTAGCCACCACGCCCTCCTCGATATCCCGCCGCACCAGCTGCGCGGGAAGCACCGATATCCCCAGCCCCATGCCCACCGCGCGAATCAGCGCCTGGGTGCTGGCGCTTTCCCAGGCGGGTTTCAGGCTCAGGTCCCGCGCTGCGAACGCGCGCTGCAGGAACGTCCGCCCGGCGCTGCCCTCCTCGCGCGTCAGCAGATCGTACGAAACCAGATCTTCCAGGCGCACGCGTTCCGCGGTCTGTAACGGGTGTCCTGGCACGAAAACGAGCGCTAGCTTCTCCTTGCCGAACGGCTGGCAGCGCAGTTCCTCGTGGTCGGCCGGCCCCTCGATCAGCGCGATGTCCAGCTGGTTGTCGAGCAAGGCCTCCTCCAGCCGGTTGCTGTTGGCGATCTGCACCCTGACCCGGACGTGGGGCTTTTCTTCCTTCAGCCGCAGCACGAGCGAAGGCAGCTCGCAGTTGCCCAGCGTAATGTTGGCGCCCACCCGCAGGACGCCGATGGAATCCCAGTCCTGCAACGTTTTCTCCATATCGTCGTACGTATCGGCGATATGGACGGCGTAAGCGTAAAGGGCTTTCCCGTTCTCGGTCAGGTACAGCCGCCGGTTGATGCGCTCGAACAGGCGGATGCCGTAATAACGCTCGATTTCCTGTATGGCTCTGGTTACGGCAGGCTGGCTCATGTGCAGTGCCTCGGCGGCTCGCGTGATATTCAGCGTTTCGTATACCGCAAGAAAAATACGGATGTGGCGCAGCGTCACGGCTCAATTTCCCCTTTCATGCCCGTTTGGTTATCATCTTCATATCAATATAGCATTTTTTATATCGTGTTTGCAACGTTATAATGGACTCGGAAGGGATGAAACGCATGAACGGTAATTCAAGACCTTCGCGGGCCGGCATGATCGGAAAACTGTTCGTATCCATGCTGTACATCAGCGCCTTCACTTTCGGCGGGGGTTTCGTGATCGTCTCCCTGATGAAAAAGCGCATCGTGGACGAGCTGCACTGGATTACGGAAGAAGAAATGCTCGATATGACAGCTATCGCCCAGTCCTCGCCGGGAGCGATCGCCGTGAACGCCGCCATTCTGGTGGGCAGCCGGGTGGGCGGCGCGGCGGGGCTGGCTGCCGCCGTCGTGGGCACCATCATTCCGCCGATGGTCATCCTGTCGGTCATATCCGTGATCTACGCGCAGTTCGTTTCCAACCCCGTCGTGGCCGCTCTTCTAAAAGGCATGCAGGCCGGCGTGGCCGCGGTGATCATGGACGTGGCGCTCTCCCTGGGTACAAACGTCGCTCGCAAGAAAAGCCTGCTTTCCTGGGCCATTCTGATTCTTTCGTTCGTATCGGTCGCCGTGTGGAAGGTCAACGTCGTCTACATCGTGCTGGCCGCCGCGGGCATCGGCGTCCTCCATCTTCTTCTCGGCAAAAGGGGGCGCTCCGTATGATCTGCCTTCAGTTGTTCATCAGCTTCCTGCAGGTGGGGCTTTTCAGCGTGGGCGGCGGCTACGCCGCCATACCGCTGATCCAGGCCCAGGTCGTGGACCGCTTCGGCTGGCTGAGCATGCAGGAGTTCACCAACCTGATCACCATCGCGGAAATGACGCCGGGCCCCATCGCGGTCAATTCCGCCACGTTCGTCGGCATCCGTCTGGCAGGCATCGGCGGCGCGGTAATCGCCACGCTGGGCTGCATTCTTCCTTCCCTCGTCATCGTTACGCTGCTGTCTTGCCTGTACCGGAAATACGGCGGTGCGGACGCCGTGCAGAGCATCCTCTCCTGCCTGCGCCCGGCCGTGGTGGCGCTCATCGCTTCGGCGGGTCTTTCCATCCTGCTGCTGGCCTTCTTCGGCGGTAAGGCCGTAACGCTGTCAAACGTCAACTGGGTCTCCGTGGCCCTTTTCACGGCCGCTCTGCTGGCGCTGCGTGTGAAAAAATGGAGCCCCATTCTGGTCATGGCGGGTTGCGGCGTGATGAACCTGCTGTTCCAGCTCGCGACCGGCGGCGTTTAGGCGGTTTTCAGGCAGCCTACCGGTACTCCGTTCTTCGCCGGCGGCCCCCCGCCGAACGGGAAAGGAGCCGGGCATTTTCTCGGATATACGGCAGCGCCGGGGAACGCAATCGCGTTCCCCGGCGCGCCTGTTAACCCGCTTCGTTCCCGTACGCCCCGAACGGGTTACGCCTTCCAAACGGCCACGCGGTTGCGGCCGGGCTTAAGGGTCGCCAACGGCCCCGCCGTTACGCGCTCCCCGCGCGTTTCGCCCAGCAGGTCGCGCGTGAAATCCACGGGGGAACCGTCGGGATTCTCGTACGCTTCCTCGGTAATGCGCGGCATGCCCAGCAGGGCCGTCGTAACCGTCGCGGACGACATCCCCGCCACCTGCTCGGGCACGTTCAGGTTCAGGTAGCACGCGTTCCCGTCGCAGACGATCTCCACATCCGCGGCACACGCGCACGCAAGCGGATTTTTCTCTCCCCGGAACGCCTTTGCGGAACCGAGATAGGCGTTGCCGCCCGCGTACGCCGGTTGAGGCACCTTATAATACTTCTCCGCGTCGGTGTTCCCCTCCGCCAGCAGCCGCCGGTGATACTCCTCGGGGAGGCTGCAACCGTCGTAGCCCGCCGTACCGTGGCACCCCCAATCGTCCGCAAAGGCGCCGTCGCCCGTGAAAAGGTTGTTGTACATCCGATCGTCGCCGCTGTACACCACGGCGCACCCGGCCGCCTGCGTCGTGTGCGGGAAGTGGTAGGGCGTCGCCCGGTCCAGCACGTCGCCCCGGTGGATGTAACCCGCGATCAGGTTATGCGCCATGGCCGTGCCCTGCGCCATATTGTCGAAGAAATACCCGGACGCGAACACGTTGTTGTCCAGCAGGCACGGGCCGTGCGTAACCTCGATCATCAGGTCGCGGTCGTTGTGGTGGAACACGTTCTGCGTCAGGCGCGTGCCCTGGGCCTGCCAGTCCAGCCAGGCGCCCATCGTGCAGTGGTGGATGTGGTTGTTCCGGATCACCACATCCACCGCGGCGTGCAGCTTGATACCGCCGATCTCCCAACCGAAAAACTCGTGTTTCACGGCGATGTTGTAGATGTGGTTGTGTTCGATGCGGCTGAACGCGCAGCCCATATGGCCCACGACGCCGTTTTGCCCGCAGTCGTGGATCACGTTGTCCCGTACGACGTGGGAGCCGATCTTTTCCTTGCACCAGCCCGCCTGCAGGGCGAGGAACACCGCTTCCATCTGGTACTGGTAACCCGGTTTGCGGCCAAAGCGGGTATACAGGTTGTGCCCCGTGGACGATTCTTTTCCAAGGCTCACGGCGCTGCACTTCGCGTCGTGCAGGTCGTTCTTTTCGATGATCCATCCGCGGCTCCAGTGCGCGCCGACCATGCCGGGCTGGTCTGCCGTGGGCGGCGTAAACGGGCAGGCGGCCTGGCAGATTTCAAAGCCGCGCACCGTAATGTAGTTCAGGCCCGTTTGACGGGGATAGAAGCAGTAGGGGCGAACGTTGATCTCCACCACTTCCCGGTTGGGGTCGTACGCCTGAAAGTTGGCGTACAGAACGGTTTCCTTCTCCCCTGCCTGCGCGAACCACTGGTACACCGTCTGTTCCGGATGCAGGATTTTCTCCTGCCGCTTGAAGGGGTGCTGCCAGCCCGTTTCCCTCCGTTCGGCCTTCACGACGTCCTCCAGCGTGCGCGCCTCGTAGAAGGAGACGCCGTTGAGATACACGTCGCCGGTGTGCAGCACGTAATCCGTCGGCGCGATGAGCCAGTCCCCCTCGACGGCCCGGGCAAACGGGTTCCAGTCGCCGAACATGGCGTTGGGCAGCACTTTCTTCCATACGGTGCCCTTGTACTTCTCCCAGCCCTCCACAATTTCGGAGCCCTTGATCACCGCGCGTTCGCCGGGCGCCGCCTCGTACACGATGCGGCAGATGTCGCTAAGCCCGCCGTTTTGCGGGTCTACCCACTCGCGGTATTCGCCTGCGTGCACCACCACCGTATCCCCCGCCACGGCAACCTGTGCCGCGCGGTTGATGGTCAGAAAAGGTTGTTCCGGGGTGCCCGCGCCGTGATCGTTTCCCGTTTTCGCCACGTGATAAATCGCCATTTTACCTCTCCCTCAAGCCTTCGCGTTTGTTCGCGGAGCCGTTGTACGCAAGGCGCCGCCTTGATCAGAAAATCGCGGATGCGCGAGCGGCGCCCGCCCTGAGCATCCATTCCTACGTATTATTCGTTCTCCGCGCACCGTACCCTTTCGTTTTTCAAAAATCAGGCGGTCTCGAGTATGCCACGGGCGTGGTTTCGTAAAGGTTTTCCACTGGGAATCCGCGCTCGTAACGGCAGGGGTACGAAACCGATCTGCGATTATCCGGCCGATGCCTTGCATACCGTCTTCCGATTCCATTATAATGGATGCGAACCGCCCGGCGACCTTCCCGAAAACGGAAACGAAAAACGAGCTCACCGTCTTTCGACGAGGCGGCGGTCGCTTTTGCGCCGGGCCGACATTTCGCAACGTACGGAACGTCCCGTTTATAAACACGGTTTGAGCAGGAAAATCGCGGAGGAGGAATCCGTTTGCCGCCCATTTCGGTAATGATCAAGCCGGTTTCCGGGCAATGCAACATGCGGTGCGCATACTGCTTTTACGCGGACGAGATGAGGCGGCGCGAAGTGCCGCTTTACCGGCCCATGACCACGGAAACGCTTGAAAATCTGGTTCGGCGCGTTTTCTCGTATGCCGATCTCGGCGTAAGCCTGGCATTTCAGGGCGGCGAGCCGACGCTGGCGGGGGCGGCCTTCTACCGCGAGCTGCTGCGGCTGGAGCGAACGTACAACACGCGCAACCTTCCCGTAACCCACGCCATACAGACCAACGGCTACGCGCTTTCGGACGACCTGCTAGACGTGCTGAAGGAAGGGCGTTTTCTGGTCGGCGTATCTCTGGACGGAACGCAGGCGCTGCACGACGAGAAGCGCCGGGACGCGCTCGGCCAACCCACCTGGGAACGCGTAACGGCCAACCTAGAAAAGCTTCGGCGGGCCGGACTGCCGTACAATATCCTCTGCGTCGTGGACCGGCGGGTGGCACTGGCGGCCGATGAGGTTTTTAAAACGCTGCGGCCGCACGGCTACCTGCAGTTCATCCCCTGTCTGGACGAAATGGACGGGAGCTGGAGCCCGGATTCGCTGACGGCCGAAGCTTACGGACAATTCCTGATCGACGTTTTCAAGCCGTATGCGCGCGGTTTCCGGGAGGGGCGCTTCGTCAGCGTCCGCGCGTTCGACAACTGGCTGAACATGCTGGCGGGCGCACAGCCGGAAGACTGCGGTTTCTTAGGCCGCTGCTCGCGCCAGTTTCTGGTGGAAAGTAACGGGAACGTATACCCCTGCGACTTTTTTGCCGTAGACGAGTGGCTGCTGGGCAACGTGAACCGCACTTCCCTGTTACGGCTTGCCAAGACCGATACGGCGCTCCGTTTTATGGACACTTCTCTGGCCGTGGACGAGCGCTGCCGCGACTGCCGCTGGGCCTTTCTCTGCCGGGGCGGCTGCCGCAGGGACCGGGAGCCCGCCGTGGACGGCGCTTTGCGCCTCAACCGCCTGTGCGCGGGCCTGTCCGCATTTTTCGAGGCCTGTTACCCGGAGATGGAAGCGCTGGCCAAGCTTCCGCCGCCCCAGATGCCGGCGCAGCGATAGGCGATTCCCCCGGCGGACAGCCGCCGTGGCGCGAAAACGCCTAAACAGCAACGGTCGCAAAATAAAAACACAGAGGAATGGCGTGACCATACGGGAAACGCCCGCCCGAAAGGGAAACGTTTCGTTGTCAAACGCCGGGGTTCGCGCTCCGGCCGGAGTATTCGCATGAAATGATCGGAGGAGGTCTACGCGATGAACGCCACGGATACGCACGAGATTCTCAAAGGACCGTTCGAGGGCACGGTGAAAAGCCTGCAATCCTTTCAATGCCCGGCTTGGTTCCGCGACGCCAAATTCGGCATCTGGAGCCATTGGGGGCCCCAAAGCGTGCCCATGTACGGGGATTGGTACGCGCGGAACATGTACGTCGAGGGTACGGACCAGTACCGTTACCACTGCCGGGTATTCGGACATCCTTCAAAATTCGGGTATAAAGACGTCGTGAAGCTGTGGAAGGCGGAAAAGTTCGACCCCGCCGCGCTCATGGACCTGTACGTGGAGACAGGCGCCAGGTATTTCGTGGCGCAGGCCATGCACCACGACAACTTCGATAACTTCGATTCCGCTTTCAACCCCTGGAACTCCACGAAAGTGGGGCCGATGAAAGACATCTGCATGCTGTGGAAACAGGAGGCGCAGCGTGTGGGCCTCCCCTTCGGCGTAACGGAGCACCTGGCGGCTTCCTATACGTGGTTCGCGGTGTCCCACGGGCACGACCGGAAGGGCCCGTACGCGGGTGTACCCTACGACGGGGCGGACCCCGCCAACCGGAGCCTTTACCGGGATAACGACAGCGAGCTTCTGTACGACGGCGGCGCTTGGTATACCGTCAACCCGAAATACCGGGAAGACTGGTTCCGGCGTATCAGCGACCTGATAAACAAGCTCCAGCCGGATCTGCTGTATTCGGACGGCGAGCTTCCCTTCCACGACGTCGGTCTGCAGGCGGTGGCGCACCTGTACAACACGAGCGCCCGGAACCACGGCGGCGTCAACCAGGCCGTGTATAATTTCAAGCTGCATCAGGCCACAGACTTTACGGAAAACATTACGAAAATCGGCGTGCTCGACGTGGAGCGCGGCGTCGCAGACACGGCGGCGGAAAACCCGTGGCAGGACGACACGAGCCTCGGCGACTGGTTTTATAACGTCCGGGATGTGTACAAGAGCCATACGGACATCGCCGATACGCTGGTGGACGTCGTATCCAAGAACGGAAACCTGCTGATGAACGTCACCCAACGGCCGGATGGCACGCTGGACGAAGAAACGGTTTATACCCTTCGGAAGATCGGCGCCTGGATGAAGGACAGCGGCGAAGGTATTTACGGCACGCGCCCCTACCGCGTCGCGTCCGAAGGGGGAACGAAGCTGGCGGGCGGCCCCTTTCAGGAGGGCAGCGCGGAATGGACGGACGCGGACTACCGTTTCACGCAAAACGGAAAAACCGTGTACGCGTTCCGTATGCGTTCCGGTAAAAACCGGGCGCGAATCCTGTCCCTCGGTAAGATCTACGCCGGGGAGGCGGCGTCGGTTTCCGTGTACGGCCGTCCCGTCGGCTTCGAGCAGAAGGACGGCTGCCTGTTGGTGGATATGCCCGAAAACAGGCACCCCGATATGCCGGTGTGCGTCGCCGTCGGGATGAAATAAGGTTCGCCGGACGATGGCGGACGCACGCCGCGCTGTTCGTCTGGTAAAGTAAAGGGGCGCTATGCGCCCCCCTTTACTTTGTCCGACACGATCAAGCCCGGCTCCGTCCGGCCGCGCGGCGAAAGAAACGGGGTCGGTGTCTCCGGAGAACGGGAACGCCGCGGGCAGGTTCGCGCCGCCCCGCAGGCGGCGCTGTGTCCAGGCAATCGCCTTCAGACGGCGTTTTTCAGGGTCTCCGTTGACATCCGCCTTCCGTTGGTCTATAGTTTGCAGAGTATGGGTAAAAGTTGGAGGTTCATTATGAAAAGGCAGTCGGCATGGGTCGTTCTGATGCTGATCGGTCTTTTCGTTATCAATTCGTTTTTCATGGCTGCCGGGGCAAAGGCCGCGCCTGCGCAAAGCGTCGCGCCGGCATCCAGCGTGCCCGTCGGGCGGGGTTCCCCCGTCGTGCGCTTGGTCGACACAGCCTCCGCGCTGCGTCAGGCGGTACCGCCCTGCGGCCTGTCGCTTCCCCATGCGGCGAAGGCGGGCGTATGGCATCATTCCGGCATGATCCGGGCGGATATTACACGGTGGACGCTTCTTCGCCGCGCCCTCTTCGTTTCGTGCGGTGAAGGCAATCGCCGCCGTTTCGCGGCGCAGAGCCATCTGGGTCACCCGCAACAGGCTCCTCCGGTTTGAAAACGAACGGCCCAGTGTTTCCCGCGTCTTTCTTTTCACATGAAAACCGACAGGAGATGTCTTTATGCTTTGGATGATCGTATCCATCGTCGTTTCGATCGCCGCGCTGGCGGTGGCCGCATATTTCTACCATTGGGTCAAGGCGCTGCCCGGCGACGACGCCAAGCTGAACAGTATCGGTCTGCTGATCCGCAAGGGCGCTTTCACGTTTATCAAAACCGAATACAAAACGCTTCTTATTTTCTGCGGTTCCGCCGCGCTTCTGATTCTTTTGCTGTTTCCCAACCCCGTATGGACGGGTAAGGGGCTTGACCGGAACGTGCTGATGATGGTCGCCTATCTGCTGGGCTCCGCCCTGTCCGCCACGGCGGGCGTGGTGGGCATCAGCATCGCCACCATCGCCAACGTGAAAGCCGCTTCCGCGGCCAAACACGGCATCGCCCCCGCCTTCATGGCCGGTTTCCGCGGCGGCGCGGTAATGGGCATGGCGGTAGTCGCCTCCTCCCTGCTGGGCACGGCGGCGCTGTACCTGATTACGGGCAGCCAGGAGATCATCATGGCGTTCAGCTTCGGCGCCAGTTCCCTGGCGCTGTTCGCCAAGGCGGGCGGCGGCATCTTCACCAAGACGGCCGATATTTCCGCCGACCTGGCCGGCAAGGTGGAACTGGGCATCCCGGAGGACGACCCCCGCAACCCCGCCGTGATCGCCGATAACGTAGGCGACAACGTGGGCGACGTGGCCGGCATGGGCGCGGACCTGTTCGATTCCAACGTGGCTTCCATCGCCGCCGCCGTGGTCATCGGCGTGGTGGTGGGGCGCGTGGACCTGGTATTCTGCTTCGGCGCCCTGGGGCTGCTGGCCTCCATCGCGGGCGTGCTGCTGGCGCGCATCGGCGCCAACGGCGACCCCGGCAAAGCGCTTAACCGCGGCACCTACGTAACGTGCGGCATCTTCGCCGTGCTCACGCTGGCGGCTTCGCTGGTCGGCGGATACCCGCTGCAGATTTGGGGCGCGGCGATGCTGGGCATGGCCGCGGGCGTGGTGATCGGGCTGACCAGCGAGTTCTTCACCGGCGACGACAAGAAGCCCGTGGAAAAGGTTGCCCGCGCCTGCGAAAGCGGCCCGGCCTTCACGATCCTCTCCGGCTTCTCCTACGGCCTATGGAGCACCCTGCCTTCCATGGCGGGCATCGGCCTGGCCGCCCTGTTTTCCTATAAGCTTTGCGAAACGCTGGGTACCGACTACGCCATGCTGGGCATCGCCATCGCCGCGCTGGGCATGCTTTCCGTCGTGGGGATGATCATCAGCAACGACGCCTACGGCCCCATCGTGGATAACGCGCGCGGTCTGGCCGAAATGGGCGGGCTTGGCGACGACGTGCTGGACATCACCGACAAGCTGGATTCCGCGGGCAACACTTCCAAAGCCATCACCAAAGGGTTCGCCATCGGCGCGGCCGGGCTGACCGTGATCGCCCTGCTGGGCGCGTTCGTCGAAACCGCGAAAAGCTACGGCGCAATCGTAGACCTCAACCTGATGCAGCCGATGGTGCTCTTCGGCATTCTCGTGGGCGCGGCCGTGCCCGCCATCTTCTCCGCCATGCTGATCCTGGGCGTGGATCGCAACGCGCAAAAAATGGTTTCGGAAATCCACCGCCAGTTCCGGGAAATTCCCGGCCTTGCCGAGGGTAAGCCGGGCGTGGTTCCCCAGTACGACCGCTGCATCGACATCGCCGCCAAAGGGGCGATTCGCGAATTGATTCCCGCGGGCTTAACCGCCATTATTATCACCCTCGTTGTGGGCTTTATCGGCGGGGTAAACGCCGTAGGCGGTTACCTGGCCGGCAACATCGTGACCGGGCTGCTGCTGGCGCTGCTGATGAGCAACGCGGGCGGCCTGTGGGACAACGCCAAGAAATACATCGAGTCCGGCCATTTCGGCGGCAAGGGCAGCGCCGCCCATAAGGCGGCCGTGATCGGCGACACCGTTGGCGATCCGTTCAAGGATACCGCCGGGCCGTCCCTCAACACGCAGATCACCGTGGTATCCCTGGTTTCTTCCCTGTGCGCAGGGCTATTCGTAGCCGCGTCGCTGATCAGGTGACCGGCGTGCGGAATCAGAATCAACCCGCGGGAGGCACCCCCTCCCGCGGGGGCTGGCTTTTCGCCATGCTCAAGGGCGCCATGATCGGGGTGGGCGCCATATTGCCGGGCATCAGCGGCGGGGTGCTGTGCGTCGTGCTCGGTATCTACCGGCCGCTGATGGAACTGATGGCGCACCCTCTGCGCGAGCTTAAGAAGAATTTTATTTTCTTTCTGCCGATTCTGCTGGGTTTCGCCGTAGGCGTACTGGGAATATCCAGGCTTCTCCAACTGGCGCTGGACGAGGCCGAAACGCCGGCGGTATGGCTGTTTATCGGTTTAATCGCGGGCACTTTTCCCTCCCTCTGGCGCGAATCGGGCAAGGAAGGCCGCGGGAAGAGCGCGCCGGTCGCGATGGCCGTCGCCTTCGCGGTTATGCTTGCGTTTCTGTACGCGGTTCGCAATTCCGGAGCGATCAGCCTTCAGCCTTCGATCTGGATGTGGCTTCTTTGCGGAGTACTGTGGGGATTAGGTATCATCGCGCCGGGGCTGAGTCCCTCGTCCCTGTTCTTCTATCTGGGCGTAATGGAACCCATGATGGCCGGCATCTCGAAGCTTTCTATGCCGGTTCTGATTCCGATGGGCATCGGCATGGTTGCCTGCATGTTCGCGCTCTCCCGCGGTATCGGCCGGCTGCTGAAAACCCGGTATGCCGCCACCATGCACGCGATTCTGGGATTGATGCTGGCCTCCACGGTGATGATCCTGCCGCTGGGCGGGGCGCCTTCCGCGGGGGACGTGCTCCTTTATGCAGTATGCTTCGCGGCCGGGGTCGCAATCGCGCTTTGGATGGACCGCGTCAACCGGAAAATGGTCGACTCGGGGCTCAAGGAGTAGGCGCGTAACGCAAAGCGCCGTAAGCGGTCGCCGTGAGCCGCCCTGAAGATTCTCCGAACGCTTCCCGTTGCCTGATTTGAACGGCGAAGCGCGGTACGTCCGGTTTTTCGGCCTAACGCAAAGGATGTGACAGGGATTTGAACCAGCTTTCTTTCGCCTGGTTTCTGGAACAGATCACGGTGAATCCCGTGCTGTTGATTACGGTTATCCTGACGCTGGGGGTTATCTTCGTCAACGGATGGACGGACGCCCCCAACGCCATCGCCACCTGCGTGGCGACGCGCGCCATGCCGCCCAGGGCGGCCGTGATCATGGCCGCGATATTCAACCTTTTAGGTACCCTGACGCTTACGCTGGTCAATTCCACCGTCGCGATGACCATTAAGAACATGGTCAATTTCAACGGCGCAACCCACGAGGCGATCATCGCGCTTTGCGCGGCCCTGTTCGCGATCATCCTTTGGGCGGTCGCCGCCTGGTACTTCGGCATACCGACGAGCGAGAGCCACGCCCTGATCGCCGGGCTTTCCGGGGCGGCGATCGCCCTGCACAACGGTTTCGGCGGAATCAACGGCAGCGAGTGGATCAAGGTCATCTACGGTCTCGTTCTTTCCACCGGTTTGGGTTTCGTAAGCGGATACCTGATCACGAAGCTCGTCGTGCTTATCTGTCACAGGATGGACCGAAGAAGAACCACCGGTTTCTTTAAAGGCGCGCAGATTTTCGGCGGAGCGGCGATGGCCTTCATGCACGGAGCGCAGGACGGGCAGAAATTCATGGGTGTGCTGATCCTGAGCGTGTTTCTGGCCAACGGCAGCGACGCTACCGGCATTGTGCTGATCCCCCTCTGGATGATGATCCTGTGCTCCGTCGTTATGGGCGTAGGCACCTCGATCGGCGGTTATAAGATCATCAAAGCCGTCGGTATGGATATGGTGAAGCTGGAAACCTACCAGGGCTTCGCCGCCGACCTCGCCGCGGCATCCTGCCTGCTGGTTTCCTCGCTGTTCGGCATCCCCGTAAGCACGACGCACACCAAGACGACGGCGGTCATGGGCGTAGGCGCAGCCAAACGGCTTTCCTGCGTCAATTTTTCGCTTGTCAACGACATGGTGCTGACCTGGGTGCTTACGTTCCCCGGCTGCGGCCTCATCGGGTACCTGATGGCCAAACTGTTCGCCGTGATCGCATGATAGGATGAAGGGAGCGAAAGCTTATGCCCAGGAAAACGGAGCTTTTCTATTTTAATAATTTGATCGAAAGCGCGGGGTTTTCCCTGGAAGCCGCCGAGATTCTCAAGGAAGTGCTGGTGAGCTTCGACGTAGCGAAGCTGGCCGAGCAAAGGATTGCGCTGCACGAGATCGAACACCGGGGCGACGATAACCGGCACGAGATCATGCGCAAACTGACCGGCGCGTTCATCACGCCCATCGAGCGGGATGATCTGATCAAGCTGAGCCAGAACATCGACGACGTAACGGATGCCATCGAGGACATCCTGATCCGTATCGACATGACCAACATCACGCGGATCCGCCCGGACAGCATCGATTTCTCCGAACTGGTGATTCACTGCTGCGCATCGATGAAGCAAATGATGCAGGAGTTCCCGAATTTTAAAAAATCAAAGAAATTAAAGGAACAGATCATCGAAATCAACCGGCTGGAAGAAGTCGGCGACGAAAAGTACATCCGGTGCATGAAGAATCTGCATACCGGCAGCGTCGACCCGATCGAGATCATCGATTGGCGCGAAATCTACGATCTGTTCGAAAAATGCTGCGACTCCTGCGAGCGCGTGGCGGATATCGTGGAAGGAATCGCCATCGGCAACAGTTGATCCTTCGCCGGGTCTTCCCTCCCGCGCGGCGCCGGCTCGGCCGGTTTCCCCCGGCGAACCCCGCCGCGGATACCGGCCGAAACCGGCGTGTCTCTTTCTTCCCCGGGCCCTTATTTCCAGTCCAGCGACACCTCGTTGACGTAGGTGTCCGCATACCAGTACTTACCGGTCGACCACGGCAACTTCGCCGGGTATCCCAGCGCGTTCGCGGCCACGTCGCCCGCCTCTCTCAACCGGTTTCGCGCCGTCATCATCGCCTTCGTGTCCGCCGTGTCCAGCGTATCCGCGGCTTTTTCGAACGCGTCCTTCGTGTCCGCATAGGCCGTTAAGAAAGCGTCCGCCGCGTCCCGTTCGTCCGCCGTTCCGCCTTGGCCCTGCCCCTCTAGCCAGGTCTTCAGTTCCGACGCGACCGAAAGCATGTGGACGGTGTGCAGGCCGGAATCGACCAGCCATTTCGTATACTCAAAACCGACGTACGGCAGCGGCGCGACGTCGATCCCATAGACCTGCTTGATCACTTCCCGCCGGTGGTCCTGATCCGTAAAGGTAAAATTCCATCCCTGCAAAGCGGTCCGATACGCCCCCGAGAATACGTGGGAACCGATGCTGTCCGCGTTCAGGCTCAACGCGAAGGAAACGGCCGACATCATGTCCGCGCCGGTCATGGGCAGGTTCGTAAAGAATCCGTCGCGGCCGTCCAGCGCCGTCTGGATCGCCTTGAAGATCAGGCTGCTGTCGTTACGGAGTTTTTCCAGTATCGCGGTTATCAGCTTCCGCTGCCGGTTCGTCCTTCCGATGTCGTTGGCGTTCACGGTCGCGTTCGTCCTGGAGCGCAGATAATCCATGATGCCCGTGCCGTTCAGGTGCTGCAATCCTTTTGTATACTCGGTTCCGCTGTGCCCCGTATAGGACATTTCCACGTCGAAATCCACTCCGCCCACGGCGTCCCCCAGGCTCTCCATCATGTTCATGTCCACCGCGCAGTAATAGTCGATCGGAACGTTCCCAAGGAACCACGAGACGGTTTCGCACGCTTTGCGCAACCCCTCCCCGACCGTCGGCGCGCAGTTGACGGCCGCGTTGAGCTTGTAGATGCCCCGTACGCCGGGCACGTAAACGAGCGTATCCCGCGGCAGCGAAACGAGATCGACTTTCTTGCTTTCCGGATGCACGGATACGACCAGCACCGCGTCCGTATGGCAGTCCTCCAGCGAGGTCTTGTGCCCGCTTCCCCAGTAGCCTTTGTGCCCGTAATCCACTCCCAGCAGGAGTATGTTGATCATCTTTTCCGGCAGAACGGCATACGCGCCGCCCGGATCGGGCGTCAACAGCGGGTTTGCGTAAACGGCCTCCTCCGCCGCGGCTGCCGAACACACGACGACGGCTACTGCGCAGGCGAAAATCAGAAAACGTTCTAAAACCTGTCTCATATCGGTTGCCCCTCTCCGTTCTTCCGCCCCCGGGCAACGCCCGAAACGCCGTCCGGCGCCGGGGCCGCATGTCTTCGCGTCGTTTGGTACTTTTTCACCGCCCATAAAATCCCCAGCGCGGCCGCCGCCCCGCACAGCACGCCCGCAACGTTCAGCCCCGCTTCCGGCCAGCTGGGATGCCTGCCGGCAATGAACCCCTTCTTCATCTCGTCCAGCACGGCAACCAGGCAGCAGCCCGCCGCGGTGAACGCGACCCGGTGTTTACGGGTCGGCCACGTGGCGCGCGCTGTGAACGCAAACAGACCTCCCAGCAGGAAGAAACCTACGTAATGCGCCAGCGTCCGAAGCAGATGATCCACCCGGTAAAGCCTGCCCGCCGGAAGCCCGAACAGCCGAACGATGAACTTCGTCAGCCGCATGCTGGTATGGGCGGTTGCCGTACCGTTCTGCGAAGACAGCCAGACGAGGAACAGCAGCCAGGCAAGGCTGAGCACCCACAGCGATATCACGGCGGCGGTTACGGTCTTTTTCCGCAAGGCGCACTCCCCCTTTTCAAACGTTCCTTTCGCGGCGTCCGTCCGAACCTGTTTGTTCCGTTCCCGGTTCGTGCTCCACTGCCGTCTTCCCGGCCGTCAGGGGGCACGCGGAAAGGCAGCGTCCGCACCGGCGGCACAGGGACGGCGATACCAGAGGGTACCGGAAGCCGAACCGGTCCTCCCGGATCGAGATCGCGCCGAAGGGACACGACGCGTAGCAGGCCATGCAGCCGCAACAGTCCCGGGGCGGCGGCAGGCGCCGCGCGTCCCGTATCCGTTTCGGACGCAGCCGCCTGAAAACGCGGCCCACTTTCGCCAGGTTCCGTTGCGTAAACTCCCGGAGTCCGCGGCTTCCCCCGTACAGCTTCAGCAGGCTGTCCGTTTTCAGGCGGAAGAACAGCCGCTCGTAAAGCGCTTTATCCAGCGGCCGGAACGGGGATTTCCAAAAGAGCGGATTCTTGTTGCGCAGCGCCTCCGGGCCGACCGGGCGAGCGGACAGCGAGCCGCCCGCGGCGCTGAAAAGCTCGCTTCCCTTCCGCGTGCGCACCACGACGATGGAAACGCCCTTTCGCAAATCGTCGGGGCCCAGCGGCAGATATTCCTCCACGCCCCAGAAATCGCCGAGGGTCAGGTCGCCTTTTCTTTCCCACCCTTTGAACCGGCACCGGTAACAGGAGTTGCGTAAAAAGAAATTCGTGATATACAGCTGCGTGCCGCGGTTGGCAATCGTTTGCCCGTTTTCCGTTTCCGCCGAGAAGCGGGGGTTGCGCCAACCGTCGCCCTTATCGCGGAAGTTGAACCGCACCACTTTCGCGCGCGCCGTCTCTTCCGTTTCGGCAATCAGCTTGCGCAGAAGCAGCGGCGTAGGCACGCCGTGGCAGAACAGGTCGACCGTCGTCAGGTTTTCGTATGCCTTGCCCAGAAAGCCCAGCAGACCGGCCACCTGGCAGGGCGTTCCGCAGAAAAGCACGCTTTCCCCCGCCGCCAGCCGTTCCCGTATCTCCGGAAATACGTCCTCCGCGTCGCTGGGCATGTACTTGGACCGGAGGATACGGCCGAGCTCCGCTTCGTAGTCGCACCGCACATGCCTGCACGCCCAGTTCCCGTTCGGTTCCGCTGCTAGTTCCGCGCCGTACACATGCCCGCCTCGACGCAGAAACGCCGAGGCCAGCGCGGCAAACGTTCCGCCGGAGGAGCTTTTACACCGCACCGCGTCGTCCGTATGGTACGCGGCGTAGATTTCAGCGTTCATCGTTTTCACACTCTTTCAGGCCGAGCGCGCCCAGCAGATACGCCTTGGACTCGTCGATATGACGGCGGAAACCGCCGTTCGCGTTTTCGCAGCCCGCTTCCAACGCTTCGGGATGCGCGAGGATCCACCCAGCGTCCCTTCTGCCCGCCCCTGCGGCGTCCAGCAGGCCGGTGATCCGGCTGCTCATGTCGTACGCCCGGTTTCCTTTTTCGGTACCGCGCGCCATCGTGACGACCGGCCTTTGGTAGATCACCGAAAACGCCGTCGCGTGAAACGAATCGGTGCAAACGAAAGCGGCGTTGCGGAGCAGCCCCAGGAATTCGCCGATCCCGGCGAATTTTGAACCCGGATCGTCCGCCGTGTACAGGTCTACGGCCCGGGCGTGGAACCGCTTTTCCAGCCTACGGATTACACGCTTTTTTTCGACCGTCTTTTTCCCCAGCAGATAAACCGCGAAGTACCGGCCCCGCTCATCGGGCGATACCGCCTTCTCGTCCCATTGCCGCCGGTTCAGAAGAAAAACGGGGTCGCACACCAGCTTCGCGTCGATGCCGAACGTTTGCTTCAGCATCTCCCGCCCCGCGCTTTCCCTTACGGAAACGGCGGACAGCCCACCGAGCCAGGCGCGGTACTTCGCAACCATATCCTTCGGAATATGATCCACGCCGAAGCTGGGCGCGTAGGCGATGCGCCCGGCGGCGTTCATGAAACCCAGATAATAAAAAGCGTTGGAACCCTCGTAGTACGGGTTCCAGACCTGATCGCTTCCGGTGATCATGCAATCGTACCGGTCGTTGAGGACGCCGAAATCCGAGTCCGGCGCATAGACCTCCTTGGAAAAACAGAGGTTCTCCGTCATGAACCGGCGGATGTCCTCTCGGCGTTCGGCCTTCAGCGTTTCGATCTTCCGCCGGAACAGGCGCCTTTTCGCAACCCGCAGACAGTCGTCCGCAAACTGGACGACGCCCGAAACGGCATCCCGTCCGGGCTTCATCCGCCGCGTGGATTCCGGCACGGAGGACGCATAGAGAACCGTTTCCGCAAGGCACCCGTTCTCCCTCAGGAACCGCTGCAGCGCGTAGTTTTGCAGAACGTTGCCGTAGTTGTAATTCGCCTTTTCCCCGAGGACGTTCGTGATCGTCGCGATGCCTACGCGTTTCGTCATGTGTTGCCTCCCATGGGCTGCCGCGCCTTTTTCAATTTCACCCGCGCGACGCGCAGCATATCCCTCAGCGTTTCACGGTTCTGCCACAGGCAATAGGGTACCGCCAGCGCAAGCGCCAGCCCTTTTAAAAGGGTGCTGTGGCCGTAATAACAAAGAAAAACGAGGACGTACGCCAGCGTCTCCGTCAGCAGATACGGTTTATTCAGCGTCAGGCCGCACATTTTCCGCGTATCCAGATACCGTATCACGACGGTCACGACATAGGCGATCAGCGTTGAAATCGCGGCCGCGTACAGGCCGATGGAACGGATTAGAAGCAGGTTGACGGCAACGTTCAGCACGGTTGCGAGGACGTTCGTTTTGGAGGCCCGTTTCGTTTCCTTGAAGGCGAAGTAAATGGAGCCGTACAGGGAGGAAACGGACTGGAAAAGCGCGGCCGTCATGAGGATGGGAATGAAGGAATATGCTTCGGCGAAGTTCGCGTTGATCAGGTAGCCGAACACGAAGGGCAGCGCGGCGATGATCAGCAGGTTGCAGGAGGAATAGAACCGCGTGGCTTTATCCACGACGGATTGGTAGTAGCGGTTCCTCCCGTCGTCCATTTGGTTTTCCGAGGCGGACTCCATCCAGGACGTTTGAAAAATGTTCGTACTCATCGTGAATACCGAGGGGAATTTATACGCGACCGAATACACGCCGTTCGGCCCCGCCCCAAGGCTGTAGTTGATGATCATCCGGTCGGACACGTTGATCGCCCACCAGCAGAGCGTGTAGGGAATCAGAGGCATGGAATATTTCGTAAGGTCGGACAGTTCCGCCTTCCCGAAATGCCTCAAGGCCAGATACCGCCAGATTTTAAGCCGGATCAGCACGAAAACGGAGGCGGACAGCAGCGACAGGATCGTCGCAAGGAGCATCCCCCTGACGTTCCAGTGCCATACGGCGATGAAAAGGACGTTGAAAGCCACGTTGAGCGAACCGCTAACGCAGCTGCCCGCCGCGTAGGTTCCGTTGTCGCCCAGTCCCCTCGCCGTTTGCAACAGCATCGAGATCAGGACGTTCGCCAGCGTATTAACCAGCAGGTAAAACGTGTACGGGTAGTGAAGCAATTCCAGCACCGGCAGCGCGGCGAGAAAAAAAACCGCGTTGACGACCAGAACCGTTACGAACGCGGTGGTCACATACCGTTTTTGCTTTTCCGGCTCTCCCCTTACGTCCACCAGGTGCCGGAACAGGCCCTGCTCAAACTGCGCCGTCAGGAGGGCCGAAAGCAGCATCACGTATACGCTGATAAGGCTGACCGTGCCGTATTCCTCCGTGGATAGCAGCGCGGTGTACAGCGGCAGCAGGAAAAAGCTGACCGCCTTGGTCGTAACGTTTCCCAGCGCGATGATCGCCGTGTTCTTCATCAGTTTCGATTCTTTCGTCATACCCCGTCCGTCTTTTCCGCCGGCTCGCGCAGGGACGTTACGCCCCGCGGCTCCCGACAATCTTCTTCTTCAGGCGGTAAAAAAGCGTCAGCACCCTCACGATGAAATGCGCCCCGTCGTAGCCGATTTTTTCGGTCAGCCGCCACTCCAGCTTTTTCAGGCGCACGCTTCCGCGTTCGTTCCAGGACATGGAAAAGTGGTGGATGCTCACCGTCCGCTCCGTCACCGTAAGGCGCCCCGTAAGCAGGGATTTGGGCGAGAACACCGTTTCCGGATAAATCACGACGCGCTCCAGCCGTTGCAGCGTTCTTTGGGTATCGTCCAGCCCGTACTTTATCAGCACCGCCGTCTGGTACCGGGGGCACGCCGTGAGGTTCATGGTGCCGTCCTCGCGGTAAAAACGAAGTCCCTCGTACAGCTCAAGCAGGTCCCGGAGAACCGGATGGCCTTTTTCCGCCCCGAAACCCAGCCCGAACGCCACGGAATTCTCGTACGGGATTTTCTTCCGGTCGCAGAGCGGGTCCCGGCTCTCCCATCCGGCGAAAAGCCCGTCCTCCAAAAACGGGTCGAGGGGTTTCAGCAGTTCAACGTCCGTATCCAGATAAACGCCGCCGTGACGGTACACGATGTCCGCGCGCGCGTAATCGGAAACGAAAGCCCACTTTCGCGCCTGGTAGGCGTCCTTCATATACCGGTTTTTCGTTACGTCGTAGTTACTCTCGTTCCACTGGATCAGCTCGTAATCCGGGCAGAGCCTGCGCCAGGACGCGATGCACGCTTGCGCCTCGGGCGGCAGGGGGGCGCCGCCGAACCAACAGTAATGGATCGTCTTGGGGATCATTCGTTTTCTCCTTTTTCAGCGGCGGCCTCCGGTTTAGGCGCGCCGAATATCATACGGCGAATCCTGTCGTGCGTTGTCCTCGTCCCGGTCGCAGGGTTTGCACATCACCGCGCCCGCCGCGACGCCGAAAAACACCAGGTACGCGTCCCCGAAAATCAACGCTCCGGAGAACCAGCAGGACAGGATCGCGACGGCTCCGAAAACCGCCGCGGAACGGAAACGGTAATCGTCCCGTTTGCACGCGCGCGCCTTTTTCCAGACGCTCGCGATGTTGGCGATAAAAAAGCACAGGTAAGAGCCGAAACCGAGAAGGCCCGTTTCGATGAGGATCTTCTGCTGCGTGAAATCGGAATATTGCAAATACGCGTACTGCCGGAAAAAATCGCTCGTAAGAAGGGCCGAGGCCTCGCAGGATTCCGCCCCGCCGAAACCGACGCCGAGCAGCTTTTTCAGCAGATCGTCCTGAAAAAACAGGCCGTTAATCTGCGGAAACGGGTTCAGACGGCTTATCTTGTACGCGCTGTTCATGTAATCCATCGCGGTGCCGAAGTCCGTCAGCACGTTCAGGTTCCAACTGCCGTTGGCCGTGGACAGCAGCGTAATGCCCACGGGCACCGCAGCGACGATCAGCACGGTCGTAACCAGCCCTTTAAGCGAGAGCTTATTAAACAGCAGGCACCCCGTCGCCGAAACGACCAGATAAGCAAAAAAGGCTTTCTCTTCCGCCAGCCCCGCAATGATCACGGAGGTCGTCAGCACCACGACGATCTTTAAAAGCGGCTGCTTTTTTTTTAAGTAGCCGCACAGGTAATACGAAAACAGCATCGCCTGAAACGTGTTGAGGGCCGCGCCGTTGCCGTGCCCGAAGATTCCTCCCAGGTTATCCATGTGGAATTTCAGAACGTAGTATTGGTAGAGCGCGATCAGGAAGCTGAGAATCTGGACGACGAAGAACGCGCTGAAGATCCTGTCGATGTCCCGCCTGTCCAGGTAGACGACACAGGCGACGTAGAAAGCGAAGAAACGGAGCGTGTTGCGCGTCGCCCACAATACCAGAAACGGGTCCACAAGGTTGATCGAGGCGCTTACGAAACATACCGCTGCATACGCGGCCATCGAGCCGAGCACCGCGCCTAGCCCGTACCGCCTGAACCGCGACGGAAAATTCCACATCGCCGCGCAGGCGAACAGAATAACCCAGGCGACGTCGTTCAAGTACTGGATGGTTCCGCTCAGCCCGAGTTCCGCGATCAGCGTATCGCTGAGGATCGTCCAGAAAAGAACGAAGTAAACGATTTTTTTGGGCGTTACGGTCATGCGAATGCCGACCCCGGCTCGCCTGCCGTAGCGTTCTCCTCCGGGCCGGTCGTAGGCGCGCGGGGCAACCCGATACGTCGTCATGCTTTTCCCTTTCCGCGCGCGGCCGCGCACGCCCTTGCCTTCCGGATGAGTTTTCTTTGGAACGTGTCCGCCCAATACAGGTAGGGAAAACGGATGAAGAGCAGTTTCAGTTCCCGTCGCGTTCGCGGCACTCCTGCGGCGGGCGCGAAGCGATCCGGCAGGATCTGAACCGCGGCGCTTTTCAGCACCGCCTTCGGCATCCGCATTTTCCGGTGCTGCAGGTGCGCGTACGCGTATTCGTCGTAACAAACGGCCCCGTCGCTCCAACGCGCGGACAGGATGTCTCCGTCGTTCCAGTAGAACCGGGCTTTCCGGTACGGTTCCTTAACGAACGCGCGCTTCTCCGGGTCGTAGTAGTCCCTCGTGAGCGCGGCGGAAGCGATGGACGCGTTCATGCTGAGGTCGTCGGCGAAGACGCGCGCCCCGTCCTCGATAAACAGTGCGTGCACGTTGCTTTCTCCGTAATCCTCATCGAACCGGTAGTTCTTCTCCGACGCGAACGCTTCTTTGTACAAAAGCTTTCCGCGGAACGGCTTCATGAACCGCCGGTTGTTCGCTTCCGAGCACCGGTACAACGTCAGGTGGCCCGCCGCGAAAATCTTGTCGTATCCCTCGTCCATCAGGGGCGACAGCAGCTTGTCAAGATTGCCGAAGATCAGGTCACAATCGCAGTAGCCCCAGTATTCGCAGCCTTGCAGATACTCCTCGAACAGCAGGCCGTACGCGGGCTTCAGGTCGCACAGTTTATGCGGCGTTTTCAGGCAGACCGGGGTGCCCAGTTCCCGTTCGGCCAGCGCCCGAACGGCCTCCAGCGTCGTCTTGATAATCCGGATGTTCGGCGGGTAGTCGTAGTCGGCGTCGTTATCCGTAAAGAGCACCCATTCGAACAGGTCGTTGGCGGCGCACGACCGCAGAAACAGGGGGAAGTAAGCGTTAAACTCGCCGAAATACGGCAGGAACAGCACGCAACGCGTCCTCGTCACACAGCACTCCCCCTTCTCCGGTTCCTGATTCGGTACAGCGCCAGCAGTGCGAGGCAGGCTCTGGCCTTCATGAGCGCGACGACCCCGCGCTGCGCGCGCCCGGCCCGCCGATCGTTCGGGTATGCCGCCAGCACCCGCCGGACGTTCGGGTGGCGCATCATTCTGCGGCACTCGGCCCACTGCGCGCGGAAACCCAGGTCGCTCTTCGCCAGCAGGGACAGGCATTTTTTCGTTTTCATCAGGTACGTGCGGTACAGGCGCATTTCAGCCGCTTCAAGCAGGCCGTTTTCCTGAAGGATCTTCGTTTGCAGCGCCAGCATTTCGCCGTATCGGTCAAACCGGTCGGGCCGGTACGTGTTCGTCAGGGATTCGGCGTTGACCGTATAGCAGTAGGGGCACCCGGGAACCAGAACCGCCCGCTTCGCGCGCAGGAGATAGAGCATGTTGAAGAAAATATCTTCGGATACGTATTCCCTTTCCGAAACGAAGCGCAGGCCGAGGCTCTCGATCGTATCCCACCTGTACAGATTCCGCCAGACGCACATTTCCGTTTCCACGTCCCCGGCGGCCTCCGGCGCGGCGCCGATCATCGGCAGGAGGAGTTTCGGGATGATTTCATCCCGCTCCACGACGGTTCTTCGTTCGGTTGCGGGGCGGAGGCTCCGCGAGCCGTCCGCGCGGACGCGGGTAAAGCCGCCTACCGCCAGGTCGGCGGCTGCGTCCAGCATCGCGCGCAGCAGCGATTCCACGTAATCCGGCAAAACCCAATCGTCCGAGTCGACGAAGGCGACGTATTCGCCCGTGGCAACCTCGAGGCCGCTGTTCCGCGCCATGCCCAGGCCTGCGTTTCGCTTGTGCAGCACCCGGATCCGCCCGTCCTTCAGCGCCCGTTCTTCGCAGATTTGTCCGCAGCCGTCCGGCGAGCCGTCGTCCACCAGAATAATCTCCAGGTTCCGGTAGGTTTGCCGCGTCACGGCGTCCACGCACCGGTCCAGCAGCTTTTCCACCCTGTACACCGGTATGATCACGCTTACCTTGCCGTCGCCCGCCGTCATACGCTTTCCTCCGGGCGGCCGCGCGTTTCCATCTGCAGCGCCATGACCTTCGTTTTCACCAGGTCCAGAGCCACGTCGTTCATGCCGCTGTTGATGACGATATCCGCCTTCGCGCGGGTCGGTTCCACGTACAGATAATGCATCGGCTTGACCGTCTCCAGGTACTGCCTCGTGATGTCCCCGAAGTCCCGGCCGCGCTCCGCCATATCGCGCGCGGCCCTTCGGAGGATACGCTCGTCGGCGTCCGCCTCCACGTAGATTTTAATGTCGAACTGGCTGCACAGGCGCGCGTCCTGTAAAACGAGTATCCCCTCCACGATGATGATGCTGCCCGGCCTGACGGCGACGGTTTCCGGGGAACGGTTATGCGCGGTGTAATCGTAAACCGGGCACCGGATCGTTTCCCCGGCCCGCAGGGCTTGCAGGTGCCGGACCAGAAGGTCCGTTTCCAGCGCGTCCGGATGGTCGTAGTTGATCTTCTTGCGCTCCTCGAACGGCACGCCGTCCCTGCTCCGGTAATAGTTATCGTGAAGGATGACGGAAACGCCGTCCCCAAGTTCGTCTTTCAATCTTTTCGTGAAGGTGGACTTTCCCGATCCGGTTCCGCCCGCGACGCCGATGACCACGCACTTCATTTTACGAGCGCTCCTTCCAACGGTGGATAGGTTTTTCGCCTGTCCGGCGACGGTTTTGCGTATCAGTACAGGACCCGGTGCCATACGTCCGCCGTAGCGCTCAGTTGCGGCGAGCCCGCGTAGTACCCGTCGATCAGGGTTTGCAGAATCACGTCTTCGAAGCGGAACACGCCGTACGGCATGCCGGCCTGATAGTACTTGGCGCAGTACTTCGCCATTCTTGCCGTACAGTTGACTTTCGGGTTTCGCAAAGAGCGTTTTTTGAAACATTGATTGGCAAACCACACGTATTCCCGCAATTTTCCGTCCTCCGCCTCACACTCCGGGCCCTCCTTCCGCAGAAAAATGAACGCCTTTTCGTACTGGTCGAAAAATCCTTCCCCCATCGTACGGTCCACGGCGCTGCGCCGCTTCTTCAGGCGTTCGTACTGTCCGCCGTAGGAGGATACGTACGCGCCTTCCAGAATCAGGTAGGCGCTGGCGATGGCCAGCATCAGCTTGCCTTTCCACTGCCTGCGCAGGCCGCAACGGTCGGTTCCGCACGCCGTGTCCGTACGGTAAACGAGTTCCGCGATCCGGTTGGCGACCAATCGCTTGGCTTCGTATAAATCCACTTTTTCCAGCCCGATCCGTTTTTCGCCGATCCAGTTCCGGCCCCAGACCGTCCGGCTTCCGTTGAACAGGTCGAACATGAAGAGGGTCCTGTAACGGGGTATCATCAGAGAATAGTTGAAGTTATAAGCGTTGCGGATGCGCTTTTCGCTGATCGCCATCAGGTTCAGCTCTTCCTCGAACTCCCCGGCAACCGTCCCGATCAGCGCGCTTACGGCCTGCTTGTCTGCCGCGTCCCGGTAGATCAGCGCCATCTCCACGTCGCTTTTCAGGATGATGTCCCCCGCCGCGGTATAACCGTAGGTGGCCTCGTCACGGCCGAGGCTGCCCGTGAGGATCACGGAGCTCAGGTACTTTAAGCCCCCATGCTTTTCGATGCTCCTGATAATGTCGCAGACCAGGCTTTCCTCATAATCCTCGATGCATACCATCATGCGTTTTCCCTCCTTCCGTCGGGTGCGTCTGCGTTCACGATATTGTCGCCGCGCAGCAGGTAACCGTCCGCGGGGATATCCAATTGCCGCAGCACGGAGGGCAGCACGTCCGTCAGGTAGGCGAACGCGCGGTCTTCGGCCAGCGGCTTGTCCGAGCAGAAAAAGCCGTGATGCTTCGGAAGCGTCGGTTCAAAGCCGTGGCCGGATTTCACCGTGTGCCCGAAACCCCAGATCGTTTTGGTGAATTCGTGCGGCGCGGCCAGATAAAAGATGAGTTCGCCCTGCGTTTTCGGGTCCATGGGGAGGTGGTAGCGTTCGTAATGCTCCCGGGTCAGGACGAAACCCATCTTTTCTGCTTCCATCCTGCGCAGCGCTTCCGTAACCTCCCCCCGCTCCCGGTCGTTGCGGAACCAGAAGCGCGCGTAGTTGGCCTCGATCAGATGCACGTACCGGTTCACGTTCAGGCGCGCGGGCCTGAAATAGTCGTTTATATCCACCAGCGGCGGTTCAAGGTCGATGTGCCCGTGGTCGGAATAGGCGATCACGGTCACGTCGTCGTTCGCCTTTTTCGCCTTCTCGTACGTCTCCCGGATGAAGGCGTCCACCCGTGCCAGATACGCGCGCGCTTCCTCCCCCTTTTCGCCGCAGGCGTGCATGACGTTGTCCGTATAGCCGATGAAAAAGTAGACGAACCGGTCGTTTTGGTAGTCCACCCGGCTTTCCTCCCGGAAAGCGTCGTCGGGTTTCGTGCCGCGGTGCAGCGCGACCACACGGCGGGGAACCCCGTGATCCCTCAGGATGGTGAACAGGTTCGGCAACTCCTTTTTCCATTCGGGATCGTCCCACAGAACCGTATCGCAGGGCTCGAACAGCGGCCAGTACCGCAGCGGAAGGTTGACCAGGCAGGGAACGCCCGCATACGACGTGTTTCGGTTGATTTTCTGCGTCATCTTCCCCACCGCCAGCTTGAACGGCAGAAAATCGATGCGTTTGAGCAGCGGGAAACGGTTCAGCCAGCGGTATGGGGAATGATCGCCCCGCTTCCAGATGAACCAGGTCTGGTGTTCCTCTACGTAGCGGCTTGTGTACATCGTCGCGTGGCAGGCGCACGAGTAGCCGAAATCGCTCACCAGAGGTTTTGCATTGAGCGAGGCCAGAAACGGCATGCACTCCTTCATCATGTCGTACTTCACGCCGTCCATAAAGTACAGAAGAACCATCTTTCTTTTCACCCTCCTTCCATGGAACCTGCCGCGTCCGGCAAACGCGCCGCCCTATCGGGCCGCCGTCTCCGCCGCGCCGCCGCACACGGCGCAAAGGCCGTCTTTCGCCGCGGCCCCCTTTTCGCAGGTGGAAAGCGCGTCCAGTTCCTCTTTGCCGATTTTTCCGTCCCGGTAATCGCGAACGATTCGGTTCTCGTACATGGAATACTTCTTTTTCGTCCAGAACTTCACCTGATGCCGTGCGATCCATAGAACCGGCGAGGCGATGTATTTATGGATGGCCGGCGACGCGGAGCCAATCATCCAGCAATTGCGGCCGCAGCCGCGTACCTTCCTGCGCACGGCTTCCGCCTCCGGGCTTTGCCACACGGCGTCCCAGTTAGCGGCCGAGGCGAGGTTGCCCATCACTTCCTTGTCCTTCGTTCCGTTGCAGGGCATCACGTCGCCGTAGGGATCGATAAAGAAGGTGTCGAAAGCCATGTCGCAGGGCAGGAGCCGCTTTTGCCCGTAGATATAATTGATTAGCCCGTGGTTGAAATACGCGCGGAACCATTTCTTGGGGCTTGCGGAGCCGAGCAGCTCGTTAATCAGGTCCTCGAACGCCTTCGCCACCGCCGGCCTGTCCCGGATAATGTTCCTGTTCTCCACGAAATAAAAGGAGTTGTGCAGCGTGGCGGTGGCGAACTCCATACCCAGTTCGTCGGAAAGCCTGTACAGCGGCACGAGGTCCCCCGCGTTGGAGTCCTGCACCGTCATGCCGAAGCCCACGTCCTTCATTCCCATGGCCACCAGTTCTCTGAGCGTTCCGTATCCGCGTTTGAAGCCGTCCGGCAGGCCGCGTATCCGGTTGTTCGTTTCTTCCAGCCCTTCGATGGAAATGCGGATGCCCACGTCCGGGAATTCCCTGCACAGGGAGAGGATGCGATCCGTGAAATAACCGTTCGTGGAGATGACGATTCGCTCGCTGATCTTTCTCAATTCCCGGATGATGTCCGGCAGGTCCGTTCTGATGAACGGCTCTCCGCCGGTAACGTTGGTAAAGTACATGGGCGGCAGCTTGCGGATCGTTTCCAGCGTGATCTCGTCCTCGGGCCGGGACGGGGCCTTATAGCGGTTGCACATATTGCACTGCGCGTTGCAGCGGTAGGTTACGATCACGGTACCGTTCAGTTTCCTTGCGGCCATTAGCGTGTTTCCCCCTTATTATCTTTGTGAAGCGCGGCGATCATACGCGGACGCGGCATTCTCAGCGCGGCGATCCGCTGACCCGGTCGAGCGCCGTTTTACTTAGCCGGTGGAAAAGCGACGAGATCAAAACGGTCATCGCGATACCGGTCAGTATGAAAAGACCGGAACTCAATTTCCCCGTGCAAACGGCGTCCATCGCCGTGAATACGGTTCCGTGTATCAGATAGACCTCGTACGATATCCTTCCCAGCCGCAGGCTGACCGCGTTCCCCACCGCGACCCTCGTGTGAACCGCAAGCATGAAGAGAAGGATGGAAAAACCGAGCGCCGCCTTCAACAGGTAGTCGCCCCAGAAAGGCGCTTGTTTGAACTTCAGGTAGAGGATGCCCAACGCGCCCGCGAGCGCGCAGGCCGCAAGCGTTTTCGCAAGCCAGCGGTTCCGGAAAAAGCTCCTGAAACGGTCCCGGTTGCGGGCAAGCAGAACACCCCAGGCGAAACCGAGTATCTCCGTGGGCCATACGTGAAGCGGCAACATATTCTGAAATAGGTACGAGAAAACGCTCAGGCCGACAATCGCGGCGCAGACCGCGATATCCCGGTTTTTCCGCCGGAGGAAGCGGCAGGCGGCCCAGAAAACGAAATAGCATGCGATCAGCCACAAAACCCAATCGTCGACCGCAAGCAGGGCCCACGGCGTCGATGTCCGCCCCAGGCTCAGCCGCGCCGCAACCGTCAACGCGTTGGCCAGCAGGCACGGTACCAGCAGTTTGGGAAGGCGATGTCTCCAGAACCTCCGAACGGAAGCGGCGTCCCGGTCGAAACCGCGTTTCAGGCCGTATGCGGACGTCAGGAAAAAGAACGTGACGCCGACGTAGGCGAAACTGCCCAGCATATCCTGCATCGGGTTGCGGCGGCCGACGGGCACGTGAACGAGAACGATGATCAGGCACCAGAAACCCCGCATGGCGCTCGTATTCGCCCCGTCGAAGAAACCGGCGTTTTCCCGCGAGTATCCGGCCCTGAAAACCAGCGTGAAGGCGATGAAAAGCGCTAGGGCAATCATAACGGGATCGCCGTTCATCCCTTGCCCCCCTCGCGCTTCTCAGGCGCCGCATACACGCGCGCCAGTTCCCGGCAGTAATCGTCGCTCGAACTGAAGCCTGCGTCGGCGGCGTCCCTGCCGTACCGGTCGGACAGCGTCCGGTTCCGGTACAGGCCGTCGATTTTCCGTGTCAGATCGTCCACGTTTCCGCTTTCAAACAGTTCGCCGGTTTTTCCGTCCGCGATCAATTCCGGTATCCCGCCGATATCCGCGCCCAGCACGGGCGTTCCGTACCGCTGGCTTTCCATCACGGAGTAAGGGCAGTTTTCGTACCATTCCGACGGATAGACGCTGAACCGGGCTTCACGGATCAGCATTTCCAGCGCGTCACCCTTCAGGAAACCCGCGTTGCGCACGTTGGGCGTTCGGGCGATTTCCCCCTCCAGGGGTCCGCCGCCCGCGAAAACGAACGGAATCCGGGGTAATCGCCCGCACGCGGCCAGGAGCGTACGGATGCCCTTTTCCTGCGAGAAGCGGCCGAAGTACAGGACGTAATCCTTCTTTTCGACGATTTTCTTTTCCGCGGGCTCGATGAAGTTCCGCATCACGACCGTCTTCCCGGCAAACGCGGGGTTTAAATCCATTTTGGTTTTCATAAACCGAGTGGGGCAAACAACCGCGTCGATCTGCCCGTACGCTCCGTTCGCCCGCCAGAAGGCGCCCTCCGCGGAACCGATCAGGCTTTTAGCGACGGAACCGTGAATGCATCTCCCCTTCGCGCAGTTCAGGTACCGCCCGTGCGCGCACGCTTCGCAGTTTCGGTTTGTCCGCGGGTTGCGAAGCATATGGTTCGGACAGATCAGCTGATAGTCGTGCGCGGTGAACACGACCCGCACCCGGTTCCCCGTCCGCTTTTCCCACCGGCGTATTTCCAGAATCACGGACGGCGTCAGCTGGTAGTTGAAGTTGTTCAGGTGCACGGCGTCGGGTTGGAAATCGTCCAGCACCAGCCGGATCTTTCGCCTCGCTTCCCGGCTGTAGATCGTTTTTACGGGATATGCCAGCTTCCCGAGGACTCCGCCGCCGTTGAACTCCATATCGGACGTGTAGGCGCCCGCCGCGTTGCCTACCAGCCGCCCTTCGTGTTCCATGCCGAAGTACTGAACCTCGTGCCCGTGCCTTTGCAACGCTTTCCCCAGCTGAAACAGGTACGTTTCCGATCCGCCGTTGGGAAAGAGGAATTTATTGACCATCAGTATTTTCATCTTGTGCTCCCGTCGTATCGAACTGGTACAGGGCCAGTGTTTTCAGCACGATGGCGTCCCAGTTGTAATGCCTTGTGACGTACCCCGCGCTCTCGCTCCGGTACCGCTGCGCGAGGTCTGGATTTCCCAACAGCCCCCGCAGCTTCTCGGCAAGGTCCTGCGCGTCCCCCCTGCGAAAGAGAACGGCATGGTCGCCAACGACTTCGGCGCACTCCGGGATATCGGACACTACGCAGCAGTTGCCGTAGCTCATCGCTTCCAGCAGGCTCAGCGGCATCCCCTCCAGGTCGGACGGCAGCACGTAGATCGCGGCGTTGCTGTAAAGCTCCGCGAGCGTTTTCCCCTGTACGAATCCGGTAAAGACGATCCGGGAGTCGTCGCCGGCAACCGACTTCAGCTCGGCGACGAATGCGTCGGTGTCCGACCCGCCTCCGGCGATAACCAGCGGCAGGGAGGTATCCAGTCTCCGGTACGCGTCCAGCAGGACACGCAGCCCCTTTTCCGGCACCAGCCTGCCGAGAAACAGCAGATACTCCCGGCTGCGCAGGTGATACGCGCTCGTTATCGCCTCCGCCGGGACGTTATCGCGGCGTTCGATTCCGTTGGGAATATACCAGGTCTTTCTGCCGTAGGTTTTCAAAAAATACGCGTTCATCGCCCGGCTCAATACGATAATTTCGTCGGCGCACCGCACCGCTGTTTTTTCGCCGAACCGGATATATCTGGCGCCGAATCCGGATTTCCACTTTTCCCTTTGCCAATCCAGGCCGTGGATCGTCGCCACGCAACGCTTTCCAAACAATTTCGGCAGCCACATCATGGCGCACGGGCCTTCCGCGTGGTAGTGCACCACGTCGTATCGCCCGAACGCGGCCCGAAACGACGCGGCGACGGACGAGGTCAGCGCCGCAAGGCCCTTCGCGTCCAGCGTCGGCACGGTGACGAGCCGGATGCCCCGGTAGCGGCCCGTTTGCGCCCCGTCGAATTCCCGGCCCGATACGTGATGCCCCCGCCTGTTATAGCAGGTCACGCTGTGGCCCAGCGCAGCCATCCTTGCGGCCAGTTCCTCCACGACGACCTCGATCCCCCCCTCCCGGGAGGGAACGCGCTTATGCCCGATCATCGCGATACTAAGTCTGCTTTTCATAGGCGCGCCTCGAAACGAAACGGGCGGCCGCTTTTTCCCGCGTGTTTCAATTACATCGCGCCCTTTCTTGTCAGAACGACTTTGGCGGTCAACAGCACCAGCCTCGTATCCACCCACAGGTTATGCTCGTACACGTATTTCACATCCAGTTCCATCCATTCGTGAAACTTGATCTCGTTGCGGCCCCGCGCCTGCCAGTAACAGGTGAGCCCCGGCTTGACCAGCAGCCGCTGTTTTTCGAAGGAGCCGTACTTTTCCACCTCTCCGGGCAGCGGCGGGCGCGGCCCGACGATCGACATGTCGCCCTTGATGATATTGACCAACTGGGGTAGTTCGTCGATGCTGGTCTTGCGGATGAAACGGCCGACCTTCGTAACCCGCGGGTCGTCCTTGATTTTAAAAACGGGGCCGTCCATTTCGTTCATGGCGCGCAGTTCCGGCAGGCGCGCCTCCGCGTCCACCACCATGCTGCGGAACTTCAGGAACCGGAACGTCTTCCCGCCTTTCCCGACTCTCCTCTGGACGAAGATGGGGCTACCGTGCGGGTCGTCCAGATAGATCAGCGCCGCGACGGCCAGCATCAGCGGGGAAAGCGCGACCAGCGCGAGCGTGGATAAGGTAAGATCCAGAACTCTTTTTAGAAACAGGTACGCCCACGGCTCGCTGTAGCCGAACGAAAACGCGTCCTCACGCCGTCTCGTCCTCGGCAGCGAAGGGGCGAAAGCGGGTTCCAGATCCATGCGTTCAAGCAGCATTTCGTTGTTCGTCCGCAACATCTCGGCTTCCGTCATTATGATTCTCTCCTTCTTCATTCGGTTTCGGTGTGTTCAGTCCGGATAGGTCGGCTCCGGTTGCGGCGCGACAAACGGCGCGTGTAAACCGTCACAGGGCCCTTGCGCGGTATGATGGTGCATAAATCGTTTTCCTTGCGGCGTATGCGGCGCCGACTGCCCGCAATCCGTTCCTTCGGGCGGAAATAAAAAAACCGCCGGCTTATGCCGGCCGTGTTCGATTCCCGCATGCGCAGCGGGTGCCGCGGACTCTAGCCAACCGGAAACCGGGCGTTTCGTCGCCGTCCCGTATCCGTCCCGCTCGTAACCGACGTTTTTCGCCGGCCCTGGCACGGTCAGCCGAGCAACTGGTACGGCTGGCAATCCGGAATATAGTCGAAGGACAGCCACATGCCGATGTTCAGGTTTTCCGTCTGGATGTTCACCTTCGCCTTGCCCTTCCGTTTGTCCACCCAAACGATGTTGTCTTCGTATTCTTTCAGCGGTCCGTCCACCACGACGATATGGTCGCCTTCACGGTAAACCTGCGACGTTTTGATAACGCCCCCGGTTTCATAGACCCACTTCGCAAATTTCAGGTCCCTCTCGTGCAGTTCATATTCGCCGTTAAGCGAAAGGACGCGGAACACGTGCCCGATCTGTGCGATCCGGTAAATATCGATGTCTTCGTTAAAATAAAGAAACAGGTAACTAGGAAGCGTTCTGATCGTGATTTCTCTGTGCGTTCCGCAGTAGAATTTATAGTGAACGGTCGTCAGCAGTATGGCGCGCGCGCCAAGCATTTTTTCGCAAAGGATTTTTGCGATTTTCTCTTTTCCGGTTTCGCAAAACAAACAATATACGTGTCGAAACGTACGCATTCCTACGGCTCCTTTCCAGTTATTACTCGGTGTGAAATAATCTGTATAAATAAAGACCACCGGTTTAGCCGGTGGTCTTGTGTTCCGCCTCCCGGAGGCTCCTGAAGCGCGCCCGCGGTCATCGCCGTCCAATCATGAACGGCATGGTCGCGAACGGCCTGTGCCGACAGGTCCCTGCTTATGCGCCGGAAATTTAACATCGCGTTAGTAATCCGACACCGTATTGCGGCAAGTGCGCCGTCCTGTATGCGCGCTATTCTTTTCAATAACATTTTTCATTGTCTCCTTGCACAGGCCTGCCCCGATCGCGCAAGCCGCTTGATTCCAATATCATGTTTTTATATCCATGCACTCCGTCGAATAAGAACTCGAGCGTTTTCCGCATCGGGTTCCCGGTCGCGCACGTTTCGGAGATCCGATCAGCCCGGAGGATCCCCCTCGGAGTTATGCGTTTTCCCGCGGCGTTACCGGATGATCGATAAAAAGCCCGGTTTTCGCCGATTGTAAAAACCCCTCCTTTGTCTCGCAAATATGAAAGACTTTTTTTGCAAAAAAAAATAAAACCTCTTGCGAGGCTTCACTTCTCATTCAACCAAAATCCTATATTTCAACAGCGTTTCACGGCGTTTTGCAACGTCCGCCTATTGATATCGATCGGTTGCGTTTCGATTGAAAACAAGACAAAACCTTTTTCCCACAGTTTTCTGTGGGATGATCGATTTCCTATGTCAGCAAGCGTTAACCAGAACGGTCAAAGCCGAAGCAAGCCACATCCTTGCCGTAACCTGTGAACCCTTACGTCGGTTGCTTTCGCCCCTCCTGTTCAGTGTATTATTATAACGGTTTTATGCACGCAATTCAATCGCAATCTGTACTTCCGTTCCATTTTTCGAAACATTTTCTATTATTTTCACGAAAACACGTTCCGACCTGGCGGCCATACGTCCGCCAGCTTGCGATGAATCTCGTCGAAAAGCCGGTATCCCTGCGCACGATGGGCGTCCGATGCGATGAAATCGGCTGTTCCCGCCTTCAGGATCGCGGCGGCGGTGATTCTGTCCCGGTTCCATGGCCTGCCCGCGAAGCTTTCCGCGTCCAATTGGATCAGGGCCCCGTATCGCCTGAACTCGGTCGTCAGGTCCGGATTCCGTTGAACGATCCGGTAGCGTTCCGGGTGCGCGATGATTACCTGAAATCCGGATTCTTTCAGTTCGCACAGGGTGCACTCCCATTTCGAGGGGCTGATTTGTTCCGGGAATTCAAGAAGGAGCGTTTTGGTTCCCTGGTAGCAATAATCCGTCAAATCATACCGGTCCAGCCGCGCCAGCAGATCGTAACGGGTCTCGACGCCGACGCGTAACGTTATGCCCAGCGCGGCCGCTTCGGGCGTCAGTTCCCGGCAGGCGGCTTCCAGACCGCGCCTGCTCAAAGGCGCCGCTGCGTGCGGCGTCGCGAAGATACCGGTCACGCCCGCTTTGGCCGCTTCCCGGAGCATCGCGAGCGACTCGCCCCGATCAGCCGCCCCATCGTCCATGCCGGGCAGGATGTGGGAATGAATATCGATCATGGCTTCCCCTCTGGTATTCTACGCGTTCGTCGGTATCCGGTCGGTCCGCCGGGCGTTTGCGATACGGTTTCGGTTGCGATGTCACGCCAGTTTCTCCGGCAACGGGGTATTGTCGGTCGGTTTCCGCTCGTCGTCATTGGTCGGTTTTCCGTTTGTTTTCACCTCCTTCGTACGGGACAAGAACTTTTTATCCTTTTTACGCCCGCTTCTGCGTTTATCGTAATAGTATCTGCCGCCCGTCTCCTGGCTGGTGAAATTCAGCGCGACGCCGAGAATATTCGCGTTCGCCTTCTTCAACTGCTCCATTACGTCCATGGCCCGGTGACGTTCAACCATGCCGCTGCCTACGACCATCAGCGTGCCGTTCACGTTCGTCGACAGGATGGCGGCGTCGATAAACATGCCCAGAGGGCAGGTGTCGAAAAGGACCACGTTAAAGTACTGCGCGGCGTCATCCAAAAAATCCGTGAAACCGGGATGCTTCACGATCTGCGAAAGCGAGTAGTTGCGATGGTAGAAATCCACGAAGTAAACCCCTTTGTTGGGCGTTTTCGTGGCGATTTGCGATAGCGTCGCGCGCCCGGAAAGGTAGTCGATGATATCCCTGCGGTTTCGCGTGCCGATATACTGCCCGATGCTTGGGCGTTTCACGTCGAAATCGCATACCAGCACGTTGAAGCCGTCGTCAACCAGCGCCTCCGCAAGCAAAAGCACGAGGGTGCTTTTGCCCTCGACCATCGTCGTGGAGGTCACCATGAGGGTCGTGCCCCGCATTTCCTTGTTGTAGGCAAACTGGATGTTCGTCGCCAGGGTCCGCACGCCTTCCATCGTGGTGTCCGCGACGGCGCTTCCAAGCATTGCGTTCGGTTTGCTCTCTTTCATGAAGTGCGCGACTTCGTCCCGGTAATCCGGGATGCCGGCGAGCACGGGCGTTTTCAGGTATCCCTCGATATCGTCTATCGTGGACAGTTTGGTATTGAGTATCCGAAGCACGATCATGATGATGAAGACCAGCGCCAGCGCGATCAGCCCCACCTGAAGCGAGGTTTTCACTCTCGCTGGGCCTGAAGGCCCGGTGGGAAGAGAAGCTTCCGCGGCAATACTGACGGCTTCCTTCTTCATCAGCTTGGTGATGTACTCCACGAACACCTGGCTGATGGTGTTGGCGACGTTCAGGCTGAGCGACGGGGACGTGCTCGTAGCGTTCACGACGATCACGCGCGTGCCGGACACTTCGGAAACGTCGACCTTCACGTTTTTCATGACGTCCATATCGCTGCCGAGGCGATTCGCCGTTTCCCGATAAACCGGCTCCGTTTTGATCAGTTCTTTAAAATCGCCGGTAAATTCCGTGCTGGCGGAAGTGTCGTAACGGAGCTGCCCGAGGTTGTCGGTGTAATCCAGGAAAACGTAAAGCTTGGTCTGGGCCGTATACTCGTCCGGTAATCGGGAGAAATACAGGAACGTGATAAACGAGCACAGGACGGGGATGATGAGAAGCCAAAACCAGTTCATCTTGATTGTGTTCCAAATATCTTTTAAATCAATTTCCTGTGTGTCTTTCATGGATATCGACCTCTTACTTTTCCTATTAGGTACATATAATAGAAAATATTGCATTATGGATGTAACATGCTATTTCGGGAGAATTCATCCCATATATAACTTGTGCTTTACAGGCATCGTTTACGAATCAACGGTTTTCGTTCTGCTGCAGGTTGTTTTGCATTTGAAACCTCACCTCATTCGCGGTCACATTTTCGTGAAACGGGCGTCAAAACATTCTCTATTATACAATGAAGGATACGTATGTCAAATATTTATATTAACAATACGTTTGGTATTTACTTGAGAGTAAGGTGAAAGCACGTCGGTCCGATACGGAACCGGTCTGCTTCATCAAGCAGCGGCGCTGCCCGTGAAAGGCCCGCTTCCGAAACGAAATTCTCAGCTGAATAATGAGAAAGAGACAACGTCATTCCGGGAACAGACAAGGCTTGAAAGACTGAGCTGGCTGCGGAAAAGCGCTTGCCGTTGGAAACTGCGCTTGACAAAGGGATTGAAAAGCGGCCTCTAAAACGGAGGCCGTTTTTTCTTTGTTCATTTTTTGTAACGGGAAATACAAAGAAGAACAGGATGCGTTTTACGTTGTCTCATGTTCTTTTAACCGGCGATAAAACCGTGAGCATGATTCCATCTCATTCCGCGGCTCCCTCTTCCGCTTCGCAGGCGGCTTTTCCGGCCAGAACCGCACGAATCCGTTCGGGTGGGAATTTCGGAACGCGATCATACGTATACAACCCGTTCTGCTCCTGTTCCACGTCCGTCAGCTGCGTATAGCAAAGGCCGAACAGTTTCGGGTTGTCAAGCAAAGCGTTGGTCAGCCCAGTAAAACGGCTCATAAATTCCTCCCGGTTCTTCACGCGTTCGCCGTACCCCCAACCCTCACGGTCCGCGTCGCTCCACCAGATGCCGCCGTATTCGCTTACGAAAGCGGGCTGCCCGCCGTAACGCTGGCGGTCCGGCATCCGGTCGTAGATCGCTCCGGCCTCCGGCCCGTAATGCGCGCGGAAAACGTCGGGGTTCTGCTCATAATCGTGGACGTCGTAAATATCGGTTTCCACATGATAGTTCCCACTGGTATCGATACAGGGGCGTACGGGATCGATCGCTCTGGTAACGCGGTAAGCCATGCGGAGCACGTCGTCACACTGTCGGCGCCCGGCCACGTCCCACGTTTCGTTGAAGGGGCACCAGCCAATGATGCTGGGCGCGCTGTAATCCCGCTCCATCGCGGGAATCCAGTCTTTCAGGAAAGCCGCCAGAGCGCCTGTCTTCGTATGGTTTAACCCCCAGTTTCCCATCTCGCCCCAGCACAGGTATCCCATATGGTCCGCATGGTAGAGGTAGCGGGCTTCGAAAACTTTCTGGTGCAGCCGCGCGCCGTTAAAACCCATTGCCATGGACAGGGCGATGTCCCGCCGCAAAGCTTCGTCGGTCGGCGCCGTGCAGATGCCGTCGGGGTAAAAACCCTGGTCGAGCACAAGCCGCTGGAAAACAGGCCTGCCGTTTAGCATGAAACGCATGCCGTCGAACCCGACGCTGCGCAGGCCGAAATAACTGCACAGTTCGTCGACTTTCTTTCCGTTATTAAAAAGCGACAACCGGACGTCGTACAGGTTCGGCTGCCCGATATCCCACAGGTGCCCGCCGGAGACCGGCACCGTCAGTTCCGCCCACTCCGTTTGCATCGGCGTTTCCGCCCAGCCGGTATCCTCCCCGCCAAAGCGGGTTTCAGCCCGAAGCGTGCAGCCTGTGCCACCGTCGGCACGCACGCGCACGTGTACGGCGCTCATACTCGCGTCCGGCATGTACCGAACGCGGTCGATATACTGCTCGTTTACCCATTCCAGCCAGACTGTCTGCCAGATACCGGTGGTACGGGTATAGAAACATTCGTGGGAGTCATAGCTCTCGCTCTGTTTGCCGGACGGCTGCATACCATCCCTCGTGTTATCATAGGCGTTTATGACGACGGTATTCTCATCCGGCCGAAGCATACCGGTAATTTCAAAGGCAAAGGAGGAATATCCGCCTTCGTGCTCGCCCGCGAACACCCCGTTAATCCAGACGCGGCAACGGTAATCGACCGCTCCGAAGTGAAGCAGCACGCGCTTTCCGGCCGCCTCTGCAGGCAATATGAACTTACGGCGGTACCATACCGCCAGCATGAAATCCTTATGGTTCACGCCGGAAAGCTTGCTCTCCGGGCAAAAGGGAACGACGATTTCCCCGTTCAGTTTTTCACAGGTCGGCAGTCCCCGTGCCTCGCCCGTATCCGCTTGATCGATTTCAAATTGCCAGACACCGTTCAGGTTCATCCACCCGTCCCGCACAAATTGCGGTCTGGGATACTCGGGCCTTGGGATCATGAATGCATCCTTCTTTCTCCGTATGACGCCATACGGGGCGCTTATCTTGTAACAGATTCCCCGTCGCCGATCGCTTTCCTTTCCCCGGGAAGGCGCCGTAGCGTGCCTTACAGTTCTATTGAAACGGTGGCCGCTGCCCAGCCAAGAAAGTATCCCCTACGCGGGATATACTTTTACGGGGAGATGCAACCGTTCAAACGGCTCCGTGTCAACGTTCACCTTTTGCGCCGGGTCGAAGCCCGGTTGGTATTGCAAACCGACCATTTCATACTTGGCGCCCGCCGTCTGCTGGTAAGGCAGGATATCCACCCTCCGCAACGCTTTCGCGCCCTGCAGCCGTTCGGCTACTCCGCGATAATGCTCAACGTTGTCGTTCACACCGGGAATCATGGGCAGACGGATAGCGAAGGGCGTGCTTCCCCGACGCAGCATTTCCACATGGCGGAGGATGCCGGTATTGTCCGCGCCTGTGTACTTCCTATGCAGCCTCGGGTCGATCAGCTTAATATCCATCAAAATCAGGTCGACGGTTTCCATCGCCTCGTAAAAAACATCGTCCGTCGCATACCCGCTGGTCTCGATTGCCGTGTGCACCCCGCGCATCAGCCGGACGGTTTCCTTCACAAATTCCCACTGCATCAGCGGTTCACCGCCGGAAAAGGTCACGCCGCCGCTCGTTTGCCGGTACATGTCCGCATCTTTCGTCAGGCGTTTCGCAAGCGCTTCCGGCTGCCACCTCGTTCCTGCGATCCTGCGCAGTCCCAGGCGGCAGAACGGCACGCAATCGCCGCAGGCGACGCACGACGGTTTATGCCCGCATGCCGCCAGGCAGGCTCCGCAGCGCACGCAGGACGAACGGCTGACCATCAACTGCGGTTTCGGTGAGAGTCCCTCCGGGTTGTGGCACCATTGGCAACGAAGCGGGCAGCCTTTCATAAACACCGTCGTTCGGATACCGGGCCCGTCGTTGACAGCGAATTCCTTGATGTCGAATACGATTCCCTCGCTCATGGTTTTCGTTCTCTATACGCCGAGTTCGGCCCGATTGATGATGTGGTCCTGGTAGCACTTGTCCAGCTCTACGAAATACCCGCTCCAACCCCACACGCGAACGATCAGGTTTCGGTAGGCTTCCGGGTGGCGTTGGGCGTCCAGCAGGCGATCCCGGTTCACGGTGTTGAGCTGCAACTGATGCCCGCCCCGTTGAATAAAAAGCCTCACGAGCTGCGCTACTTTGGCGATCGCCTCGTCGTTGTTGAAAACGCTGTCCGAAAACTCGATCGTCAGCGGGCCCCCGTTGATCGTTTTCTTCAGGTCCGGCTTGGTGAAAGATTTAATCAGGGACACGGGGCCGTTCAGCCGGAGATTGAGGGAAGGCGAATAATTAGCCGGCAGCGGCACGCCTTTTTCCCGACCGTCGGCGGTGGCTCCCAAGTCCTTCGCGTTCCAGACGTAATACATGGCGGAGCCCGTTCCCGCGCGAATGATTCCGCCCCGTTCGTTCCTGATGCCCTTTACGGCGCGCGCGAAAACGTCCAGCAGCCAGGCACCGAAACGGTCCGCGCGGTCGTCGTCGTTACCCATCTTGGGGCATTCGTATTTCAGGTGGCTATGCAGGCGGTCGAAGCCCTCGAAGTTCGCGTCCATCGCCTGAATCAGTTCCCGCGGCGCGGTCCGCTTCTCCTTAAAAACGGCTTCCTCCACGGCGGCAAGCATGTCGGCGGCGGGGGCCAGCCCCGTGCCGTGCAGGCCCCAATTGTTGTACTTGCAGCCCAGCGAGACGTCCTTTTCGTTTTCCAGCGCGCCTTCGAAAAACAGAGAGAGATACGGCGAGGGGATGACGTACAGGTTCCGGTGCTTTGCGACTTCCTCGCGCACGGCGGCGAAAATCGCTTTCTCTACGCCGGAAAGCAGTTCCTCCATCGTTTCGCACCCCGCAAGGTGCTCGCGGATCACGGCGTCCACCACGTTGGCGAAGGGCAACGCGCCGATGTTGGGGATATCCGCGCCCTTTCCGGGGATGATAAACTCCCAGCACGCGGCCACGACGTAGTCTCGGGCGTCCTCCGGGTCATACCCCAGCGCCACGAGGCCCGGCACGGCCACGTCGTCGTTTTCATATTGGGGGAAACCCAGGCCCAGCCTCGTAAGCTGCGTGCCAAGCTCGTAGACCTCCAAAGGTGTGTTACCGGAAACGCGCACGTTGATTTTCGGATCGATCAGGCGCAGTTCCTCCGTCGCTTTCAGGCAAAGCGCGGAAAAGCGGTTCCAGCCGTCTTGCCCTACCCGCGTCACGCCGCCCAGCACAAGGCTTTGCCCGTTGTCCCCCTGCTGCATGCCGGGGTAAAGGTCGCTGTCCCGATTACAGGAAAGGAAAAAGGCCTCCAGCAATTCAAGCGCCTGATCTTCCGTCATCCTGCCCGTTTCCAGATCGTGGCTGAAGTAGGGATACATGTATTGGTCGAAGCGTCCCAGCGTATTGTGGTAGTCGCCTTCGCACCACATGGCGTAATGCAGGATACGCAAACTTTGCAACGCTTCCCGGAAGCAGGTCGCGCCTTGCGCCGGCACATGCCTCAACACGTCCGCAAGGGCTTCGTCACCCGCCTGCAGCGCGGCTTCGCGGTAGCGGGACGTCAGTTCCAGCACCGCGTCGATGCTTTTAGCCATCGCCCGGTGATAGTCGCTTCCGCCGAGCCTTTTCTTAAACGCCAGCAAGCCCTGCGCGATCACCGAAGCATAGTCCGGGGAAAGGTTGCAGACATTTCCATGTTCGTGGATGGAATGGGAGGCGCAAATGTCCGTCCACTCCGCCTCGCTAAAGATCATGGGCAGGTTGGGCACGGTTCGCGTGAAAGCGATCAGCTCTTCCGGAAACAGAAAGGGGGTTTCCAGTTTCAGCGCCGTTTCCAGCCGCAGCGCCGTACGTGCAGCAGGCGAAAGCGTTCGGTCGCGGTAGGCAGGTTCTCCGTCCGGAAGCGCCCGCCTCACGGCATGATGCTTTTTCTCCCACTGGTATTGTTTCAGCCGCTTAATCCGCTTGTTCATCAACGCTCCCCCCTCTACTCGTTCCGCGTTGCGAGCAGCAGCGTAACCGCCACGATTCCCGCCGCAGGCAGCAGAATTTCCGGGTCGCCTTCCCCCCATGTTTCCGTCCGGGTCACCGGGCGTACCGCGTACGGCGTTTCGAACGTGTTGCAGACGTGCGGGTCTTCGTAGGCCAACGTCGCGATCGTCGCTTTTCCGCGGATGCTCCCGCCCAGTCCGGCCAGCTTCACCTGTTTGGACGTCGCAACGTTCAGGTTCGCCAGCGTTACGGTCAGCACGCCGTCCCTGATCGACGCGGAAGCGGAGAGGCTTTCCAGCCTTCCGAATCCGTCCCGTTCCAGGCATTCGGCGTCCACGATCGCTTCCAGTTGCTTCCCGTCCTGATGGCCCTTGTACAGATCAAAAACGTGATAGTTGGGCGTTTCCACGAAATGCTCGTCCCCGGCCAGGTATAAAGAGTGCAGGTTGTTGCACAGTTGGGCGACGTTCGCCATGGCGACCGTATCGCATCGGTTGTTGAAAATGTTCAGCGTCAGCGCCGCCACTACGGCGTCCCTCATGTTGCTTTGCTGTTCGTAAAGGTTGCGTCCCTTGCTTGGCCCGGTACCTTCACGGTGCCAGTTGCCCCATTCGTCCACGACCATGGCCATTCTGCGGTCGGGGTCGAATTCGTTCATCGCCGCGCGATGATCGTCGATCACGCGGCGTATCCGGTCCGCTTTAAAAATCTGCAGATACCATTCGTCCTCCGTAAAGCGCAGCGGGTCGCCCGGGTAACCCTGGTTGGTATAGTAATGCACGCTCATGCCGTAGGTCGGGGCTTCTTCCCACCTGCGCGTCCTCCATTCCCGCATCAGCCGCCGCGTCCAGGCGACGTCGTCCCCGTTCGGCCCGCACATGATAAAGCGGAAATTACCCCTGTCCAGACTGTTGATCACGGTGGAGTAACGGATGTATTCCCTCGCGCACATCTCCGGGCTCATCTGTCCGCCGCCGCCCCAGTTTTCGTTCCCGATGCCCCAATAACGCACGTTGAACGGCTCCGGGGATCCGTTTTTCGCCCGCTCGTCGGCCAGCGCGGTGGTTCCCGCAGGCAGGTTGCAATACTCCGCCCAGTCGCGTATCGCAAGCGGCGTAAGCGACGTCATATTCCCGGCGATATACGGTTCCGCGCCCGTCATGCGACAAAAGTCTATAAACTCGTGCGTTCCCACCTGGTTAGGCTCCGTCCTTCTATCGGCGGAATACCACCAGCCGGCGCGCACCGGCCGCTTCTCCCGCGGGCCGATGCCGTCGCGCCAATCGTACGTCTCCGCGAAGCATCCGCCCGGCCAGCGCAGCACCGGAGGGCGGAGCTTGCTGAAGCTGTCCACCAGCGCCTTTCGAAATCCCCGCACGTTTTCCACCCGGCTGTCTTCGCCCACCCAGAGCCCGTCGTAAAACACGCCGCCGATCTGCTCGGCGAAATGCCCGTATAGATTGCGGTTTACGCTCCCTCTGGAGTGTGAAAAATCAATCGTGACCCGGTCCATCCCGTTTCCCTCCCTGATAAAAAGTGGAAAGCCTCCGATTATCCTTTGACAGACCCCAACGTGATTCCGCTGACGAAGAATCGTTGCATAAACGGGTAAAATACGGCCACGGGCACGGCCGCCACCACGATCTTCGCCGCGTTGAAGGTTTTCAGCGAAGACAGCGCTTCCAGTTCCTCCGGGGTCATGGAGGAAGAAGTGATCGTAATGTTGGTATTCGACAGGGACTGGATATAGGTTTGCAGGGGAATCTTGCTGGGGGTGGAGATCAGTAGCATTCCGTCGAAAAAGTTGTTCCAGTGCCATACGACGCTGAACACGGTGACCGTTGCGATGGCGGGCACGGCAAGCGGCAGAAAAATTTTCATCATCATCTGCCACTGGTTCACTCCGTCGATAATCGCGGCTTCCTTGATATCCCGAGGCTCGTTTCGAAAGAAGTTCAGCAACAGGATCATGTTGTAGACCGGCAGTCCGCCCGGAATCACCAGCGACCAAACGGAGTCGATCAGCCCCATGGTTTTAATGACGAAATACCAGGGTACCAGGCTTCCCCCAAACAGCATGGCGAACACGAAAATCCAGATATAGACCCGCCGCCCCGGAAACTGCTCCTTTTCCAGCGAAAGCGGGTAAGCCGTGAAGATCGTGAGGATAAAGTTAACGCCGCCGCCCAACAAGACGCGTTCGACGGATACCAGCATGGACTGCGTAAAGCGGGTGTCTTTCGTCAGCGTCGAATACGCGCTCGTCGTCCAATCCACAGGCCAAAGGTACACCCAGCCTGCCAAAGCGGCTTCTTTGTTGCTCAAGGATAAAGCAACGATATGCAAAAGCGGCAGCAGGCATAGTAAACCGGTAAAGATCAACAGAACCGTTACGATCGTATCAAAAATCGTATCGTTCAGGGAATGATAACGTCTCATCGTTTCCGCCTCCCGTGTCCGCCGCGAACCGATCGCGCTTGCGATCGTGTCGCGGTATCAAACATCATTTTCACGTTTTCGGCACCGCGCAATTCAAAACAGCCGGTATCCCGCAAAGCGATACGCAAGGAAATAGGATACGCTGACCATGATGAAACTGATCGCCGATTTTAAAAGACTGATGGCCGTTGCCAGCGAGTATTGCGCGTTTACGAAGCTCATCCGGTAAACGTACGTGTCGATGATGTCTCCGCTTTCATATACGATGGGACTGTACATATTGTAAACCTGGTCGAATCCTGCGTTGAGGATGTTGGCGAGGTTCAGTGTCGCCACCAGCACAATCGTTATCATAATGCTGGGAAGGGTAATGTAGCGAATTTTCGCAACCCGCCCGGCCCCGTCCAGATCCGCGGCCTCGTAGATTTCAGGGTTGATTCCCGCTAACGCCGCGAGGTAAATAATCGCGCCGTAACCGAATTCCTTCCACACATCCGTGGAAATCAGGATGTGCTGGAAACAGGAGTTGTAGCCCAGAAAATTAACGCTTTCCGAAGAAATGCCAAGGTTTTCAAGCAGCGAGTTGACCAGGCCGTCGTCGCTGAAAATGCTTTTAAAAATAGTTGCCAGAATGACCCACGAAAGAAAATGCGGTAGAAAGCAGACGGTCTGCACGGTCTTCTTCATGCCCATATTCCGGGTTTCGTTCAGCAGCAGAGCGAAGAAGACGGATGCGACCAGCGTAAACGCCAGTTTTGCCGACGCGATGAACAGGGAATTGCGAAAGATGCGCCACGTATCCTTCAGCTTGAACATATAGTCGAAATTTTCCAGCCCGATCCACTTCGATTTGAACAGGCCGAGGATCGGCTTGAAGTCCTGAAAAGCGATGACGTTGCCGAAAAACGGAATGATCGTAAAGATGACGATGACCGCCAGCCCGGGTAGAACCAGCAGATGGTACGGCCACGTGTCGCGAAGCGTGATCCTGCGGGCGCGGTTTTTGGTGATTTGCATGGGACGCCCTCCTAAAGCGCAAAACCTTTGCGTTGTTCGCTTATGGCGCAAGCGAAGGTTCGGTACCGTCGTTGGATTCTCCATATGAAGGTGCCTCCGGGCGCATACGTGCCCGGAGGCACCTTCTGTTCGGCCTTCCGTTACTTATTGGCCAGGTAGTCGTTAACTTCCGCGGTAACGATGGTGCCGCCCAGATTGTCCCATTCGTTTACGAACTCGTCCCATTTGTCCAGCGTTTCCTCGCCGGTGATGACTTTGAGGAAATACTCCTCCTCAAGCGTTTTCATGGAAGTCCAGAGACGCTCCATGGAATCCGTGTCCGCGTAGGTGGCGGCCGGGAACATGTTCACCGTATCGCCGGCGGACTCCACGCACAGCGCGCCGGTGGCCCAGCCCCAGGCGTTCGCAGTGGCGAGGTTGGTTTCGTACGCCGTACGGAAGCCTTTGTCCAGCACCGTCGTATAACCGTTGTACCAGGTTTTGCCGTCACCGGAGAGATCGTCGTATTTCATCTCGCCCGCGATCACCTTCATCACATCCGCGATCTGCTTTTCTTTCGCATCGTAATCGCAAAGGAGGATGTTGATGGGGAAGTAATGCCAGGAGAAGTTGGAGTCCATGCCGTTCGGCCTCACGCCCTCGGCCTGGGCCTGGTCCAGATCGTACTGGTAATTCAGCGTCTTGATGACCGCTTCCTTGACTTCGTCGGAGCATCCCTTCTTGACGACCACGTACTTGCTGGTCGGGCTCATGCCGCAGACGTCCATTTTATTGTCCTTGGCGTTGAGCGGCGCCAGCACCGGCACGAAGGAAGCGGAATCGTCCATGCCGCCAAGGATGTTGACGACAGGCCACATGCCGCTCCACCACGCGCCGAAGAACATGCCGCATTCGCCGTTGGCGAGCAATTCGTAGCACTGTTCGTCGTCCATCACGGCCATCGAAGCGTTGATGACGCCTTCCTTTACCAGGTCGGCAATAGCGCCAAGCGCTTCCTTCGTCTCGGGGGTCACGGAGCCGTAGACGGCGGTTCCGTCGTCGTTCAGAATCCACTGTTCGGGATAGGAACCGAAATAATGAAGGAGCGCGTCCAGATTATAGTTGCCGCCGTCGGGCCGGCAGAAATCGGAGGCTACGGCAAAGCCCGTATCCACCTTGCCGCCGGGGTTCTTGTCCAGGAAAGCTTTCGCCACGTTTACGACCTCGTCCCACGTCGTGGGCATATCGAGACCGCACTCTTTCAGCCAGTCTCCGCGAATCCACAGCACAGGCACGCTGTCCATGCCGGGCTGGATATCCCCAATGGCCATCAGCTTGCCGTCGAAAGTCGTAAGAGATTCGGTGATACCGTTCGTGGAGTCAAAGCATTTGCGAAGTTTGGGGGAGCAGTAGGTATGGAAGGCATCCGTCAGGTCCTCGATGGCGCCCGCTTCCACCAGCTGGACCAACTGCATGTACGAAACGGACATTACGTCCGGCATGTCGCCGGAGGCAATCGCCAGATTGACCTTGGTGGAGTACGAGGAAGTATCCACGGAGAACGCGTAGTTATATTTTACGTTCAGCTGGCTTTCCAGGTATTTGACGACATAGTTGTTGTACGAATCTTCGCCTTCGTCGTAAGTGACGTTCGGCGTTTCCTCACGTCCGACGGAAATTTCGGTTGCCGCGTCGCTCACGGCCCCGTACGGGTCCACGTTCTCCTCGGCAAGCGTGGACGGGCAAAGCGAAATCAGCATCGCGAGGGTCAGTATCGCACATAGCCATTTTTTCACCATGTTTCGTTTCCTCCCAGTTTGTTTTTTCGAAAGGCTCATCCCCTGCCGGCCGGCGTAAGCTTTTCGAATGATAATTCCATATTAGGGAGACGATCTTTCCAAGTAAATACCAGATTTCTATCGTTGATGTCAATATTCACACCAGATAGCCCGCTTTCCATTCCCTTAAGAGGAAAGAAGCGTATAATAAGGCAAACAAAATGTAAAAATCCTTGCGCGAAAGGAGGATGCGATTCTTTGTACCATATGTTGATCGTCGACGACAATACGGCGGAAGCCGAATGCGTGCGGTTCCTGACACGCAAGTTTTTTGCCTCGGTGATAACGCATATCGCCGGCAACGGCAGAGACGCGCTCGAAGCCTTTAAGACGGAAAAATTCGATATCCTGCTGACGGATATCAAAATGCCGCATATGGATGGGCTGGAACTGTCCGCCTCCATCCGAAAGACGGACGGGGAAATCCCGATTATCCTTCTGAGCGGGTTTAACGATTTTTCCTACGCCCGTACCGCCATCTCGCTGGGCGTGTCGGAATATCTCCTGAAGCCCGTTGAGCCGGAGGAATTCCGGCAGACGCTCGCGAGCGTGCTTCAAGCAATCGACAAACGAAAGAAGGAAAACGTGGAGAACCGGCAGCTACAGCGGCGCGTCCTTTACATGCTGCTTAACGGTGTTTCCGTGGGTAACTGCGAAGAATGCCTGCCTCATTACACCGTAATGGTCCTGCTGGCGTTTGAAAAGGATTTCTTCAACGGCGTCGGGGAAAGTTTCGAGGCCGATTTTCAAAGCGAATTCACGGCCTCTTTCGGTTTCGTCAGCCCCTACCCAAGTCAGGGGGTGATTTTCTTTCAGAACGGAGTCGGGGATATCGACGCCTTATCGAACGAAATTCTCGCTTTCGTGAAAAGACGGTACGGCGCATCCTGCCGCGTCGCGGCGGCTTCCCTGCAAGGCTTCCGGGATATCGCCGCCGCGTATCAGGAACTGGACGGGATCTGCCGCGCCGAAGAAGGCGAGCGCTCCCAAACGGACGTCGGCCGGTTGATGGACGATATGACGAACGCGCTTCGTCAAAACGATACGGCTTCGTTCAGGTCTTATTACGACGTCTTTCGCAATCTGCTCCGAAACGGAAAATCATTCTCCTGCCTGTATACGAAGTACGGGATTTCAAAACTGCTGGCTTTCATGACGCGCAGCGAAAACGCGGGGATCACGGAAAGCCAGATCGTCAATCAGGTGTTCACGTGCCGGGACGTTGCGGAACTGGATAGGGTCATCCGGCAAGAGCTGGAGAAAATCGATTCCCAGAATGATTCGGTCGCGCTGGGCAAAGTGAACGAAATCAAGCGGTTTATTGAAAAGAACTACGCTTCGGAACTGAGCCTGAAAGATATTGCCGCCGCCTTCTATTTCAGTCCCAATTACCTCTGCCGTCTTTTTAAACAGGGCGCCGGCCAAACGGTACTTCAATACGTCAACGATTATAGAATGAAAAAAGCGCAGGAACTGTTGGAAACCACGTCCATGAAGGTCGGCAGCGTCGCACAGGCCGTCGGTTACCACAGCCCCTCCTATTTTTGTCAATGTTTCCGCGACTGCATCGGCGTAAGCCCTGAAACATACCGGCGAAGCGCGCTTTACCCCTCGCCAGCCGGGAGGGAGGAAGATCGTTCGTGAAAAGGCTGCCCGGATTGGTCGGCGGTCAGAAGATCCGCATGAAACTTGTCGCCATCTATCTTCTGGTCGGCATTCTGCCTTTCACCTTTTTTTCATTCTATTCGTATCAAAACACCAAAAGGCTCATCGTTCAGGGCGAAGCATCCATGCTGCAGAACACGCTGGACCAGGCGGTACAATCCATCGACTCAAAGCTTGAATTATACAATACCATATCCGATTATATTTTCAACGATCCCGGGCTGCTGGCTCCGTTGAACGGTACGTACGGCACAAACTATTTTAAAATGTACGACGTTATCCACAACGTCATTTCTCCCGCGTTTCAAACGTACTATTCGCTCTATCCGCAGCTGAAGCGCATCACCATATATACCGGCAGCGATCTTCACCAATATTCAACTTACGTGCATAAGCTGTCCGCGCTGCCCGAAGAAGAGCCCTGGACTGCCGGTCAAAAAATCACCTATACGCCCGAATGGATACCGCCGGACGAAAGCAACAGCGGGCAGTTGGTGCTGGTCCGAAAAATCGGTATGCCGGGCGTTTATCACGACGACAACGTTCTCTATATGGAGATCAATTATAAAAGCGTCTTTTCGCCTCTTTACAGCATCTCCGAAAATCCCTATGCGCTGCTTATAACCGACGAAAACGGCAGACAGTTTTTCCGTTACGATACGTTGACAGGCGACGCTTTCGATACGTCCGCCCTCACGGGCGAAAAGAATAACGGGAACGTGATCCAAACCCGGATCATGGCGACCGGATGGCTCGTGTACTGCGTCAACGACACCGGCGCCTCCTTCCTGCCCGTCTATAACGCGACGTTGCGCAGCTACCTGATCGCCTGGCTTGTCATCGTTGCGTTGGTTTTAATCGGATATTTATCCATTGCGTCCACGGTGCGCCCGATTGAGGAGCTTACCGGCAAAATGCGCGCTTTCGGCCAAGGAGATATGGAGATCACCGCATCCAGCCGGAGGAAAGACGAAATCGGCCAGATGGTGCAAAGCTTTAACGAGATGGCGTCCCATATCCGCCGCTTGATCCGGGTGACCTACAACGATGAAATCGAGAAAAAGGAATTGAGCCTCCGCGTGCTGTATGCGCAGATCAACCCTCACTTCCTCTATAACATCCTTTCCATTATCAACAGCAAAGCCATTATCGCCGATCAACCGGATATCAGCCAAATCGCTTTGCAATTGTCCCGTTTTTACCGTTCCTCGTTAAACCACGGTCGGGACGACACGACCGTTTCCAACGAGATGGATAACATCCGATCTTATATCGCCCTGCAACAAATGCTTAGCGACGAGAGTTTTTCCGTAGAATACGATATCGATGAGGCACTGCTGACCATACGCATGCCGAATTTCGTTCTTCAGCCGATTGTGGAAAATGCGATCGACCACGGCTTGCGCAACAGCGCCTCTGAAACCCGATGCCTGTGCATCCGCGTTCTCCGGGAAGGCGATTCCATTGTTTTCACCGTGAGGGACAACGGGGTGGGAATGGACGATAAGACGCTGGAATCGCTTTATCGGCAGAAAACGGAAGGGTACGGTATTCGAAACGTAAACGACCGGTTATTATTAATCTACGGAAACGCTTACCAACTTCAGGTGGAAAGCGAAAAAGACGAGTTTACCTCCGTACGGCTGACGCTTCCGGTGGAATTTCCTGGCTGACGGTTGCCTTGTCCCAATTGTCGTAAGCATAACCTCCATTCGCGACGGTTTCTTTCCGAATAAATACCTTCTTTGACCCTGTTATTTCTATTTTCAGTCAAAAATCGCCATGGCCGCCGTCGCGTTATGGTTTCCTTCGCCTTGCCCTCCCGGTTTGATCATCATTTCATTTCTCAGACCGCTTCGGCACGCTGCTCTTAAATCTCTTTTGAAAAAACTAGGTTTCGGAGGGGAGTATCCGCGCCGATAGCGCGTCCAATAAGTGTAACGCGTTACAAAGGGGGATACCCGGTGAACGAAATGATGGATAAATCGACGTTCGTTGCGCTGATCGACCAGAAAAGCAATATGCTCTTCACCATCGATATCGGAGACTTCGGGTATGCCGAAGGCGAAAACAATAAGGGCGCGGAAGGGTATTTAAAGGTTTTCTAACCCTTGGCACGCATACAAAAACGGACCGCCACAGGATATCGGTTGTGGCGGCCCGTTTTTTGCGTGGGCCCGGGATGTGAATTCGGCGCTTTCCACGGGGTCCGGTTTTATCAGCAAGCCGCCTTCAGGTTGTCGAAGCAAACACTTTCCGAACGGGGATGATCCGCGCCGGCGGCGGAAAGCTTTGCCCTTGCGGGCCAAGTTCACGGACGCGTATACCCCATCATTTCCGACTGACCCATAGTTGATGATTCATACCCATCCTCACACATTTCGTGTAAAATTGAACAGGGCGTTCATGGGCGTGGCGCCGGATGCGGTTCGCGCGTTTCAGCCGACTATCGACCAAGGATTATTTCCGTTTCGTGTAACGTTTTCGTATCGTAAAGACATAACGATATGGATAGTATAAACCAAAAGAACGAAGGTAATGATCGATGAGAAAAACCACCGCGGCATTCTGCGTGGCGCTGGCGCTGTTCCTGACCATCCTGGCAACTTCCGGTTTCGCGCAAACGGAGAGCGCGGACGAAACGCCTGAAACGAAAGACGAACAGGGGCGTTTTCTGTACCTGGATATTCCGTACGATACGATCACCCCGGAAGGCGTCGAACAAATCCTCATGGAGAAATTCGGAAAGATTCAACGCAACGAAACGAACGGCCACTTTCGCATCACGGATTTTGGGTACCCGTTCAATTTCACCGTAAACATAAAGCCAAACGCCATTGGCGCGGGCCGAATCATTTTAGGAAGAGAGGGAAGCGACTGGGCAACGGGCGATACGTTCCGGGCGATGTTTGAAAAAGACATCCTGCAATTCGTCGATATGGAAGCGCAGCTATATAAACGGTATGGCGACCCGAATTTCCGGTTTTTCTTTACCAACGCGGGAAACTATCATATGAAGGGGAATACAAGGTTCATGTTCCCGGGCAACGTCTGGGACGCGTCGCAGATGACGGAGGTATGCGATCGTGACAGATACCTGGAGTCATACTCCTGCTGGGACAATATAACGCTCCGGTTATGGATCAACTGGTATAAAGAAGAAAAGCGCGGGTACTCCACGCGCCTGACTTTAGAGTTCTTTGACGAACTCTACCCGAAAGAGTCACCCGCCCAGATCATCGATTATCCGCCCGACGGCGGTTGAACCAATCGCCGAAAGTAAAAGCGGTCTGTCTTCCCCCTGTTGGGTACGGGATGAAATAAATGAAGTGAAGCGGAATGCCTTTACTTGCCTTCAAAGACGCCGCATTCCTTCCTCATTCGCCATATAATCCATTAACAAGGAGAACGATCATGAAGAAAGCCGCCATGTCAATCGTTACGGCGTTTGCCTTCCTCCTGTCCTGCATAACGCCCCCCGGCCTTGCGCAAACGGAAAACGCGGTTATACTGCATCAATATTCGGGCATTCCTTTCGATAGTGTCACGCCGGACGGAGTGCCCCGGATTTTACGGGAGAAAGGCAATAACAGACTGGCCGACGAATACGGCGAGTATCCCATCACGGATTTCGGTTATCCGTTATATATGGATGTGAATTACAACGAGAATTACGTCGGCGCTTATCGCATTGTTCTTAGCAAGGAAGGAGACGTGTGGGGGCTTAATCCGGAGTTTGAAGGAATGGTCAGACGGGATGTTCTTCAATTCGTCGATATGGAGGCGCAGTTGAGCCGGCAGTATGGCGAACCGGATTGCCGCTTTTTCTATACCGACGTCTCAAAATACGACGTAAGCTATCTGACCAGGTTCATGTTCCCGAGCGGTACATGGGATGCCACGAAAATGATGGGAGTCTGCAAGAGCGACCGATACCTTATGGCGTCTTCGGTATGGGGAAACGTGGAACTCAGGTTATGGGTAGACTGGGTAAATAAGAAGAAATCGGGTTACCTGACCAAGCTCAATCTGTTTTATTACGACGAGGCCGTCTTTCAAACGCCGAAGACCATCGTCGAATACCCGCCCGAGCATAAACTAACCGATTAAGGAGTTTCAATCATGGCCGATGAAGCATGGCTCTCACACCTGTTTGAAGAAAACTACGCGTTGCTCTATCGCGTCGGGCGTGTGTTTTTGGGGGATTCCACGGCGCAGGCGGACCTTATCGAGGATCAGATTCAGGAAACCTTCGTGCTCGCGTGGCGGCATGAACAAAAGGTAAGAAATCATCCCAATCCCACGGGCTGGCTGGTGGAGACTTTTCGCCGCAGCCTGTTGGCACAGTGCCGGAAGGTTGGGCGGGAATGGAAACGCCGGTCGTTCTCGCTGGATACGGACGACCGTCCCGACGTAGCGGATTTGTCCGCGCCGTCGGTGGAAAGTTTCGCGCAGGGCGCGGAGCAGACGGCTTTGCTCACACGCCTTCTGGGCCGAAAGGACGCGGAGCTGTTTCTGCGTTACTGCGTGCGGGGCGAAAGCGCCGGAAGCCTTGCGGCGGATTACCGGATGAGCGAATCCGGCGTGCGGGTGCGCATATCCAGAATCAAGAAAAAGCTGCTGCTTAACCGTGAATTATTCCTATGCGTCGTAGCGCTGCTGACGCTCGGCGCTCATGCGGGAGGTGGGTTTTAATGAAAAAAGCAGTCTTTGTTTTACGGCCTCTCGGCGTCGGCATGGGCGACTCCTATTCGAACGGCGAACTGCTCTCCGTCTGCGAAAGGGAGTTGTTTACCGGAGCCGGGAAAATGGACGTTGAACTGCTTGGCGAAGCGCTGCACGCGCTGGACGAACGCCCGGATGACGACGTGGCGCCGCACCGCTCCATCGTGTGGGCTAGAATTAGCGAACAAACGCGCCCCCGCGCGCACGTTTCCCTGCGCAGGCCTGCTTTCCTGTTCCTGTTGATAGTATTGCTTCTTGCGTTGATCGGAGCAGGGCTGGCCTGGGCAACCCATGCGGGCGTGCTCTCGTTCCCGTCGCTTGCGCTGCCGTGGTTGCCGCAGACGGAAAGCGACGCCGCGCAGTCGCTGGTGCAGACTGATTTATATATTGCCGATTACGGGCATAGCGAATTGCGCGTACGCGAAGCCGCGTTCGACGGACATCAGCTGCGGATCGTCTATTCGTTAACGGACACGCGGAAGAACGCGGCGCTTACGGACGACGATTTAACGGCCTCCGCCATTGCGGCCGCGCGGCTGGACGGAATCGGCTGCTGCGACTATCTCACGCTGGACGGGCAGGATGTGTATCTGGACGATACGTTTCAGCTGCCGGGCGAAGAGAACGCGGAAATGCTGTATTACCTGGCCGCGAATATCCCGGAGGATATCCGGCTGCAGGATATCGTAACGGTGCGTATGCCGATCGGTGAGTTTGATTTGCCGTCGAGGAAACGTCTGCACGACGACGTGATCTTTCCATTGGACGTTTCACGCGCCGAAAGCGATTCCCTCTCCGCGCAGAGCGTTGCCGTTCTGTGGGGCAACACGCGGGTAGAGGTGGTACGGGCCGAATTTTCTCCGCTACACGGGTTGGTGGAGGTTCATTATGCCGCCGCCGATTCAAGCCTGCCTTACGAGCGTCGGGAATTAAGCCTGTTCACCGCCGACGGTCGGCCGGCAGGGCAAAAATGGTACGCTTCCTACGGCGACGGCGGTTCGTCGGCCGATGAGATCGTCACCCAGTACGTTCCCGTAGGCTCTTGGCCCCGGCAGTTGGTGCTCGCGCCCGCCCTGGCGGACGGAAGCATGGACGCGGCGCATACGATTCCGCTCGTTTGGAAATCGCAGCATTGAGCCGTGTGCGTTGCTTTGCCTGCGAGCGACGCATGGAGGAAGCATACGAATTATTCCCAACCGACAGAGAACAAGGAGAGTAAAACCATGCGGAAAAGTGTTTTATCATTATGCCTGAGTATCGTCATCGCGACGGCATGCCTGTTCGGCACCGGTTACGGCCTGGCGGAAGACGCGAGCGGACTTTACCTTTACCAGGGGATTCCGGTGAAAGATACGACGCCGGAGATCGTTTCCAAGATCCTTTTGGAGAAAAAAGGCGTGCCCTTTGAAACCTCAAGCGTCGTATGGAGCGGTAATGCTTACGGAATCGAGGAGTTCGGATACGAATGGAACCTGCAACTGGACTTTAATGAAAATGATATCGGGATGAACAGGCTTCTTCTAAGCAGCGCGCAGTCTGCGCGCGTGAGCCCGGATGATTTTCGCAACCGCATACAATCGGATTTAGGCCAGTTCGTCGATGTGGAAAGTCGGCTTACAGCCCTGTACGGCGAGCCGGACAATCGGTTTTTCTACGTCGCCAACCGGCAGAGCGGCAAAAGCGAAAGGGTTATGTTCCCAAGCGGAAGGTGGGAAACGGAGCCGATGACGAGCGTATGTGAAAAGGAGCGCTGGTTTCAGTCGTTCTCCGTTTGGGGCAACGTGGTGCTTCAATCGTGGGTGGACTGGAAGAAGCCGAACGTTGCGGGCGAATACCTGTCGCGTGTCATGCTGTACTATTACCCCGATATGCAATCGACGGCAGCGATAAAAACCGCCGCCGTAGGCCAATATCCGTCGGCCGGCGAGGATTAACGTATTTAGCGGTATGGCTTTAGAAAGGGAGGTGTTGCAGGCCTGCGGGCCGCGTTCCGTGCATAAGTTCGTTAATCATACAATCTGGCATGCCGCATGTTGGGAATAAATCGCAATATGCCGCTGCGCAGGGCAACTTTCCCCCGGTACGCAGTGTCGTGTATAAAAGAAAGGCCCGCCGCAAATCCTTATGCGGCGGGCCTTTGGCAAAGGCTGATAATAGTGATACAGGGTGCAGATTTTCAAGGGAAAAGTTCTGCACGGGTTTTAGCCGTTCTGCGAGGGTATAACCGTTCTGCACAAGTTTAATCTTTTTCGTTGGAAACAATTCAATTTATAGATAATGCCATAGTCGTTATTGACCCATAGCAGTCTTGACAGACTCATAATCCCAATAATGCTTGCCGTCCACCATCTTTTGCATTGCAGCGTGCGTACCGTATGCCTTTATGGCATCAGGGCATTTGCTTTTATCAACTGTTGCCGCGTTATACAGAATGACAAGTTTGATGTTTTTGCTATCTCGGACAGCTTTTTTGCATTCATATTCGCAAACTTAAAGCTTGCTCTAAACATTTTTGTTTTGGTGATATGATTTCTATTTGTTCCATTTGATTTCAGCTATCCATTGTATATGGCCTTTCTGAAATGCTGTTATCAAAATGTTATCATGGTTTTGTTATCAAATAAACCCTTTCTTCTTAAATTCTTCAATGGCTTCTAGCTCCGCCGCTGTTGGAAGCAGCGGTTTATCTTGTCCTGCAAGCTCAGATTGATTAAATCCCCATTGAACTATTTGTTGTCTGCTTATTCTTTCTTAGAGAGAGGAATCCAAAGCTCCATCTTATAATCGGGACTATACATATCCCCCTCGGAATAGACTTCAAAGTCAGGTGTTCCTGCGTGCATATAGCCCTGCTCCGGCAAAAACACTTCCATAGCGTATTTCCAGCCCTCGTGAATACAGGTAGGAACAGATCCCTTTAGTGACAGGATAGCATACTCTGCTTCTCTGATTTCCTTGACCTCAAGCCCCATTTCCCTTGCCTTTGCAATGTCACTGACGTGGTAGCAGGCCATATAGTTGATCTTGTTTGGATTTTCCACATCAAAGCACATCCCATAGCTTTGACCGTTTCCCAAACGAGAGAGAATGTCATGACTGTATGTTGCGTATAGCTGATCCCAAGCTTCGGGGCAAGAAAAGGAGTTGATATTATCCAACTTAACACCTGCAACGGCAAATCCGTCTTTTCTTTGAATTCTTGCATCCATGTGCTTTCCTCCTGTTACACTAAGGGCTAATTGTACAGGAGAAAGAACTCGATATGCTCCTCCTTTTCGTACTTCGGTGGGCGTAGTGTGATGAAAATTTTTGAAAGCATTTGTGAAAGAATCTGATGATTCGTAACCATACTTCACTGCAATGTCAATAATTCTTTCATTCGTTTCGTTAATCTCTTTTGCCGCTTTTGTTAGTTTTCTAAATCGAATATACTCTGACAGCGTCATATCGGTTAGAACGGAAAACAGCCTGCCGAACATAGAGTATGAATAACTTGAGATGGTTGCAACCTTTTTTTCATCAATTTCACTATCCAGCACACTTTCAATGTAGCGTACAGTTTCATTAAATGACTTAATCATATTCACTCCTTACTTGTTAATACATTCTGCTGATTACTCTTTTACAGGTATCATGATATCCAGAATGTTCTTCGCTTTATACTGTTCTATGAAGGGAAGTGACCAATCAATCACATCTTCATATTTCCCAATAAGAAGCCCATAAGCAGGGCCAATCTTTTCATAGAGTTTTGGAGGTTCAAAATTAAGTCGCAGTCTCATATAATCCCCTCCCTCAAACTCGAATTGATCCAGTCCGTAGGTTTCTCCATTATCTTTATCCAGAACAAGAGAACACACTCTATATACTTTGCTGTCATCATAATCCAGACCGTACATCTTTCGGCCGGATAATGACGGAAAGTGAGCTTCAAACTTCGGCCATGCTTTCCTTTGGCTTTCAGGATCATTAGCGACTTCCATATAAAGAAATTGCATTTTTTCAACTCTTTCCTTCTGGATTGTTCCTAACTCGGTCTTTATCATTTTTTCCATAGTATCATCCTCCTTCGTATTGAATACATAGTTTTTTGAATTGCTTATCAAGTTCTGAAATTTTGATTAGAGTATTTGATAACCCTTTATAATCATCTTTCATGCTATCCAAATGCGCTTGTCCAAAAAGATCAGCCATTTGTTCTTTCAGGTCTGCTTTTTTGCGGTCATGTTCTTTAAGAAACCTGCTCAAATAAATATTCCTCACAGCGGCAAGGCGAAAACTAAAGAACTGATGGATCTGTTTCTGTTGCTGGTTTAATCCATTTTCTCTTATCGAATTTGCATATTGTTCTATGACATTTGCATCGCCTTGTTCATACCGCTTTTTCATTATCACAGAGATATCATGATAGATTTCTTTTGCCTCTGGTTCTCTTATGCGCGCAAAATTTCCCCACATGGAAAAGGCTCCTCTTTTATATGCAACACCCTCTGCCGTCCATGCCTTTACAAAGTCCCCAAACTTCATTTTCATACAAGGATATCCTGCTGGATCATGCAGATAAACTTGCCCCTCATAGAAGCCATAGGCACAGACAAAATGATCGACACCCCTCTGGTAAACACAGTTTGGATTGTAAGTCAAATATCCCATATCTAACGGCCCTATTACAACGGAGCCATTTTTCAAAAGATGCTGTAGCTTCTTTTGAATATCATCAATGCTAAAACCATCTGATTCTTTAATAAAGAAATCCTCATGTTGAAACCCAAGAATACGTAAACAATTATTAATAGATATATCCGGCAGTCCATTGTCAAAAAAGACTAATGGATGCTTTACATTGTTGTCTACAAAACTTGCACCATTTCCCATAACCATCAACGCTTCCAGGTACTCAGGTGAAAAATGGAAACCGTAGGAATTGAATGCCATAGCGAGGGAGTTAGTATAACACAATGGGACATCTCCGAAATATAAATCCATATTGCAACCTCCTTTCTGCGCTTATTATAATCGATCGTTTTATCTTTTACCCTATATTCTCCGTACCAAAAAAATCGTATAGGGACACCTTTCGTTTGGTGCGATAGACATTGTTCTTGACTTATACAGAAAGCCGGGGGTGTCAACTATGGGCAATGCCCGCTTGTACTAATCGTTGATAGATTCCGGCAAAGACGAAGTCTGGAATAGAACGCTTCGCCGAAAATGCCTTGGTGTGCTCATCGGAGGCACGGCTCATATTGAAAACGTCCTGCGTGCACGGTTCCTCCGCACTTGGAGCATAGGTTATATGCTCGACTACGATCGAGGCTTTCTGCTTGTTGATGATGCCGACAACCTTGGAGATGAACTCTTCGGGATTTGCGCGGAACAGCCACAATTTATCCTTGTTAATGCCTGTGAGAATAGCCGTTGCCGTGCGGCGGGTCAGTGTCGTGCCTTCGGCAATTTCCCCGATAAGGTCATAATCGGCAAAGCTATCCTGTGTCCGGTCGAGTTTTTTTGTTTCAGTTTTTTCGATATTAAAGTCAGTGCCTTCCTGCTCGCCCTTGGTGAGGGTGTAAGGCAGCTTCGCAACACGGGGTTCGATGTTAATAACCTCGATTGACTTCTTGATGAGCTCGGCACCATCGAACTCACAGGTATATGCGTACCGCTTGTTAATGCGCTCCCACAACTTTTTGAAGTCCTTCCAGTTCTCATTTAGCGGGTTCTCCGTGACTTTCGTATTGTGACCGTCGGACGAGAATTCAATGTTTTTATTTGCACTCCAAGCCTGTATTGTCGCATAATATTTGAAATCGGATTTGGTAGGGTCTGCTTCGCCTAATCCATCAAACGCCACATAAGTTCCTGTTCTGTTTGCCATAATTAATACCTCCTTATTCACACCAGAAGAGCCATACATACAGTTCCCGAGAGTTTGAGTAAAATATCTGTGTCATACAAAATCTCATGTTTTCATAGGGCATTGCATCTTTTTTTGATGGTTTTACCAAACTGTTCCTCGGCGATACAGTTGAGTTGTTCCACAATCTCTGAGAACTCGCAGTTCAAATCAAGCGTTTTAACGCTGATTTTATTACCGCTCATTTGATATACATTGTCCGGCTGCACGGTTTCGTCTGTTCGGGCATACAGGAGCATACCCGATACCTCGTGGGGTTTTCCGGCAAGCTCCGCCTCTTTGTTCTTCACATAAGTAAAGATTTGATAGAGATTGCCAGAATGCAATGTATGAATATCGTACTGCACCTGCGTTGTATGCGTGTAGTATTTCGCGTCGATGATCAACACTTTTTCCTTATGAGAAAGCATAATATCACTCTGCATGACTGGCAGCATTGTTCCGTCACCATCGTCTAAAGCCCACGGGATTTGTGATGCGCTGGCGCTTATCGCCGGATACTCCTTGATGTAATACTCCAGAATAAACTTCTCATACAAACGGCTCATCCGCTGCTCATCTATGAAGGACGCAAGTTTGTATTCTCCTGAATCGGTAGTCAAGAGCATACCTTGCAGTATCAATTGGCAGAGACTGATGAGCATACGATAGGTCTGGCTATTGCGCTGGAAGCGTATGGACGACCATTTGATAGCTGTCGGGTCTACCGTGTCGACATTCGAGAAGAACAACATTTCTTTCTTGAGGGCATCTTTATGCCTGAATAAGCAATACCGTAACCCTTCAAGCTCACCAGTCTGGAGGGTTTCTATGTCTGCTCAATTTACCATGAATTTCAGGCGACCGCTATTAAGTAGCGGTCGAGCGTGATGCAACGGATCACAATCCGCTACACACCGCTTTTCTAACCGATAGCTCGTCAAAAAAACCTGTGCTTTTCAAGGAAACAGCGCGGGCAGCAGCACGAACCATCAGAGCAGATAAAATATGAAATAATTTACAGGAGCATACCTGTGGGCAACCGTGCTCACAAGTACGTTCCTGTTTTTTTGCTTGCAGTTATATCATGCTGCCGAGTTCCGTCGCTTATTTTTCATTTTCAGATTTCAACAATCACGAAATGGAGGACAAGCCCTATGGCGAAGTACCAGAAAAAGACGAATTACCGGGAGAAGTATCCCGGTGTGAGCAAAGAAATCATTGAGGTTTTAGAAAAGAGCGACCGTCAGATGGAATACCTGCAGTATGACATCAAAGCCGAGCGATGCCGAATCGATTCCACCAGCGGAACTGTTACATATCTCCCCAGCCGAGAAGACTCATACGAACGGCTTCTGGAGGGAAACAAGCAGTTTCCCTCCGATGACGAAGATGTGGACGATGCCGCGATTAAGGCCGTGATGATCGAAAAAATGCTAACCTGCCTCAAGCGTCTCAGCCCGGAAAAACAGAAGTTGATTACCGCTCTGTTTTTTGATAATAAAAGCGAGCATCAGGTGTCCAGAGAAACTGGTGTTCCACAGCGGACCATTCACGACCGAAAGATAAAAATCTTGGCGAAATTAAAAAGACTCATGAATGAATGAAGCTCTCGGCTCCCCCTCGCTGCATAAAGGCGAGGGGGAGCTATCCTTTGGAGATGATAGTAAAATAGGGACAATTAGTATTGTTCGTATGGTAATGTAGAACATGGCGAGTGCGGCACAACTCCGAGGAACACCTGAACATGACGTGGGGTCAAAACGTTTGCTGGTTTGATTGGGAAATGATTTTTTCAATAAGGAAAAAGTAATTATTTTTTTATGCTCACCAT
>CAZCCZ010000002.1:0-175282 GCA_964497495.1 uncultured Oscillospiraceae bacterium
GGCGGCGTTGTTCCTCGCCTCCGACCGCGGTGCCTACATCACCGGCATCGACCTCACGAAGATCTCGGCGGGAGTAGACCCGATCGCGCTGGCGGGCGCCACGTTCAAGCTGGTGGGCGTTGACCCCACGGTTATGAACACCGTCGTTACCTACGTGCAGAGCGATTCGGGCACGTACTACAAACTGGCGGACGGTTCCTATTCCACCACGCCGGGAACCGACACCACGAAGTATCTGCGGACCGTTCAGCAAACTCCCGGCACCTCCTACACCGCCACGGGCACGACCGGCGCCAACGGCGTGCTGACCTTCAACGGCCTGAGCGCGGGCACCTACACACTGACTGAAACGGACGCGCCCGACGGCTACATGCTGGCGGCCCCCGCGAAGATCGTCGTTACGTGGAACGATCCCGCCACCAAGGCTACCGACACCCCCGTATGGACGTACACCGTAGACGACAAGCCCGTTACGACGACGGACGGCAACGGCGAGGTGAAGATCAACGTCGAAGATACCAAGGGAACCGAGCTGCCCTCCACCGGCGGCATCGGCACCACGATCTTCTACATCGGCGGCCTGGCGCTGATCGTCGCGGCCGGCGTGCTGCTGCTCCTGAAGCGCAAGGGCAAGGCGGAAGCCAAGTAAACCGATGATATTCCACGGTCTGCCGCGAACGGGTTTGGCCCGTTCGCGGCGGGCCGGACGGGAAGGACGTTATGAAGGGTAAAGCTGTAACGGTTCTGCTGGTGCTGGTGCTGATCGCGGGAGTCTCCGTGGCGCTGTATCCGATCGTCAGCGATTACTGGAACTCCGTACACCAGGGCCGGGTCGTTGCGGATTACAACAAAATGATTTCTTCCCATGACACGCAGGATTTCACATCGTATTTCGAGGCGGCGGACGCCTACAACCAAACCCTGCTGACGACGACCACCCCGTTCGACGTCGACAACTGGACGGACGCCCAGAAAGAGCAATACGACGGCCTGCTCAGCGTGGACGGGAACCAGGTGATGGCCACGCTGGAAATCCCCAAGATCAACGTAAGGCTGCCGGTTTACCACGGTACGGACGAAAGCGTGTTGCAGGTCGGTATCGGGCACATCCAGGGTTCTTCCCTGCCCGTAGGCGGGGAAAGCACCCACAGCGTCCTCTCCGGGCACACCGGGCTTCCCTCCGCCCAACTGCTGACCGACCTGGACCAGTTGGTGATCGGAGACATGTTCTACGTTACCGTGCTGGATCGCACGCTGGCCTATCAGGTGGATCAGATTCTGGTCGTGGAACCGGACGACATCGACCCGCTGGCCATTGTTCCCGGTCAGGATTACCTGACGCTGGTTACGTGCACGCCGTACGGCATCAACTCGCACCGCCTGCTGGTTCGGGGAACGCGGGTTTTCCCGGCGGAGCAGGAAGAAACCGTCGTGCTGACGGACGACGCGCAGACGGTTAATCCGTGGCTCGCCGTTGCGGTGTTCGGGGCGCCGGTGTTCCTGTTGGGGCTGGTCGTGTACGCGATTATCAGAAAGAAACGGAAATAACGCCGCGGGGAAAGCGTTCCCGCGAAAACACGATGAACGAAATTGCCTGCGATACGGCGGAAAGGAGGTCATAGCGATGACCGGCGTACGAAAAAAGATCGTTCTGTTGGTATGCGCGGTGCTGCTGGCCGTTTATCCGGCGCTCGCCCAGGCTATGACTGTGGATTTCAGCCGTAAGGGCAGCATGACGGTTCATCTGGAGGCGGCCTCGCAGAATATTTCAGGCGCCGTCTTCGCCCTCTACCGCGTCGGGGACGTGGACAATACCAACGGCAACGTTTTTTATAAAACCAACACCGCCTATTCGGGTTCCGGCGTTACGTTCGATTACAAGACCAGCGGCGAGGCGCAGATTGCCGCCGCGAAGCTGGATACCTATATCAAGGCCCACAACCTGCCGTCGCAGGCGACGCAGCAGACGGGTACCGGCGGGATCGCCAAGTTCCTGTCCCTCGACGTCGGGGTCTACTTCCTGCGCGTGACCGGCGGCGGCCCGGCGGGCCTCGTCGTATCCCCGCTGATCATGCCGATTCCTTACTTCTCCATCGCCGACGACGGCACGGGATCGCTGGATTACAACGTGACCGTGGTTCCCAAGGCGGAGATTGTGCCCACGCCCACGCCCACGCCCTCGGTCACGCCCACGCCGACCCCCACCGTAACGCCCACGCCCACCATAACGACTACGCGCACGAGCAACCCCAACCTTATCAACCTGACGCTGCGCAAGACTTGGGTGGACAACAACAATTCCGGCAACACTCGCCCCACCGACGGCCTTACGGTGTACGTGTACCGTAAAATTGCCAGCGACGCGGACTATACGCTGCTGGTGACCGTCGTCGTGCCGTACCGCAGGGCAGACTACTGGTACCTGACCATCCGCGGCCTGGAACGGTACGACGCCAACGGCGCGGAGTACGAGTATTTCGCCCGCGAGGAAGTCCCGGCCGGCTACGAGGTGACCTATACCAACAACGGCTTCACGATGGTCGATACCTACCCCAACCCGCCCACGCCCACGCCTACGCCGATCGTCACCCTGACGCCCACGCCCTACTCGGCGACCACCCGGCCTCCGACGAACGTGCGCTACATCGACGGCGAATGGGTCTACGTGGACGAGTACGACGTGCCGTTGGGCGTCCTCCCGCAAACGGGCGACGAAACCAGCTGGCTGCTGATGGGTCTTGCGATCCTCCTGCCTCTGCTTCTGGGCGGTTGCGCGGTCGTCGTGATCTACCGCAGGAAACGGCGCGAATCCACGCGATAACGCGCGGGTGAATATTCCGCCGCCGAAGGCGGGTAAAACGATAACCAATAACGCCGGTTCCCTCGGCTCTGCCGGGGAACCGGCGTTTGAGTATATTAAACAGTCAAGCTACTTTTCAAGTCCCGGGCTGCGTTTGCGGCAAAGCCGTAAACGGCTCCGCCCACCCGCAAAACGGGGCGATACGAATACGTCCGGAGGCATCGGAGGGAAGCGTGCGTTCAGCACGACGAAGCCGTGAGCGCCCCGAAGACGAAGGGCCAAACGAGCCGGTAAACGATCGTGTGCCTGCGGGGATTGAGCGATCGGGACTTCGCCTTCGGAAACCACCCGTGAAATGAGGAAACGCCGCACGCAATGCCCCCGGACTGTCCTGTCCGGGGGCATCTCGCGCGGGTATGCTTTACGCCGCTTCTTTCGTCAGGGCCGCATCAGCCACCATACCTCCGTGCCGACGCCTTCTTCGCTGTCGACGTGAAGGGGGCTTCTCGTCTTTTTCCATAATTTCAGCCGCTCGCTGACGTTCAGCAGGCCGATGTGCTTCCTTTCGTCGCTGGGCGCCTGCTCGCCGGAAAGCAGGCCGCGGATCGCTTCCAGCTGCTCCGGGGGGATGCCGCTGCCGTCGTCCGAAAGCCGCACCTCCACGTCCTCCTGCTTGCGCGTTACGTACAGGCGCACGCGCCCCGCCTTCTTTTCGGCCAGCAGGCCGTGGAAAATGCTGTTCTCCAGAAGCGGCAACAGGATCAGGCCCAGCAGGTGCAGGTCGGAACAGCCCTCGTCCACGTGCCACGAGAACTCCGGCGCGTTTTCGTACCGGTACCGGATCAGGGTGACGTAGCTGCGCAGATACTGTATCTCCGCGAACAGCGGTACCTCTTGCTGCGGCTGCATGCGGATCGCCGTTTGCAAAAGCGATATGAAGTCGCGCGTGAAAAGGATGATGTCCTCGTCCTGATGGTTCCGCGCGAGGTAGATAATGCAGTCCAGACTGTTGTAGATAAAGTGCGGTTTGATTTGCGCGATGAGAAAGCGCATTTCGCTCTTCCTTTTCTCATCCTCCTTGCGCAGAATCTCCTCCATCTGCTCCCGGATTTTATCCACCATGTTGTTGAACACGACGGCGATCTCCTCCACCTCGTCGCCGCTGCGGATATCCATATGGTTTTCAAAGTCGTTTACGGAGAACCGCAGGATGCCCTCGGTAAGCGTTTTAAGCGGTTTGGTGATGCTTTGCGCCACGTTGACGACGATACGCCCGAAAAGCACCATGAATAGCAGCGTGATCCCGATCAGGAACAGCACCAGAATCAGAAGCTGTTCGTTGATCTTGGAAACCTCCACGGACGTCACGAGCCGCCAGCCGCCGAAGGACAGCGCGTGCTGGAAGCAGTAATACCGCCCGACGCGCGTGTACTCCTCTCCCTGCGGCAGGGCCATCGCTTTTTCGGGGTCGATGGACGCTTCCGATTTCCCGACCACCGTTCCGTCCGACGCGACGATCAGGTATTGCATATCCTTGAAACCGCTTATCACGGACACCAGCGCGTCGTATTTCACGTTGATGATCACGTGCCCCATGAACCCGGACGGACTCGTGGGGTTCTTCAGGTCGAACATGTTTACGATGCAGCTGATGACGTTCTTCCGGTTTGTCGACAGGTTTGTGTCCCTGCGGGCGGATTCGTGCGCCATGCTGAAATACAGATTCGTTTTCCGGCTCAGAAAATCCTGATACCAGCCGCTGATGAGCGTATCCAGATAATAACCGCTGCGCGAGATGATGTTGTTTTCCTTATCCACGACGTAGATATCGTCAATCAGGTCGTCCCGCAGGGATACGTATTGGGACAGGGCCGTGGTGATTTCGCGGGTCTCCCGGTAAAACGGGTATCCCTTTTCCTGCAGGTGCGTGCGCATCAGGGTTTGCAGATTGGCGTCGAAGCAGATCAGGTGGGCGAAGTTCTCGACGGTCGCCAGGCTGTTTTCCATCTGCGAGGCGACGGTGTTGCCGATGCTGCGGTAATTGCTGAAAAGCTCCTTGCTGTAGATGCCGTACAAAAAAACGCCGGTGATGGTGTTGGTCACTAGAAGCGCGCACAGGATCAGCACGCAAAAACTCCGCGTCAGCTTCCACCGAATGCTGTGTCTGTTCATCATTTCTTTACTGGCTCGAATACTTTCTGGAGAATTCGCGCGGGGTCATGCCGAAATACTGCTTAAACATCAGGCAGAAGTAGGGAGTGGAGCTGTACCCGACGTTTTCGCCCACGTTGCCGATTTTCTGGTCTCCCGTGCGCAGCAGTTCCCCGGCCTTTTTCATTCGGATGTCCATGAGGTAGGTCTTGAACGAAACGCCCGTCTGCTGCTTGAAGAACTGGCTCATGTACGCGCCCGAAACGCCGATCAACTCCCCCAACTGATCCAGGGAGATGTCGTCCGCGTAGTTTTTCGCCACATACTCGCGAATTCGGGCGATCCTCTTCTGATGTTTCTCCGCCTGAAGCCTGCGCACCTGCTCCAGCATTTCACAAAGGCGGTCGCACGCGTGGAACACGGAGGGGAGTGCCAACAGTTCCTGATACAGCGCCACCGGGGATACGGCCGCGGCTTCCTCGTGCTCGCCGTTCCAGATTCCCGCGATCAGCCCGGTGATCGACGCAAGCGCTCTTTTCAGGGCGTCCATATCCCTCGCTTCTTGCATATCGCGCGTCAGCAGCGTTTCCATCGCGTCCCGCGCCTCCGGCAGGCGTTGTTGCCGCAGCAGCTCGCACAGCGAAGCCACCTCGCCGTCCAGCGCGGCCGGGTCGCTCTTTTTCATGTCGCCGAATATCACGCGCGGCGTCTGGTAAAAATACCGCTGTTTCCCGGCGCCGCTGAGCGCCTGATAGACCGGATACAATTCCGCCGCGCCGCCGATCATTCCGCTGACGCAGATGAAGAACTGCCTTCCGAAAACGCTCTGCAACTGCTCCTGAATGTTGTTTACGCATAATTGCACGGCCAGCCGCAGGGGATCGCCGGCCAGCGCTTCCGGCCGAAGGGTGACCAGCACGCCGATTGCGGACTCCTGTATTGTAAACACGGTGCGGCCTGCGACACCCTGACCGCACAACGAGCGGTTGATCACCGCCGCGGCGAACGAACGGACCTTGTCGGATACTTCCTCTTCCATGTCGATCAACGCCAGAAACGAACGGCCCGCGCCGAACTCGATTCCGTTGTCGCCCAGGATTTTTTCGCAGACGTCCTCCGCCTGCGGAACGCACATGAGGTTGTGCATAGCGTCGTTTACGCACGCAGCCTTCTGATAGCCTTTTTTCACCAGCTCTTCCCGTTGCCTGTTCAACTCGCCCAGCAACAGCTGGGGGCTCATCTCGTGCTTGAGAATATAGGAGTCGATCCCCAGCCGCATCGAGGCCCGGGCGAACTCGAAATCGCTGTACGCCGTCAGAAAAATAAACTTGACGGTCGTGTAGCTGCGAAGAACACGCGCCGCCAAATCCAGGCCGGACATGCCCGGCATTTCGATATCGGATATGATAATGTCGATTTTCTGCTCTTCAAGGAATCTGAGAGCTTCGGGTCCGTTCTCCGCTTCCGCGACTAGCTGATAGCCTTCGTCTTCCCAACGGATGATTTTCTTGATGTCGTTGCGTACGATGGCTTCGTCTTCCACCAGCATGACGCGCAATACGTCCTGTGCCGTGAGCGGTTCTTGTTTGCCCATGCTTTTCCTCCCGGTTCGCCACTGTCCTCCAATTTGCTGGTCTTCCCTGCCGATGCACGGTTGCCTTATTGCAACGCCCTGCCTGCGGCGCACCCTGCGGGTGTGCGCGGCGCGGCGGTTACGCGGGTTTTATGCGGCGAGGAGCTATTATTATACCATAGTCGCGGCGCCCTGCGCACCGCGGCGGCCCCGCACGGCGGAACAGGGCGTTTCCTCTGTTCCGCCGCGGGAGGCGCGGGGTCGATAGCCGTTAACGGTAAAGCGCGCCGCACTGCTCCTTGGCCTTCGCCCGGGCTTCGTCGTAGATACGGATCATGCCGTCGCACCAGCGGTCGAAATCCGGATCCTCCGGCCGCAGCGCCGGAGTTTGCAGGATCGTTTTGAGCGCACGCTGAACGCCGATCCGCCACGGAACGGTCGCGCAGAACTGCGGAACGAGCCGCTTGATCTTCGTATTGTCGTACATTACGGAATGCCGCTTGTCGCCGTTCAGACCGCCGCTCAGCTCCGGCTCCACGTCGGCGAGCACGTCGGTGGGGATGTAGTAGGGTTTGTACGCCACGTGCAGCTCGTCCGCCACCGCCTGCGCCATCTGGTTCCACGTCAGCGATTCGTCGGTGGTAATGTGCACGGCCTCGCCGATGGCGTGAACGTTGCCCATCAGGCCGATGAAGCCTTTGGCGAAATCTTCGTTGAAGGTGATCGTCCAAAGCGAGGAGCCGTCCCCCGGAACGATAATCGGCTTCCCGTCGATCATGCGGCGGATCACGGGCCAGCTCCCCTTGGGGGACTCCAGGCAGAAGGGGATCATGCGCTCGCAGTACGTATGGCTGGGCCGGACGATCGTAACGGGGAAATTCTGCGTCCGGAAGGCGTTCAGCAGCACTTCCTCGCAGGCGATCTTATCGCGCGCGTATTGCCAGTACGGGTTGTTCAGCAGCATTCCCTCGGTGATCCGGGGGCTGGCGGGCGGCGTGTTGTAGGCCGCGGCGGAGCTGATGTAGATAAACTGCTTCGTCTTACCGGAAAACAGTCGGATATCCCGCTCCACCTGCGCGGGGACGAAGCCGGTGAACTCGGCTACGCAGTCGAACTCCATGCCCAGCAGCAGATCGGCGATCTGCTCCGGCTTGGAAATATCGCCCCGGATCACCTTTACGTTTTTGGGAACGTCAAGGGTATGGATGCCGCGGTTGAGCAGGTACAGTTCCCAGTCTTCGTTGACTGCCAGCTGTTTCGTAATCGCGCTGCTGATGGTTCCGGTGCCGCCGATTAATAACGCTTTCATATAGGGAGTATCCTTTCTTTACCCGTTATAACCGGGCTGTTTTCAGGGTTCCAGCGGAGTATATTCGAACCAGTCGAAATCCGCGGCGTTCGTCGATTCGGCGCCGTTGGAGGAGGCGTACAGGCCGACGTACACGCCTACGAAACCGCCTGCGCGCGTGGTGGAAAGCAGCGAGGCGTCCGCGTTTTCCAGAAGCGGAATCTGCTCCCCCTCGCGAAATCCGTAGGCGAAACGGTACCGGTCTTTCTCCCCCTGCGCGTACAGGTAAACGGAGCCGTTGTAGGGGCTGAGGGTCTGCGCCGCCAGCGCCGTTCTCCGGATCACGCGGGTGGCGAAATCGTAAAGGGTGGGTTCTCCCGCATTCTCGTTCTGGTACAGCTGCAACACGATCTCGCCGTTCGTTTTCGTTACCGTAAAGACGTAATGGAATTCGTCGCTCTGCACCAATGCGAGGCCCGCCTCTTCCCCCTCGCCGGGGGTAAACTCCATGCGCGCGCACGAAGCGAAATACATATGCTCCTGCCTGCGGCCCAGAAAGCGGGGCGCGCCCAGCTCGTCCCACAGGCGTTCCGCGCCCAGACGGATGCGCAGGAACCCCTTTCGCGCCTGAAGCGAGTAAAAATCCCGTTCGGAGCAGCGTATGGTATTCCAGCAGAGCGAAAGCTGCGCGTTCTCGAAATGGTCCGCGCCGTTCTGCCTGCGGCAGGGGGCGTCCGGCAGGTCGGGCCTGCGGCAGCGGGACGGTATCAGGCCGTCCGGCGTGTCGACCAGCGGCCACCCTTCTTCGTCCCATACGATTGGCACCAGAAAGGTTTCCCGGCCCAGATTGTAGTTGAAGCCGCCGTAAGGCCGGACTGCGAGGAGAACCATCCACCATTCGCCGCGCTGCGTGCGCACCAGGTCCGCGTGGCCCGTGGCGGCGATGGGGTAGGACAGCGGCAGGTGCCGGTGGGTCGCAACCGGGTTGCGCAGACATATCTCGTAATCCCCGTCCACCGTTTTGCTGCGGAAGAACATGACGCAATGGTTGGTAAACGTGCCGCCTTCGGCGATCATCAGATAGTAGTACCCGTCCCTGCGGAAGATATGCGGCGCTTCCGTCCATTTTCCGTGGATCGAGGCTCCGTCCAGAATGACCTTCCGTTCGCCGGTAAACTGCATCGTCTTCGGGTTGAGCTCGCAAAGGTAAATACCGTGATGGCCCTCGTACTTCGGCGCCGCACAGATAAAGTTCCCGCAGTACCACGCGCGGCCGTCGTCGTCGAAGAAAAGGGAGGAATCGATGCCGTCCGCGCCGTCGATCACCACGGGGTTCGACCAAGGGCCGCGCGGGTCCGAAGCGGTGATCACGAAATTGGTGCGGTCGGCTTCCCGGCCGTTCTGCACCAGCGTGTTGATGATGTAGAACATGCCGTCGTGCCAGCGGATCGTCGGCGCCCACAGGCCTTCGGAAAACGCGCTGCGTGAAAAATCGATCTGTTCCTTCCGGTTTACGGCGTAGCTGATAAGCTCCCAATGTACCAGATCGCGGCTGTGGAAAACAGGCAGGCCTGGGAAGTAAACGAAGCTGGAGGTAACCAGATAGTAGTCGTCACCGACCCTGCACAGGCTCGGGTCGGGATGGAAACCGCTCAGGATCGGGTTCTGGTAGTACGTTTCCATGGCGTGCTCCCTCTTCACGGAGATGGATTAATGGGGCATCGGCTGCCCGAGGTAATTCACGAACCATTCGTCTTCCGGCCAACGTTTCCGGCCGCACAGCAGGTCGCTGAGGGCGGATGCGCAAACCTGGGGGGAGATCTGCGCGCTTTCGCGGTTCATGTCCGTTTCCACCCTTCCCGGATGAACGGCTAGCACCCGGTACCGCGTAACGGTGGCGCGCTGGATGGAAACCAGCTTGTTCTCTGCCGCCTTGGATACCGCGTAGCCTGGCATGGAAGAAAACGCGTTGGAGATAGAACCGGCCTCCGAGGTAACGGTGGCGAACAGGCCCCCGTCCTTCACCAGCGGGTCGAAAAAGCGGATCACCCTTGCCGCGCCGGTCACGTTGACCCGCAGCATCGCTTCCAGGTCTTCGGGGCACAGAGTGAGCACCGAGGCCGCCTTCGCGCGGGGTACCGAAAGCCCCGCGTTGGAAACCACCGCGTCCAGCCGGCCGGGAAAGCTTTCGATCCGCAACGCCTCGCTTTCCACGGAGGCCTCGCTTTCCACGTTCATATTGTCAACCGTCACGTTCGGGTACTCCGCCGCAAGACGCCGCAGCGCCTCGTTCGCCTGCCGCGCGGTGGCGAATACGCGGTGCCCCTGCGCGGCCAGCGCCGCCGCCAGATGAAAGCCGATGCCGCGGCTGGCACCCGTAATCAGAATATCGATACCGGCACCCCCTTACATGTAGGCGGCGTGCGGGGACTCCGGCGAGACCTGCATCAGTTCGATGCGGACGCCGTTGGGGTCGCGGACCCACGCCTGCAGGTTGTGGTCGCATCCCATGCAAAGCGGGATTTCCAGCTTGTAGCCCATATCGGTAATGTGTTTGGCGGTGGCGGCCACGTCGTCCACGGCGAAGCACAGGTGCGTAAAGCCCAGATCCTCGTCTTTCGCGGTGCGTTCTTTCCCGTCGTAAAACAGCTCCAGAAACTGACCGGGAGCAACCTGCACGTAGACGATCCACGGAGCTCCCGTTTCGGGATGGTTCAGTTCGAAGATTTTGGAGAAGCCCAGCGTATCGTGGTAGAACCGAAGGGTCTCCTCCATGCTTTTCACGTTGACGGCTACGTGCGTGAGGGTGGTTGCCATGGTTATGCGCTCCCTTTCCCGTTGATGGATGGTTTATTCTTTAATCGCTCCGATAGTCATGCCCTTAATCAGGTACTTGGAAAAGATCGAGAAGAAAATCAGCACCGGAATCGTCGCCAGCGTCAGGCTGAGCATTTTGGCGGCGTAGTCCACCCGGTAGGAACCGCCCAGCGTGCTGATGTACACCGGAAGCGTGTACTGTTTCGGGTCGGTCACGAACACCAGCGGGATCAGGAAGTTGTTCCACGACCACAGGAACACCAGCAGCGCCAGCGTGATGATCGCGGGCTTGATAATGGGCAGGATGATGGTGCCGAACAGGCGCAGTTCCCGGCAGCCGTCGATGCGGGCGCTCTCGATGATGGAATTGGGAACGGCGGAGCCGATGTACTGCGTCATCCAGAACGCGCCGAACGGATTGGCCAGAAACACGAGGATCATGGGCCAGAGCGTGCCGTTCAGGTGCACCCAGCGCATTTCCATCATGTAGCCGGCCATGCTGATCTGGTAGGGCATCGTAAGCGTGGCGATCAGGATGGTCAGCAGGGGCTTCTGCCCCTTGAAGCGGAACTTGGACAGCCCGTAGCCGAACAGCGAACTGACGACGACGCAGGCCGCCACGCTGATGACCGAGATGAACACGCTGTTCAGGTAGGGTGTCAGCACGTCTCCCTGCCAGATCGTCTGAAAATTCTTCAGAACATAGGTACCCGGCAGGAGCTTGAGACCGGTGAAAATTTCCTCGTTCTTGTAGGTGCCCATGATCAGCATCACGTAAAACGGCGTCAGGGCCAGAACGGTCGTCACCAGCAGGAGCAGGTAAACCGGAAGACGTTTGAGCAGCGAGCGGGATTTTTTCATCGTATCAGTCCTCTCGCTTAATCACGCGCGTAAGGATAATGGAGAAGATGAAGATGATGAAGAACAGCACGTAGGCGACCGAAGCGCCGTAGCCCATCTGGAAATTACGGAAAGAGGACTGGAACATGTTCATCATCACCGTCAGAACTGCGTTGTTGGGGCCTCCGTAAGGCTGCCCGCCCTGGGAGGCGAACAGCATGTAGGGATCGTCGAAAAGCTGGAAGCCGTTGATGAGCGATATGATGCATACGAAGCCCAGAATCGGCTTAAGGATCGGCAGGGTGATTTTCGTCTGTTTCTTCAGCCAGCCGGCGCCGTCCAGTTCCGCCGCCTCGTACAGGTCTTCCGAGATGGTGGAAAGGCCCGCGGACAGGATGATCATGGAGTATCCGAACATCCGCCACACGATCACGATAACGACGACGAACCGTGCGGGCCACTCGGAGCCCAGCCAGTATACGGGTTCGCTCAGGAGATGGAGCCGGGATAAAACCTGGTTGACCGTGCCGAAGTTCCAGTCGAATAAAAATTGAAATATAAGGCCCACGGCGACCGGCGCCGTCAGATAGGGCAGAAAGTTCAGAAGTTGAAAAGCGCCGCGCGCCCGGGGAACGAAATCCCGGATCACGACGGCCATCAACAGGCCGATGAACACTTCCACGGGAATCGCCGTGACCAGAAAGAAGAACGTGTTGAGGAAGGCTTTCTGGGCGATCGTATCCTGGGTGAAGATCCGGACGTAATTTTTAAGACCCACGAAATTCGGAGCCGCGACGGCGTTCCAGTCCGTAAAGCTGATGACGAACGAAAAAACGAAGGGAAAGACCGAAAACAGGGTGTAGCAGATGATAAAAGGCGCGACAAAGTAGTACGGCGTCCGCTTGCTCGTCAGACGGCCCATCATGCCGCCCCCTTTCAAAAAGTTTTCTTCGGGTGCCGGGGCGCCGGGCGGCGGCGAACGAACCGCCCGCGTGAAGGAGCGGCGGAGCCGGCAGCCGACGAATGCGGCTTCCGGCTCCGCCGCGATGAGAACCGTTTTACTTGCTGAGGGCGGGGCAACGGCTGAGAATGTCGTTTTCAACCTGCGTAATCAGGGAGGCGACATCCACGTTGCCGTCCGGCGAAGCGTTGATGGTCTTGAGCGCGCTGCTAACCGCGTCGCGGACTTCCACGTCGTACTGGTTAAGCGGGCGCACGTTCGTCTCGTTCATCTTGGGGATGATCGTGTAGGCGAACAGCTTGTCGATATCCTCGCCGCCGAAGAAGGAATCCTTGCGGGAGTAGAAGTTGGGATCGGAGTAGACCGACTTGATGGCCGTGAACACCTGCAGTTCATCCCTGCGCGGCACGGCCGAATCGGGATTCATGGTCAGCCACTTGATGACCGCGAAGGCCGCTTCCTTGTTAAGCGCCGTCGTCGGGATGGAGTACACGCCGCCGCCCCAGTTCACAGCGCCGCCGGCCAGTTCCATCAGGCCCCACTCGCCGTCGCGGGAGTCGTTCGGCTTAAGGATCCAACGGGGGGACCACTGCGCGCAGGGGTAGAAGATGTGCACGCTGTCCGCGTAGGAAGCCATCAGCGCGGGGGAATCCTGTTCCAGGGTGTCCACGATGTCGGCCTGTTTGAACGCGACCAGCTGGTCGAAGATCGGGGTGAGGCTCGCCTGCACGTTCAGCTTGTCGCCGGTCGTGAAGGGGATGATCGTCTGGCCGATCAGCACGCTGTACAGGTCGGAGAGGCCGGCGAACATCTTGACGGTGCCGTTGGACTTCTCGTTGACTTCCTTGCCCTTTTCCACGTAGTCGTTCCACGTGGTGAACATCTGGTACAGCGCTTCGGGGTCGTCGGTGCCGAAGTATTCTTTCGTCAGGGAACGCTTGTAGGCCATGGCGGAGGGCACGGCGCCCATCGGCAGGCCCAGGAGGTTGCCGTTTCCGTCCACGGACACGGGGATCTGGTCGATGGTGAAGATGCTCTTGTCCACGTTGTAGGGAGCCGCGGAGAGGTTCTCCCAGCAATTCAGGGAGTACATCTTACCGCGCGTGGTGGCCTCCAGCTGGATGATATCGGGCATCTGGGCGCCCGACGCCAGCGTGGTCTGGATCTTCTGAGGGAGGTCGCTCTGAGCGATGGTCACGTAGTTGATCGTCACGTTCGGGTAAATCGTGGCGAGATGATCCTTGAGGATTTCCGTTTCGTCCCAGCCCCATACGGTTACGGTGCCGCTGGGATTCGCGCCGTATTCTTCGCTTCCCTGCGCCAGCCCGGTGCCTACGGCGCCGACCATGACGATAACCAGCGCGACGGCGAACAGTCTGCGAACCTGTTTCAACATGAAGTAATTCCTCCTCATACAAAGGTTTCTGCTCAATTCAACGACCGGATCTTAGGAGGGCCCTCCCTAAGTAGTTAAAGTGTAACACCGGGCAATGCAAATATCTATTCAAGGATTTTCGACAGACGTTATAGTTTTTTTAGTTTTCCCATTTTTCTGGAAACCGCGCGCGGGACGGAAACAGCCTTGTCCCGAGCGACGCACGGCCGTACCCGCCGACCGGAACGTACGGCTTACTCCCCGAACGCATTAAAACCCCCGGACCGGCGAGGCCCGAGGGTTTCGGATAAAACAGGCTCGTTATGCGCGGAATCACCGGAGGCGTCGCACGGCTTCCCGCGACCAGCCGATCATCGCGGCGGCGGCGGTCGAATCAACCCAGCCTTCTTTCGCCTGGCGCTCGGCATACTCCGCGAACTGCGACAGATACATTTCGGCCGTTCCGTAGCGGGCCTCGAATTGCCGCTTGGTAAAATACTTCATCTTGCCGCAGATACCCTCCGGGTCTTCCGGGTTGCTGGCCACGTACGACGCGATGGGAACGTCGGCGTAGGGCGTGCGCAGCCCGCCCAGGGCGTTGCCGTATTCGTCGCGCAGGAAACCGCGGCCGTCTCTGCCGAGCGGTTCGATCACTTCGGGCGCTTTCCCTTCCGCCGCCCAGAGGTGAAGCTTTTCCAGCAGCCCGCACACGTAGTATTCCGTACGGATGTCGTTGATGCCGTCGATCAGCCTGGGGTCGAGGTTCGGCAGCTTTCCGCCCGCCTTTTCGATTTCGGACGTCGCGGTCAGCACCGGGCACAGGATATCCGTGTGGGGCGTCCCGGAAATTTCGTAATACCGGCATTTGTTATCGGGCGTGTCCGAATTCTCGATGCGGACGCGGAAAAGGTCGTCGTCCAGAAACGCGTTGAACAGAAACAGGTCGGCCTCGCTGGAAAGGCAGATGTAGGGGGTGGCGCAGGGGCGCATGTTCCGCGTGTGCAGCTTCAGGCCGCCCACTTCGTCGCTTTGCCGGATGCTTCGCTGCACCAGCGCGCCCACGATGTTCATGTACCCGTCGAAAATCCGCTCGCCTTTTCCGGTGAACGCGAACGGGTCGAAATAGTGGATGAAAGTATTCAGGTACGCCCCGCTCTGGCTCTGCCCCGTCAGGTAGAGATACTCGGCTTTCAGCCCGCCCAGGCACGCCGAGCCTTCCCGCGTGCGCAGCAGCGCCCCAAGCTGCCCCAGCATGTCCCACAGGAGCCCTTCCTCCGTGCCGGGAAGAGTCGCGGACTTGGAAAGCACCGGCGCGGGGAGAAATTCGCCGTTCGACCAGTTGAGAGAGCCGTACCGGGCGTAGTCGAAGTTTTTCAGGCTCAGCACGTTGATCGGCTTGCTGGTCACGCCGACGTAGGCGTGGCCGTGCTCCATGCACCACAGGTAATTACGGTGCCATAAGTCCTCGATGTCGTACCCCTGGGTCGCGTTCAGAATATCGATATAAACGCGCCCGGAAAAACGCGCCGGTTCCAGAGGCCGGCGCACCAGAACGCGGTTCCTGTACGGCAACACCGCTTTCCAGAGCACGGGCCGGTCCAGACCGTCGGCATCGTACACGTTGGCGAAGCCCGACAGGAAGAACTCCTCCTCCGCGTACCCGTACGCCGCCACGTCTAGCGGGGTACGGCTGTACTTCATCGCGCAGAAGGGATGGGAGCTTTCGGTTACGGGGATGGGGCCGTCTATTTCCGGCTTACGCCCGTAGGCCTCCCGGAGTACAGTCTCGATGTTCATTCCGTCCACTTCCTATTTGATTGCAGCACGCATGATCGCTTCTTCCGACATTTCGTTTCTGCAGAATTCGCCCGTGATCTTACCGCTGCTGATCACCAGAACGCGGTCGCTGATAGCGAGAAGCTCCGGCATGTCTGAGGAGACCATGACGACGGAGATGCCGCCGGTCGTCAGTTCGCCCAGCAGGGAATAGATTTCCGCTTTGGCGCCGACGTCCACGCCCTTGGTGGGCTCGTCGATGAACAGGATCTTCGGCGCGTTGACAAGCCACTTCGACAGGACGACCTTTTGCTGGTTGCCGCCGGATAGCGTGTTGATTTTCGTGTGGATGCTGGGCGCTTTGATCCGCATTTTCTCGAACATGCCCTGCCCGAGCCGGTTTTCTTCCTTCGCGTCGATAAACGGCCCTTTGGTCGGGAGCTTATCCAGACTGGCCAGGTACATGTTGTCCCGGATCGAGAGCATCCATACGAAACCGTTGCGTTTGCGCTCCTCCGTCACGTACCCGATGCCCGCCCGGATGGCGTCGGCGGGGGAATGAATTTGAACCTCCTTGCCTTCGATCCATACGCGCTTTTGAACGCCTTTGAAATACTGGCCGAAGATCGCGCCCAGGGTTTCGCTGCGCCCGGCGCCCACCAGGCCGCCGATGCCCAGAATTTCGCCTTTGCGCAGGGAAAAGGATATATCGTCTACGATGTTCCGGTTTTCGATGGTCGGGTGTGGAACGCTCAAGTGCTCCACGCGAAGCACTTCCCCGCCGATTTCGACGTTCGCCTTCGGGTACAGGTTGCTGATCTTCCGGCCGACCATCTGCTCGATCAGCACGTTCTCGTCGACCGCGGAGGTTTCGTGGCACGCGATCGTTTTGCCGTCGCGCAGCACCAGCACGCGGTCGCAGATGCGGTAAATTTCCTCCAGCTTATGGGAAATATAGATGCAGGATACGCCTTTCTTCTTCAGGTCCGTCAGCACGCTCATCAGCTGGTCTACTTCCGTATTGGTAAGCGCCGAGGTCGGCTCGTCCAGCACCAGAATCTTCGGGTCCTTCCCGCAGGCCCGCATCAGGGCGAGCATCTGCATCTGCCCGCTGTTCAGCTTGGCGATCCGCTCCGTCGGTTTCGCCTGAATGCCCACGTATTCCAGTATTTTTTTGCTCTGCGCGTAGAGCTTCCGGTAATCCACCAGTCCGTTGCGGCCCGGCAGGTTGCCCAGGAAAAGGTTCTCGGCGATGCTGGAGCCCAACACCATATTGATTTCCTGATAGACCATTTCGATGCCGCATTTCTGCGCCACGGAAACGTCCGTGAGCCTCACGGGTTTGCCGTCGTAAAGAATCTGCCCCTCGTAGCTGCCGTACGGATACGTACCGCTCAGGATTTTCATCAGCGTGGATTTGCCCGCGCCGTTTTCCCCGCAGATTCCGAGAATTTCACCTTTTTTCAGCTGTAAGGTTACGTCGCTCAGCGCCAGGACGCCGGGGAAGCGTTTGGTGACGTTTTTCATTTCCAGCACGTACTCGGCCATACTTTTCACCCCCGCTTACGCCGCGCTGCTCAGCTTTTGACGATACTTGTCAATCGCGACGGAGATGAGCAGAATGACGCCGAATATCAGGTTCTGCCAAAAACTGTCCACGCGCACCAGAACCAGACCGTTGCTGATGACCGCCAGCAGGATACAGCCGAGAATGCTGCCGATAACGGAGCCGTTGCCGCCGAACATGCTGGTGCCGCCGATGATCACGGCTGCCATCACGGTCAGCTCCGAGCCGGAACCTGCCGTAGTTTGCGCGCTGGAGAAGCGGGACGCCATCACGATGCCTACCAGCGCCGCGAACACGGACACCAGGATGTGTATTTCCTTGCGCCGCTTATTCGTGGGGATGCCGGACAGGCGCGCCGTTTCCGCATTTCCGCCGACGGCGAAGAGGGAGCGCCCGTATTTTGTATAGGAAAGGACCATTTGAAACGCGGCGGCGATGACGAGAGCGATCAGAACCGTCAGGTAGATCTTTCCGAATAGTTTATACTGGCCCAAAACTTTAAAAGGCGCTGTCGCTCCGCTGATGGACAGGCCTTTCGTGGTGATCGACACGATCCCGTTGACCGCGTATTGGATGCCGAGGGTCACGATCAGGGCGGGCAGTCCGCAATCGACGATGACCCACGCCTTGAAAACGCCCACGGCCAGACCGGAGCACAGGCCCAGAAGGATGCATACCAGCATCGGAAGCCCGGCTTTCATGGCGAACATGCACACGACGCCGCCGAGCGCCGTGACCGCGCCGATAGACAAGTCCATGTCCGCCGTGATCAGCAGCAGCGTAAGCGGCGCGCCCACGATCAGGTAGAAGCTCGCGGTCCTGAAAATATCCATCCAGTTGTCGAACGCCATAAAGCTCGGGTTGATCGCGGTCACGACGCCGCACATGATGATTAGGGGCAACAGAATGCCGATTTCATTCTTCGTCGCCAGTTTCTGGACCCATCTGCTCGTCTTCATGTTATTCACCCTGTTCGAAAATTGAATAGGATTGCCTCCTGCCGGCACACTTTGGATACCGTTCAAAATCTGCCGGGGAGGAGGCAATCCGCTACGTCGGTTCTATGGCGCTTAGCGCAGCCCGCGCTGCGTGAGGATATCCAGATGCTCCTGAACGTTCTCCGGGTAGATCACGATGGTGCCGGAATCGTTATCGAAGGCGGGCGGGTTGCCGTCTTTGATGGCCTTGATGAATTGCACGGCCTGGTAGCCCATCGTGTAGAAGTCCTGGGCGATCGTGCAGTCCAGCGCGCCGCTCGTAACGTAGTTCAGAATCTCCTCGGAATCGTCGATGCCGACCACGATCAGCTTATCGCTGAGGCCTTCGCTCTCCACGTAGTTCGCGATGCCCGGGCAGCCGTAGCCGTCCTGGGAAACCACCACGTTCAGGTCGGGATAGCTCTTGAGCAGCGCGGCCAGCTTGTCGGAGGCGACGGCGGCGTCGGAGTTGCATTCTTCCTGAATCAGCGTGGCGTTCGGATACTCGGCCTGGATGGTTTCGCAGAAGGATTTGTACTGAAGGTTCTGCGTTTCGGTTTCCAGCGTGGTCTGGATGTAGCAGGCGGTCACGTGGTCGAAAGCGCTGTATTTATCGGTCTTGAGCAGGGAAAGAACGGTCTGCGCCTGGGTGACGCCCATGTTCACCGGGTCGGTGCCGATCCAGCAATCCTGCAGGTCTTTATTGGTGTAGGTGTTGCAGGTGACCACGGGAATACCGGCCGTTTTCGCCTTGGAAAGAACGTCCGTGGCCTGCTCCGCGTCCAAAATGACGGTGATGATGCCGTCCGCCTTGTTGGTCACGGCGGTGTCGAGCAGGTTGATGACGCCCGCGGTGTCGTTCGGCGTCGTCGGGGATACGTACTGGCCGGTCCAGCCCAGTTCTTTCAAAGCGTCCTCAAAGCCCTTCTGGGCGGAACCCCAGGCGACGCCGCCCGTGACGATGCTGACGAACATCAGGTCCGGAGTTTCCTCCGCAAAAGCCGCGCCGACCGCGGAGAACGCCAGGGCAAATACAAGCAACAGACAAAGTAACCATTTCCCCTTCATAATTGAATCCCCTCCATATGTACTTCGGTTGGCACGTTACCGGTCACGTGCTCATTGGCTGAATCATACTCTATAGACCCCAAAATTGCAATACAAGGGCGTAATATTTGTGCAAATATATCAATAATTAATCGGAATATTTGTTTACAAATTAGTTAGCCGGCTCGCGGACGCTTCAAATATGTTCTCGTGACCATTTTCTTTGACACGCCGGTCGTAACATGATAATATATGGCATAATGAAGTAAACATATTTCATGGGCGGGAGAGATACGGATGGTCACTCAGAACGAGATCGCGAAAATGGCCGGGGTATCCAGAGCCACCGTTGAGCGCGTGCTCAGAAACCAGGGATACGTAAAAGAGGATACGCGCCTGCGCGTGATGGATATCGTGAACCGGATGAACTACCGACCCAACCGCGCCGGCCAGATGCTGACCATCCCGCAGAAAAAGCTGACGATCGGCTGCATCATCATCAAGGCGGATAATCCCTTTTATCAGGAGCTGAACTGCGGCATTCAGCAGAAGGCGGAGGAGTTCCAGAGCTACGGCATCGAGGTCGTGGTGGAAAGCGTGGAGTTCCGGGCCGACAAACAGATTCGGGCCATCGAAAGGCTGATGGCCATGAACGTCAACGCGCTGGTAATCCAGCCGGCGTCCGAACCCACGATGGTGGAAGCGCTCACGAAGGTGGAACGGGCGAACATTCCCATCGTGATGGTGAACACGGACTTGCGGGACTTCGTTTCCACCTTCTGTTACGTCGGCAACGATTTTTACCTGTGCGGGAAAACGGCCGCGAACCTGATGGACATTTCCACCGGCGGGAAGTGCGCCATCGGGATTATCACCGGATTTTTCAACGCCAAGTCGCACGCGGACCGCATCGACGGGTTTCAGCACTATCTGGCCGACAGGCCCGGCATGGTCGTCGCGGCGGTCGCGGAGAACCACGACGATGAGATGGAATCCTATTACGAGACGATGAAAATGCTCGCCGACCATCCCGAGATCGACGCGGTGTTCCTGGTCGCGGGCGGCGTATACGGGGCCGGGAAGGCGATCCGCAAGATCCGGCAGGACGAGAACCGCGAGATCAAAGTGATCTCGTTCGACGACGTCCCCACCACCAAGGACCTCGTACGGGACGGGGTCATCCTCGCCACGATCTGCCAGCAGCCCATCCGCCAGGGGCGCATGGCCCTGTCCGTGCTGTTTAATTACCTGCTGGACGGCAAAATGCCGGACAGCAACCGGCTGTATACGGACATACAGATCAAGCTGAAGGCGAACATCGACGCCTGAACGGCGGAAACGGCATATGCCAAACGGACGATAACCGCGCGAAAAGCCCCGAACCTTTACGGTTCGGGGCTTTTCGCGTCGGCGCACGGGGCGGGAGGGTCGGCGGGCCCGCGAACGACACGCGGACTTCGCGGCCTTACCGCGGCGGGCCGTTCTCGTCTCCGGCCGGCCGCGGACGCTTCGCGGACGAAGCGCGCTCGATCAGTTTGGGTTTGACGACGATGTGCTCCAGCATGCCGCCGTTGATCATCCGGTTTAGCAGCATCGAGGCCTGGTATCCCTGCTCGCGGCGCGGTATGCAGATGGTGGTGAGCTCGGGCTGGATATACCGCGCCGCGGAAATGTCGTCGCAACTGATGATGGAAACGTCTTCGGGTATCCGCACGCCGCGATCCTTAAGCGCGCTGATGACGCCGATGGCCAGGCTGTCCATCAGGCAGAACACGGCGCCGGGAAGCGAGGTGCCCGCGTCCAGAATCTCGCTCATCTTCGCATAGCCGTTGATGCAATCCTCGTTGTTGGCTACCTCGAAGCGCGAGCAGCTGATTCTGGCCCGTAGGGATTTGACGGTGTCCGTAAACCCCTTCACGCGCAGCTCCCCGCCGGAGAACTGCGGCCCTATGATCATGACGGAACCGTATTTTTTTCGGACGCAGTATCGGGCGACCTGCACCCCCGCGTCGTAATTATCCACGACCACGGAACCGCTGCGCTCGCAAATTTCCGCGCCCAGACACCGGACGACCGGGACGCCGTACGAGCAGGCCTCGTCTTCGAAAGCGGAGGTATACGCGAAGGTCGTGAACAGAATGACGCCGCAGGTGCGCCCGGATTGGATCATTTCCGTCAATATCCCGTAAGCGCTCGTGTCCCGCTGGGTAATCGTCATGAAGATCATGCCGATGCCGCAATCCGTTAGCCCTTCCTGAATGCCCTGCAGCACCGCCTGCTGAAACGAGCTGAATTCTCCGCTGGTCAGCACGATGGCGGGTTTCTGCGGGGCTTCCTGCCGCCTGCACGCCCTGGCGATATAGCCGAGCCTGCGCGCCGCGTCGAATATCCGCTTGCGCGTGTTCTCGGCGACGCGCAGCGGATCGCTGTAGGCGAGGGAAACGGTCGAAATGGATACGGCGGCTTCGCGGGCCACGTCTTTGATCGTTGTCAGGAAGCAACCCTCCTTACGTACCTTCCGGCAGCCTTATAAACGACGTCTGTACCCGCATTATAACACGGAAATCTTTGGCGATAAAGCGGCGGCGCGCCGCGGCAGGCGTGCGATTTCGATTGTTTCGATAAAAAGTTGCCTTTATGATGAGTAAAGACGGAAAAGAAGAGAAGAGGGATTTCATGCGAGCCGTCATGGTCATGTTCGATTCCCTGAACCGGCGCTACCTGCCCGCATACGGAGGCCGGGAGGCGCGGGACGTATACGCGCCCAACTTTACCAGGTTGGCGGAACACGCCGTTACCTTCGATAACAGCTATATCGGAAGCATGCCCTGCATCCCCGCTCGGCGCGAGATGCACACGGGCCGCCTGAATTTTCTGCATCGCAGCTGGGGGCCGCTGGAACCGTTCGACGATTCCGTGCCGGAACTGCTGGGTCGGGCGAACGTTTACACGCATCTGGTTTCGGACCATCAACATTACTGGGAGGACGGGGGCGCCACCTACCACCAGCGCTACTCCAGTTGGGAATGCGTCCGCGGTCAGGAGGGCGACCACTGGAAGGCCGACATCGGGGACTGGCGCAGGTACCGCACGCAAAGCGACAACCCGCTTCACTGGTACGACGGCGTGAACCGCAGGTACATCAAGACTGCGCAGGACCAGCCGCAGACCCGCGTATTCGACCTCGGCCTGGAGTTCCTGTCCGCCAATCAGGCGGAGGACGACTGGTTTCTGCAAATCGAGTGCTTCGACCCGCACGAACCCTTCTTTACGATGAACGAATACCGGAACCTGTATACCCTGCGGGAGGCGGAGCGGTTTGACGACTGGCCTCCCTACGCGCCGGTGACGCAGGACGGGGACGCGGTCGAGCGCACGCGGCGCGAGTATATGGCGCTGCTGTCCATGTGCGACCACAGCCTGGGGCGCGTGCTGGATTTTATGGACGCCCACGATATGTGGAAGGACACGCTGCTGATCGTCAACACCGATCACGGTTACCTGCTGGGCGAGCACGGCTGGTGGGCCAAGATGCTGATGCCCTATTACAACGAGATCGCGCATACGCCCCTGTTCATCTGGGACCCCGTGGCAAACGTCCGCGGGGAAAGGCGAAACGCGCTCGTGCAAACCATCGACCTGCCCGCGACGCTTCTGGATTTTTTCGGCGTGCCGCTGCCCGGGGACATGCGCGGGTACCCGCTGCGGGAAACGATCCTGAACGACACGCCGGTGCGGGAGGCCTGCCTGTTCGGGATGCACGCCGCGCAGATGAACGTTACGGACGGACGGTACGTGTACATGCTGGCGCCCGACACGGGCAAACCCGTTTACGAGTATACCCAGATGCCCACGCACATCCGAAGCCGTTTCAGCCCGGAGGAAATGCGCACGGCCGAAATGAGCGGGCCGTTCCCGTTCACCAAGGGCACGCCCGTCATGCGGATCCGGGCCGCGGAGAACGACCCCGCCGCCCACGCTTCGGCGGACAGCCTCGCCGCGGAGGGCTCCGCCGCCCGCGTAATCCGCGAACGCTACCGCCAGCGCGAACAGACGATGCTGTTCGACCTGCGGAATGATCCCGGGCAGGAACATCCGATCGGCGACCAGGCGGTGACGCAAAGAATGCGGACGCTGATGAAAACGCTGATGCGGGAGGAGGACGCGCCCGCGGAACTGTTCGATCGGTTTGGACTGAACGACTGACGCCCGGATGCCGGGCGATCGGCGGGAAGGGGGAATATCTGTTTTTCACGGAGAAGAACCTGCGGTTTCCTGTTTGCAAAATGGTATGATCACAGACGAGAGGAGAAATAACCTGATGAAGAAAATCATTGCGATGATCCTGACGGCGCTGTTGACCCTCGGCATCGGCATTACGGCCGTCGCCGAGGAGCCCGTGACCCTCGAACTTTGGCTGGCCGGAAACGAAACCAACATCTACGACGCCTATACGGCGGCGGCGGAAGCTTACATGGGCGACCATCCCAACGTGAAAATCAACATTACCATGATCGCCTGGAGCGATTACTTTACCAAACTGAGCGCCTCCTTCGTGGGCGGCATGGGCCCGGACGTGTATGCGATCGGCTTCCTGCAGTATTACAGCCTTCTGGGGAACCAGAACATGCTGGCGCTCAACGATTACATGCCCAAGGATTGGGACGGCCTCACCGATATTCCCGAGAACATCCTGAATCTGGGCAAGGCGGACGGCAACTACTACGCGTTCCTGGTCCCCGAGGGCCGCGCGCTGTATTACCGCAAGGATATCGCCGAGCAGAACGGCGTTACCGAGGACGACCTGAAGGTGACCGATCTGGATTCGTTCGTCAACCTCTGCCACAAGATGGCCGTGAAGGACGGGGACGAGACCGTCGTTTCCGGGTTCGACCTTACGACGCTGGCCGGCAACAACCCGGAGCAGCAGCTCTTCGTGCTGGCCCAGATGATGGGCGCGGAAACCCTCTGGAACGACGATCTGTCCCCCCGCTTCAACGAGGCGCCCTTCGTGGAGACCATGAAGACGATGAAAGCGCTGATCGACGACGGCACCATCCTTCCCCAGACGGCCGGCATCAACTATTTCAACACCGACGTCGCCGCGATGACCATCCTCGCGCAAAACGGCATCGAGAACCTTTCGATCCCGGCGATCGAGGGAATCGGCGGCAGCGTCGGCATCGTTCCCCTGCCCAACGTCCTGCTGGGACAGTGGTACGCCGCCAACGCGGCTACGGCCCACCCGAAGGAAGCGGCTGATTTCCTGATGTTCCTCAACAGCGCGCAGGGCGAACAGCTGTTGCTGGATGTCGGCCACCTCGTGCCCAACCGCGTATCCATGAAGGATGCGTACTGCGCGGGCAACGAATTACGCACGGCTTACTACAACTCCCTGATGACCGACGCCAAAGCGTACGGCAACGTGCCCAACGTGAAATTCCTGACCTGGGCCAACGCCTACCGCAGCGCGATCGAGGCGGTATACGCGGGAACGAAGGACGCGCAAACCGCGATGGACGACTTCTGCGTGGAGTACAAAACGGCCTGCGGTCTGCAGTAGACCGGCGGGCGCGGGCAGGCGGGGAGCCCGGCGGCTTCCCGCCCGTCCCCTTTCCATTTTTCAGGAGGTGAGCGCCGAATGATGATCGGTTCCGTCGGCAAACAACGCGAGTGGTACCGCCGTTCCCAGAAAATCGGATACCTGTTTATCCTTCCAAGCTGCCTCATTTATCTGCTGTTCATCATCGTCCCCATCGGCTGGTCGGCGTACCTGTCGTTGACGGACTACAACCTGAAAACCGCCCGTTTTATCGGGCTGCAAAACTACGCCGTCCTCTTGGGCGACCCCCTGTTCCACAAAGCGTTTCTGAACACGGTGGTTTACACGTTGCTTACGCTGGTGCCCAACATCGTCATCGGGCTCGGGCTGGCGATGCTGCTGAACAAGCGGTTTTTCGGCCGGGCGTTTTTCCGCGCGGTATTTTACCTGCCGCATATCATCTCCCTGGTCGTCGCCTCCCTGGCGTGGAGCTACCTGTTCAGCGAGACGGGCGTGCTGAACATGCTCCTGAAAACCGTCGGGCTGGCCCGCGTGCACTGGCTTACGTCCATCGACACGTCGATGCTGTGCGTGGTGATCGTGTCGCTCTGGATGGACTGCGGCCACAATATGATTCTGTTCCTGGCGGGGCTGCAGGGCATTCCGACGCACCTGTACGAAGCCGCCAGCCTGGACGGCGCCAACGGCGTGCAGACGTTCCGGTATGTGACGCTTCCGATGCTGGCGCCCACGACGTTCTTCGTGTTCATCATGTCCTGCATTTCGTCTTTCCAGGTGTTCGGGCAGGTCTACATCCTCACGGGCGGCGGCCCGGACAACGCGACGACCACGCTTGCGCATCAGATTTACCTGAACATATTCCAATATTATAAAATGGGGTATGCGTCGGCCATGGCGGTCGTGCTGCTGGTCGTCATCCTGCTGATAACGGCCGTGAATTACCGTTTTGGAAACGGGCAGGGAGGCGATGTCGGATGAACGGCGAAGCGGCAATCTCCCTCGGGCGGAAACGGCCCCGCCACATGGGAAAGCGCATCCTCCATTTCGTCGTGCTGACCGCGCTTGCTTTGCTCTGGTTCACACCCGTCCTGTTCGTCATTCTGACCGCGTTCAAAACGGACTCCGAGCTGACGCTGCGCCAGTTCCGCTGGCTGCCTACCAGTTGGAGCCCCGTCAACTTTCAAAACGCGTTTCACGTGTCCGGCTACAACTGGTGGGCGTACTTCCGGAACTCCCTGTTCGTCACCGGGGTAACGGTCGTCGGCAGCCTGTTTTTTAACTCGCTCGCCGGGTACGCCTTCGCCCGCCTGCACTTCCGCGGCAGGGACGCGATCTTTCTCGTGTTTCTGGCCGGCATGATGATCCCTCCGCAGTCCATCATCCTGCCGCAGTACCTGATCATGAAGATCATTCCGCTGGCCGGCGGGAACGACCTCCTCGGCCGAGGGGGAACGGGGTTGCTCAACACGCTCTGGGCGGTGATCATTCCCCAGCTTTGCGGGGCTTTCGGCATTTTCCTTTGCAAGCAGTTTTACCTGTCCTTTCCGCAGGCGATGGACGACGCGGCGCGAATCGACGGCTGCAGGGAATTCCGTATCTATTGGAACATCTATCTTCCGCAGTCGCTGACCCTTCTGGCGTCGCTTGTGATCATCAAATCCATTTCGGTCTGGAACGATTTTTTCTTCCCGCTGATCATGACCACTTCCAGCGACATGCGCACGGTACAGCTTGCGCTTCAGGTGTTCAAGAGCAACGTCGAGGGGCACTGGAACTGGCTGATGGCGGTCACGCTGATTACGATCCTCCCCGTAATCCTGATCTTCCTGTGCGCGCAGCGGTATTTTGTTCAGAGCGTGACGACGAGCGGCATGAAAAACTGACCGTTCCCTTCGGCCCGCGGCGAGAGGGCGCGCGGGATGCGGAGCAGCCGAAACAATCGGAAGGCGGCGGGCGCGGCGTAAGCCGCGCCCGTTTCGTAATCCGGCACCCCGCGCCGGACCGCGACGTGAAAAACGGCGGTGCGAACCCGGATATGCCGCGCCTTCCCGCCGGGGCGCGGTTTCCCCGGCCGGGAAACGGTTGACATTTCGCACGGATGCCTTACGATAAGGGGCGGCGGTTGCGCGCGGAGAAACGGCGGGCGGCTGGCGGGAGAAGGAGAAGCGGCGGCACGAAGGCCGTTTCCGCCGCGGGCTTTCAGCCCCGCGAGGGCCGAACCCGCGGTTGCGGCAGACATCGCAGGGAGGGCGTACCATGGTCCGAAAAAGGCGTACGTTACAGAAACGGTTCCTCTTTTTTACGCTCGTCATCGCGCTCTTTGTGATGCTGCTGACGCTGAGCGTCACGTACCTGTTCTCCGTTCAGAATATCACGGCCACCACCGCGCAGTACCTGTCTACCTATATCCAGTACGCGGACGACACGCTCAACTCGGAGCTTAACAGCGCCAAGCTTCTGGCCCACGGCATCGCTTCCGATCAGGAGATCGTGAAGCAGGCGATTAAAGGCACGACCGTCGAAGCCAGCTATAACTGGTTCGTGGAACAGAAACGCCTGCGCAGCTATCTGGACGGCATGGTCGTGGACAAGGCCTACGTTTCCAAGCTCGCGGTGGTGCTGACCAACGGACGCATCTACCAGTCCACCGGCACGATGCTGACCCGGCGGGACTTTTCCGCCGACTGGTACCGCCGGGCGATCGCCAGCACGATGCTCGAGGTAACGTACATTACGGACGAACCCGGCGTGCTGCGCATCTCCCGCCCGATCCTGAGCGGGCGGGAGATCGTCGGCATGGTCTTTATGGAAGTGGACGCGAACAAGCTGTGCAACGCCTATCAGCTGCAGCCGCTAGCGGACGTCAGCCTGCTGGTGTTCGCGCCGGACGGCGACCTGTTTTACAGCCAGCCCGCCGGAAACCGGTCGTTTGACGAGGCGGATGTCCGGTCGCTCGCCACGGGATACAGCCGCCTTGACGGCGAGGATTACTACGCCATGCGCTACGTGGGGAAAAGTGGCCTGGTGACCACGGGCCTCCTGCCCCGGGCCGATTTCATGGGCAATTCGATGGCCCTCGGCGCCCGTATGCTCTGGGTGGCCGCGGTGGCGTTCGCGCTGGCTTTCGGCGCCAGCCGCCTGTTTGGGCGCCATCTGTTCCACAACCTCAACCTTCTGATGGATTGCATGCGGGCCGTGCGAAAGGGCGACGTAAGCCGCCGCGCCGTTTTGCCCAACGAGGACGAGATCAGCGACGCGGGGGACGCCTTCAACCGCATGATGAATCAGATCGAGGAACTGATGAAGGGCATCCGTCTGGAGGAGGCCGCCAAGCGCGAGGCCGAACGGAACGTGCTGGCCGCGCAAATACAGCCCCATTTCATTTATAACTCCATCAGCGCGATCCGCTATATGGCGCAGATGAAAGGGCAAAGCGACATCGAGGAGGCGGCGCGCGCCTTAGGCGACCTGATACGCAGCGTTCTGGGCAACCGCGACCAGTGGATTACGCTGTGGGAGGAGCGCGCCTATATCGAAAACTACGTCGTGCTGCAACGTTTCAAGTATCAAAGCGGTTTTTCACTCCAGTGGGACGTGGACGAACCGCTGTGGGCCATGCGCATTCCCAAGCTGCTCTTGCAGCCGCTGGTGGAAAACGCGCTGATCCACGGCATTGCCATGAATCCCGAAGGGGAGATCGCCGTGTCGGCGCACGAGGAGTACGGCAAGGTGACCGTCCGCGTTACGGACAACGGCGTGGGCATGGACGAGGACCGCGTGGATACCCTGATGGCGGACCGCCGCATTACGCCCGCGTCCCTGCGCAAGTTCGGGTTGGACAACGTGCGGGAGCGCGTGGCCCTGTGTTACGGAGGCGCCGGTTCCTTCCGCATCATCAGCGTGAAGGGCTCTTTCACCTGCGTGGAACTGACGCTGCCCCGGATGACCGAGGAGGACGAATAATGCCGGTTTTACAGGTTGCCCTGGTGGACGACGAACGGATCTCCCGGGAATTTATCCGCCGTATGCGCATCTGGCACGACGGACGCTTCGCCCTGTCTATCGTGGCGGAAGACGCGGCGACGCTGCTGGAAGCGCTCGGCACCGTGGCCGTGGACGTGGTGCTGATGGACGTATCCATGCCCGGGATGAACGGCGTGGAGCTTTCGGGAATCCTGGCGGAACGGTACCCGCAGATTTCGATACTGGCCATCAGCAATTTCGACGATTACGATTACGTGCGGCAGGTTATGAAAAACGGGGCGGAGGATTATCTGCTTAAACACCGGATTGACGAAAACACCCTCGCCGACCATCTGGAACGGCTGCTGCCCATGCGCGAGAAGAAGAAGGGGGATTCCCTTCGCACGCAGCTGCGGCGTTTCCTGAGCAACGACGCTCCCTGGCCCTTCCCGGCGGACGGCGCGCAACTGGTGCCCTGTTTCGGCGCGCTGCCCGCGCTTGCGGAGATGCCGGAAGAACAGCGGGAGGAAGTGCGCCGCGGGGTAGAGCGCATTTTGGAAGCCGATTCGTCCCAGACGGTGCGCAAATGCGCCGTTGCCTTCGGGGACGACCGGTTCATGCTCGCGCTGAGTTTTTATGATGCGCCGGGGTACGCGGCCATCGAGCGGCAGACGCATTTTCTGTGCACGGTGGCCGTCGATTCCGTTCATTCGGTGTTCCACGTGCCGCTGACGCTGGAATGCGGCCCCGTGATGCACGAGCGCAAGGCGTTGGTAGAGTACATCCGCCGCCGCGCCGTAGACGGCGCGCTTTCCTCCGCCAAGATACGGGACACCCTGACGCTGGACGAACAGCGCAGGCTGCTTTCCCTGATGGAGCAGGGCGACGCGACCGGGTTGGAGGAAATGATTCCGCAGCTATTAAGCAGCGTGCCGGCGAACGCCGTGCGGGAGCGGCTTTTTCTGGCCCGGGCGCTGATTTCCACGGCCCGCAGAGCCGGGGATGAATGGGGCTGCAATCCGGAACTGCCTGCGGACGGCAACCCGCTCTTCGCGTGGATGCAGGCGCGCAGCCCTCAAAGGCTTACGGAGGATATTCTGGAAATATTCCGCGGCCTGCTGCGGGAACGGCGCAGCCTGCTCCTTGCGGAACACTCCCCCGCGGTGCGGGATGCGGCGCGGTTCATACAGGATCATTATCCGGATACCATCAGCCTTTCGACGGTCGCGGCCAACGTGGGCCTGAACGAAAGCTACCTGAGCCGCCTGTTCAAGAAGGAAATGGGGGTTACGGTGGGCGGGTACCTCTATCGCATCCGCATCAGGCAGGCCGAGGAATTGCTGGAACGGGGCGCGAACCTGAAGGAAATCGCCGCGTCCACCGGCTTCGTGCAGTACACGCATTTTCTGCGCGTTTTCAAACAGGAAACCGGGCTTACCCCCAAGGAGTACCTGCAAAAAAACGACCATAACGGATAGTAATTTGTCAACATCAGATAGCTTTTCCTTTCCGGAGACGGGGAACGGGTTGGTATGATATAGCTACGAATCAACCAAAAAGGAGGTCTACCCATGAAAAAGCGTTCCCTGGCTACCCTTGCCCTCGCCCTGGCGCTGTCTCTCGCCTTAACCGGCGGCGCCCTGGCGACGACCTTCCCCCTGACGACGGAGAACGTCACTTTCACCGTTTTCGGCCAGCGCGACCAGAACCAGGCCAACTGGGACGACGTGTACGTGCTCAACAAGTACGCGGATATGACGGGCGTAACGATGGACTGGCAGGAAGTGCCCGCCCAGGGTTACGACGAGGTGAAGAACCTGCTCTTCGCCAGCAACGACCTGCCCGATCTCTTCGTGCGCGCCGTCCTCACGGATAACGACATCATCCAGTACGGCGTCACCAGCGGACAGCTGCTTCCCCTCAACGACATGCTGGAGCAGTACGCACCCAATTTCTACGCCCTGATGGAAGCGAACCCCTCCATCCGCCAGAGTATCACCGCGCCGGACGGCAACATTTACGCGCTGCCCCGCGTCGATCTGAGCGATACCGGCCGCATGGACTTCAAACAGTGGATCAACAAGGATTGGCTTGCGAAGCTGGGCCTGCAGCCGCCCACAAACATCGAGGAAATGAAGCAGGTGCTCACGGCCTTCCGGGACGGCGACCCCAACGGCAACGGCGAGAAAGACGAAATTCCGATGGGGATCCGCGAACCCAGCTCCGTATACCAGCTCGGCGGTTCCTTCGGCCTGCAGTACCAGATGCGCGACACCTATAACATCGACGAGAACGGCAAGCTGCACAACTGGCTCTGCGACGACGCCTTCAAGGAATACCTGACCTACCTCAACGACCTGTATTCCGAAGGGCTGATCTGGCAGGACTATTACAAGAACGACCGTCCCCAGTGGCGCACCAACCTGGCCAACGCGGCCTACGGCGTTATGTACATGCCTTACAGCGACGTGTTCCTGAAGGTGGAGGACCAGTACGCCGCGCTGGAACCCCTCGTTGGGCCGCACAGAGACCAGCTTTGGTCCGACGCGAACGTCGGCTGCCAGGTGGGCCAGTTCGCCATCAGCAGCACCTGCAAGAACCCCGAGCTTGCGCTGCAGTGGGTGGACTACTTCTACTCCGAAGAGGGCGCGCAGTTCTTCGCCTACGGCGTCGAAGGCGAGACCTTCTACCGCGACGCGGACGGCAACCCGCACCTGAACGACGATATTATCAACGCGCCGGAAGGCTTCATGACCGCGCTGGGCAAGATCAACCTGGTGCCCGGCCTGTACTTCCCGTCCCTGACGGACAACAGCACGGACGGCGTGATCGCCAGCAAGCTCACCAAAGAAGTCGCCTCCGTGTTCGTGCCTTATCTGCCCAAGACCATCGTGGCCAAGCCCACGGTATCGCTGGACGATATGGACGCGGTCAACGCCATCACCCAGGACCTGGTCACCTACCGCGATACGGCGGTCACCAAGTTCATTCTGGGCGAATGGGGCTTCGACAAGTGGGATGAATACTGCAACACGCTGGATACCATCGGCATCCACCAGCTGGAGGACATCTACCAGCGCGCGCTGGACGCACTGAAGTAATACCCGACGCAGGGGAGGCGGGTCCCGGCGACCCGCCTCCCCTTTTCCTTGAATCCAACCCCCGCGGCTTCCCGCGGGAACCACGTCGGGAGAGAATCGGATATGAAAGAAAATTCATGGTTGCGCGCGGTCAAGAAGGAATACGGCCTTTACCTGATTTTTCTGGTGCCGCTGATTTGGTACCTGTTGTTCATGTACACGCCCATGTACGGGCTCCAGATCGCTTTCAAGCGCTACAACTCCCGCCTGGGGATTCTGGGCAGCCCGTGGGTGGGAATGCAGTATTTCGAGCAGTTTTTCAACTCCTACTATTTTGGAAACCTGCTGGCCAACACGCTGGTGCTGAACGTTTACCAGATGGCGGTCGGTTTCCCCATTCCGATCCTGCTGGCCCTCATCATTAACGAAATCCGCGTGCGCCCGCTGAAAAAAGCGGTGCAGAACGTCACCTACATCCCCTACTTCATGTCGGTCGTGGTGGTGGTGAGCATGCTCAACCTGTTTTCCAACCCGACCTACGGAATTTTCAACAAAATCGGCGCGCTGCTGGGCGCGGCTCCGGTGGATTATTTCGCCAAGGAAGAGTATTTCCGCTCCCTGTACGTGTTTTCAAACGTATGGCAGAACATGGGCTTCAATTCCGTCATTTACATCGCGGCGCTCAGCGCGGTAGACCCGCAGCTTTACGAGGCCGCGGAGATGGACGGCGCTTCCCGCCTGCGGAAGATCATCCATATTTCGCTGCCCTGCATTATGCCCACCATCGTCATCCTGTTCATCATGCGCATCGGAAGCCTGATGAACGTTGGCTTTGAAAAAGTGCTGCTGATGCAGAACACCGTCAACATGGGCACCAGCGACGTGATTTCCACGTTTATTTACCGCAACGGTATTCAAAAGGGCCAGTTCAGCTACAGCGCCGCCGTGGGTATTTTCAATTCGCTGGTGAACCTGGCGCTGCTGGTGGGCGCGAACACCCTCACCCGCAAACTGGGCGACGACAGCCTGTGGTGAAAGGAGGAAGCGGCATGCGCAGTCAAAGTCAAAGCGACCGGATTATGGATACCTGCGTGATCCTCATCAGCGTGATTATTCTGGCGATCGTGCTGATTCCGTTGATCTTCGTCGTGGCCGCGTCGTTTTCCGACCCGGACCTGGTGCTGAAGGGCAAAGTGCTGTTGTGGCCGAAGGGCTTTACGCTGAACGCCTACCAGATGGTTTTTGAAAACGAGGACATCTGGCGCGGCTACCGCAACACGGTTTTCTATACGCTGGTCGGCACCGCGATCAACATCCTGATGACCGTGATGGCGGCTTACCCTCTTTCCCGTAAGGAAATGAAGGGACGGCGCTTCTTCACGCTGCTGGTGCTGTTTACCATGTACTTCAACGGCGGCCTGATCCCCACGTACCTGCTGGTGCGCGATCTGGGCATGTACAACAGCGTGTGGGCGATCCTCATTCCCAGCGCCATATCCACCTACAACCTGATCGTGGCGAAATCCTTTTTTGAACAGAGCATTCCCACGGAACTGTACGAGGCGGCCAAGCTGGACGGCTGCGGGAGCCTGCGCACGATGTTCGCCATCGTGCTTCCGCTTTCCAAGGCCATCCTCGCCGTGCTGGTGCTGTACTACGGCGTCACGCGCTGGAACGCCTACTTCGACGCGCTGGTATACCTGCGTAACGAGGAACTGCATCCGCTGCAGATCGTGCTGCGCAATATCCTCCTGTTAAGCCAGACGGAGCAGATGGGCTCCAACAGCGTTGGCATGGGGGAGAAGATCAAAACAATCGAAGCGATCAAATACGCGGTCATCGTCGTCTCCAGCGTGCCGATCCTGCTGCTGTATCCGCTGGCGCAGCGTTACTTTGTCAACGGCGTGATGATCGGCGCCGTGAAAGGGTGATTCGGATGGAACGTCCCAATATCCTCGTCGTCATGACGGACCAGCAACGCGCCGACCTGCGGAAAAGCCGCGGTTACGCGCTGGATACCATGCCGTTTCTAGACCAATGGGCGCGGGGCGGCGTGGATTTCGCCAACGCGTATACACCCAACCCCACCTGCATGCCGGCACGGGTGAGCATGTTCACGGGGCGGTATCCGTCCTGCCATCACGTGCGCACCAACCACAACGACGCCGACGCGTTCTACGGTGAAGACCTGCTGGACGTGCTCCGGCGCGCCGGCTACCGCACGGCGCTGTGCGGCAAGAACCATTCCCACCGCAAACCGTCGGATTTTGATTTTCACGAATGTACCGGCCATATGGGAAACGAAGGGGAAACCAACGAAACGGCCGAACAGCGCGCCTTCGCCGGGTTTCTCTGCGGCACGCGGCACATGGAGACGGATCGCCCGTCGCCGGGCGGCGTGGAGGTTCAGCACCCGTACCGCAACGTGAGCAGCGCGCTCCGCTTTATCGACGAAACCCCGGCGGACCGGCCTTTCTTCGCGTGGGTCTCCTTTGCGGAGCCGCATAACCCCTATCAGGTGCCGGAGCCGTATTTCGACCTGTTTCCGCCCGAAAGCCTGCCGCGGCCCGACGCGGGCGCGGACAGCCTGGCGGAGAAAGGCTGGCGCTGGCCCTGGCTGCGCGAACGGTGGGAAGAGGTGCTGGGGCCGGATATCGAAAAAAGGATATTGCGCTCTCGTTCCAATTACCACGGAATGCTCCGGCTGATCGACGACCAGTTCAATCGCCTTATGGACGGGCTTGCCGAGCGGGGGCTTGCCGAGAATACGCTGGTGTTCTTCCTGTCCGACCACGGCGATTTCGTGGGCGAATACGGCCTGATCCGGAAAGGGCCGGATCTGCCGGACATCCTGACGCGCGTGCCTTTCGCGGTCCGCGGCCCGAAGGTCAGGCCCTTGGGAACGCGGGCCGACGCGATGGTCAACCTGGTGGATGTTTTTCCGACGATCTGCGAGGCGATCGGCGAACCGGTTCCCCTCGGGGTGCAGGGGAAAAGCCTGTGGTGCCTGTTCCGCGGCGAGGAGTGCCCACCCCGCGAATTTGACGTGGCCTATTCCGAAAGCGGGTTTTCCGGCCTCTACTGGAACGACCGGGACCGCCTGTCGCCGGAGGCGGAGGGCGCGCTCAACCCGCTTTGCACGTTCGACTGTCTGGACAGCTGGACCCAGTGCGGGCAGGTGCGCATGGCACGAAAAGGCCCGTGGAAAATCCAGGCGGACATGATGGGGAAGGTATATCTTTACAATTTGGATACGGACCCTCGGGAGGTGCGCAACCTGGCCGACGATCCGGCGTACCTGCCCGTGCGGGCGGAGATGCTGGCGGAACTCTGCGCGGCGACACTGCGCGCCTGCGACCCCCTGCCGACGCCCCGCAACCGGTACCGCATCAAGCTGCATCCGCAGGGGTACTGGTGGGACGAAACCTTCGTAAGCGACGATCCCGGCGTGATCACGGCGGACGGACGCCCCCTTCGTTCGTCCAAATAACGCCGGCTCGAAGAACTCATGCAGTGTGGCTTGCGCCTAAACGCAGCATACCCGCCGGAGAAAAAGATAACCGGAAAACAGAGAACGGATGCGGCGGCATACGAACTGCAGCCGTTCCTGCACACCGAAGCGGCGATGTCCGGATGCTTCTTTTGATTCCTTTACCGACCGGCTTGCGCCGGGTAAACGCCCTGAACCGAAAAACGCGGCCGGCTATTGACAACCGGCCGCGTTTTGGCGACGGGCTTGGACTTCCGCTTAACACCTGCCGTGAGAAACGTTCCGGCCGGAACGCTTCGGGGGCGCTCGCATCGTATTTTCCGCCGCCTCACCCTTCCGGGTGGTCGCGGAACTCGGAAGGCGTCTGCCCGTAGCGGCGCTTGAACGCCTTGCCGAAGTAGTTGGCGCTGCTGTAGCCCATTTTTTCGGCGATTTCCTGAATGGTCATGCCGGAATCAGCCAGGTATTCGCACGCGTTGTTCATGCGCAGTTGCAGCACGTACTCGTAAATCGCGCAGCCGTATTGGTTCCGGAAAAGCCGCGTCAGATACTCCTTGCTGAAATAGAACCGCTCCGCCAGTTCCTCCACGCGGATATCGTTCCGGTAGTGGCGGCTGACGTACTCGTGCACGTCGGCGATCACCTCGGCGGGGGTTTGGTCCTCTGGCCTGTGCTTCCTCTCCGGCAGCCGCAGGATGGCCTTGCGCAGCGCCCGTTCCAGTTCCGAGCGGTCGATCGGTTTCAGCAGGTAATCCACCGCGCCCGCGCGGATGGCCGCCTTCGCGTAGCTGAAATCGTCGTAGCCGCTGACCACGACGTACTGGCAATACGGGTGGTTGCGGCTGGCGACGGTCAGAAAATCCGCGCCGCCCATCAGCGGCATGTTCATGTCCACGAAGGCGATATCGGGCCGCAGGCCTTCCATGCACTTGAGCCCCTCCTGCCCGTTATAGGCGGATTGCGGCTCGCGCAGGCCCAGCGCGGCCCAGTTCACCAGCGAACGGATTGCCAGATGCACGGGAGGCTCGTCGTCAATCAGGAGCACTTTGTACACGTTCAAGCACCTCCAGTGGGATCGCGATGCACACGACCGTCAGTCTGGGCGGCGCGGTGCGGCTTTGTATGTCGATGCGCGCGCGCCCGCCGTAGAGCAGTTTAAGCCGGCTGGCCAGGTTGATCAGGCCGATGTTGCGGGTGATGGTCACGTTCGGGTCGGCAAGCGCCGCGCGTAGCTCCGCAAGTTTCTCCACCCCGATGCCGCTGCCGTCGTCTGTTACGCGCAACAGCATCTCGCCGCCTACTACCCCGGCCTCGATGGAAATGTGTATCTGCGTGGCCGCGCCCGCGAGCCCGTGAAGAATGGAGTTTTCCGCCAGCGAGAGCAGGCCCAGCTTCGGCACCGCGAACGGCCGGAGCGTTTCCTCCGCGTGGCATTCGTAGGCCAGCCGTTCGCCGAAGCGTGCCTTTTGCAGCGACAGGTATTTCTCCACATAGCCCAGCTCCGTGCCCAGCGCCGCGAGGTTTCCGCCCTTGATGGAGTATCGCAGCAGCGCCGCCAGCGAGGTGACCATGCCGTAAATTTCCTCCTGCCCCTTCACGATGGCCTGCGTGGAGATCGCCTGCAGGGTGTTGAACAGGAAATGCGGGTTGGTCTGCGCTTCCAGCGCGATCAGCTGCGCGGTGCGTTCGTTCAGTTGGGCCACGTACGTGGTGTTGATCAGCTCGCGGATGCTGTCCATCATCTGGTTCACGTCTTCGGACAGGCCGCGGATCTCGTAGCTGCCTTCCAGCGCCGCGCGGGTGGTGAAGTTGCCGCTTCCCACGCGCCGCAACCGGTGCGCCAGTTTGGAAAGCGGCGTGGTGATCAGCCGGATGGAGACCACCAGCATCAGCACCGTCGCCGCCAGTGCGACCATACCCAGCAGGATGGAGCCGTTGCGCGTGGCGTTGAGCGGGGCGTTGACCACCGCCATGGGCTTCAACCCTACCAGCGTGAAGCCGTAGGCTCCGCCGCCTGCCACCACGCAAAGCGTATCCCGCCCGCCCAAGCGCAGCACCGCGTTCTCCTCGCCGCCGCTCACGAGCCCCTCCAGCAACCCGACGTCCGCCGCCTGCGCGCCGTCCGGCAGCAGGTAAGCCCCGTCCGCGCCGAAAATGCACAACTGCTCCTCCTCCGGCGCGTGCCTGTTTACCAGCGCCTGCGGAAAGCTCGCGTCCACGGTGAAGCGCACCACGGCCAGCGGCGTTTCGCGCGGCGAATCGATGATGGTGCGCGTCACCTCCAGAAAGCCGTCGCCGCTGGCGGCGACGGTGCAGAAATCCGGCTTGGCGGTGAACTCGGCGTAGCCCTCCAGCTGCGACGCGTCCACCCCGTTCGCCGCGCCGATCTTGCGCGCCGGCTTGGCCAGCGACAGCTTTAGCCGCTGGCGGATCAGGTACAGGTCCATGCGGTCCAGATCGCCGCGCGTGTAGAAAAATGTTTTGAATACGGACTCGACCGTTTGCCGCCGGGTGTAATCCAGCGGGCTTGTGCGTGTCAGCAAGTCCATGAAGGCGGCCTGGTTGCGCAGCTGGATGGAAAACGCGCGCAGATCGGCCACGTATTGGTCCAGATTATCCAGTTCCATCGCCAGCACGCGGCGTAGGGTGGATACCTCCCGCCGATAGATGGCGTCCGCCTGGCTGATGTAGCTGAACATGATGATCAGCGCCATCGCGAGCGATACCGTCAGGCCCAGCACCAGACTCAGCTGCCTGCGGATGGCCGTGCGGTTGCGCCAGCCCAGCACGCGCTCCCCCAGTGTTTTCACATCGGATCACCGCCGTTTCGTCATTCTATCTTACCATATGCAAAAGGAGGGGGAAAGGATTTGTGCACGAATATACCCATGTATGTTCTGGATTTTACCTTTCCATTTCCGGCAGGGTTCGCTAGAATGGGGCCAGCGGGCCGGGGCGAACCCGGCGAATATCATTAATACGGGAAGCGGAGGTAGAAACACCATGAGGAAACTGCTGAGCCTTGTGCTGGCGATCGCGATGATCATATCCCTGGCGTCGTTCGCGCGCGCCGAGGAACCGGTGGTCATCAACATGTTCATCAGCCAGCCGGAGTACGCCGACGCGGTGCGCGCGCTGATCGACGCGTACAAGGAAGTCGCGCCCAACGTGACCATCAACTACGAGACCACCCAGAACGACTATCCCACCCTGCTCAAGACCAAGATCAACGCCGGCGAGTGCCCGGATATCTTCTCCACCACGTCGGGCAAGGAGATCGGCGTATACCTGGAGTACTCCTATAACTTCGCAGACCAGCCCGCGGCGGCGGCCATGCAGGACTCCGTTAAATCCGTGATGATGAGCGGCGACGAGGTGCATGGCTTCGCGCTGAAGAGCAACTATTTCGGCATCGTGTACAACCAGAAAATCTTCGACGAAGTGGGCATCACCGAATTCCCCTCCACCGTGGAAGCGATGAAGGCCGCCTGCGAAAAGATCGCCGCGGCCGGCTACCAGCCCTTCTCCACCGGCTTTGCCGAGTGGTGGGTGTATAAGCACGTCTTCCAGCACTTCCTGGACGCCGCCAGCGACAACCCCGAAGAACTGGTGAAAAAGTTCGTCTCCGGCGAGGCGAAGTTCAAGGATTATCCCGTTCTCTACAACAACTTCTTCGACTTCCTCGACCTGGCCGTGAAGTACGGCGACGCCAAGCCGCTGGAAACCGATCTGGCGGGCGAGGAATCCGCCATCGGCACCGGCAAGGCCGCGATGATCCTCGGGCAAGGCGCGTGGGTTGAAGGCGACATCCTGAACATTGACCCGGCGTTCGCCATCGGCTTCAACGGCTACCCCGTGTCGGACGACGCGGCCCAGTGCCAGGTAATCAGCGGCAGCGACCAGGCGATGCGCATCTACAAGGATTCCAAGGTGCTGCAGAGCGTGCTGGATTTCGTGAACTGGTGGTACACCAGCGACTACGGCAAAAACTGGTTCTGCGACGTGGCCGGCGTGATTCCCCCGTTGAAGAACGTGAAGGCGCCGGATATGCAGATCATCAAGCAGGGCGACGCGCTCTCCGCCTCCAAAGGCGCGGCGGCGGTGTCGATTTCCTACTCCACCGACAGCTTCCATCAGGCGTTCGGCGAGATCCTGCAGGCCTATGTGGGCGGCTCTATCAGCAAGGACGACGCCTGCGCGCAGATCGAGCAGAAGTGGGTTGAGCTCGAAGGCGGCAAATAAACCATCCCGCAAACAGGAGCCGCGCCGTATCCCCGGGTACGGCGCGGCTCGCCACATGGAGGGGTTCCCATGCAAAAAGCCCGCAGCGGCAGGTTCGGCGCGGTGGCGGCCCGCGAGACCATCCTTTACACTTTGCCCGCCGTGGCGCTGGTGGTGCTGACCATCTATATCCCCTTCGCGCTGAGCGGCTACTACTCGCTTACCGAGTGGAACGGCATCTCCAAAGCGCCCGTGTTCGTGGGCCTGGCCAACTTCCGCACCATTTTCGCGGGCAATCCTGCGTTTTTGAACGCGCTTTGGTTCACCGCACGCTACGCGCTGTTTTTCATGATCCTGAGCAACGTGCTGGCGTTGGCGCTGGCCGTGGCGCTTACGCGGAAATTCAGGCTGGCCAACACGTTGCGCGGCCTGTTCTTCGTGCCCTACATCATGAGCATGACCATCGTGGGTTTTATCTGGAAGTTCATCTTTTCGCAGGGGTTTGCCAAGCTCGCGGAGCTGACCGGCTGGGGTGTCTGGAACCTGAGCTGGCTGGGCGACGCGGGCCTCGCCTTCTGGTCGGTGGTGATCGTGGGGGTGTGGCAGTCGCTGGGGTTCTATATCGTGCTGTACATCGCCGGCCTGCAGGCCGTGCCCACCGACGTGCTGGAAGCCGCGCAAATCGACGGGGCGAACGGCCGCCAGCGCTTTTTCAAGGTGGTGCTGCCGCTGCTGGGGCCGTCCGTTACGACCTGTGTGTTCATGTCGCTGACCAACTCGCTCAAGGTGTTCGATATCATTCTGGCGCTCACCAAGGGCGGGCCGGGGGGCGCTACGTACAGCGCCACGCTGGAGATATACCGCGAGGCATTCCAGAACAACCATTACGGGCTGGGCTCGGCCAAGGCCATCGTGTTTTTCATCATGGTGCTGGCGCTGACGCAGCTGGTGCTCCGGCTGTTTGAACGGCGGGAGGTGACGCTGTGACCCGCCTGCATACGGCCGCGCTGCGCAGACGCGCGCTGCGGCGCGGGACGCTGGTCGCGGGGATGTTGCTGATCGCCCTGCTGTACATCTATCCCGTGCTGCTGATGGTGATCAACTCCTTAAAGCCGTTCCGCGAGGTGCTGACCAACGTGCTGGCGCTGCCGCAGGCCGTCGCGCCGGAAAACTACGCCTACGTGATCGAGAAGATGTCCTACTTCCGCCTGTTCGCCAACAACGTGGTCATCACCGCGGTCGGCATCGCGGGCATCGTGGCGTTCTCAGCCGCGGCGGCATACATCCTGGACAGGCGCAAAACGCGCTACACCCGGTTCATCTACGCCGTTATCATCACGCCGATGCTGATCCCTTTCCAGACCATCATGATCACACTGCTCAAGACGATGAGTGTCGTCGGCCTCTCGGGCAGCACGTGGGGGCTGGGCATCCAGTACTGGGGCTTCGGCGTGCCCATGGCTGCGTTCATCTACTATAACTTCATGAAAACCGTGCCCAGGGAGATCGACGAGAGCGCGACCATCGACGGCGCGGGCACGCTGCGCACGTTTCGCGCCATCATCTTTCCGTTGCTCAAGCCCGTAACCGCCACGGTGATCGTGCTGGACGTGATGTGGATCTGGAACGACTTTCTGCTGCCCCTGCTGATGGTGAACGGCTCGCCCGCCACGCGCACGCTGGTGCTGGCCGCCTACAACTTCGTGGGGCAGCTGAACACCAAGTGGCACTACGCGCTGGCCGCCATGGTGCTGGCGCTGCTGCCCTCGGTGGTGTTCTTCATCCTGTTGCAAAAGTACATCGTGGAAGGCGTCGTGGCGGGGTCCGTCAAGGGATAATTCATAGAAAACGGGGTGTGCCGGATGAAATTTACGGACGGGTTCTGGGTACCCAAACCGGGCGTTACGCTTTTCAACTGCCGCGAAGTGCAGGACGCGCGCTGGGAGGACGGCGGCTTTGCGATCTACTGCTCGCATACGCCCGTGAACGACCGCGGCATGGTGCTTAACGCGCCGCTGTTCACGCTCACGTTCCGCGCGCCGCGGCCGGGCATCCTTTCGCTCACGCTGGAGCATTTTCAGGGCGGCGCGGCCCGGGAGCCAGCGTTCGAGCTATTCGAGCAGCCCGCCGCCATGGAGGTGGCGCAGGACGGCGACGGCATCACCGTTACGTCGGGCAGCCTGAGCGCGGTGGTCACGCGAAAGCCCTTCAGCCTTGCGTACTATGAAAACGGCGTGCGGCTGACCGGCCTTGGCGACCGGCACATGGGCTACGCCAAAACGCCGGACGGCGCGTACGTGCGCGTGAAACTGGACGTTGGCGTGGGGGAGAAGCTGTACGGCCTCGGCGAGCGCTTCACGCCGCTGGTGAAAAACGGCCAGGTGGTGGACATCTGGAACGAGGACGGCGGCACCGCGTCGGAATTGGCGTATAAGAACATTCCTTTTTACGTAACCAACCGCGGTTACGGCGTTCTGGTGAACAGCACCGGCAAGGTGAGCTACGAGCTCTGCTGCGAAGCGGTGGAGAGCGCGCAATTCTCGCTGCCGGGCGAAAAGCTTACGTTTATGGTAATCGGCGGGGGCACGATGAAAGCCGTGATCGAGCGCTACACCGCCCTGACGGGCCGCGCCGCGTTGCCGCCCGCGTGGAGCTTCGGCCTGTGGCTGACTACCTCGTTCACCACCGAGTACGACGAAAAAACAATCCTCTCCTTCGTGGACGGTATGGCGGAACGGAACATTCCGCTGCACGTGTTCCATTTCGACTGCTTCTGGATGAAGGGTTACGAGTGGTGCAACTTCGACTGGGACCGCGCCATGTTCCCCGACCCGGAGGGCCTCATCCGCAGGCTTAAGGAGCGCGGCCTGAAAGTGTGTCTGTGGCTCAACCCCTACGTCGCGCAAAAATCGCCCCTGTTCAGGGAAGCGAAGGCGGGCGGCTACCTGCTGAAACGGAAAAACGGCGACGTGTGGCAGTGGGACATGTGGCAGGCGGGCATGGGCATCGTGGATTTTACCAACCCCGCGGCCTGTGCGTGGTTCCAGCAAAAGCTGAAACGGCTGCTGGATATGGGCGTGGACTGCTTCAAGACCGACTTCGGCGAGCGCATCCCCACCGACTGCGAATATTTCGACGGCAGCGACCCCGTGCTGATGCACAACTACTATACCTTCCTCTACAACCGCTGCGTGTTTGAATTGCTGGAAAAGGAGCGCGGCGCGGGCGAGGCCTGCCTGTTCGCGCGCAGCGCCACGGTGGGCAGCCAGCGTTTCCCGCTGCATTGGGGCGGGGACAGCACCAGCACCTTCGCCTCCATGGCGGAAACGCTGCGCGGCGGCCTGTCGCTTTGCACCAGCGGCTTCTCGTTCTGGAGCCACGATATCTCCGGCTTCGAGGATACCGCCTCGCCCGAGGTGTACATGCGCTGGGCGCAGTTCGGCATGCTGGGCACCCACTCCCGCCTGCACGGTTCCAGCAGCTACCGCGTGCCGTGGCTTTTCGGCGAGCGCGCGCCGGAGGTAGTGCGCCGGTTCGTGAACCTGAAATGCCGCCTGATGCCCTACCTGTACGCTACGGCGGTCGAGGCGCACGAAACGGGCCTACCCGTGATGCGCGCGATGCCCCTGGAGTTTCCGGGCGACCGCGCCTGCGAGGAACTGGACCGCCAGTATATGCTGGGCGACCGGCTGCTGGTCGCGCCGGTCTTCCGGGAGGACGGAGAGGTGGAGTATTACCTGCCCGCGGGCCGCTGGACGCATCTGCTGAGCGGAACAGTGGCGCAGGGCAGCGCGTGGCGCAAAGAGGTCTACGACTTGGACAGCCTGCCCCTCTTCGTACGCGAAAACACCCTTCTGCCCGTCGGCGCCAGCGAGACGCAGACCGATTATGACTATCTGGAAAGGCTGGAAGTGCGCGTATACCAGCCGAACGAGCGCGGGGCCGAAACCGTGGTGGTCGACAGCCGCGGGGAAAAGCGGCTGACCCTTACCGCCCGCCGCACGGCGGACGGCGTGAAGGTGCGGGCGGAAGGCGTGCACAACGGCTTTCTCCTGACGGTGTACGACGGCGCGGACGTGCGGCGCGCGACTGTAAGCGCCGGGCAGACGGAGGCCGTGCTGTAAAGCGGGTCGTACCCCGCGGCCCCGCACCCGTGTATAACAAGAACACACACGGGGCGTCGGACAATTCTGTTTCATCAATACCGATCCATAACCGGTCCGGCCGCAACGCGCATCCGGATCGGTTTTCGCATGCCGGGCGCCGACGCCGTCTCCCCGCAACGCTCCTCCGACAAGAATATCTTGTATTTTGGGGCGTTTTTGCGTATAGTATTGGTAAACGCGAGGAGATATATGGAGGGGTTACCATGAAAAGAATGGCGGGCCTGTTTTTCGTTATGTTGTTCCTGTTCCTCCCTTCCGTTTCCATGGCGAAAGGCTCGCAGGTCGTCGTCTTCGATGACCCCGTGCTGGAGGCCGCGCTGCGTAAGGAAGTCGGCATTCCCGAGGGGGATGTGACGGACAAAGACCTCGCCAAAGTAACCCGGCTGGGAATCGAGCGGAATTACGAGGAGAAACCCGACCCGAGCACGCAGGTTCACAGCATCGCCGCGTTGGCGTACTGCACGAAACTGACGACGCTTCAGCTGAACTTCCAAAACATCGCCGATATATCGCCGCTTGAAAACCTGAAAAAAATAAAAACGCTCGAGTTGGGCGGAAGCCCGATTACCGACATCGCGCCGCTTGCGAAGCTGACGTCGCTGGACAGCTTAGCGCTGTTCAACTGCCAGGCTTCGGACTATTCGCCGCTGGCCAAGCTGAAGAAACTCACCGCGCTCTATCTGGATTTTTCCACCATATCCGATTTAACGCCGCTTTCGGGCCTTACGAAGTTAAAATCGCTGGGGCTGAAAAGAACGCCGGTTACGGACGTTTCGCCGCTTGCGAAACTGACCTCCCTGCGCACGCTGTATCTTTCCGAGTGCGATATCGGGGATTACACGCCGATCAAGAAGATCTACGGCAAGCTCAAGGACAAGGATTTCGATTATGTCGAAGTAATCCCCACGCCGGTAACCGAAGCGGTGGCCTTTGACGATCCTGTGCTGGAAAGCGTAATCCGCAGGGCGTTGGGCAAACCGGAAGGCACCGTATACGCAGGCGAGCTGGCCGCGCTGACGGAGCTGGGCACCGGGTTTGATTACGAGCAGAACCCGCCCGAAGGCTCGCGCGTAAAGAGCATCGAAGCGTTGAAATATTGCGTGAACCTGACGATTCTGGAGTTGAACTTCAACCAGATCACCGATGTTTCCGCGCTCGCGGGGCTTGCGGGCCTTACCGATCTCTCCGTCGGCGGCAACCAGATCGAGGATATCGCGCCGCTTTCGGGCCTGACGAATTTGAAATGGCTGGCGCTGTTCAACTGCCGGGCGAAGGACTACGCCCCGCTCGCCAACCTGACGAACCTGCAATCCCTTTTACTGGAGTATTCCTCGATATCCGACCTGTCCCCGCTTGCCGGGCTTACGAATCTTCGCAGACTCAACTTGAAAAACTGTATGATCATGGATTACACGACGATCTCGGCCATCCTCCCCAACCTGACGGAGAAGGATTTCGATCCCGATCATCCCGTGACTGCGATCACCTTCAGCGATCCGATGCTGGAAGCGCTCCTCCGCAGCAAAATCAACGTGCAGGCGGGGGCCGTGACGGACTGGCATCTGGCACAGGTTTCGGAGCTTTCCTTCGTGCGCTTCAACGACCGCCCCGCGAGCGAAGATATTTACGATTTATCGGATCTCCGATATTGCACGGGGCTCACGCAGTTAACGCTCAACAACATCGCGGCCACCGACCTGAGCCCGCTGGCGGGCCTTACGAAACTGGAAGGCTTGACGCTCAATAGCAAAGCGAGCGACTATTCCGCGCTGGCGGGGCTTACCGGCCTTAAATGGCTTGATCTCTCGGGCTCCGCCATCACCGACCTTACGCCGCTCGCCGGGCTTACGAACCTCGAAGGGCTGAGCCTTTGCTACACCGGCGTTTCCGACCTGACCCCGCTTCGGAACATGACGAAGCTGTTCGGGTTGAAGCTGGAAGGCGCGCCGGTCAAGGATTACACCCCCCTGACGGAGATATACCCCAACCTGGGGAAACGGGATTTCGTTATTCCGGAGCCCGGCCTTGTCGGCTTCGCCGATAGCCTGTTGGAGCAGCGCGTGCGCAGCGCCATGAACAAGCCGGACGGGGACATCACCACGGGAGAGGCGGCCGCGGTGCGCTCCCTCGATCTGTCCCAGGACCAGAGCAGCGGGGAATCCATCGTGCTTCTGCAGGGGCTGGAAGCGTTCACGGGGCTTACGGAACTGAATCTCTCCGGCAACACGCAGCTGGTCAACCTCTGGCCGATCTCGGGGCTGACCGGGCTTGAGAAACTGAACTGCTGGAAATGCAACGTCTTCAACCTGGAACCGATTCGCCATCTGACCGGCCTGAAAGAGTTTATTCTGGGCTGGAACGGTTCCGTGGGCAATCTGGACGCGCTTTCCGGGCTCGTCAACCTGCAGGCGCTGGACGCAAAGGGCGTAGGCCTGTCGGATATCAGAGGCCTGGCCGGGCTTCCGAAGCTTCAATACGTGGGGCTCAATAATAACAATATCACGGATATGTCTCCGCTCGCGACGCTCCCCAGCCTCACGGAAGCGGAACTGAAGGGGAACCCGACGAACGATTTCAGCGCGCTCGCCGACATATACCCTCAAATGATCAACAAAGACTTTACCATCGTCGGCGGGTGGCGGTATGACGAGCCGACGCGCACGCTCTTCATCGAAAGCGACGAGGCCATGGTACCGTTCGCGCCGGATCAGGAGAACGTGGACGCTGCCACCCGGACGGACGCGCCCTGGTCCCTGTACCTGACGCAAATCGAGCAGATCACCGTCGGCGACGGCGTGACTAAAATCAGCGATTATGCCTTTGCCTACGCCACCGCGCTGCGGAAGGTCACGATCGGGAAAGACGTGGCGTCGCTGGGCATGCGCTGCCTGTACAGGTGCGACAACGCGCAATCCGGGGAGGAACTGGAGATTATCGTCAACTGTTCTTCCATGCCGTCGTTGGGCGAGGACGTGATGGGATACACCTGGGACAGCCCGCAGACGGTCGTGCGCGTCCCGGAATCGCAGATCGATCAATGGCTGAAAGACCTGTCCGGCGGAGGGCGCCGGATCGTCGTGCAGTAAAGGCGGAGCCGCGTTTCCCGGCGGACGGCGTCGCGCGGGCCGGAATGCGCGGGTAAAACGGCGGCGGCATTCACGAGCGCCCGGGATTTGGGCCGTACCGGAGGGACATACGGCGAAAGAAGCGCCTCATCGCAACGTATCGTAAGGCTACGCAGCCTGACGCCGTTTTACAAACGGCGTCAGGCTTGTTTTCTGTTCGATGCGTTCATGAGGATAGGAAGTGAACAGGAAGCCCTCGCGATACCGCACCGGAAGTTTTCCGGGCAAGGACGGGACGCCCGTAAAACGAAACGTAGAAAGCCGGGCGTTCGTATGGGGCGCATTCCGGCAGATTTTAAATCAGGCGGGTAATCGGTAAAACCGGTCGAGCAGAACGGCGGCGGCAGGCGCGGGGGAACGGTTGCAGATTACCGCGGATTCGATCGAGGAATTTCTCGATATAAATTGACATATATTTCCTTTTGAGTTATGCTGATAAAAAGTAAATCCACACGTCAGACAAGAGCCATACCGTTCACTCCCGAAAGCCATATCTGTCAGCGATATCCCGCCGCATAAGGAATTGTTGATTTACGATTCTTGACAAGCCCATTCTTGGCGATAATAATCTGACCTCCAAACGAGACGGTCGTATATCCGTATGAGACGTATGATTTCGCTGCACGGGAGCACAGGGAAAGCGAGGGAATCCGCATGGACACCACAATATTCTGCGCGCATCAAGACCTGAGCTTTGCAACCGATCTGGAAAAGCGGATCAAGACGGATCAGAATCAGACGTATCTGCTGGAAATGAAGAACGACGATTTGCGACTCTATCAGGCTCAAAATAGAGAAGCTTTTCATGCGGACGTGGTAATTTTCATCATATCTCCCCACACAGACGATAAGAATGCCATCGGCAAGAATTCCTATCGAAACGTAGAAATTTCTGCGCTGCTCGATGTGCTGCTTGAGAACGGCTCGCCTCAGATCATCCCATTAATCTTGGGAAAGAATACGAACATACCAAAAATTCTATTAGAACACAAACGGATCGTCGTTCCGTTCCCGGACGACGACACGATCCGGCAGAATGGCAAAGAAGACGGGGATCGCACGGGAAAAGAAAATGCGATCCAAAGCATTCGCACGATTCTGGCGTCTAAAAACGAGATCAAAGAAAGCGAGAAGCGGAAGCAGGAGAAGGCAAAACAGAACGTCGCCGAGAGCCTGTCCAAAAACATTACCGGGATGCTGGAGCTTCTGGAGAAGGACGAGAGAAAGAACGCGCGAATCGCGTATGCTCTGTATGCCATAACGGCCGTCGTACTGCTTGCGCCGTTCCCGGTCATCGCCGTCTTCTTTCACACCGTCGACATCAGCGCACCGAAGCTTGAATCTTTCGCAGTCAGCGGCGTGATATGCCTGATTATTCTGGCGGTCATCGTCGCCGTGGCCAAGCTCTTTTATTCGCTTGCAAAATCCTTTATGGTGGAGTCGCTCCGCTGCGCCGACCGTGTCCATGCCATCAAATTCGGTTTATTCTTTTTTGATGCCTACGGATCGAAATTAACCCATGCGGAGATTATGAGCGCGTTCGGATCCTGGAATATTGATAACGGCGGCTACGTTTTCAAGAACTTGACGGCGGATGATATTGACCCGAAGGTGCTCGATACAATTTCCAGCATCGCGGGAATGATCAAGAAATAAGGGGAATCCGACTTGTATGGATTCGCGCGGGCATATGCCGTACGGGGAACCCCTCACCTTCCATGCGTTGTGATGAAAACGTATCGTACCGTCGATAATCGGGAACAGGGCGAATATGAACGGCCTCGCCTCGCCCGCCGTTCGCCGGTTGATGCCTGCCGGAGCGGGAACCGCCGGGCTTTATTCTTTGTTGCCGCTCAACAGGGTCAACGGTTCGATACGTAAATTGCGCATGGATGTCTGCACGATCAGCACGGACGGCTCCCTTGCTCGGACGATGCGGCGCGGACGGACGGAAACAACGAACCCGTACGGGAATTCGTTTGCGGCGGATGGGACAACGTTGATTATGTAGTATAAGTTCTCCAAATCCTACCATATTATGACGCGGATGGCAATACGACCGCCCGATTTTACAAACCGGACGGCATTCGCCGCCCGAAGCAAAGACGGCGGCCACGTTCATGGCCGCCGTCCTGCGTTATGGAGTTCTCCTGCGCCGCCGTGTATCCGAAACGGCAGCCGCGTGAACCGGGCGGTTCCCGGCGTTAATGCGCGTCCATCCAGACGCTTTCGGCGCCCCAGTCGAACGACGAACCGCGGGCGAAGCTCATGTTGTGCACGTAGCTGGCGACGCTCTGTCCGTTGTTCTGCATGGCGACGGGGATGATCAGGCAGTTTTCCACATTGCTGCGCACCATCGCCTTGCAGGCTTCGGCAAGCGCTTCGGGGCTCCTCGCGGCTTTGGCGTCCGCGATGGCCTTCACCATGTCGTCGGGCTTAAAGGTGACGGAGGCGTAGGTGTTCCCGCTCTCGGTGAAAGTCTTGGCATAGGCGCTGGTGGGGTTGGGCGTGACGCCGGTGCAGAACCACACGATGCCGTCCAACTGCTTGCCGGTGCCTGCGGTCATCTCGGAAATCAGGGCCATGTCGTTGTTCTGGTTCTGCACGGTGATGCCCACGTCCGCCAGATAGGCGGCGATGATATCCGCGCACTGCTTAAGCAGGTTGTTGGCCACGATCACGTAACCGGGGCAGGTGAAGCCGTCCGGATACCCGGCCTCCGCAAGCAGTGCCTTGGCTTTCTCGGGGTCGTAGGGGTAGCCTTCCAGGCTCGTGTCTTCCGCGATGGAACCGGGGATGGCGATCTGGTTGATGGAGAAATAATCGCCGCCCTGCTCGCTCATCAGGTTCGCGATGGCCGCGGTGTCGATCGCGTAGGCGATCGCCTGGCGGACACGCACGTCATAGAAAGGAAGATCGGGGTTGTTGGACGGCATCATGACGCAGTGCGCGGTAATCTGCGTAGTGGGGCCGGTTTCGGTAATTCCGCCTTCCTTGGCCCAGCCCAGGGCGACCGTCGCGTCCGCGGGAATGGCGCAGTCGATGCGGCCGGTGGACAGCGCGGCGGAAATAGCCGTTACGTCGGAATAGATGCACATTTCAACGCGGTCCAGGTAGGGGCGGCCCTCCTGCCAGTAATTCGTGTTCTTATTGTAGTAAACGCCGACGTCGCGTTCCCATTTTTCAAACACGAAGGGGCCGGTGCCCACGGGGTTGGCGGCCGCCCAGTCGGCGCCGTTGGCCTCCACCGCGGTGGGGGAAACCATCCAGCCGCAAACGTAAAGCATGTTGTCCTCGATGGCGCTGTCCCAGGCGGAAAGATGCGCGACGACGGTCAGGTCGTCCGTGGCTTCGTAACTTTCCACTACGTTCAGCTCGCTGCGGCCGTTCGCGGTGCTCTGCTGTAGGTTCCAGATCACGGCTTCGGCGTTGAAATCGGTGCCGTCGTGGAACTTTACGCCGGGCCGGAGGTGGATGGTCACCGTCAAAGCGTCGGGATCCACCGCCCAGGATTCGGCCAGCCAGGGAATCAGCTGGTTGTTATCGTCGTAGTGAACCAGCGTTTCGATAGCGGGGCAGGCGTTGATCTGCTCCCAGCAGGAGTTGGTCGCCCAGGTGAAGGGGTAGCCGATGTTGTTGACGCCGCTGAAACGGTTGCCTACGCGGTAGGTCCCGCCGTACACGGCGTTGTCAAAGGTGACCGGGGAAAGCGGCGTTTTGTAGATGACGCCTTCGGCCAGGCCGACGGCGCACAGGCTCATAACGAGCACCATCGCCACGACCGTCGCCAAGATACGGATCCGGGTGTTCTTCATGGATGCATCCTCCTTATTGTTTTGTTTCGATCTCTTCGCAATTAATGAACATGTTCATAATTGCCTGGCACGGATGATGGTAAATCATTTACCGTGTTTTGTCAACACCCAGATTTACTTTCCGCACTAAAACACAAATAATGCCTATATAAAACGTTTTCAACAACATCTATGATGCGCGGATTGCCGTGTTTTTCGAAAACCGCTTGACGATAAACGAACGATCTGCTATGATCGAAAAGTGAACATGTGCGAAAACAGATACACGTCCTGCCGCGGCGATTGCCGCGTCGTCCCAAATGAAAAAGGCGGTGGAGGGTTATGGGCAGATATATTCTGAAACGGCTGGGTCAGGCGGTGATCGTGTTCCTTCTGATATGCTTTTTTTCGTATATGATCCTGTTCCTCATCCCGGGTGACCCGGTGTACGCCATGTACGGCGCCAACATCACGCAGGAACAGTATCAGATGTACTATCAAAAACTCGAACTGGACAAACCGTTGATCACGCGCTTTGCCGACTGGTTCATCCGGTTCATGCAGGGCGATTTCGGCTATTCCTCCAAATACCGCATCGAGGTGAACCAACTGATCGCCGACCGTTTGCCCGTAACCATGTATATCGGCATCCTGTCCCTGATCCTTACAGCCGTACTCGGCATTCTGTTCGGCGTCGTCGCGGCCGTCAAGCGGGCGCGATGGCAGGACTCGGTGATCACGGTGCTGGCCAACGTCGGTTCCACCGTGCCCCTGTTCTGGATCGGCGTGCTGGGCGTATACGTATTCTCCATCAAGCTGGGCTGGCTCCCGTCCTCGGGTTACACGTCGCCCTTCAAGGACTTCGGCCTGAGCTGTAAACAGATCCTGATGCCGGTCGTCGCCATGGCCTTCTGCCAGGTGGCCACCATCACCCGCCTCACGCGTTCCAACATGCTGGAAGTCATTCACGAGGATTATATCCAGACGGCGCGCGCCAAGGGCCTTACGGAAAAGACGGTCATTCTGAGCCACGTGATCCCCAACGCCATTTCACCCGTCATCAACATGATCGGCATGCTGTTCCGCGTGGTAGTCGCCGGTTCCGTAGCCATCGAAAAGATTTTTAACATTCCCGGCATGGGGCAGCTGATGATCTACAGCATCACGAGCAAGGACGTCAACCCCCTGCAGGCGTGCATCGTGATCATTTCGCTGGTCGTGCTGGTGGTGAACCTGCTTGTGGATATCCTGTACGCGATCGTGGATCCCCGGATCCGCCTGCAGTGAGGGAGGTTTCCAGCATGAAGAGGAACCGGTTAAAAGACGTCCGACTTTTTTTCAAGCGGCTGTTCCATCGCAGAATCGTTATCTTCGGCGTCGCTATCGTGATGATTTTTATTATCGCGGCTTTCTTCGCGGAATCGATCGCCCCGTACAGCCCGTATAAAATCGACATTCGCAATTCGCTGCGCTCCGCCTCCCCTGATCATCTGTTCGGCACGGATGAGAACGGCCGCGACGTGTTCAGCCGGGTTCTGTTCGGCGCGCGTACCTCGCTGATGATCGGCCTCGTGGCCGTGATGTTCGCGGCGGCGGCGGGCATCGTTCTGGGGCTGGTATCCGGCTACGTGGGCGGCGTTACCGACATGGTCATTTCCCGAATCATGGACGCCATCCTGTCGATACCCAACGTGCTGCTCGCGCTTGCGCTGGGGCTGGTCATGGGCAACAGCATCGGCAGCCTGATGTTTATCCTGGGCATATCCACCGTGCCTACGTACGCCCGCATCATGCGCGGCCAGGTCATGAGCATCCGGAACGCGGACTATATTATGGCCGAAACGGTGATCGGCGCAGGCAAAGCCCGCATTTCCCTGGGCCATCTGCTGCCCAACTGCATTTCGCCCATGATCGTGCTGGTTACGCAGAACATAGGCAATACCATCCTGGCGGAGGCTACCCTGTCCTTCGTGGGGCTGGGCGTCAACCCGCCCACGGCTTCCTGGGGCGGCATGGTGAACGACGGCTATATCTTTCTGCTTTCCAATCCCGTCTATTCGCTGGCTCCGGGCATTTGCATCATGCTGCTGGTGTTCGGCTTTAACGTTCTCGGCGACGGCCTGCGCGACGTGCTGGACCCCCGGCTGCGCGGCACGCTTTCGTAAGCGGCGCGGGCGAACAAGCGATAGGAGGAATGGCTTATGGCGAAACATTTGCTTGAGATCAGAGACCTCAGCGTAGAATATCATACGGAATTCGCCAAAGTGTACGCCGTCAGCGGCATGAACCTGACCCTCGACTACGGCGAAACGCTGGGGCTGGTCGGCGAAACGGGCGCGGGGAAAACCACGACGGCGTTAAGCGTTATCCGGCTTCTGCCGGCCGGCATCGGGAAGGTAACGAAGGGCGATATTCTTCTGGACGGAAACGATATGGTCGCTCTTCCGGAAGAGAAGGTTCGCAGGCTGCGCGGTAAAACCGTATCCATGATTTTTCAGGACCCTATGACCAGCCTGAACCCAATCAAGACGGTGGGCGAACAAATCCGGGAAGTGCTGCACGCCCACGATAGAAACCTGCCCAAAGCAAGGCTGGAAGAACAGGTAGACACCATGATGGAGATGGTGGGGATTCCCGCATACCGGAAAAGCGAGTACCCCCACGAGTTTTCCGGCGGGATGAAGCAGCGCATCGTCATCGCGATGGCGCTGGTATGCGAGCCCAAGCTGATCCTGGCCGACGAACCCACCACGGCGCTGGACGTGACCATACAGGCGCAGATGCTGGGGCTGATCAACGAGCTTCAAAAGCGGATGAATACCGCCATGATCCTCATCACGCACGACCTGGGCGTCGTGGCGCAGACCTGTGAAAAAGTGGCCGTCATGTACGCGGGCGAGGTGATCGAAAGCGGCGCGGCGGAACAGATTTTCGGCGCGGAGAAGCAGCACCCGTACACGCGGGGCCTGTTCGGCGCCATTCCCAAGCTGGACGAGGATTCCGCTCGGCTGGAGGCGATCAACGGCTCCATGCCGGACCCCACGATCCAGATTACAGGCTGCCGCTTCGCCGACCGGTGCAAATTCGCAACCGAAGCCTGCAAAACGGAACCGCCTGTGGTCGAAGTGGAACCGGGGCACCTGATCAAATGCATTCTGTTCGGCCCGGGCAGGGGCGAGCCGGGGGAGGCGCGGTGAGCATGGAAAACGATCGCGTTTTGCTGGAAGTGCGGGACCTGAAGAAATATTTCAAGATTCCCAAAGGCTACGTACACGCGGTGGACGGCATCAGCTTCAAGCTCCGGGAAGGCAGGACGCTGGGGGTGGTGGGCGAGTCCGGTTGCGGAAAAACCACGCTTGGGCGCGTGATTCTGCGCCTGTATGAACCGACGGCCGGGGAGATCCTGTATAAAGGCGCCAACATCGCGGCGTATACCGCCGGGCAGATGCACGGCATCCGGCGCGAAATGCAGATGATCTTTCAGGACCCTTCCGCGTCGCTGGACCCCCGGAAATCCGTGATGTACACGATCGGGGAACCGCTGAAAATCAACAAGGATTTCACGTCCAGAGCCGAATACGAGGAGAAGGTTCTGAAAATCATGGGTACGGTCGGCATGGCCGACCGCTACGCGACCAGTTTCCCGCACGAACTGGACGGCGGGCGCAGGCAACGCATCGGTATCGGGCGCGCGCTGGCTTCCAACCCCCGCTTCATCGTCTGCGACGAGCCGGTTTCCGCGCTGGACGTTTCGATACAGGCGCAGGTCATCAACCTGCTGATGGATTTGCAGGACTCGCAGGGGTTGGCCTACCTGTTCATCACGCACGACCTGAGCGTGGTCAGGCACATCAGCCACGAAATCCTGGTGATGTATCTGGGCCAGTGCGTGGAGTACGCGACCAAGGCCGACCTGTTCAAGAATCCGCTGCACCCCTATACGAAGGGGCTTCTGGACGCGGTGCCGGTTCCCAGCCTGACCAGTAAAAAACTGGCCATCGGAAAGGTAATGAAGGGCGAACTGACGAGCCCGGTCGACCCCGCGCCGGGTTGCCGCTTCACGGCGCGCTGCCCCTACGCCTGCGAAAAATGCAAAAACCGGGAAATCAAGCTGCGGGAGGTGCAACCCAACCACTTTGTCGCCTGCGTTCTTTACGAATAATAAATTGAAGGAGACGATTGGCATGACGGAAACGGAACGGCTGGAAGCACGTATCGAGGAGATGCGGTATGAAATGGAACGGCTGAGGGCCGTCACGGAAATTCAGAACATCATGGGGCGCTACGAAACGCTGCTCGTACCCCAGAGTATGGAGCGCGTCGCGCCGGAAACGTTCGCGCTGTGGATGGACGACGTTTCCATGGAGGTGTCCGACCGCGGCGTATTCGTCGGCCCGGAGGCCGTCAAGCAGCTTTTCGGCCATTTCATGGGGCCGGAGAACGAACCGCAGCTGGGCGGCAAGCCCGATTTGCGCGGCGCGCTGTACCTGCACCAGATCAACACTCCGATGATCGAGGTGGCCGGGGACGGAAAGACCGCCCACGCCGTGTGGTATTCCTGCGGCCTGGAAACGCCGTTCAACCGGGAAACGGGCAAACGGCAGGCCAAATGGTGCTGGGGCAAGTATTCCGTAGAGCTGATCAAAGGCGAGTGCGGGTGGCGAATCTGGCACATGCACTGGTTCCGCGGCTTCATGAACGATTATTACGCCAGCTGGGTGGACGATTTCCGCAACGATACGCGGGACAGCACCGAGCGGGAACGTTACGACTATATCAAGCCTACGACTTACCACAGGCCCTATGATCCCAACCTGGACGTTCTTCCGGTGCCGCGCAACCCGGAACCGTACGACACCCATACCGGAAGCGACTGGATTTACGGGGACTGGCTGAAATAAGCGATCGGGGAACGACGGTGCGCAGCGGCCTGCCTGATACGTCCGTTCGGGCAGGCCGCTGGCAACCTGTTGAAAACGATTGAAAAAAAAGCACTCACCTGCTATATTTACAGTTGCTGGGTTTGATATGGGAGTGATCGCAGGATGAAAGAAAGCATGCCCAAGAGCTGGGTGACGAAACTTGGTATTTTCCAGGCGGCTTTGTCGCTGCTGAATACCAAAGACATCGACGATATCACGATCCGCGGAATCGCCAAAGCGGCGGGCGTTTCCACTGGCACGTTTTATTATTATTACAAAACGAAGTTCGACGTGTTCAACGATTCCTACCAGTTTATGGACGATTATTTCGAGAACGTCGTGGCGGCCAGCCTTCCCGAAACGGGCGCGTGGGACCGCCTGACGTATTTTTTCCAGCAATATCATTATTACAATACGGAGCGCACGCCGTTCAAGCTCTACAAACTGCTGACGACCTACGCGTACAACCAGTATCCGGCTAAGTTTGGCTACGGCATGCAGCGGGTGCTTAAAAGCATCGTGGCGGACGCCCAGAAAAGCGGGGAAATCGACGGGACGGAAACCCCCGAGGAGATCGTGCACTTTCTGCTTACCTGCATGCGCGGCTGTTACCGCCACTGGGTCATTACCGATAATACCTGCGATATCGGCCGGATGGCGCAAAGCTTCGTCGGCAAACTGCTAAGCATCTACCTCACGCCTCCCGCCGGGGTCGCGCTCCCCCGGAAAACAAAGGCGGGCGACCAGGGGAGAGACTAACTTCTGCGCGGGGACGATCAGCCGGCCCGCCAACAGCGCGGTGATCACCGTGCCTTCCTGAACGCCCTCCGGACGGCCCAGAAAGACCAGCGAACCGGCGACAGCCAGCAGAACGCACGTGCAGTCCAGCGCGATCTTGATGCGATGAAACGGGTAGCGGGTGCGCCGGCTCAGCGCGAGGATGAGCCCCTCGGCCGGCATGGGAATCAGCTTTGCGTCCACGTATAGCGATATGCCGAGCGCGATGAGGATCAGGCTGGCCAGCAGCATGGTCAGCCGCCCGAAATAGGTGGGAAGGCAGAAGTCGCCCATCACCCACCGGGCGAAGTTGGCGAAATACCCGAACAGGCTCGCGAACGCCAGCTGAAAGAGGCTGTACCATTGAAACTGCCTGCGCAGCAGGAGAATCTGCGCGACGATGAAGAGCGCGAACACGAGCGTGACGCAGGTGCCCAGATCGACGTGCGAGATCAGGGACAGGACGTAGGGAAACGAGTTGACCGGCGAAACGCCCAGACCGGAATTGATGGAGAACGCGACGGCGAAGGCGAGCAGCAGCAGCCCCAGCGCGTACGCTAAAATCCGGCGGAATAAGTACCGATCCGGCTTCACCGCGATCCCTCCCCTTCCAGTTGCCGCACGGCCATGCCGCGCACCTCCTCGCGCCGCACGCCGCCCTTAACGCCCACGGGCAGATCGTCGAAAAGCAATACGTGATCGGGTACCTTGTAACGGGCCAGCCTGCCTGCGACCAGTTCGCGCACCTGGTCTTTTTTCATGCTCCGATCCGCGCACACGACGCACGCGCAGGTGGCTTCCCCGTAATGCGCGTCCGGAATCCCCACGACGCACGCTTGGGCGATGCGGCCGTCCGCGAGCAGGCAGGCTTCGATTTCGGCGGGGTGGATGTTCTCGCCCCCGCGGATGATGATCGGCTTGATACGGCCCGTATAGTGCAGGTTGCCGTCCGCGTCCAGATACCCCAGATCGCCCGTGTGCAGAAACCCTTCCGCGTCCACGGCCTTGCGGGTCTGTTCGGGAAGGCCGCAGTAGCCCTGCATGACGCAGTACCCCCGTATGGCGATTTCCCCCGTTTGCCCTGTGCATAGAGGCGCGCCTGTGGCGGGGTCGACGACGCGGCCCTCCACATGCTCCATGAAGTGGCCTACGGTCGTCAGCTTGACCGCCTCGGGGTCGCCGGGACGCGCTACGGTGATGCCCGCCGTAGCTTCCGTCATGCCCAGAGAGGGCAGCAGTTCGTAGCGGAAGACCTCCCTGAACCGCCGCATCTGTTCCGGGTCCGTATAGGAGCCGCCGACCAGGCCGATGCGCACGGAGGATAAATCGTACCGTTCGAAATCCGGCCGGGTCATCAGGGCGTGAAATAGCGTCGGCACCCCGTGAAACACCGTGCACCGATGCCGGGAAGCCGTTTCCAGCAGGCACTGCGTCCGCCGGCTTCGGGGAAACACCACCCGGGCGCCCACGCTCATCGCCGCCAGAATGTTGGCGGACAGCGAAAAACAGTGGAACATTGGAAGAGCAACCAGAAACCGGTCGCCGCTCGTGGCCTGCAGGTCGGCGGCCTGAAGGATCGCGTTGTTCGCGCGGGAATAGTGGCTGGTCATCACGCCTTTGCCCGCGCCCATGGAGCCGGAAGTAAAAAGGATCGCGGCACAGTCCTGCGGCTTCACGGCGGTCTTCGCGGCGCGCAGAGCCTCGTCGGAAACGAAGCGGCCCGCGTCCGCCAGCTGTTCCAGCCCGGAAAGCGGCCCATTTTCCCCGCTGCCGATATACAGACGTTGTTTCAGCCCGGGCAGCGGCGGTAACCGTCTTACGGTCTGCAGGAGGCGGGAACCCCCGCACCCGTCGCCGTACAGCAGAAGGCCGGTTTTCGTGTCGGCCAGCTGAGCGCCGGCCTCCTCGGACTTCAGGTGGGTGTTCAGCAGCACCGCGACCGCGCCGACGGACACGACCGCATAGAAACAAACCAGCGTTTCGGGCCGGTCGTCCTCCCATACGGCCACACGGTCGCCCCCGCGTACGCCGTAGGCCAACAAAGCCTTTGCCAGCGTGTCGACCCGGGCCTGCAGGGTTTCGTAGGCCATCCAATAGCACCCGTACTCTACGGCGACGCCGCGCGGGTAACGGCTTGCCGTTTCCGCCAGCAGACCGCCGACGGTCACGTTCCGGAGCGCGCTCATAAGGCCTTGTCCAGCGCTTCCAGAATGGCGGGGATCACGCAGTACAAATCCCCGACGATGCCGTAATCCGCGATATCGAAAATCGGCGCGTGCTCGTCGGTGTTAACGGCGACGATGCAGTCGCTTTTCTGCATGCCCGCCACGTGCTGGATCGCCCCGGAAATGCCGCAGGCGAAATACAGCCGGGGTTTTACGGTCATGCCGGTCTGCCCGACCTGGAACGAGTGGTTGATCCAGCCCGCGTCCACCGCGGCGCGGGACGCGCCCACGACGCCGCCCAGCCGAGCGGCCAGTTTTTGAAGCAATTCGAACCCTTCCGGGTTTCCCAGCCCGCGCCCCCCCGAAACGATCACCTCCGCGTCGGTCAGTTTGACGATTTCCTTAACGGAGCGTACGACCTGAACCACCTTCGTGCGCAGTTCCCCGTCGGCGAAGGCCACGGGCAGGCGGATCACCTCGCCGGTACGCCCGTCGTCCGGCACGCTTTTCTGCATGACGCCGGGACGAACGGTGGACATTTGCGGGCGGTGGTTCGGGCAGAGGATCGTCGCCATCAGGTTGCCGCCGAAAGCGGGGCGGGTTTGCATCAGCTTGCGGTCGGCGGGGTCGATTTCCAGCCGGGTGCAGTCGGCGGTAAGCCCCGTGCGGCAGCGGGCGGCCAGGCAGGGGGCCAGGTCGCGGCCGATATGCGTGGCACCCAGCAGCACGATCTCCGGCTTGTACCGTTCGATGGCCTCGTGGATGATTTTCGCGTAGGCGTCGGTGGTATACCGGTTCAGGGCGGGATCGTCGGCCAGATACACCTTGTCGGCACCGCAGGCGATCAGCCGCTGAGAAAGCGCGGCCACGCCCTGCCCCAGCAGAAGGGCGCACAGCTCGGTGCCGAGTTCGTCGGCCAGGCGGCGGCCCTCCCCCAGCAGTTCCAGCGCGACGTCCATCAGCGCGCCGTCCCGTTGCTCCGCGAACACCCACACGCCGCGGTACTCCTCGAGGCCCGCGCGGCTTGCGGGAGCCTCCCGGCTTTCGATCGCGCCGAATGGGCAGAGTGCGACGCACGCGCCGCAGCCCGTACAGGAAAGGCCGATTACGGCCTTCCTGTCCCGCATGGCGATCGCCGCGAACGGGCAGCCCCCCACGCACTTGCCGCATCCCTTGCATAACGCCGGATGAATGACGATCGCCATTTCCGCGCCCTCCTTCAAATCAGATGCTTTTTACGCAGCTCCCCGACAAGCGCGCAGGCCGCGTCGCAGGCGGACCCGCACAGAACCGCGCCCTTACCTCTCGGAGGAGGCGCGAAGGAACGCAGCACCTGCGTGGGGGAAGCCGCCAGCCCGCAAAGGTCGGGCGCGAGGGCCACGTCGGCTTCGTTCCAGACGACGACGGGCTTCTCAAAGGCTTCCACGATGCCCCTGACGGTCATATAGCGCGGCGCGTTCATTTCTTTCACGCAGGCAAGCAGGCAGGGCAGGGCAACCTCGACCACTTCGTACCCGTCCTCCAGCTGCCGCTGTGCCAGTACCCGGCCTTCCGCAAATTGCGCGCCCTGTACGTACGTCACCAGCGGAACGCCCAGACGTGAAGCCAACTGCGGCCCGACCTGCGCGGTGTCGCCGTCGATGGCCTGCCTGCCGGTAAAAATGATGTCGAATTTTCCCAGCTTGCGGATCCCGGCGGCCAGCGTGCTGCTGGTGGCGCTCGTATCCGCGCCGCCGAACGCGCGCGAGCTCAGCAGATACGCCTCGTCCGCGCCCATTGCCAGGCATTCCCGCAGCATGATCTCCGCCTGAGGCGGCCCCATGGATATTACGGCGACGGTCGAACCCGGATGCTGGGCTTTCAGCGTCAGAGCGGCTTCCAGCGCGTTGGCGTCGTCCGGATTCAGGATGGAGGGCACGCCTTCCCGGATCAGCGTTCCCCTGACCGGGTCAATCCGGACTTCGTTCGTATCGGGCACCTGTTTGGCACAAACGACGATTTTCATCCTCAAACTCCCTTATTTCAGCAATGAACCGGAAATGACCATCTGCTGCACCTGGCTGGTGCCCTCGTAGATCGTAAAAACCCGGCAATCGCGGTAGAACCGCTCCACCCGATATTCCTTCATATAGCCGTACCCGCCGTGAATCTGCACGGCCTTCCCCACGATGCGGTTGCACGCCTCGGAGGCGAACAGCTTGGCCATGGAACAGTACTTGCCGGCGTCGGGGCTGTTTTGGTCTTTCAGCGCGGCCGCGTGGTAGGTCAGTTCCCGGGCGGCTTCCAGCTCCGTGGCCATATCGGCGATCATGAAGCTGACGGCCTGAAAATTCGCGATGGGCTGCCCGAACTGGCGGCGTTCCTTGGCGAACCTGATGGAATCGTCCACGCAGGCCTGCGCGACGCCCACGGACTGCGCGGCCACGCCCAGCCGCCCGTTATCCAGCGTTTTCATGGCGTTGATGAACCCGCGGTTCACTTCGCCCAGCACGTCGCCGGGGCGGACGCGTACGTTTTCCAGCACGATGTCGCTGGTCGCGCAGCCGATCAGCCCCATTTTCTTTTCCGGGGCGCCGCAGGAGACCCCCGGCTGCCTCATATCCACGATGAAGGCGGTGATGCCGCGGGAACCCCTGGACGCGTCCGTTTTGGCGTAGACGATCGCGTAATCGGCAAGGGGTGCCATGGTGATGAAGGTCTTGCGGCCGTTGAGGATATAGTCGTCCCCATCCCGTACGGCGGTGGTGGTCATGCTGCCCGCGTCGGACCCCGCGCCGGGCTCGGTGAGGGCGAAGGCTAAAATGATTTTCCCCGTTACGCACGGCCGAAGGTACTTTTCCAGCTGCTCTGCCGTGCCGGACTGGAGAATGGGCCCGCCGGAAAGGGAATTGGGGGAATTGGCGTACAGGCTGGCCACAGGGCTTACGCGGGCGATTTCTTCCACCATGATGACGTACGCCAGGTTATCCGCGCCCTGCCCGCCCAGTTCGCGCGGAATCTTCACGCCGTAAAAACCTGTTTCCGCCATCTTCTTCTGCAATTCGTCCGGGAACACGCCGCTTTCTTCGATTTGATCCAGCGTCTCCCGGGTGAATTCCTTTTCGCAGAAATCCCGTACGAGTTTGCGGATCATGCGATGGGTTTGAGATAATATCATGGGTTTACCTCCTCAACGTTCCTGAAGGATGCTTTCGCCCAGCGCGCCCCACGTTTCCCGGAAAATGCGTTCGTCCATCGTCTTCACGTCGGGCGCGATTTGCGGGACGAACCCCATGTGGGGAAGAACGTCCCTTTCCAGGGAGATGCCGGGCGCGACCTCCACGACGGTCATCTTTCCGCCGACCAGCCGGAAAACGCACCGCTCCGTTACGAACAGCACATCCTGACCCGGCATGACGTAACGGCCTGCGAAGGTGATCTGTCCCACGTTTTTCAGAAACTTCCGGATGGAACCTTCCGCCGTCACGGCGATTTTTCCGTCGCCGACTACGTACGCCGCCTTGCCGACGAACGTGCCGCAGAAAACCAGCCTGCGGGTGGCCTGCGTGATGTCGATGAAGCCGCCGGGCCCGGTGAGCCGCGGCCCGAATTTGGATACGTTGACGTTGCCCGCCTCGTCCGCTTCGCCCAGGCCCAGGCAGGCGATATCCAAACCGCCGCCGTTGATGAAATCGAACATCGCCCCGTGCTCCACGGTGGCTTCCGGGTTATACGCGCTGCCGAAATTGGGCAGCGCGCTGGGCACCCCGCCGATCTGACCGGATTCGGTCGTCATAACGATCCGGTCGCTGTATCCTTCCTCGGCCACCACGTTGGCCACGTCCGCCGCCATGCCCACGCCCAGGTTGACGACGTCCCCCCGGCGCAGTTCCATGGCGCAGCGGCGCGCGATCACCTTGCGCTCGTCCAGCGGGAGCGGGGCGATGCGGGAAAGCGGCTTTTTAATCTGTCCGGAGAAAGCCGGTTCGAAGTATACGCCTTCCGCCTGCCAGCAGGCCTCCCGGCTGGTGGCCTGCACCACGTAATCCACCAGAATGCCGGGGATTTTCACGTCCTTCGGGTGCAGGGTGCCCGCTTTGGTCAGGTATTCCACCTGAACGATTACCGTGCCGCCGCGGTTGTGCACCGCCTGCGCCACGGCAAGCGCCTCGCTGAGGATGCTTTCGTGCTCAAAGCTGACGTTGCCGGCTTCGTCGGCGGTCGTGCCGCGTAAAAGGGCCACGTCCGGTTTGAAGGCGGGATAAAACAGATATTCCTCGCCTTCCCACTCCACCAGCCGCACCAGCTCGTCGGTGGCGCAGGCGTTCATGCGCCCGCCTTCCACGCGGGGATCGACGAATGTGCCCAGCCCGACCTTGGTCAGGAGCCCCGGACGCCCGGCCGCGATCTCCCGCCAGAGGTTGACGATCACGCCCTGCGGCAGACAATGGCATTGCAGCTTTCCGGCGACGGCCAAATCGCGCAGGGCGAAGGCGGAGCCGACGTGCGCGCCGCTCCAGCGAGTCACGCAGCCCTCCCCGGCCTCCCCGAGGCGAGTGACGCCGCGGGCCTGCCAATCGCCCATGGCGCTTCCCTGCTTTAACGTCAGGCCACGGGGGTGGCCGGTTTCCCGGTACCGGTCGCGGACGGCGCAGCCCAGCTCTTCCGCCCAGCCGGAAAGCCCCATTCCGGCGATACCGACGGTCGCGCCGTCCGGTATCAGGTCCGCGGCTTCCCGCGCGGTAATGAATTCCGCCATAACGCACCTCCCCGACGAATATGGAAACGAATCTAAAGTGAATATGTTCACTGAATTGATTTAGTGAAAGTATAACACGGACGGACGCGACGGTCAATCACCTTTCCGAAAAAATCATCAAAGCCGGTTCCGGCCATGGAGTACGTTGCGAAATCGGGGCGATTCGGCTATACTACCATTGCGAACGGAGGGAAAACGCGATGAAACCGGACGAAAAGCTGACGCGGCAGGAACAGGGCCAGATCACGCGCCGGAATCTGTTCGACGCGGCCTACTCGCTGCTTCAGGAGAAAGATTTCAAGGATATCACCATCAATGATATCGTCACGCGCGCGGGAGTATCCGTCGGCGCGTTTTACCTGTATTACGAGTCGAAGCTGGACGTATACTACCAGACCTACACGCTGGCGGACGCCTATTTTGCCGACGAAGTGGCGCCCAGGGTTACGGCGGGCGGCACACGGGAACGCCTGCTGACCTTTTTTAACGATTACGCGCATTACAACTCGGACTATACCAGCATCAAACTGACCAAGCTGCTGTATAACGGCGACAACCGCTGCTTCATCCGCGAGGATAACGGGCGGGGCATGCGTGCCGTTTTGCAGACCATCGTGACGTACGGTTTGCAGACGGGCGAACTGGACGGCGAAATGACGCGGGAGGAAATCTGCGACTTTTTCATGAACGCGGCCCGCGGACTGGTATATGACTGGTGCATCCGGGACGGGGACTTTGATTTGCGGCAGGCGATGGCGGCGTACGTGGCGCGTCTGTATAAGGCGGTTGCGCAACCGTAACCGGCGGGGAGGAGCGCAGCGCGGTAACGCAACGGTCGAATCCCCGGACGGGGCGATGGCCGGAACGTGGCCGAAGCGCCCCGGCAACGGCCGACCTGCCGCGCGGAGCAACCGCCCCGCGCGGGATGGCCAACGACAACCCGGCATATCGAAAGGAGACCTGTTTATGGACGACGTGTACGAATATCTGAAAGAATGCGGCACATTTTTCGTTGCTACCGCGGAGGGCGACCAGCCCCGCGTGCGTCCGTTCGGCGCGGTGTGTAAATTCGAAGGCAAGCTATACATCTGTACGAACAACCGGAAAGCGGTCTACGACCAGATGCTGAAAAATCCGAAGATCGAGATCTCCGGCATGGGCAAAGCCGGCTGGATCAGGCTGACGGCGGAGGCGGTGCCGGACCATCGCCGGGAAGCGCGCGTGGCGATGCTGAAGGAAAACGAGAAATCCCTTTCCCGCCTGTACTCGCCGGACGACGGTCTTTTCGAAGTGCTGTACCTGAAACACGCGGTCGCCGCTTTCAACGCGTACGGCCAGGAACCCCGAGTGGTCGCGCTGTAAGGAAAGGCGAGGTCGGCCCCGAAAGACGGCGTGTGGGCCGCTTAAAGGGAAACCGTCGCGAATCTCGCGCTGAACGCCCGCGTTCGCCGCGCGGGGGCCGACGGAACTTCCGGCCGGGCAAACGAACGGGGCCGAAAAGCGGCCCCGCCGGGACGAAGGCGGTTGACGGTATTAATGAGAACCCCGCGGGCCTTCGTGGCCCGCGGGGTTCTCCGCCTTTGGGTTATCTTTTATAGAGAGGAGCGGGAAAGCTTTGCGCCCGGCACCGTTTTTCGCGGAGAGCGCCGCAACGAAGGGGCCGGAAACGCCTCAGGGATTTTCCGCCTGCAAAACGGCCAGCGCTTCCGCAAGCTCCACGTCCTCGCCCTGCGCGACGCGCAGGGCGTTTTCCGCGGTCATGGGAACGCGCAGGGTGGGGGCCACGCCGCCGACCCCGTTCCGGCTGTCGAGCTGGATCTGCCGTTCCGCGTTCAGGGATTGCCCGGACGGCCAGTAGACGGTCAGGCCGCCGGGAAGCGCGGCCTCGGAACCGGCGAGTCCGAAGGAACCGTTGGTTCCGTAAAAGCCCATCGTATCGCCATTTTTCAGGTTGCGCACGCCCAACGCCAACCCTTCGCCGCAACTGAGGCATTTCTGGTTGATCAGCGCGATCACGTGCCCGGCATACGCGGGCTGCACCGGCTCGATATACAGGACGCCCGAGCCGTCCCCCGCCGCGCCGACCGAACGGGTCCCCGTCGCGGGGTCGTAGGTGTTCTGGTACTCGAACAGCGTTTTTTCCGTGTAAAACGAGCCCAGCATGGCGGCCGTCATATCGTCCAGCCCGCCGACGTTGTTGCGGATGTCGAGGATCAGCCCCGTGGCGTTCGCGTCGACCGCCTGCCGCACGGCGTCGCGGAACAGGGCCAGCGTGGACGGCGCGTTGCCCGCGTCCGTCAGGTCCACGTCCAGCTCGCCCAGCACGCGGACGTAGGCGATATTCCCGTCCAGCAGACGGCAGGTCACCATCGCTTCCGCCTTCGGGCCGGTGTACTCGACGCCAAGGATCATATCCCGGATCTGGTCCGGAACCACCGCGTCCGGATAGTTCTTCTGCAGCGTTACACCGCCGTCCGAAACGGCGGTCAGCGCGGCGCTTTGCGTTTCGCTTCCGTCGGGATGCCGGTAGACGACCGTCGCGACCGTGCCCGCGGGCGCGCGCCCGAGGTATTGCACGTGCTTGAGCGCGGCGTTTTCCTCGGTTGCGGAGTTGTAGGTGAATTCCGTGCGCGACTGCGCCGCGGCCAAGGCGGCGGGCACGCCGTCCCAGCTGACGAGGACGTCGCCGGCGCGCATACCCGAAGCGTACGCTTCGGAAGCCTCGTCCACCCAGCAGGCGATCAGGCTTCCGTCGCTCAGCAGCGCAGGTGAAAAGCCGAACCCGCCGCCCACGTACTTCTCGTCGATCTGCGGAAGGTTCGTTACGCGCACATGCCCGTCCGGTATCGCGTTTACGTACCGGCGGACTGCCAGATAATACGCGTCGAAGTCTTCGGCACCCTGCGCGCTCTGTACCTGCGCCCCGTATTCGGCGCCCAACGCGGCCCAATCGACGCCTTTCCAGTCCGTGAACGCGTATTCGGCGCTGAAACGGCTGTGGAGGCTTTCGAACGCTTCCGTCCAGGTCTGGGACGAGTAATCGGTCGTCAGGCCTTCGCCGAGCGCCGCGCAGGGGAGAAGAAGCGACAGGGCCACGAGGCAGCCGAGGAAGGCGGACGCGTTTCGCCGGATGTTTTTCAACATTTTCAATCATTCTCTCTTCAATTTTATTCCTGAGCCAACGGGCTTTCGGGCCTTTCGCCTGTTCCTATGGGTTATTGAATAATTATTATAACAAATCCGGACTGCGGTGCACAAGAGCGGCAGCAAAATCCCGGATCGGACGCAGAAGCGCGGGATTGGCGTCGCCGTGTGGCCGATGTTGTGACGGCCTCCGGGATGGAACACAAGACGGGGGGAATACTGCCCGATACCCGTGCGCCGCTGCCGTAGGGCAAGAGAACCCGTCCGGGACAGCAGTTGCGGAAAAGCCGCGTATGTATTGCCTGCCCCCGACCCGGCTGGCTGGCACGGGACTCGATACAAAGCCTGACCGCCCGCGAGTGATTCGGCGGGCTAATCCGGCGTTCCCACGGCGACGAGCGGAAAACGGACCGGGAGAACTGGAGACAGCGTTTCCATGCCCGTCGTGGCAGGTACGATCCGGGCGTTTAAAATTCGTTCTTGACAGGGATGCGGATATCCGCTATACTTCGTTGCAGAGGCCGGAACCGTTACCGGTAACGATACCAGAAGGGGAAAGCAATATGGTTACCATCCGAGACGTTGCCAAATACCTTGGCGTATCCGTATCCACGGTGTCCCGATGCCTGAACCATCACCCGGATATCAACGAGGAGACCCGCCTGCGCGTGGAGACGGCCATGAAAGAGCTGAACTACGTGCCGAACTCCGCCGCGCGCAGCGTTTCCAAACGCTGTACGAACACCATCGGGCTTACGATCCCGGATATTCAGGATTCCTATTTCGCGGAAAACGCCTCCGGCGTGGAGGACGTGTTGCAAAAGCACGGCTACACGCTTGTTTATGGAAGCATGGCGCGCGATCCCGGACGGATGATCGAGTTCGTGCAATACGCTCGGGAAATGCGCTTCGACGGGTTGATCATCACCCCCGAGGTCTGGAGCGAGGAACTGCTGGAGCTGCTCGGGAAGGTGGATATCCCCGTCGTGGCGCTTCGCAGGCGCCCTCCCGCAAACGCGGGCATACCCTACGTGGACGGCGACCATTACACCGGCGCGCAGCAGATGGTGGAATACCTTTACGGTATCGGCCACCGCGACATCGCGCATATCGTGCTGAACACCGACATCGGCCGCGAACGGTTCCGCGGGTACCGGGACGCGATGAACAGCCACGGGCTGGAACCCAGGTCGATTCTGGTGGAAACCCCCGCCAACCGCACGATGGACGCCGTGCGCAACGGCCATGAGGCCATGCGCAGGTTACGCAAGGCGGAGCCGGAGGTAACGGCCGTGTTCGCCTCCAGCGACCCCATCGGGGTAGGCGCGATGGAATATCTGGCGGAGAACGGGCTGCGCGTGCCGGAGGATATTTCCGTATGCGGCAGCGGAGACATTGATTTCTGCAGCCTGTACTGGTTCCGGATGACGACGATTGCCTTTGAGCGCTACGAGCTGGGCCGCAAAGCGGCGCAGATGCTTTTAAAGATGATCAGCAGGGAGGTGAAACACCCCAAATCGGTATTGTCCGAAACGCATCTGGTCGTACGCGGCAGCACGCGCAATATTACGCTACCGTAAGAAAAATCGAAATAGGAGGTTCGCTGTTTATGATGAAACGTCTACTTGCATTCTGCCTGGTCGTATGTCTCGCGCTGTCGCTGCCCCTCGCGGGGCTTGCCAACGCCGAGCAGGTGAAGTCCGTATCCGTGTATACCTGCTATGTGGAATCGGAAGCTCTGGCTATCTTTGAGAAATTTACCGAGGAGACCGGCATTCAGGTGAACTACGTACGCCTGAGCACGGGCGAGATCATCACCCGCCTCAAGGCGGAAGCGGAAAACCCGCAGGTGTCCGTGTTCATGGGCGGTTCCGTGGACTCCCACACCAGCGCGATGGATGCCGGTCTGCTGGATACCTATACTTCCTCCAACATCGGCGTGGTGGACCCCAAATGGGTGGACCCCAACGGCGTGTATACGCCCGTGTCCATGATCGTCACCGCTTTTGCCAGCAACCTGGATTACCTGAAGGAAAAAGGAATCGAAGCGCCCACGAGCTGGGCCGACCTGCTGAACCCGGTGCTGGCCGGCGACGTATGCATGGCGCACCCGGCCACGTCCGGAGCCGCGTATACGGCGTTCTCCACCATCCTGCAGCTTTTCGGCGTTGAGGAAGGCTTCGAGTACCTTAAGAAGCTGGACGTAAACATCAGCCAGTACACCAAAGCCGGCGCGGCTCCTTACCGCATGGCCGGTCTGGGCGAAGTCGGCGTGGGCGTCGGGTACGACCTGGACGCGCAGGCGACCATCAACGAAGGCTATCCGCTGGTCATCACCTATCCCTCGGAAGGCACCGGCTACGAGGTGACCTGCGTTTCCATGGTCAAGGGCGGCCCGGCCAACGAAGTGGACGCGGCGCATGCTTTCATCGACTGGATGCTCAGCGACACCTGCCAGACCATGGCCACCGAGCAGTTCTACCGTTATCCCATCAACGCGGCCATTCCCGTGAACGCCGCCATGAAGCCCATGAGCGACATTAAGCTGATCGATTACAATTTCATCTGGTCGGGCGAAAACAAGTCGGACCTCGTGGCCCGCTTTGAAAACGAAGTCCGCACGTCGGCCAACGTCATCAAGTAAAACGCGCGGAGGCCGGGAACGTTCCCGCCGTCGCGGATTCCCTTAAAACCTTCCCATACCGCGTTGGGCGCCCCGTGGGGCGGAAGCGTACCCGTACGTACGCTCCCGCCCCGGCAGGGCCTGGTTTCCGGTATCCGAAGGCGCGGGGAAGCGGCGCGCGAAACAGGGTTGTTTACGACCCGCGCGAAAGTCCGGGGGAATCCGGGTTTCGCACGGGGAACCGGAAAGGATGAGTTTTGATTGTCTTCGAACGTTACGGCCCGCCTGCGCCGACAACGCCGCAAAGAGTTTGCCATGCTGCTGCGCCAGCCGGGTCTTTTTCTTTGCATCGCCGCGGTGCTGGTGATCCTGATATTATTCTGCATCTACCCCGTCGTGCGGCTGATGATCGCCACCGTTACCAACGACGCGGGAGCCTTTGATCTCTCGGCGATCAACCGCGTCATGCGGACGACCAATTTCTTCGGCTCTCTTTTTAACAGCATTAAGCTCGGCGTCACCGTGGCGCTGCTTTCCACGCTGATCGGTTATGTGTTCGCCTTCGCGGTGACGCATACGGAAATGCGCGGCAAACGGTTTTTCCACATTATGGCCATGCTGCCGATTCTATCGCCGCCGTTCGTCATTTCCCTGGCGATGGTGCTGCTGTTCGGGCGCAGCGGGATGATTACCAAGACGCTGCTGGGCATTCCCCGCAACAACGTGTACGGCTTCGGAAGCCTCGTGGCCGTGCAGACGCTGGCGCTGTTTCCGCTTGCGTACCTGAACCTGAAAGGCATGCTGGAAAGCATCGACGGTTCCGTGGAGGACGCGTCCCGCAGCCTGGGCGGAAGCCGCTGGAAGGTTTTCACGTCCGTCACCCTGCCGCTGAGCGTGCCCGGTATTTTAAGCGGCATGCTCATCGTGTTCGCCAAATCCATCAGCGATTTCGGTAACCCCCAGGTGCTCGCGGGGGACTATTCCGTGCTTTCCGTGGACGCCTACATGCAGATCACCGGCCTGTACGACCTGAGAACCGGCGCGTTCATGGCGCTTTCCATCCTGCTTCCGGCCATGCTGGCCTTTTTTATCCAGAAATTCTGGGTCGCGCGCAAGTCCTACGTGACCGTGACCGGGAAACCGGTCGCCAACCTGAAGAAGATTACGGAAAAGCGCACGGTCGTACCGCTGTTTATCGTCTGTCTGCTGGTGACGTTCTCCATACTGCTCATGTACGGCACCGTGGTCTGGGTTTCGCTGATCAAGACCTGGGGCGTGGATATGAGCCTCTCCCTGAAGAATTACGAGTTCGTTTTCAAACGCGGGCTGAACGCCATGAAGGATACGTTGATCCTCACGGTGATCGCCACGCCGGTCACGGCGATTCTGGGGATGGTGATCAGCTATCTCCTGATCCGTAAGCGATTCTTCGGGAAAAAGCTGATGGAGATCGCCACCATGATCCCCTTCGCGGTGCCGGGCATCGCGCTGGGCATCGGTTACATTCTTTCCTTCAACAGCCGTCCGCTGGTGCTGACGGGCACGGCGGCGATCATCATTGCGGCGCTTACGTTCCGCACGCTGTCCGTCGGCGTGGAAGCCGGTTCCAACAGCCTGCGCGCGGTCGATCCCAGCATCGAGGAGGCCAGCGCCATCCTGGGCGCCAACAACTTTACGACGTTCGTCAAGGTATCGCTGCCGCTGATGCGTTCGGCGCTCTTTTCCGGGCTGCTCAACGCCTTCGTGCGCTCCATGACCTCGATCAGCGCCGTTATCTTCCTGGTGTCCGTCAACTGGAACCTGCTTACGGTATCCATCCTGTCCGAAATCGAATCCAGCCGCCTGGGCGTCGCCTCCGCGTACTGCGTGGTGCTGATGGCGCTCGTGCTCGCGGCGATGCTGGTGATGGAGTTTTCGCTGAATCGGACGAATCAACGTTCGGGAGGTTAATCGGATGAAAAGCGACAAGGCTGTCGGGGTTGAACTGAAAGAGCTAACGAAAGTGTTCCCCGCCTTCGGCGCCCAGGGGGAATTTACGGCGGTGCGGCAGGTTTCCCTTACGGTGGAACCGGGCGAAATGGCCACGCTTCTGGGGCCTTCCGGCTGCGGAAAAACCACGATCCTGCGGATGGTAGCCGGGTTTGAAATTCCGACTTCCGGAACCATCCGTATCGGCGGGCACGAAGTGACCAAACTGCCGCCCAACAAGCGGAACGTGGGCATGATGTTCCAGAGCTACGCCCTTTTCCCGCACCTGAGCGTTTACGAGAACGTGGCTTACGGCCTGCGCATCAAGAAGCTCCCCCGGGAGGAGATCCAGAGCCGGGTGGAAAACGTGCTGGAACTGATGCAGATCGGGGAATACGTGCGGCGTATGCCCAACCAGCTTTCCGGCGGCCAGCAGCAGCGCGTGGCCCTGGCCCGCGCCGTGGTAACGGAGCCCAGCGTGCTCCTGTTCGACGAGCCGCTGTCCAACCTGGACGCGAAACTGCGGGAATATATGCGGGACGAACTGCGGAAAATCCAGCAGCGGGTGGGCATTACCAGCATCTATGTGACGCACGACCAGAGCGAAGCCATGGCGATTTCCGACAAGGTGGTCGTGATGCGCGCCGGGCAGATCGAGCAGGTGGGTTCCGGTACGGATATCTACGTCGCGCCGGAGAACCGTTTCGTCGCGGATTTTATGGGAAAGGCAAACCTGCTGCCGGTTACGGATGTGGACGGGGAGGGCAATGCCACGGTTTTCGGCAGGCGGGTGCGCGCCGTCCGATCGCTTTCCTGCCGCGATGCGAGCTGCTTTGAACTGATGGTGCGGCCGGAAAACGTGCTGCTTTGCGATGACGGCCCTTTCGAGGCCCGCGTGGAAAGCGCGGCTTATATGGGGCAGACGTTCCAATATACGCTCTCCGTCGGGGAAACGCTTTTTACGGCGGCGGACTACCGATACCATGTCAACGGTTTCCACCGTTCGGGCGACACGGTTCGCTGGAAACTGGAAGAACAATCCCTGCGTCTCCTGCCGGGCGAAGAGAAATGAGGACGATAAAATGACGGATTTCCTCGAGGCGGCAAGGGAGACGGCCGTGGGCGCAGGGAGGCTGGTGCGCGCTCACCTGAGCGACGATCACGTTGTGGACAAAAAAGGGCTGTTCGATTTCGTTACGGAGGTGGATCAGCTAAGTGAAACGTATATCCGGGGACGGATCGGTGAAATGTATCCGGATCACGCCTTTTTCGGCGAGGAGCAGGTGTCCGGCAGCGGCATGGACGAGGACACCCTGCTGCACAGCCTGCGCGGTTACACCTGGATCGTGGACGCGCTGGACGGTACGACCAACTTCATCCGGGGCATTCCGCAGTTCGCCGTTTCCGTCGCCCTCGTCCACGACGGGGAGACGCTGGCGGGCGCGGTGTACGACCCGTCCCGCGACGAGCTGTTTTCGGCGGCGAAAGGGAAGGGAGCGACGCTCAACGGCAGGCCGATCCGGGTATCGGGCGTCGGGACGCTGGAAAACGCCATCGTATCCGTCGGCTTTCCCGCCGCCGACCTGTCCAGACGGGCGCAGACCATGATGATGGTGGAGCGGCTGGCGCCCCGTATCGGCAGCCTCCGCGTATATAACTGCGCGGCGCTTTTATTGTGCTACGTTGCCGCCGGGCGTACCGACCTGAGCTTCGAGCTGGGACTTCACGCGTGGGACATGGCCGCGGGCGCGCTGCTGGTGCGCGAGGCTGGCGGCGACGTATCCTATGCGAACGGGCGAACCTTCGACGTTTTCGCTACGGAAAATTTCTCCGGAAACGCCGGCATACGCAACGCGGCTTTCGCCTGCCTTCGGGGCGAAACGCAGGCCCCGTGACCCTTGCGGCGGCGGAACGCCCGTTTTCCGGACGTTCCGCCGGCTTTCCATATAAAAATGAATGGGCGGGTGGTTGATTTTGAAATTACAATTTCTGGGAACCAGCGCGGGGGAATGCTACCCCGCGCTTTGGTGCGAATGCGCGTACTGCCGGTACGCGCGGGAACACGGCGGCAGGAACGTCCGCCTGAACTCCTGCGCCGTGCTGGACGACGACGTGATGATCGACATGGGCGGCACCTGTTTTTCAGCCGCGCAGACCTTCGGGGTGGATCTGGTGCACAGGGACAAGCTGTTTGTGACGCACGACCATCTGGATCATTTCTTTCCACAGCACCTGGTGTGGCGAAGTGAACCCTACCACACCGGGCAAGGCGCCCCGCTCGGCGCGGTAACGGATGTGGAGGCGTGGCGAAACGCGATGGGACCGCGTTTTTCGCCCGTGCCTTTTCTGCATATCTACGGCCATCCCTCGATACGGAAGGCCATGGAGGCCAACCCGCGGCTGGATATAAGCACCATGGCGGAAAAGCAGCGCATGGACTTTACCCCCCTCGCGCCGGGGCAAACCGTGGAGCAGGGAAACCTGCGCGTTACGGCGGTGCTTTCCGAACACGGCACGCCGGGCACGGTGTTCAACTACGTGTTCCAACGAAACGGCAAAACGCTGCTGTACGCGCTGGACTGCGGCGGATACGGCGAGGAGTCGCTTTCGCTTCTCCGGGGTTTCCGTTACGACTGCGTCGTAATGGAAGGCACCTTCGGTGACCACGGCGTGGATTTTAATTTTCACATGAACAAACGCAAGAACCTGCGAATGCTTGATTTCTTCACCCGGAACGGGTTGTGGACGGGCAAGCCCAACCTGTGGCTTTCCCACATGGCGCCTCACTGGACGCCCCCATATGACGAATACGCGCCGGAAATGGCGAAATACGGCGTCGGCGTGGCGTACGACGGGATGATCCTCGAGATCTGACCGCCGCCGCCGCGCCTGTTGATTACCGTACCGACGAGGGGAGGGAACCGGTATGTTCATGAAAGGCGGCCTGACGCGGACGCTCGCCCTGTTTCTGCTGCTCTCCGTGTTGCTGCTCCTGTTGACGACGGGCGTGTGCTACACCGTCGCCTACCGGGACGCCGAGGCGCAGGCGGCGGGCCACGCCCGCTCGCAGCTGGATGACGCGGCCAAGGCAATCTCCATGGAACTGGAGGACGTGATCGAAGGCGCGCAGATGCTGGCCAACGAGAACTCGATCTACAGCTTCATCAGGGCCGACGTCGGCGGGCGTTTTGAGCAGAAGGAACTGCTGCAGACGCTTCTGAAGAGCTTCACGGATTTCAAATCCCTGGTGGTCCGCATGTTTCTGTACACCGGGGATCGCAGCGCCCTGCTCTCCGGCGCGCAGGACGCGGACGTGTACTCGCCCCTGCTGTACTCGCTGTTTCTGCGCGTGAAGGACGATTACCGCCTCTTTACGCCTTATCAGGGTTATGTGCTGACGCAATCCTACCGGCTCGGCAGCGGACAGACGGATTTCGCGCTCCTGATTCCGGTGTACGCGCCCGTGGCGGCGCCCAGAAGCAGCGACTACCTCGGGTCTCTCGTCGCCATGTGCGACGCGGAAAGGTTCGGCGCGCTGATGCCCTACGGCGGCCAGCGAAAGATGTTGCTGTCGCTTGGCGACGGACTGGCGTACGCCAACTCCCCCTCTTTCACGCTGGACAGCCTTGCGCAGTCCGACGTCATCTCCGCCTCCGTGCCGGGGACGCCGTGGACGCTCTACGCCGTCGCCGGGCCCGTGAACCTGAGCGGCCAGTTGGCCGGGGTGCTTACGGTCTGCGCCGTCGTCTGCGCCGTGGCGGTTCTGGCGCAGACGCTGTTGCTGCTGGCGCTCCGCCGTTCGCTGATCATGCCCATTATCCATATCGCCGACCAGACGGACGCCATCGTGGACAACAGCCTGGAGGTGCACAACCCCAGCGGCGAACGCAACGAACTGACGCGCCTCACCAACGGCATCAACGGTATGCTGGCCCGCATCCGCGTGCTGGACGAGCAGATGCTGAGCACCCGCCTGAAGCTGTACAAGGAACGGGTGATGTTCCTGCAGGGTCAGATGAACCCGCACTTTCTCTATAACAACCTCGCCTGCATCCGCGGTATGGCCGGCACGGGCAAAGATGCCGCCGTGCGAACCATCGCCAGCGAAATGGCGGCGATCTACCGTTACGGCGCCCAGGGCTCGCCGGTTTCGACGCTCGGCGCGGAACTGGACTGCGTGAAACGGTACGGGGCGATCTACCGTCTGCGCCGGGAGGACGAACAGCGCGTTCTGGACATCCACGCGGAGGAAAGCGCGCTTGGCCTGGCGACGCCGCGTATGTTTCTACAGCCGCTGGTGGAAAACGCCTTCCGGCACGGGTACGCCGACGCGGCCGAGGGAACGGTGCGCATTTTCGCGGCTGCGGACAACGGCACGCTGACCGTGCGCGTGGTCGACCACGGCGCAGGCATGCCGTCGGACAGGCTGGAAAGCCTGAACCGCACCGAGCCGGACGACGACAAAGCGATGACCGGGCACCTGGGTCTGATGAACGTATGGCGCAGGGTGCAGATCATTTTCGGGCCGGAGGGCGGCATGCGCTTCGAGCAAACCCCCGGCGGCGGCCTGACGGTCGTCGTTTCGATGCCGCAGGGAGATGTAGAAAACGGAATATTTAAGGACATATGAAATATGAACAACTTTTCCCAACCACAGCAAATGCACCGAAAACGTTTTTCTGGTACGCTTACCCAGAACCGGCCGGAAAGGTACGTTTTCTGAGGGGGTAGGGCATGAGGGAGCGGAGGAACGGGTTGACCCGCCGCCTGTGGGACGCGCGCTATATTTATCTGCTGCTGATACCGGGCATTCTGTATTTCGCTATTTTTCATTACGGGCCGATGGGCGGGCTGATACTGGCGTTTAAGAAGTTCAGCGCGAGGCTGGGCATCTGGGGCAGCCCCTGGATCGGGCTGGACAATTTCAGGCGCATTTTTTCGACGCCCGCGGCGCTTCTGGCAATCCGCAACACCTTCGTGATCAACCTGTCCCGGCTGGCGATCGAGTTTCCCGCACCCATCCTGCTGGCCCTGCTGGTCAACGAGATGCGTGGCACACGGCTTAAACGGCTTTACCAGACGGCGTACACGTTCCCGCACTTCCTTTCCTGGGTGGTCGTGGCTACGATTTTAACGAATTTCCTGAGTAACGGCGGCGCCGTGAACACCGTGCTGGTGCAGCTGGGCGGCGAGCGCACCAACTTTCTGGCCAACGAAGCCATTTTCCGGCCGCTGCTGTACGCCACCCATATCTGGAAGGAAATGGGCTGGAACGCGATCATCTATATGGCCGCCATCGCCGGGATCGACCCTTCGCTGTACGAGGCCGCGACCGTGGACGGCGCCAGCCGGCTGCGGCAGGCGTGGCACATTTCCCTGCCGGGCATCCGCCCGACCATCGTCGTCCTTTTCATCCTTACCGTGGGGCGGCTGATGAACGCCGGATTCGAGCAGATCTTCTACCTGCAGAACGCGGCCGTCAAACAGGTGTCGGACATCCTGGATACTTATATTTACGACATTACCTTCAAGGCCACGCCCAGCTACGGCTTCTCCACCGCCGTGGGTATGTTCAAGTCGGTCGTGAACCTGGTGCTGCTGCTGATCGCCAACAAGCTGGTGAAAACCGTCAGCGGAAGCGGCCTGCTGAACTGAAAGGGGGAAAGCCCGCGTGACTTCTTCGCAGACCCCGGTAACGGTTCGCCGGAAAAAGAAAAGGCTGACCGTCGGCGACGTGTTCATCTTCGTGATCCTGACGGTGGTCGTGCTCCTGATCCTCGTTCCGTTTTATAACGCCGTCGTGATTTCGTTTGAAACGAGCCGCGCCTATTCCCTGCATCCGGTGTCGATGCTGCCCGCGGAATGGTCGCTGGCCAACTACGGCTACCTGCTGGAAAACGGGCAGATATGGGTTGGCTACCGGAACACGATTTTTATCACCGCAATCGGAACGGCTTACGGCATGACGATTTCGGTGATGACGGCCTACGCGTTTTCCCGCCCGTCCTTTCCGGGAAAGAAGCTGCTGTTCCTGCTGATGATGTTCACCATGCTGTTTTCCGGCGGCATGGTGCCCACATACCTGCAACTGAAAACGCTCGGGCTGGTGGACAACCGCTTTTCCGTCATCCTGCTGTTGGGCGTATCCACCTACAACATCATCATTCTAAAAAGCGGCTTCGAGCAGACGCCGCCCTCCCTGTCGGAAGCCGCGAAGATCGACGGAGCCAACGAATTGGTGATTTTCTTCCGCGTCATGTTGCCGCTGCAAAGCGCGCTGCTGGCCACGTTCACCCTGTTTACCGCGGTGGCGTACTGGAACGAGTGGTTCTGGTCCATGCTGATGATCAACACCTCCGGAAAGATGACGTTGCAGACGGTGCTGCGCTCCATCGTGTCCGAGGCGTCCGCGGACGCGGACATCGCCAGCGGCGAGGCCGGGCTGGACGTGTTTTCCCAGGGCGTGAAGATGGCCTCCGTTTTCATGGTCATGGCGCCGATTATGTGCTTCTACCCCTTCTTGCAGAAATATTTCGTCAAGGGCGTCATGGTGGGCGCGGTCAAAATGTAGGTTGCAGCCGGGAACAGGCTGTGATGATCATCAGAAAGGAAGGGTTTACGATGAAACGGTTACTGGGCGTACTCCTGTGCGTGTGTCTGCTGGCATCCGGCGCTGCGGCGCTGGCGGAGGATGGGGGGCACGTGAGCTTCACCATCAATTCTACCCATTCCAACGCGACGATGGACTACAACAACGACGGTCTGTACAAACTCATCAGCCAGAAGTTCAATTTCGACTACGAGGTGTGGCCGGTTTCCAAAGACAGCCAGGCGGAGAAATTCCGCATCTGGGTCAACGGCGGCACCATGCCCGACTGCGTGACGCTGAGGGACTTCAAGTATCAGGAGTATGCGACTTACGCGGACCAGGGCCTGCTGGCGCCGCTTCCCACCGGCTGGGAAGAGACGTACCCTAACCTGTATAAGATGGTCGTGGACAGCGGCATGTACGATAAAATGCTGCTGGACGGGCAGATGTACGCCATACCGCACGCCATCTTCTCTAACTTCGCCCATATGGATAAGGTGGTCAATCACCTGTCCGTGTACTACCGTAAAGACTGGGTGCAAAAGCTGGGGCTGGAGCCGTTCGGCACCGTGATCACCCTTTCCCAGCTGGCCGATTATCTGCACAAGGCGATCGACGCCGACCTGGCCGGGAACGGCAACACCATCGGGCTTAGCGAAGACAACGATTATACCGCGCGGTTCTTCACGCTGTTCAGCGACGTGAGCTACAACACCTTCCTGCGCGACGGCGACCAGTACGTATGGGGCGCGGCGCAGCCCGGCGTGGTCGATTCCCTGAAGCTGGCTTCCAAGTGGTACCACGAAGGCATTCTGGATCCCGACTTCTACCTGATGGCTTCCGCCGACGCGGTGAACAAGTTTACCTCCGGCATCGCCGCCGCCATGTACCACAACTGCGCCATCAGTTCCTACGAAGGCTACCGCGTATCTTTCCGGGAAGCCACGGGGCTTGACCCCGCGGAGTGCATCGGCGCGGCCGCCATCGCCGACGACAGCGGCGTGGTGCGCGCCATCGAAACCGCCAACTACTGGTCGGCTACGTTCTTCAGCCCCACCATCAAGCCGGAAGTGATGGACCGCATTTTGCAAATGATGGACTGGATGTGCACGACCGAAGGCCAGCTGACCGTGATGATGGGCGTGCCCGGCGAAACCTGGGAACAGGAAGCCGACGGCAGCGTGAAGCTCCTTGTGAAGCCGGACGCGGACGGAAAGACCCCGAGCACCGCGGAACTGTATAACAGCTTCAGCGTCTTCCGCAGCCTGGGTATTCTGGCGGACGATTACAGCTTCATCAACCCCACCAACGACCCGCAGGTGGTAAGCGACGTCAAGGCGATTTACGCCGCCAAGCAGAAAGGCTCGATCATCCCGCTGGACTTCGATTACGAAACCTTCGCCAGCGACGCGAAAGCCAACTACTCCATGAAACTGGAAGACGAGTTCTCCCGCGTGCTGATCATGCCGGAAACCGACGTGGAAGCCGCCTGGAACACGATGGTGGAATCCAACAAGGGCATCTGGCAGCCCGTTGTGGACGACCTGAACGCCGCGTTCTGCAAGTAACGGCGGCCTGTGAACGGGCAGGGAGCAACGCCCCGCCGGGCGTTGCTCCCTGCGTACACCCCGCGCGGACCCATGCAAAACCGGGAGGTGGCTAGGAAGTGTATCGGGTGATCATCGTGGACGACGATCCGTGGTCGCGCGAAGATATAAAGGCCAGCTTCGCCTTCGAGCAGCAGGGCTTCGAGGTGATCGGGGAATACGGCGACGCGGACAGCGGCCTTGCCGCGATCCTGCGAACGTCTCCCGATCTGGTGGTATCCGACATCCGGATGGGGGCGAACAGCGGGCTGGATATGCTGCGTCGCCTCCGGGAGAACCGTGTTTCGTCGCTGTTCGTGCTGGTCAGCGGTTACGACGATTTTTCGTACGTGCAGGAGGCGTTCCGGTACCAGGCGTTCTACTACCTGCTGAAACCCCTGGACGACGAGAAGCCGCGCCAACTGCTCTTGCGCATCCGGGGGGAACTTGCGCAGCGCGGCGCGGCGGGCGACAGGGCGCACGGGGAGGACACCTTCGGGCGCGCGCTGCAATACGTGGACGATCATCTGGAGGAGAACTTTTCTTTGGAGGAAATGGCGAACGCGCTCTACCTGAACAAGCACTATCTGTCCGACCTGTTCACGAAAAAGCTCGGACAGACCTTTACGCAGTATAAGAACGCCCAACGCGTGGATATGGCGGCGCAGATGATACGAAACGGCGATCTGCGGATGCTGGACGTGGCGGAGCGGGCCGGATTCGACAGCGCGAGCCACTTCTGCAAAGTTTTCAAACGGGTGCTGGGCGTTACGCCGTACCAGTATAAAAGCTCCAGCAGGGGGACCTGCGCGGCGTGCGGGGGAAAGGAAGCGCGGGGCTGAACCCGTTCACGCAACTGAACGCGCGCGTCCTCCCGCCCCGGCGAAACCTTCCTGCGGCTTCACGGCCGCGACAGCGAACACGGGCCCGCGGAGGTTATCCGGCGCTTCCGCGCCGGACGCCGAACCGCGCGATTTTCGGACAGGAACAGATGAAACCGAATGGATACGATACGAACGTTGACCTTTTGGGCCGTGGCCGTCCGTTCCATGCTGGCCATGATGCTGGGCGGCCTCATCGGAACGGAAAGAGGGATGAAAAACCGGCCGGCGGGCATGAGAACCTATATGCTGGTCAGCCTGGGCGCGTGCCTGGTGATGATGACCAACCAGTACGTCTTTCAGACGTTCGGCACCGGCGACCCCACGCGGCTGGCGGCGCAGGTGGTCAGCGGCATCGGTTTTTTGGGCGCGGGAACGATCATCGTCACGAACCGCTACCAGATCAAGGGCCTCACGACCGCCGCGGGCCTTTGGACCTCCGCGGGAATCGGGCTGGCCGTCGGCATCGGATTTTACGAGGCGGCCGTTTTAAGCGCCGTTCTCGTGTACGTGATTTTGTCCGCCCTGCACGAACTGGACGACCGTATGCGAAGGCGGACCAGCCTTCTGGAAGTGTATATGGAGCTGGCTTCGCAGGTGCCGCTGGGCCGTTTTATCCGCTTTGCCAGAGAAAAGAACATCTGCATCAGCAACCTGCAGGTGGAGGCCGAAGCCGCGCCGGGGGAAGACCGCGTGGCGTTCGTGGTGACGCTTAAAAGCATGAACAGGCAGAACCACGACGATATTCTCAGAACGATCAGGGCGATGGACGGCCTGGCCTATATCGAGGAACTGTAACGGCGAAGAAGAGGCCGCCCGGAATCTCCCGGTATAAAAACGAGGCCCGGCCCGCGCGTGAATCGCGCGGGCCGGGCCTCGTATATTCAAAGAACGCGCCGCTCTCCTCGCGGGGACGTTAAAGCTTGCGGCGCCGGTTTACAGCGAGGGGTCGACTTCCGCCCGCGTGGGGATGGAGTCCGCCGCGCCGCGCCGCGCGACCGTAATCGCGCCCGCCCGGTTGGCCAGTTCCAGCGCACGCGGCGCGCCGAGACCGTTCAAGACGCCCATCAGATAGTACCCGGTGAACGTGTCGCCCGCGGCCGTGGTATCCACCGGAACCGTCGGCAACGCCGGAACCCGGAAGAACCCTTCCGCCCCCGCGTACAGGCAGCCCTGCGCCCCCAGCGTGAGGACGACGTCGGTATCGGGAAATTCCCGCCGCAACGCGCGCGCTATGGATTCGTATTCCGTTTCGCCGCTCAGGGCCGCGCCTTCCAGCTCGTTGACGAAAAGCCAGCTTACGAGGGAAAGGGGATACCCCTTTACCGCCTCGGTGCAGGGCGCGGCGTTGAAAGCCACGCGCAGGCCCTTTCGGGAAGCCTTTTCGATGATTTCCGGGACCAGGTTGGTTTCGTTCTGCAGCACGGCCACGTCGCCTTCGCCGAAACGGGAGAGCACCTCGTCCACGTACCGTGCGCTCAGCATGGCGTTTGTGCCGGGATAGAGCAGGATGCAGTTCTGCCCCCGGTCGTTCACCTGGATCACGGTGTGGCCGTTGCTTTCGGGAAGCTCGCGCACGAAGTCCGTCTTTACGTCGTAGGAAGCCAGCGTTTCTTTTAAAAAGCGCCCTTCCGCGCCGATCATGCCTGCGTGGTAGACCGTCAGCCCGGCTTTGGCGCAGGCGACGGACTGGTTCAACCCCTTGCCGCCGCTGAAAACGCTGCGGCTCAGCGCCGCTTTGGTCTCGCCGGGACGCAGAAATTCGTCCACCCGGTACACGTAGTCGATGTTCAGGGAGCCGAAATTGACGATCTTCATCATGCGCAGTTCAAACCTCGTTCCGTTTGCTTAGAATGTGACGCCGGACACCAGAACCACGTTGGCGTAGGAGGTGCACTCCCCCGTGCGGACGACCGCTTTGGAACGTTCCGAAAGCTTCTTCAATTCCTCGTGGGAAATGTACTCCACCGCGACCCGGCCGCCCAGCCGCGCCAGGATCTCGCGGTGCATCTCCGGCGAGACCGTGCGAATCTCCTCGGCCAGAACCGCCTTTTCCACATACAGTTCCGAAAGCACCGCGTCCAGCGTTTCCAGAAACCCCGGCACGCCCCGCGTCAGCGCCAGGTCGATGCGCTTCGCGCCCGCGATGGGCAGCCCGCAGTCTCCCACGGTCAGCATATCCGTATGGCCCATCTGCGCGACGACCGCCGATACTTCTGCATTGATCAGTACGCCCTTTTTCATTCGTAACCCTTCTTTATTTTCACATTACCGGGCGAAAAGCGCCTTACGCCTTCCCGTTCAGAATCCGCTTGTTTTTCACGTCGTCCATGTATACGGCGATCAGGATGACGACGCCCTTGGCGATGTACTGATAATAGCTGTCCATGCCCAGTTGGTTCAGCCCGTTGTTGATGATACCGATGATGAACGCGCCGATGACGGTTCCGGCAATCGCGCCCTGCCCGCCCGCCATGGACGTACCGCCCAGCACGACCGCCGCGATGGCGTCCATTTCGGAGCCGATGCCCACGGCGGGCTGCATCGAGGTATTGCGGCTGGTCAGCACGACGCCCGCCAGCGCGGCGCACGTGCCGCAAAGCGTGTAGATCATCAGGATGATCTTCTTGGTGTTGATGCCCGCGAACTTCGCCGCCTTCGGGTTGCCGCCGATGGCGTAGATGTGGCGGCCCGTGCGCGACCGGCTGAGGATCAGCCAGGAAAGGGCAATGATCCCGACCATGTAGAGCACCGGCAGGGGAACGATGCCCAGCGAACTGCCGCCGAAATCCAGAAACGCCTGGCTGGTAAGCCGGATGGTGCCCGCGCTGGTGGTAACGAACACGATGCCGCGCAGGATACTCTGCGTCGCGTAGGTGACGATGAAGGGCGGAAGCTTGGTGTTGGCCAAAATCAGGCCGTTGGCTACGCCCGCCACCACGCCGGTCAGTATGCCGCCCAGCGCGCACAGCGCGAACGGAAGCCCCGCGAAGGACATGTACGCCGCCACCATGCCCGCCACTGCCATCACGGAGCCGGTGGAAAGGTCGATGCCGCCCGAGATCAACACCAGCGTCATGGCGCAGGAAATGATCATGTTGATGGAGATCTGGCGGGATACGTTAATAAGGTTGCGAACGTTCAGGAACGTGGGCGCCGAGATGCCCAGCGTCACCACCAGAATCAGCAGGAAAGCGAGCTGCCCGCCGTACCCCACCACCCAGCGCCCCAGCCTTGCGGGCCCCCCCTGATTGGAAATACGATTCTTCGTTGTCATGGTTTCCTCTCCCGTCACAGATTGACCGCGTACTGCATAATGGCTTCCTGCGAAAGCTCCGCCTTTTCCAGCCTTCCGGAAATACGGCCTTCCCGCATGACGACGACGCGGTCGCTGATGTTGATGATTTCCGGAAGCTCCGAGGAGATCATGACGATGGCCATGCCCTGCGCCGCCAGTTCGTTCATCAGCTCGTAGATTTCCGCTTTGGCACCCACGTCGATGCCGCGGGTGGGCTCGTCCATAATCAGGATGTCCGGCCTGGCGGCGAGCCACCGGGAGATGACGACTTTCTGCTGGTTGCCGCCGGACAGGTTCTGGATCTTGGTGCCGTACGACGCCGTTTTAATGGAAAGTTTGGCGACGTATTCGTCGGTGAGCGCCCGCTCCTGGGCGGCGTTGACGCTGAAACCGCGGATAAAGGAGCGCAGCACGCACAGCGTCAGGTTATACTGCACGGACTGAAAGCCGAACAGGCTTTCTTCCCGCCGGTTTTCCGGGATGAAGCCGATCTTTAGCGCGTAAGCCTGCGCGGGATTGCGGATTTCCGCCTGCTTTCCGTTGACGTAGATCTTGCCGGACGTGACGGGGTCGAAACCCAGAACGGCCTTCATCACCTCGGTGCGGCCCGCGCCCACCAGCCCGGCGAAGCCTACGATCTCGCCCTTGCGGACTTCGAAGCCGACGTCCTTCACGCTGGCGGACGAAAGGTTCTCCACCTTCAGCGCCACGTCGCCCGGCGCGTTGTAGGTGCGGGTGTAATAGTGCGTCATTTCGCGCCCGACCATCAGGCTTACGATCTCGTCGTTGGTAATGTTGCGAATGTCGGCCGTCCCGACGGACTGCCCGTCCCGGAGCACGGTTACGCGGTCCGCGATTTCCTGCAGTTCGGACAGGCGGTGCGAAATGTAGATCACGCCGATGCCCTGTGCCTTCAGCTTCCGGATATTGGCAAACAGCAGCTCGATCTCGTTGTCCGACAGGGAGGAGGTCGGTTCGTCCATGACGATGATGCGGGCGTTGAAGGATATGGCCTTAACGATCTCCACCACCTGCTGTTGGGCGATCGTCAGCCGGTGTACCTTCGAAAGCGCGCTGATGGGCAGACCAAGCCGGTCGATCAGCTCCTGGGCGCTGTCGTAAATCGCCGCGTAGTCCACGAAGGCGCCCTTATGCGGCTCGCGGTTTAAAAAGATGTTCTCCGCCACGGTCAGGTAGGGCACCAGAACGAGCTCCTGATGGATGATGCTGATGCCGTTGCGCCTTGCGGCGGGGACGCTGCCCACGTCCACGGGTTGCCCGTTGATGAGCACCTCGCCCTGATCCCTGGGGTGCACGCCGCCCAGCACGTTGATCAGCGTGGATTTTCCGGCGCCGTTTTCCCCCACGAGGGCCAGCACCTCGCCCGCCCGGAGCTGTAAATCGACCCCGCGCAGCGCGTAAACGCCGGGAAAGTGTTTATGGATGTTTTTCATTTCCAGCAGGTAGTTTTCCAAGGGCAATCTCCTTACTGCGCGGCCGGATGCGTCGCAGGCAAACGGCAGGTTTTCTTTCGCGGCCCCGCGAAGTCGGTTTGCTCCGCGGGGCCGCGTGCTTCGGAATGTTTGAAATCAGGACCAGTCGTCCAGGTTGTAGTCGCCGATGTTGTCGGTGTTGATCATCCACATGTTGACGGTGGTATCCTTCTGGTAGTCCTCGCCCTTCCAGATGGCGTAGGCGGCGCTGAAGGAGGCGTTGGCCATGTCGATGGGGGAGTACACCATAGTGCCGGTCATTTCGCCCGCCGCGATGGACTGCTTGCCCGCGGGGGAACCGTCGAAGCCGAATACCATCAGGTCCGTGTAGCCCAGCTGTTTGCAGGCGCCCACGCAGGAGAGCGCGGTGTTGTCGTTCAGGCAGACGAACGCGCTGATGTCCGGGTTGCTGGTCAGCAGGTCCTCGGTGTAGGAAGCGATGGCGGAGAGGTCCGTGCAGTCCTTTTCCACGATGGTCACGTCCGTGCGGCCCTTGGCGGTCAGCGCGTCGGCGAGGCCCTTGAAGCGATCCGCGATGACGGAGAGCTGCTTGTAGTTGAGCGCGCCGACGGTGGCGTTCTTGGCGAGCTTATCCGCCAGGTATTCGCCGATGGCGTAGCCGCCGTTGTAGCAATCCGCGGTGACGAAGCAGCTGATCTTGTCCCAGTCCGCTTCCACGACTTTAGAATCCGCGTCCACGATAGCGACGCCCGCGTCGCTGGCGGTCTTAAGCGCGCTGCCCAAAGCGGTGTAATCCGCGGGGAGCACCACGAGCACGTTAATGCCGCGCATTACGAGGTCCTCGATGTCCGATACCTGTTTGGTCGCGCTGGAATTCGCATCCGTCACGGCCACCTTGCAGCCCGCCGCTTCCGCCGCCGCCTTGAAAGTGTCGGCGAACGCCACGGCCCACGTTTCGGTCTGGTTGTGCATCGCGAGGCCGACGAAGCATTCGCCGTCCGCCTTTTCCGCCACCGCCGCGGTCAGCCCTCCGGTAACCGTCAGCATCATCGCCAGAGCCAGTAGAACTGCGAGCAGTTTCTTCATTCCCTGTTCCTCCTCATGGAATTTTATTATTTTTAGCGATGAGCTCTATCGCTAAAAATCATTTCACGAAGGCGCATATCTCGTTGAGCGCCGAAAAAGTCTCGTCGTACGTGCGCAGGACGAAGGCGTGGGGCATTCCCTTGTAGACCTTCCAACGCACCTTTACGCCCGCGTCCCGCAGGAGCTTTGCGTAAATCAGCCCGTCGTCCGCCAGCGCGTCGCACTCCGCCTCGATGAACAACGCGTCCGGCAGGCCCGAAAGGTCTTCGGCGAGCATGGGGGATACCAGCGGGCTCCACACCTCTTTGGCCGGGTCGGCCAGGTATTCGGCCATCAGCGGCGCCAGCGGGGACGCGGATTTGTCGCCGACGCCCACCATCGCGTACACCTCCGCGGACCGTTTGTACACGGTTCCGGTGACTTCAGTCACGGGGTAGATCAGCACCTGTCTGGCGACGGTAAATTCTTTGCGTTCCCGCGCCATCAGGGTCAGCGCGGCCACGAAGTTGCCGCCGCTGCTGTCCCCGCAGAGCATGATCTTCGCCGCGTCCGCGCCAAGCGCCCCGGCGTTGGCGGCCACCCACCGTACCGCCTGGTAGCAGTCCTCCAGCCCCGTGGGGAATTTGTGCTCCGGCGCCAGCCGGTATTCCACGCTCACGGCCATGACTCCGGCGTTGGCGGCGATGTAGGACGGCACGAAATCGTGCGTTTCCACGCTGCAGGTTTTAAACCCCCCGCCGTGCAGGAACACAAGCACCGGCAGCGCGCCGCCGTTATCCTTCGGGCGGTACAGCTTCACGGGCACCTCGTACCCGTCCGGCGCGGTAAAGCTTGCGTACCGCTTGGTCAGCCGGTCGTCCACGGAGAAGGGCCGGGTCAGCTCGCGGTAGAACCGGGCTTCCGCCGTTACGATCTCCTTGCGGCGCGCCGGGTCGAAACCGGTAAAGAAATCCGGGGACAGGTCCACCTTGGGGTCCAGCGGTCCGTAGTCGCACGGCTGGATCGGCACGTAACGGTTCATGCACAGTCTTCCTTTCTTTACGCCGCACGAAAGGCGCGGAAAAAACACGCCGCGGGGAACGGCGCCCGGTTATACGGTTTCCCGGAGAATCAACCGGTAGTCGAGCTTCTGTTCGAACATCGGCTTTTTGTACAGGATGTTGTTAATCAGCATTCGGGCCGCGGCACGGCCCATCTCGTAGGCGGGTTGCTCCACCGTGGTCAGCGGCGGATGCAGGAACCGGGAAAAGTAAATATCGTCCAGCCCCGCGATGCGGATATCCGCCGGGATGCAGAGCCCCCGCTCCCCCGCCGCCTGCATGGCGCCGACGGCGATCAGGTCGTTTCCGCATACGATGCCGTCGACTTTCCGTGCGGCCAGAATCGCGCGCGCGCCCTTCAGGCCCGTTTCCACGCTGTAATCGTCGCGGTAGACCAGCGCGGGGTCCAGCGGAACGCCCGCCTCCTCCAGCGCCTGGCAGTATCCGCCGTACCGGTCGTTGGCCGATGTGTGCAGGGCGGAGAGGAAGGCGATGCTCCGGCAGCCCTTCTCCAGCAGCAGTTTCGTGGTGTCGTAGATGGCGGCACGCGTGTCGATGTAAATCTTGCCGATGCCGCTGCCGGCTGTATCCATCTCGCGGTCTACGATGACGGTGGGGATGTTCTTGGCGATGTAACTGTCGAAGAAGCTTTCCCGTAGCGAACGGGTGAAAATCAGCCCGTCCACCATCTTGGCCTGCATGAAGGCCACGCTTTCCTGCTCGCGCCGCGCGTCGTTATCGGTGTTGCAGAATACGACGGCGAAGTTCATTTTACCGGCCACGTCCTGAATGCCGCGCGCGATATCCGGGAAGAACGGGTTGGTGATATCCGGCAGAATGAAGCCGATGGTGTTGGTCTTTTTCACCTTCAGGCCTTTGGCGACCATGTTGGGCTGGTAGTCGTTCTCCTCGATCAGGGCAAGCACGCGGTTGCGGGTCGCCTCGCTGATATGCTCGTCCCGGCCGTTGATGACCTTGGAAACGGTGGCCGTGGAGACGCCCGCGAGTTCCGCGATCTGCTTCATCGTGATGGACATGCCCCCGCCTCCTTACGCTCAGGTTAATCGTTTACCTTATAAAATGCGACCCGTATATAACGTTTCCACCGGGAAACGCAGTCAAGGTAAACGATTACCTAACTTTCTAACCGTATTGTACCACTCGGATTTTCGGTTGTCAAGAGGCGACGGCCGTATTTTTCCGCACGGAAGGGAACAGCGCGGGTTTCCGGGGATATGCGCCGGGGCGGCTTCGTTGAAAAAGCCCGCGCTCATCTGGCGCGGGCCGGGGCGACTCAGGATGCCGTCAGGCTGTTCTTTTTTCACGGGTCTGTTTGCTGAAAAGCCGCAAGCGCCTTGCCCGCCCGTCGTTGCCGGGCCGCGACACGGCGTTCGTTGCATCGCGCCTTCGCCCTTGCGCGAACCTACCCCAGGTAGGCTTCCCGCACGGTGTCGTTTTTCAGCAGTTCGCGGCCCGTGCCCGAAAGGGTGACGATGCCGGTTTGCAGCACGTACCCGCGGTTGGAAACCCTGAGCGCCTTCTTGGCGTTCTGCTCCACCAGCAAAATGGTGATGCCCTGCCGGTTCAGCTGTTTGATGGATTCGAAGATCAGCTCCACCAGCATGGGCGCGAGGCCCATGGAAGGCTCGTCCATCAGCAACAGCTCCGGTTCGCTCATCAGCGCCCGGCCGATGGCCAGCATCTGCTGCTCGCCGCCGGAAAGCGTGCCGCCGCGCTGGCGGCAGCGCTCCTTCAGGCGGGGGAACAGCCCGTACACCCGGGCGAAGTTCTCCGCGTTCTTCTTGTTGTCCCGGATGCGGAACGCGCCCATTTGCAGGTTTTCCTCCACCGTGAGCGCGGGGAAGATCTTGCGGCCTTCCGGCACCTGCGCGATGCCCAGCCCTACCACCTCGTGGGCGGGCAGGCGGCTGATCACGTTGCCCTTGTACACCACCCGGCCTGTGGCGGGGGTGATCTGGGAGGAGATGGTGCGCAGTGTCGTGGTCTTGCCCGCGCCGTTGCTGCCGATCAGGGTGACGATTTCCCCCGGCTGTACCTGAAAGGAAACGTCGTGAAGCGCGTGGATCTTTCCGTAAAAAGTGTTCACGTTCTCCAGCGTCAGAATCGGTTCGCTCATGCCTTCGCCTCCCCCGTTTCCGCCTCGTCGTCGTCGCTCTCGTCCTCCACGCCCAGGTACGCGCGGATCACGTCCTCGTTGTTGCGGATCTCGTCCGGCGTGCTGTCGGCGATCTTGGTGCCGTAGTTGAGCACCGTGATCCGGTCGGACAGGCCCATGACCAGCTTCATATCGTGCTCGATCAGCAGGATGGTGGTGTTCGTGTCGCTGCGCAGGCGGAGGATGAAGTTCTTCATTTCCTCGGTCTCCCTGGGGTTCAGGCCCGCCGCGGGTTCGTCCAGCATCAGCAGCTTGGGCTCGATGGCCAGCGCGCGGGCGATTTCCAGCCTGCGCTGCTGCCCGTAGGAAAGGTTGCGCGCCACTTCGCTTTCCTTGCCCGCCAGCCCCACGTAGGCAAGCAGGCGGAGCACCTTCTCGAAGGCTTCCTCCTCTTCCCGGCGCATGCGACCCGTGCGGAAAACGATGTCCCCGATGTTCGCCCGCATGTTCAGGTAGCAGCCCACCAGGATGTTTTCCGCCACCAGCATGTTCTGGAACAGGCGGATGTTCTGGAACGTGCGCGCGATTTTATAGGAAGCGACTTTTTCCGGCGTCAGTTTGGTGAGGCTGTGCCCGTCGAAGGTGATGGAGCCGCTGTCCACCGGGTAATAACCGCTGATCATGTTGAAGAAGGTGGTTTTTCCCGCGCCGTTGGGGCCGATGACGCTCACGATCTGGTGCTCGTCCATGGAAAAGTCCACGTTGTTGATGGCGGTCAGGCCGCCGAAGGTTTTGGTAAGCCCCTTGACAAGCAGCAAAGGCATATCACGCGCCCTCCTTCGCTTTGGTTTCGGGCGCGCCGTCCGCGGGCGCTTTCGGCTTGAAGCCCAGCTTCTGCCGAATCTTGAGCATCCGCTTCTCCGGCAGGATGCCGTTGGGGCGGAAGATGCACATCAGCACTAGAATCAGGCCGAAGATCAGGCGCTCGTACTTGGCGGGGTTGAGCCACGCGGGGAGGTTCAGGATGCCGGAGGTCGTAAGCGACGTAAGGTAGTTGGAGACGTCCTTCAGAATTTGCAGTTGGAGCACGATCACCGCCAGCGCGCCGATGATGACGCCCTGCATATTGCCCGTGCCGCCCAGAATGACCATGCACAGGATGATGATCGACTCCATGAAGGTGAAGCTCGTAGGGTCCACGTAACTCTGCATGGCGGCGAACACCACGCCCATCATGCCGGCCAGCCCCGCCGCGATGGAGAAGGAGAGCAACTTCATGCACACCACCGGCACGCCCATGGTGCGGGCCACCAACTCGTCCTCGCGGATGGCCACCCACGCGCGCCCGATGCGCGAATTTTGCAGGTTGCGTACCACCAGCACCGTAAGCAGGAACAGCCCCAGCACGATCCAGTAGAAGTCCACCGGTTTGTTAAGCTTGAGAGAAAAGAGCATCGGGGCCTGTATGGGCGTGATGCCCATAGGGCCGTTGGTCAGGTTCACGGGCTTGGAAAGGTTGTTGAACAGCAGGCGGATGATCTCCGCGAAGCCCAGGGTGACAATGGCCAGATAGTCGCCTTTCAGCCTCAGCACCGGAAGCCCCAGCAGGAACCCCACGAAACCGGACACCACCAGCGCGATCAGCAGAAACAGCCAGAACCAGTTGCCGGACAGCGGGAAGATTTTGTTGGCCATGAAGTAGTTGGCCTGGGAGGAGGCGAAAATCGCGTAGGTATAGGCGCCCACCGCGTAGAAGGCGGCGTACCCGAGGTTCAGAAGCCCCGTGAAGCCCACCACGATGTTGAGCCCCAGCGACAGGATGGCGTAGATGCCGATGATCGTCGCCACGCGCGCGAAAGTGCCGGATGTCTGCCCCACGACGGGGATTACCAGCAGCAGGTCGACGGCCGCGAAGGCGATTCTCGCCCACGCGGGAAGGCTTATTTTCTGAACCGCCAGCAGGGACAACAGGAACAGCACGAACGCTACGCTGTTGCCCGGTTCCAGCAGCAGCCAGACCGGCGCGGCGACGATGACCAGAAGCTGGAGGAGAAACACCGTTTTCTGCCTGCCGCTCATTTCCCGGAAGGGTACGGCCAACTTTGCTTTCCTCTTGGTCTTATCCATGCTACACCTTCTCTCCGGCCGGCTTGCCCAGCAGGCCGCTGGGTTTGAAGATCAGGATCAGGATCAGGATGGTAAAGGCGAGCACGTCCTTGTATTCGGAACCGAACATGCCGCCGGTGAGCGCCCCCAGGAACGAAGCGCCGAATACCTCGATGAGACCCAGCAGGATGCCGCCCAGCATCGCACCCGGGATTTTGCCGATGCCGCCGAACACGGCGGCCGTAAAGGCTTTCATGCCAAGGATAAAGCCGGAATAGGGGGAGATGGAGCCGTACTGAACGGAAAACAGCGTGCCCGCCGCGCCGCCCATGCCCGCGCCGATCAAAAAGGTCAGCGAGATTACCAGATCCACGTTGATGCCCATAAGCCGGGCGGTGTCCCGGTCCTGCGCCACGGCGCGCATGGCTTTTCCCCACTTGTTTTTGTTGACGAACAGGGTCAGCGCCGCCATCATCAAAAGGCACAGCCCCACGATATACAGCGTTTTTTCCGGCACCACCATGTTCTCCGCGATCTGGATCCGGTTGGAAAATAGCGTGGGCGCGTACAGATAATAGTTGCCGTTCTTTGCCTCCTCCACCATGCGCACCACGTCCTGCAGGATGAAGGACACGCCGATGGCGGAAATGAAAGGCACCAGCTTGGGCGCACTGCGCACGGGCCGGTAGGCGATGCGGTCCACCGCTACGCCCAGGCCGCCGCTCATGATCATGGCGACCAGCAGCGCGATGATCAACGCCAGCGTGGGGGACATGTTGGCCAGAATCCCCAGCGATTTGAGCAGCAGCAGCACTTCGGTGCCCACGAACGCGCCGAACATGAACAGCTCGCTGTGGGCGAAATTGATGAATTCCAGAATGCCGTACACCATCGTATAGCCGATGGCGACGATCGCGTACACGAAACCCAAAGTTAACCCGTCGGACAGCAGCTGGGGGATTATTTTCACCAGCGATTGCAGTTGGTTCATCCGGCGCCGACCTCCCTGCCGCCGCCGCGGGAAAAGGGCGTTCCCTTCTCCCGCGGCGGTCGATGCGCTTGTTTTGCGTCTGCGAGGGGTTTATTTAAGGTACTCGGTTACGGCGATGGACTTGATGACTTCCGCCGGGTAAGCCGCCTGGCTGAAGCCCAGCACGTACACCTTCGCCTGTGTGTTGTCGCCGATGCCGTTGAAGGTCACGTCGGTGGCGACGCCTTCGTACCCGGCGGTGGCGCGTACGGCCGCCACCACCTGCTCGCGGGTGGGCAGCGCGCCGCCGTTGGCCGCGATGGCGGCCTTAACGGCGTTCAGGGCCACGCTCATGGCGTCGAAACCGTAAGCGGCGTAGCCTTCGGGCGCGCGGCCGTACGCGGCCTGGTAGGAGGCGGCGAACGCGTTGCCCTTTTCGGTGTTCGCCACGCCCGCCGCGGTGGAGGTGTAGTAGGTGCCGATGACCGCGTCGCCCGCGATGTTCACCAGTTCCACGGAGTCCATGCCGTCCGGGCCGAGGAAGGTCACGGGAATGCCTTTTTCGGCCAGTTGCTTGATCAGCAGGCCGCCTTCGGGGTAAATCCCGCCGAAGTAAACGGCCTGCGCGCCGCTGGCGCGGATCATTTCTTCCACGGCGCTGTAGTCGGCCTCGCCCGCGGTGATGCCTTCGTAGCCCAGCACCGTGCCGCCGATGGCCTCGAAGCGCTTTTTAAACTCGTCGGCCACGCCCTGGCCGTAGGTGGTCTTGTCCTGAAGCACGAACACGCTGGTCAGCCCCAGGCCGAACAGGAAGTCCGCGCCTGCGGGGCCCTGCGCGTCGTCACGGGCGCAGATACGGTTGACCACCGGCAGCGCGCGGTCGGTCACGGCCGTGGCTGTGTTGGCGGGGGAGACCATGGCCAACCCACCCTGGTTGTACACTTCCGAGGAGGGGATGGCCACGCCGGAGTTCCAGTGGCCCACCACCGCGAGGAAGTCCTTATCCTCGATCAGCCGCTGCGCGATGCTCACGCCGACCTTGGGGTCGGCCTGGTCGTCCTGCGGGGCGAACTGCAGGTCGAAGCCCAGAGCCTTGAACTCTTCCACGCTCTGGCTATACGCCAGCTCGATGCCGTTTTTAATCACTTCGCCCATGGCGGCCTGGCTGCCGGACAGGGGGGTGCAGCTGGCGATTTTGATCACGGGCAGGGCCGTTTCGGCCGTCGCGGGGACGCTGCATGCCAAGAGGGCGATCACGAGGGTGAACGACACCAGGAAGGAGAGAACTCTTTTCATGGATGGACGCCTCCTTATACTTTTTCCGAGGCGGGTATGCCCGCGCTCCGGATATTCAAAAAAACTTCCCGCGGCCGCGTTAAGCCGGAGAAGCCTCTTTGCTTCCATCTTTATCTTTGATTGCGTCGGGAGGCACGAACGTGGAACGTGCGTTGGAAGGAAGAAGTATCGGATAGGGTGAGAATGAAGGAGCACGGAAACGATTATGCAAACCGGACGAGCCCGGTCTGATTAGCCAATTATATATCCCTGGAAAACCGGTGTCAATAAGGGCATATCGGCCTTCCGGCGAAAAACGAATTTTAAACAGTTTGCATCACGAAGCTGTATGCGATTCATAATTTTCCTGCGGGCCCCGGCCCCGGCAGGCAGGAATCCGCGCCGTCGGGAAGAAAGAAATGGAATGCGGCCCCGCGCCGTATCCGGCGGGAGAACCGCCCCGGAAGGAGAGCGTTACGCCATGAAAAACTTCGTCGTCACCATCGCCCGCGGCTTCGGCAGCGGCGGCAAGCAGATCGGCCTGCAGATCGCGGGAGACCTGGGCATCCGCCTGATGGACAAAGAGCTTTTGGAACTGGCCTCCGTGGAAAGCGGCATCAACGAGGAACTGTTTACGCTGGCCAACGAGAAGTTCAACCGCCGGCTCCTGATGCAGGTGCCCGACCGCGAACATTACGGCAACGTGTTGACGCCCGAGAACCGGAAGTTCGTATCGGAAATCAACCTGTTCAACTATCAGGTAAAAATCCTACGGATGCTGGCGCAGACGGAATCCTTCATCGTTATGGGCAAGGCCGCCAACTTCGTGCTGCGCGACCTGCCAAACGTCGTCAGCGTCAGCGTACAGGCGCCGTTCGAAGCCTGCGTTCATTCCATTATGGAACGCACCGGCATGGATGAGGCGGAGGCGGGCAAGATGATCCGCCGCACGGACAAATACCGCTCGGATTACCACAGGTATTACACCGGCGAAAACTGGAAAGATCCTGCCGGATACGACCTGTGCCTGAACAGCGCCCGCGTGGGGCGCGCGGCGTGCGCCGAGGTCATCAAGCAGTGCGTGAAAAGCAAGCTGGGCGTGCGGCTCCCCGCCAAAGCGAAAGCGTGAGGCGGGCGGGCCCTGGTTCTGCGGCGCAAAGCGGCCCGGTTCCCGTTGGAACCGGGCCGCTTTCATAAGCCTTCGCGCTTCCCGTTACACCTTCATGCACGAATCGCCGATGATCAGCGAAACGCCGATCACCTGATCTTTCTTGGGGTCCTCCGAAAACAGCGCGTCGAATAGCGCCTGCGACAGGGAGGAAACGTCCTGCCGGATCGTCGTGAGCCTGGGGTAGGCGTAGCCGGGCATGCAGCCGTCGAAGCCCACGATGGAAAAATCCTGCGGGATGCCGAAACCCCGCTGGTTGGCGCGCATGCACATGCCCATGGCCACCAGGTCGTTGGCGCAGACCACCGCCGTGGGCGGGTTGCGCAGCGAGCAGAAGTAATCCATCGCCTGCGCGCCGGTGTTCACGTCCAGCGAGCCTTTATACAGGTAATCCTCCGAGAAATCCAGCCCCTTTTCCGCGACCGTGTCCAGAAACGCCTGGTAGCGCTCCTCGCAGGAGTGGAAACCCGGCACGTAACCCGCGAAGCCGAGGGTGCGGTGGTTAAGGTTGTACAGGTAATCGGTCAGCAGGTGGATGCCGCGGCTATTGTCGGAATGGATGCGGCAGTGGCGCATGTCCATGTTCCGGTCCAGACCGATCAGCCGCTGGCTGGTATGCTCGAACGTCGCCGAACTGCGGTTGAACCCTTCCGTCAGGATGATCCCGCGGGTATGGGCCGCCTCGCAGTAGCGCAGGTATTCGGCCTCCAGCCGGGGGTCGTTCTCCGTGTCGCAGATCAGGAGCGAGCATTTGTTTTTCAATGCCACCTGGCCCATTTCCTTGATCAGCGCGATGAAATAGGGGTTCTCCATATCGTAAATGAACAGGGCGAAAGCGTTGGACGTGCCTGCGAACAGGTTTTTCGCGTTGAGGTTCGGCACGTAGTTATATTGCCGTATCACTTCGCTGACCCGCGTGCGAATCTCTTCGGAGGTTTTTTCGGGCGCGTTGATGACCCTTGAAACCGTGGCGACGGAGACGCCCGCGATCTGAGCTATTTCCCGGATGCCCACCGTTTTCTTGTTCATGGTACCACTCCTCATCGCTATCATTGATTATAGAACAGATCGTTTCACAAATCAATACCAATGTATCCGTTATGATGCATTATGAATCATCTTTATCTACGATTTACACAATATATCGCAAGAACGACGATAAATTTCAAAAAACATATTGACATATGGCCGAATATATGCCATAATGCGCATGTAACAAGTTACTTACGTTCATAAAAGTCGCCGTTCACACCGCATTTTACAGTGCCGTGAGAACCCGGCCAAGGGAGAAGATAGCATGAACCTCAGGATTGCCCGCCTGCGCAAAGCGCTCTTTGACCAGAAACCCAAGGTGTGTTCCGAACGATGCAATATTTTCACGGAGTCCATGAAACGGAATCACGCGAAGCCCGTGGCCCTACGGCGCGCCGAAGCGTACTACGACGTGCTGACGAACATGACCGTATGGGTCAGGGACGACGAGCTGATCGTCGGCAACCAGGCGAAATGGCCGAAGGCCTCCCCGATTTTCCCGGAATACTCCTGCCAATGGCTTACGGAGGAGATCGCAGGGAAACCTTATTTCTGGGACGAGCGGCCCGGCGACCGTTTTTACGCGGACGAGGACGTGAAACAGGATATCCTGCGCTGCATCGACTACTGGCAGGATAAGACGCTGATCGACTATCTGCGCGCGGCGCTGCCGGAAAGCACGCTGAAAGCCTGGGATTCCGGCGTGATCGACGAGACCTGGGTGGTCGGCGCGGGGCTGGGCAACGAGATTCCGGATTATAAGCTCGTGCTTCAAAAGGGCCTGAAGGACGTGACGGCCCGGGCGAAGGCCGCACGGGAAGCGCTGGACCTGAAAGAGCCGGAAGGCGTGAAGAAGGCCTTCTTTCTGGACGGGGTCCTCCGCGGCAACGAGGCGGTCGTGGCGTTTTCCCGCCGGATCGCGGACGAGTGCGAGCAGCAGGCCGCCGTGTGCTCCGTGGAAACCCGCAAAGAGGAATTGCTGAAGCTTGCGGGCATCTGCCGCCGTGTTCCCTACGAGCCCGCTCGTACCTTCCATGAGGCGGTGCAGAGCATCTGGCTGATTTTACTGGCCGTGCATCTGGAATCCAACGGGCACGCCATCTCCCTGGGCCGTTTCGACCAGTACGTGTACCCCTATTATCAGAAAGATTTGAACGAGGGGCGCATTACGCGGGACGAGGCGCTGGAGATCATCGAGTGCTTCTTCATCAAGTGCAACGAGCTCAACAAGCTCCGCTCCTGGGGAGATTCGGAGTTCTTCCTCGGATACCAGATGTTCATCAATCTGGCGATCTGCGGGCAGGATAAGTTCGGCAACGACGTGACCAACGAGATTTCCCACCTGTGCATTCAGGCCTGCTCGGAGCTCCGGCTGGTTACGCCGTCCGTATCCGTGAAATGCTTTGAGAAGACGGACAAGGCGCTGATGATGGAAGCGCTGGAAGCCGCGGTGAAGCATCAGGGCGGCATGCCCGCCTTCTACAACGACCGCGCGTTCATGGATACGCTCCGTAAAATGGGCATCGCGGAGGACGACCTGTGCGACTGGTCTCCGGACGGGTGCATCGAAGCCTCCATCCCCGGCAAGTGGGATTTCGCGGCCAAGGGCCCGTGGCTGAACGTGGAAAAGGTGCTGGATATCACGCTTCACAACGGCGTGGACACCAAGACCGGGTATCTGTACAAGCCGACCTCCAGGAAGATCGAGGATTGCGCCTCGATGGAGGAGATTTTCAAGGAATATACGGATATGCTGGCCTACTTCATGGATATGCAGGTGGTGGTGGAGCATACCAACGACTACGTGCACTGCCTGTACGATATCAACCCGTTCCGTTCCTCGCTCATCGAGGATTGCATCGGCCGCGGGCTGGACCTGGTGGAAGGTGGCGCGCTCTACTCGGCGGACGGCGGCCCCACGGCGGGCTCCATCAGCTCCGGCGACGCGCTGGCGGACATGGAATACGCCGTTTTCACCAAGAAGCTTGTTACATTGAAGGAATTGCTGCACGCGCTGGATACGAATTTCGAGGACGGGGCTACCTCGCCCACCGGGCCGGAGCTGCGCGCGGTGCTGCTGAACAAGGCACCGAAATTCGGCAACGACGACGACACGGCGGACCGTTGGGTGGTCGCCGTGGAGGAGTTCATCGGCAGCCGGTACCACACCAAATACCACAGCAGTAAATACGGCAAAGGCCCGCTTCCCTGCTGCTTCTCCTACAGCCAGAGCCCGGTTTCCGGCAACATCGCCTTCGGCCGCAGCGTCGGGGCCACGCCGGACGGCCGCAGAGACGGCATGCCCGTGAACAACGGCGTATCCCCCGCCAACGGCGCGGAACGCGAGGGCGCCACGGCCGCCTGCAACAGCGTGGCCAAGCTGCCCACCCAGTGGATTCAAAAAGGCGCCATCTTCAACATGCGCCTGGCGAAAAACGCCATCGCCACCCGGGATAAGCGCGAGCGCGTGGTGGATATGATCGGCGTGCTGTTCGACAAGAAGGCCGAGCAGATCCAGTTCAACGTCGTCGATTCGGACGTGCTTCGGGACGCGATGGCGCACCCGGACGATTATCAGGACCTGATGGTGCGCGTTTCCGGGTACAGCGCGCTGTTCACTTCCCTGGCCCCGGCCTGCCAGGCGGACGTGATCAACCGCAATGAGCTGGACATCTGACCCCCGCGCCGGGCTGGTGTTTAACGTCGAGCGGTTCGCCATCGAGGACGGAAACGGCATCCGCACCGTCGTGTTTTTAAAAGGCTGCGGCATGCGGTGCGCCTGGTGCGCCAACCCGGAATCCCAGTCCCCCCGGCGGGAGATTCTGCTGAACCCGAACCTGTGCGTGGGATGCGGTCGATGTTTGGCCGTTTGCCCGCGGGGGCACATCCGGCGGCTGGAGGGCATGGGTTACGTCACCACGGATAACGACTGCGATTCCTGCGAGCTTTGCGTGGACGGGTGTTACGCGGGCGCGCGCAAGCTCATGGGAACAAGTTACACGCCGGAAGCGCTTTGCGAAACGCTGCTGCGGGACAAACCCTATTTCGACCGTTCCGGCGGGGGCGTAACCTTCAGCGGCGGCGAGCCCCTGTTGCAGGTCGATTTCGTAGAGGCGTGCGCCGGGCTCCTTCGGCGGGAGAACGTGCCCGTGTTGGTGGAAACCTGCGGCTACGCGCCCCGGGTTGCGGTGGAGCGCTGCGCGGCGCTGGCCTGCGATATTTATTACGACGTCAAGCATATGGACGACGCCGAGCACCGGCGGCTGACGGGGCAGGGCAACGGGCTGATCCTCGATAACCTGCGCTGGCTGTCCGGGCACTTCGGGGGCGGCCTGTCCGTGCGGTACCCCTTCGTGCCGGGCTGCAACGACGGCGAAGCCGACGTACGCGCGTTCCTCTCGTTCTGCGCGTCCCTGCCGGGGCTTAAGGACGTATGGTTCCTGCCTTATCACCGGCTGGGCAACCTGAAATATACGGGACTGGGGCGCGAATACCCGATGGGGGAACGCGAATCCCTGAAAAGCAAAGATCTGGATTTCCTGAAAGCGTATGCGGACGAATACGGGCTGACCGTCCGCATCGGATAAACGACGTACGGGAGCGATCGACCGTGAAACACATGCTGGGGCTGGACTGCGGCAACTCCTCGTTCCGCATCTTTCTGGGAGCGTTCGACGGGGAAGCCGTTCACGTGGAGAGGATCGACCAGCAGCCGAATTTTACCGTCAAAATCGGGGAATACGAATACTGGGACATCCTCAATCTCTTCGAAGGCTTCAAGCGGGCGCTCCGTGCCGCCGCAACGCGGGAGCGCATCGACTCCATCGGCGTTTGCACCTGGGGCGTCGACTTCGCCCTGTTCACCCGGGAGGGCGATATGCTGGGCAACCCGCTCTCTTACCGCAACACGCTCGGCGCCGAAACGCTTCAAAAGCTGGACGGGGCGCAGCGGGAAAGGCTTTTCGGGCTGACCGGCATCCTGTGCGACAAGATCAATTCCGTTTACATGCTCGGCGGCATCCGGGAACGGATGCCCTCCCTGTACGCCGCCGCCGACAGGCTGCTGATGGTGCCGGACATCCTGAATTACCTGCTCACGGGCGTGATGCAAAACGAGCCCAGCGAACTGAGCACCACGCAGCTCATGGACGCTCGCGCCAGGCGGATCAGCCCGGAAGCCTGCTCGTTTTTCGGCCTGCCCCCCTCGCTGTTCTGCGACGTCGGCCGCCACGGACGGCGCATCGGCTTCCTGCGGGAAAGTATCCGCGAGGAGCTGGGCATCGGCTACGATATCCCCGTGATCTGCGTACCCTCCCACGACACGGCCTGCGCCGTGCTGGCCGTGCCCGCGGGGGAACCCGACTTCGCGTTCGTCAGTTCCGGCACGTGGTCGCTGATCGGCACCGAGCTTGCGCAGCCGGTGGTGACCCGCGCGGCGATGGACGCGGCGCTGACCAACGAGGTGGGTGCGTTCGACCGCATCACGCTGCTGAAGAACAACGCGGGCATGTTCCTGATGCAGCGCATCCGCGCGGAGCTCGAAGCGGAGCGCGGCGCGAAAGCAAGCTGGGAGGAACTGACCGGTATGGCCGAGGGAGCGCGGGAGTGGGCGCTTTTCAACGTGAACGATCCGCGCTTCTTCAACCCCCCCTCCATGAGCGGCGCCATCCGGGCGGCGCTTTCGGAAAGCGGAAGCCTCGCGGGCGAGGCGGACTGGGGCGTCGTCATCCGCTCCGTGTACGAGTCTCTGGCGGAAAGCTACGCAGTGTGTGTGAACGATCTGGAAACCGTAACGGGCAGACGGTTCGAGAAGCTTTACATCGTTGGCGGCGGCGCCCGCAACGATCTGCTCAACCGGCTTTCCGCCGCCCACACGAAGCGCACCGTCGTCACCTGCGAGGGCGAAAGTACCGTTTTAGGCAACATCGCCGCCCAGATCGCCTATTTCCGGGAGGGAATTACCCCGGAGGAGCTTCGTAGTATAATAAACCGTTCCGCCCGCACCAGAGTTTACGGGTAACGACCGGAACGGGAGATTCGCAGTGTTTGTGAGGGGGTTCTGTCTGTGGAGTACATCCTGGAAATGACGGGAATCTGCAAGAGCTTCTTCGGCGTCGAAGTCCTGCACGAGGCGAAGCTGCAGGTCCGGCCCGGCGAGGTGCACGTGCTGCTGGGTGAAAACGGCGCGGGTAAATCGACGCTGATCAAGATTCTCTCCGGCGCGTACAGGCGCGAGGTGGGGGAGATTATTCTGGACGGAAAGCCGCTGACCATCGCTTCCCCCAAAGAGGCGCTGGACGCGGGCATCAGCGTGATCTATCAGGAGTTCAACCTCGTACCCTACCTTTCCGTCTACGAAAACATCCATATCGGCAAGGAAAGGCTGAAAAACGGCCTGCTGGACAAGACCGCCGAGATCGAGGAGACCCGCGGGCTGCTTGAGAGGATCGGGCTGAACGTGGACCCCAGAACGCGCATTTGCGACCTGAGCGTGGCCCAGTGCCAGATGGTGGAGATTTGCAAGGCGCTTTCCAACAAGAGCAAGGTGCTCGTGCTGGACGAGCCGACCAGCGCCATTACCGCCAACGAGACGAAGATTCTTTTCGACATCGTGCGCAAACTGAAAGCCGAGGGGCTGGGTATTATCTACATCAGCCACCGCTTAAGCGAACTGTTCGAAATCGGCGACCGGGTCACCATCATGCGGGACGGCTGCTATATCAAGACCTGCGAGCTCAAGGACACCAACGAGCGCGAGTTGCCCAAGATGATGGTGGGCCGGGACGTGAATTTCGACCGGATCTGCAACGACGGCCTCTGCCCCAACGAAGTGGCGCTGGATGTGCGCGGCATCTGCTGCCGCGACCGGGTTAAAAACGTGAGCTTCAAACTCCGCAAGGGGGAGATATTGGGCGTAAGCGGGCTGGTGGGCGCGGGTCGCACGGAGCTGGCCAAATGCATCATCGGCGCGTACCGGCATACGGGCGAGGTGTTCATCAACGGCAAGCCGCTTAAGGGCAGCGTTTCGGAAGCCATCCGCAACGGCGTGGTGTACCTGAGCGAAGACCGCAAGAACGAAGGACTTGTGCTGATCCACTCGATCCGGGACAACATCGCTTTGCCCAACCTGCGCCAGTTCGGAAAGACGTTCATCAACCGCCGGACGGTTCTGGAAAAGAGCGACGAGTACATGCGCAAGCTGAGCGTCAAGGCGCCCAACGACCAGCTGGAGGTCAGAAACCTTTCAGGCGGCAACCAGCAGAAGGTCGTCATCGCGAAATGGCTGCTCAACCGGCCGCAGGTCTATATTTTCGACGAACCCACCCGCGGCATCGACGTGGGGGCGCGGGATGAAATTTACCATATCATGGAGGACCTGACCCGCGCGGGGGCTTCCATCCTGATGATTTCGTCCGACATGGTGGAAGTCATGAAGATGTGCGACCGGATCGCGGTTATGTGCAACGGCGAGATGCCCGTGATTCTGGATAACGACGGCACCGTAACCGAGGAAAAAATCCTATCTTACACGCTGAACGGAGGAAACGACTATGAAGCAGCAATCGGTTGAAAAGCGCAGGGTCAGCATATCAGACCTTACGCTTTACATCGGCGCGGTCGCAATTTTCCTGGTGCTTACGGTCGCCTGCAACCTGGCCGGTAAAAACTTTCTGACGCTGGTCAACATCCAGAACATCATTAAGCAGTCCAGCGTCATCGCGGTTACGGCCATCGGCGCGTCGCTTGTGATCCTGACCGGCGGCATCGACCTGAGCGTGGGCTCGGTGGTGGCCTTCGTGGGTATCGCCTGCGGCATGATGCTGAAAAGCGGCGTGGCCATTCCGGTGGTCGTGTGCCTGGCGCTGCTGATCGGCGCGTCGTTCGGCCTGGTCAGCGGCGTGCTCATCAGCTTTGGCAAGGTGCCCGCCTTCATCACCACGCTGGGCATGATGAACGTCGGGCGCGGGCTGGCGCTGCTGATTAACGGCGGCAAGCCCATCTCCGGCCTTTCCAGCGACCTGAAGATGCTGATGAATTTTAAGATCGCCGGCATCCCGATTTCCATCTTCTACGTGTTCGTGCTGTACGCGCTGGTGATCGTCATGATGAGCTACACCCGTTTCGGCCGGCATATCTACGCCCTGGGCGGCAACGCGGCCGCGGCCAAGCTGTCCGGCGTCAATATCCGCAGGACCGAGCTTTCCTGCTACGTGCTGGCGGGCATCCTCTCCGCCGTGGGCGGCATCATGCTGCTGTCCCGCCTCTCCTACGCCGACCCCAACGCCGGTTCCGGCTACGAAATGAACGCCATCGCCAGTGCGGTTATCGGCGGCATATCGCTCTCCGGCGGCCGAGGCAAAATCGGCAACACGCTGGTCGGCGCGCTGATTCTGGGCGCTCTCACCTGCGGCTTGCAAATCCTCAACATCTCCACCTATTGGCAGACGATCATCGCGGGCGCCGTGATCATCGCCGCCGTGTATGCGGACAAGTCTAAGGAACGCAAGGCCGAGTGACCGGGTTTTACGAAATTATACCGAGAGGTATAAGAATATGAAGGAGGTTTGTCTCATGAAGAAATGGTTGTCTCTGCTGGTTGCCCTGACGATGGTTTTCTCTTTTAGCGTAGCCGCCGTCGCGGAAGCCGCCGCCACCCCGAACGAAAGCGCCACGCTGGAAGAAGTCGCCGCCGCCCTGCAACCGGCCGCCGACGGGAACTACTCGGACCTCTTCATCGGTTTCGTGGGCATGACGCTGAACAACGAGTTCCACATCGTGCTTGCCAATGCCGCCCAGCAGGAAGCCGGCAAGTACGGCGTGAAGCTGGAAGTGGAAGCGGGCGCCACGCACGCCAGCGCCGATACGCAGCTGGCCATCGTTGAAAACTACATTTCCCAGGGCGTGGACGGCATCCTGCTGGTGCCCAGCTCCTCCGAGGGCCTCGTGGCCGCCATCCAGGCCTGCGCCGAGGCGAACATTCCCATCATCAACCTGGACACCAAGCTGACCGACGACGTGCTGGCCGAAGCCGGCATGGACATTCCCTACTTCGGCACCAACAACTACGAGGGCTCCAAGCTCGCGGGTCAGTGGGTGGTTGAGAACATGCCCCAGGGCGTCGTGACCGCCATCCTCACCGGCATCGACGGCCAGACCAATGCCGCCGACCGCTACAACGGCTTTATGGACGTCGCCGGCGACCACGTGAAGCTGGTGGCCACGCAGACCGCCAACTGGGAAGTGGATCAGGGCTACACCGCCGCGCAGAACATCATCCAGGCCAACCCGGACCTGCAGCTGATCGTCTGCGGCAACGACAACATGGGCATCGGCGCGCTGAGCGCGGTACAGGAAGCGGGCCTACAGGACCAGATCTCCATCATCGGCTTCGACGCCGTGAGCCAGGCGCTGCAGTACGTGAAGTCCGGCGATTTCACCGCGACCGTCGCGCAGTATCCCGCCAAGATGGGCGTGCTGGGCGTGGACGCCATGATCCAGCTCCTGACCGGCCATAAGGACATCGTGCCGCTGTCCACCGACACCGGCTGCGAACTCGTGACCTCCGCCAACGTGGATTCCTTCATCGAGTACGTCGCCCAGTTTACCAAGTAACCCGAACGAACGGTCTGTTACCGCGCCCGCCGCGCTATCAACGCGCGGCGGGCCTTCTCCAACGACGAGGGGGCTGACACGAATGAACTTCAAGAAACTGATTATCGAATCCGGCGTGAAAATGATCGACGGGGGATATACCGTGGAAACCTGGGGCAACATCAGTTGCCGCGACCCTGAAACCGGTAAAATCTACATCACGCCCAGCGGCATGGATTACTCCCTGCTGACCGAGGACGACGTGGTGGTGGTGGATATCGACGGCAACGTGACCGAGGGCAAGCGCCGCCCCAGCATCGAAACCGGCCTGCACTGCGGCGTTTACCGCGCGCGGGCGGACGTGAACGCCGTGATCCACACGCACCCCATCTACTCCACCGTGTTCTCCTGCATGGGTGAGGACATCCCCATGCTGATCGACGAGGCCGCCCAATGCTTCGGCGACGTATGCCGCGTGGCGGAATACGCGCTGCCCGGCTCCAGGGAACTGGCCGACAACTGCGTGAAAACGCTCGGCGAAACCTCCAACTGCTGCCTGCTGAAAAGTCACGGCGCCGTTTGCCTGGGCGCTGACATGAAATGCGCGTTCCGCGCCGTGAAGGTGCTGGAGGTCACCGCGCAGATTTACCAGCTCATCCGCGCGTGCGGCGGCTCCTACCAGCCGATTTCCAAAGAAAATATCGAAAAGATGCAATACTTCGTGGCGCACCTCTACGGCCAGGGCTGCTCCTGCGACTGCTGACGCGCGACGTGGCGCCGGGCCCCCGCCCTCCCCGGAGGACGGGGGCCCGGCTTGTTCAGCCGTTCGCTTTCCACAGGGGGAACGGCCCCATGCCTTGACAAGCGCAACCCGTTCCTTTACAATGGCTTTCGGCTTCCCTTGCGCCTATAGCTCAGCAGGATAGAGCGTCCGCCTCCTAAGCGTAGAATGGGCGCGATCATAACTGATTAGCACATTATTAAACAGAGAAGAATGGCGTATAAATATTCAGCCTGTGAGTTCCGTCAAGGAGCCTTTTTTATATTGCTGAACATGAATTTTTTGGTGACCATATAAGGCTAGCCCTCATCCTTACCAAGGGGCATTAAAAAGCATATTGGGCAGTAAAAAGACGAACTTTCGATGGACAGCACTGGCTATTAAAAATGGCGTTTCTACATTGTGTCTGTAGTACTCCACTCATTGTCTAATCTACAAAATCACCTTGTTGAGCGTCCGCCTCCTTCTCCGGCTTCCTGTTGACAATAAGAATTGTTGTAATAATTTTCAAGCGTACTCCATGTGCGATTAATTTCAGCATTAAATAAATCTGTATGATATTCTATAAAAGCAGAATCTTTGACACATGGATCAATGATATTAAGTTCTTTTCTATGTCCTGATGAACATGCACTCTTGATCCTTGTTGATAGTTCACTATCATTATTCATAAAAGTTTTTCCTACGAGCCAAATCTCTGAGGATAAAGAAAGCGAATCATTAAAGGCAGTGAGGTGAGTAGTCAGAATACTGCTTTCATAATATATCTCTTCTTTATCCTTCACTGGATATATTAATATATGAGGAGAGACCCCATCATTATCTGGGCTTGGCAACCCATCTACCAGTAGATTATAATATACATCCTGTCTATACATGTTATAAAACCAATTCAATGAGCCATGAAGTTTGATCAATCTTACAGGATCTGAGTGTGGGTATTTTTTTGCAATATAAACCCCCTTGAATCCTAAATTCGAAAATGAACGCTCATCAAGTTTTTCCATGTTGAGTAATGTATAGTCTGCTATTTCATCATAATTAAAGGAAATGACTGTGTCTTCCTGTGAGAGCATTTGAAATAGTTTTTCATGGTATATGCAATGTCGGTTGTGCCCCAACGCTAAGAACATATAATTATAAAAATCATCTGCAAACAAAGTTTGGAAATTCGTGTAAGCGATATATTGCTCAGCTAATTCTCTGTGCGTTTGAGCATATGTCAATATATTGTGGACAATGGGATAGTATGAAATATCAGTTGTAAAATTATATATATATTGGGGCATACTTAATATCATCTTTAAGGTTTCTTCTTGAAAAAAAACATACTTTGGTTCTATTTTAACTCTTGCTTTTTCTATATAAAATAATGCAGTACAATACATTTCAAAGTCATTATCAACACCTGAATACACATATAACTCATTAAAATCCTTAATTAGTTGTTCATCTCTTTCTTGATAGTGGTTGTGTGTATTTGGCACCACTTTATGTAAGTCCTTGAGCAATGGAATTTTCATGGAGTTTGCACAACTACAACCGTATGACGCACCAGCACCGAGTATTATAAGCTTTGACATAAGTATCCCTCTTTCTATTTTGTCAATTAAGTATATTGTAAGTTTCTGTTGGAAGCAAATGAAACATTATATGTTTGACTTTACCCAAAACGACCGTATTTGATAATTATCCATAAAATTAGGAATAGTGCTGAAAACAAGCAGATTTTAATATCAAAACCCATATCATAAACATATTGACATTAAACCCCGTATATGATACAATTCATATATGGAGGTGTTCTTTATGAAGCTTGGTTATGCAAGGGTTAGCACACTAGATCAGTCGCTTGATCGTCAGCTTGATAGTCTTAACGCTCAGGGCTGTGAACGTATCTATCAAGAGAAGATAACTGGTACAAAGGCGCATCGTCCAGAGTTGGATAGAATGATGGAAACCTTGCGTTCTGGAGATGCGTTAGTGGTTGACAGTTTCAGCCGATTGAGCAGAAGCACTAAAGACCTTCTTGAAATGGTGGATCGTCTGCAAAAGATGAACGTCAGCCTAATCAGTCTGAAAGAGAATCTTGATACGACTACTGCAACTGGCAAGCTGATGCTCACTATGATGTCTGCTTTAAGCCAATTTGAGCGCGATATCATAGCTGAGCGAACGGCGGAGGGATTAAGAGCAGCACGCGCAAGGGGAAGGCTTGGAGGCCGTCCTAAGGCGAATACGAAGGCAATAGAACAAGCTTTAAAGATGTACGATTCACAGAAGTTCACTATTCGGGAAATTGCTGATAGCACAAAGCTCAGCACCGCGACCATCAATAGGCGAGTGGCAGAGCGAAAGAGGGTTAACCCCTAATAATTGATTTGAAGTTGTTATGGGGGATGTTTACAAAAACCCCATTCAGCTTCTTTTTCATATACCTATATAGCACTTTGAGAAAACAAAAATGAAGAAATTTTATTTTGAAGGTAATGTGGCAACGCGCCTATAATCATCCAATAAAACTCACAAGATACATGCAACCTGTGTCACATTCTAATGATATATATAGATTGATCGTTTAATATATTGTGCTTCACTCCAACATAAGCATGGTTTGTGGGTAAATACCATAAAAACCCTTTGCTTTCAACGATTTTGGAATGAATTTGGATGATATTTGGATGTGAATGAAATGCAGAAAAAGTTTTGTTACCCTCTTGACAGATGATTTAGCATGTGATATATTTATGTTTCCCCGACTAGGGGATAGTTTTATTTATGCTATTTTAGATTTGCTGACTAGAATAGCACATTATTCTGGGAATATGGTGAAGTTAGGAGGCACGTGGAAAACCTTGAATCATTTCAATTTGAACCCTTTGTACACACATTTTCGTTTATAACAGAAGATATTGTTTATCAAAAAGGCGATACTGTATACAAACCACAATACGTACGTAATATTTATCGCCATCCCGATTCGACAACGTTCACCATAAATCCAAATAAGGTATGTGGTGAGCTTCGTAGCATAAAAGCCTTGGGAAAGGCAATTCACTGCATTATGGATGACCTTGGTATTAGAAAGATATGTTTCACACGAATTGACTTTTGCTTTAACACCTGCGTAGATTTTGAAAAATGCTATAAAATCAATGACTTAATAAAAAAACTGTACGGCCTAATAATAAAATCAAGAAATTCATATTATACCTTTGGAGATGATCATCAAAAACGCAGTACCAAAGTTGATCATAAATCATCTTCACAAGAAACCTATAATAAGAAAATAGAAAGCAACGGATGTTCCCCTTATAGCACACGGCTGGAGTTTCGCTTCTACCGTGGGAAACCTATCAGGGGTGTTGAAATGCTTGTACAACATCTTCGTACTGTGTTGATCAATCTACCTAAGTATTATAACGCATTGGTTGATCAGCATTATGAATATCTTTGTGCTGCATATGAACGGGAACGACAAAGCGATTATGAAGGCCGTATATTATCTGTTGCAGAATTTATCACAAAGTATGCCAACTCATTCTTTTGTTATGAGCTGACAAAGAAGTTTTATAATCATTATCGTACTGGGTCATTTAAAGGTTGGCTGTGTGGTTATCGGAAGAAGCACGTTCTAACATTCTATGCCCCAAAAGATGTACAAGAATATTTATCTTTGCTTCAACGGTCACTTGATGAATATACAAAGTAAATAGAGTATTGACCACAGAACGCTAGTACGAACAGAACTATGTACTGAAAGCGTTGTTACCTCTATGTTTTCATAATCCATCGTGATTGATGTTGTCTAATTTGTATACCTTAATATAGTTTGCAGTAACTATGATACTGTGCTTACCAATTCCCAGAACCGTCTTTCAGCAAGAAAATCGACTGCTTAATAATTATAATAATATAGATATTGAAAGAAGAATTTTATGGTAGAAACTAATCCATCCAGCTTATTTGGAATGCAATTTTCTGGCCTTATGAATAATAATTTTGACAATATAAACAATAATGATTACAATAATATGGTATCTTGTTATGCTTTGCTTGGACAAGCTTTTCTTGCTGGTTGCAAAATGCAAGCAGGATACGCCCAGAACCTTGACAATGGAATACCACAGGCTGATTTGATTCATGCGCCATTGACGGAAGGAGAATCCACAATGGCAAAAAGGAAACAAAAACGTGTTGAAATTGATGGTATTACTCGTTGGGTATCTGGAAAAAACGAGAAGGATGTTTTTGAAAACCTTGTTCAGTTGGTGAGAAACACAGATTCTGGAACAACGAACACAAAGCAAGGTAAGCCGGAAGCATCGTTTCAAGAGTATACCAATAACTGGTATGAGCTTTATAAGGTTAAGAAGATAAAGCATCGTGAACGACAGAACCATCAAACACTATTCAATAAACACCTTTTCCCATTCTTCGGGAATATGAAACTGTCTGAGATTGCTACAGACGATATCCAAAGGTTTTTTATTCAAAAGGATGATGAAGGGTATGCCGCCTCGACGATTCACAAGATGGATGTGCTTATCAAACAGATATTCCGTTCTGCTCTTGAAGATGATGTTATCAGAAAAAATCCTGCTGATAGTGACCGTCTGAATTACAACGACAAAGAAGTCAAACGGAAAGCCTTGACTATGGGTGAAATGATAACGCTGTATCATTCGTTGTCCAGTCTTGTAAAACCGCAAGATCGTTTGTTAATAGCTATCCCTGCCTTTTCTGGAACGAGAAGAGGAGAAACGCTTGCTCTCTGTTGGGAAGATATTGATTGGAAAGATCGAATCCTCCATGTTCATCAGGCGATTTCCTTTGAAAATGGCAAGCCACGTGTTGGCAAACCAAAAACCGACGCAGGTACACGTGATATTCCCTTGGATAATCGCCTTGCTTCAATGCTAGAACCACTCAAAAAAGAAACAGGGTTCATTATTGGGGATGGTTTTAAGCCTATTACAGAATGCACATATAGGTGCAGCTGGAAACGGATTAGTAAGGCGATTGAACTAAAGGGCACTACCGCACACACCTTACGGCACACATTTATAACCTTTGCGGAGTCATCAGGAGTTGATGTGAAAACGCTTCAATCTATCGCTGGACATGCTGATGTTGAAACAACCTTGAATAGATATACGCATCAGCGAAAGGATATTCTCAAAGACGCAGGTCAGGTGATTGATAAAGTCTTTTCCCAGATCAATTGAAATGTGTCAGGGGATGTGTCAAGCACAAGTGCTTTCTAACCTAGAAAAATAAAGCGTTTGAGAGCGATACAATCCCTAAAAATGTGGCAAGGTTGGTGGCAATAGGATAAAAACGAGAGAAAACGCCCCTTTACCCTCCGCCTTGACATACTGGAACGGTTATCATACAATGATTTCCGTTCCCCTTGCGCTTATAGCTCAGCAGGATAGAGCGTCCGCCTCCTAAGCGGAAGGCCTCGCGTTCGAATCGCGATAGGCGCGCCAGCGAAAAGCCCGCAGATTGAAAGACTTGCGGGCTTTTTATTCGCTCAACCTGTTTATCCGTTCCGATACCTTTCTTCATTACTATATCGATTATATCGGATCGAAACGCGGGCTAATAACCGCGGCTTTAACCCGGATAACCCGCTTTACTAAACCTGAGCAATGGGTAAATTCTTTGCTTGCGCGTTTCTGGAGCTACAGGAGGCGAGCGCCTGCTCACGGATGAACGCGGAAGATTATCCGGCGCTACCCTCGCAATTCGTGCCGGTAATTCGCGGCGGGGCGGAGGCAAGGGAACCTCCGGCTGTTTCTGCCGGAACCGGCGCTTTACGAAGACGACGGGTATTCCGGTTATTCCGCCCCGCAGCCCTGCGGGAAACCAGACCGGACGCAACCGGCCCCGGAGTGCGAAAAAGCCCCGCCTTACGGCGGGGCTTTTCACGCGTGGATTGGCCGAAACCTCTCCGGGCCGTTTTTAGCGGCTGGAAACGACCTGCGGCTCGTCCTCGAACCAGACGTGATCGTCGATGAGCCGGGCGCGCAGGGAAGCGTAGGGCAGGTCGCGGATATCGGCGTAACGGCCCGCCGCGACCATCGCCGCCGCCGTGCCCGCGGCCTGGCCCTGCGCCATGCAGGACACCGTGTTGCGGGTGGACATGTGGGCGTGGTGGTTGGACGTGACCATCATCCCGACGGCAAACAGGTTCGAAAGCCCCTTCACCTGTATGGCGCGCAGCGGGAAGCCGTACGTACCGCCGTTGCGGATCTGCTGCGCGGGCGCCTCGTCGTGGAAGCCGTAGGCGAAGATATCGTCCGCGAAGTGCGTTCCGGCGATGATCTCGTCGTTGCTCAGGTCGTAGTCGCACTCCACGCAGCGCGCCCGCCGGATGGTAACGGTGGGGCTGGTGCGGGTGATGAAGGCGTGCTCGCTGTGGGGGACCACCTGCTTGAGCAGCGCGAGGGCCTCGCGCTGGCGGCGGCGCAGCTCGTATTCCGCCTGCGCGAGCGCGTCGCGGTCGGCGGGGCAGCCGTTCATCATAAAGTTGAGCTTGATGAACATGAAATAGTTGTCGTGCAGGGTCGTGGTGACCGTGTGCATGCCCAGTTCCTTCGCCTTCTGGCCGAAAGCGGGGTCAAGCCGATCCCAGTTGCCGTCCACGCGGATGATCTGGTTGGGCTTGCCGTCCCTCACGCCGCGCGCGTATTCTTTGAGCGCGCCGTGCTCCTTCAGGTACCGGTAATACTCGTCGATGTCGATCCCGGCGATACCCATGCTGTTGGCTACCGGATAATCCGTCATTTCCGTCAGCGGGGCCCCGGCGCGCGCGCACACGTCCCCGTAGCCGGTGGCGTCGACGAAGACTTTCGCCGTCAGGGCCTGGCAACCCCCGTGGGATTCCGTGACGATTGTTTTCACGGCGCCGTTCTGCTGCTCCGCGTCGACGACCAGGGTGTTCAGCAGCACGTCCACGCCCGCTTCGCGCAGCATTTCCAGCGCGAGCAGCTTGTAAATCTCCACGTCCACGCACAGCGTGTCGGAATCGTAGCCGAAGTTCATCAGCGTTTCGTTGTGCCCGGACGCGCCGCCCGCCATTTCCAGACGGTTGATGAACTCCTCCGGCAGGCCGCGGACAACCTTTTTCTTCTTAACACCCGGAAAAGCCTTGTACAGGTTGAAGAAGCTGTGCAGCCCGCAGCCGCCCTCGGTCGCGATGCCGCCCGCGTACCCTTTCTGTTCCACTACCGCGGTCTTCGCGCCCAGCCTCGCGGCGGAGATCGCCGCGAAAACGCCGGCGGTTCCGCCACCGCATACGACGACGTCGTAGCTGCGGGCGGAAACCCGTTTCTCCGGCCTTACGTAATATTCCAAACTCTCATACCTCCGCTTACTCGCCCAAGTAGACGCCGTTCGCTTTCAGCGTTGCGCGAAGCGCCGCCACGTCCAGAGCCCGCGGCGCGCATCCGTTGCGCGCGCTCAGCGCCGCCGCCGTGCCCACCGCCTCGCCCTGCGCCATGCAGGACACGGTGTTACGGGTGGACATATGCGCGTCCCACGTGCCCGTGATCAGCCGGCCCGCGACCAGCAGGCCTTCCACGCGCTTGGGCAGCAGGGCGCGGTAGGGGATGCCGTAGCACTTGGCGTCCTTAATCATAATGCGCGGTGCGCAATCGTGGAAACCGTACAGCATCACTTCGTCGTCGAACCGCGCGCCGTTGGTGATCTCCTCCAGGGACAGGTCGTACTCGCATTCGATTACGCGCGTATACCGTACGCCCAACCCGTTGGGAGTCCAGTTGACGTACGCGTGCTCGAACCCCGGAATGTACTTCACCAGCATCCGGGACAAATCCATCACCTGATGCCGAAGCGTGACGACCGCCCTGCTGGCCGCCTCGTTGTCGGTCACGTCCACGTTGCGCATATTGGCAATGTTGATATAGTTGAAGTTGTTGGCGTGGAAGGAGAAGCCCAGCGGCCCCCACATGGTGTTTTTCTGCATGAACTCGGTGAAGCGCGGGTCTTTCTTCAGCTCGAAGCCCAGACGGATCACGTCGTCGTCGCCGTCTTTCGGCCCGCGGATGATCTGGGTGATCATATCCTTTTCTTCCAGATAGGCCACCAGCCGCTTCATATCCACGTTCATCATGCCGAACGGGAAGCCCACGGAGGTCGTTTCGTGCTTCTTCACGAAGCCCGCGCCCGCGAGGGCGGCCACGTCGCCGTCCCCCGTCGTATCCACGACCACTTTGGCGCGTATCGCTTCACGGCCCGACTTGCTTTCAATCACGACGCCTTCCACCGTGCCGCCGTCGCATATCGCCCCGGCGACCATGGCGTTCAGCAGGATCGTGACGCCGGCTTCTTCCAGCATGCGCAGAACTTCGTCTTTGAACGCTTCCCAGTCTACGAGGGTAATGACCGAGTCGTAATTGCCGCCCTTTTCCTGTTCCAGATGCCCGTACGAGCCGCCGCGGGCCACCAGCCGCGCGATGACCTCCTGCGGGATGCCGCGCACCAGCTGCCGCTTCTCGGCGCCCGGGAACGCCTTGTACAGATTGAAAAAGCTGTGCAGGGGGCCCGCTCCGCCGACGATCGTCCCGCCCACGTAGCTGTTGCGGTCGATCAGGATCGTCCGCGCGCCGTTCCGGGCGGCGGCCAGCGCCGCTACGAACCCGGCGGTGCCTCCGCCGCAAACCGCGACGTCGCATTCGTAACGGACGGGCGTGCTGAGCGTCTCCCGGTAAATCTTGTCATTTTCCATGGATATCGGCTCCTTCCAATTCTTAAGCCTCCGTCCGGATAACCGCGTACGGATAGGGCTGCCGCGGATGGTAAACGCCGGGATACATCGCGCAGTCGCCGCCCGGGAGCTGGACCGTCACGTACGCCATGATGTCCCACGCGGGGTCCACCGCTTCGGCCGGGATTTCGGCGGCGTAAACGCCGTCCCCCGTGCGCGTCATCGTCACGGTATTGAAATTGCCGCGGAGCTGGTTCACGTCGCGGTAATGCAGCACGGGTTCCGTTGGGAAATCCAGCATGCCGATCCCGTATGCCCGAACGGTCGCCGGGCATCCGCTCTTTGCGGTTTCGGGAATATCCGCCGTGAACGGATAGGCGCCCGCGCAGGCTGCTTCTTCGGCGGACGGCGCGGCGGACTGCTCTCCCAGCAGCTTTTTTACGCTCTGACGGTCGCGTTCCAGTTCCACGGTCAGGTCGCGCCACGTGCCGCGGCGCGTGATGGAACCGGCCGAACTGAAATCCAGATCGTGATAATACGTCTGAACGCCGAGTGCCGAAAGCGTCTCCCACGTTCCTACGGCGCGATCCAGCCACTTGTCGCAGGACGATAACCAGGACGGAACGCCGGTCTCCCGCCAGCAGGCCAGCGCGTAGGCCGCGCGAATCTTTTGGGCGTGGTAGAGGCTCAGGTAAGCCGTCATCCGCATATCCAGGCACGCGGCCCGCAGTTCCGGCGAAGCGGAGCTTTTTTCCAGCCGTTCCACGTCGGCCAGCACGGCTTCGGACAGGTCTTGCAGCCACTGCGAATACTGTTTGGGGGTATACTTGCCCTGCACGGCCCCCGTTGAGTACACGTCGTGGGCGAACTCGTCGATGCCGTAGAACAGGCCGTGGTCGCTGGGCTCGGTCGACCCGTAGGTAATGGCGTCGTAAAAATCGAAAGAGGCGATCTGGTTGATGTTGTTCTCGGCGAACAGCGCCCAACCCGTGTTCAGCTCCGTCCAGTACCGAAGAGACGGATGTACCGGCATGTGAACGGTGGTGATCAGCGGAATAATGCGGCTGGAAAGGGAAAGCGCATGTTCCGCCAGCGCGCCCGTTTCCTTGCCGAAGCGCCGGGTAAACTCGGAGGTCCAGATTTCGCTGTCCGCGTGGACGTTGTACCCGACCCGGCCGTACAGGGTGTACCACAGCCAGAACCTTTCGTCCTCCCAGCGATCCTGTTGCAGTTCGGGATCGTTGAAAATCTTCCAGGGCTCCCGGTGGGAAAGCTCGTGCCCGTATTTCAGCGACAGAGGCGCGTTCACCTGAAAGCCCGTAGCGCCGGAAAGGGAGCAGCTCTGGGAGAAACGGCGCGCGTACTCGGCGTCGCCCCAGAGAAAAAGGTTCGTGGAGCCGTAATTCCACAGCCGGAAAATAACGTCGTACTTCTTCGGCTTGCGCAGCATATCCGCATACGAATACCGGCGGGAATGGTTATAGTTGTCCAACTGCTCTTGTTCTTCCGTGCGCATGACCGACAGGTGATAGGGGAGCGCCGCGTGCTCGCACCAGTACTTGGTGGGTACCTCCACGTCCAGCCCGAGCCCCTGCGCGTGATCCACGATGGACTCGGTCAGCCCCTTGGCACGAAGATCCAGCGTAAAGCGCTTGCCCAACTGTTTCCCGGCTTCCGCCACCGCGTCGGCGTTGTGGTTCCAGAAATCTTCCGCCGAAACCTGCGAGCCCACGCCGGACTCGTGGTTGACGCGGAACTGCACGATGTCGATGCCCGGAACGGCCTTAAGCAGCTCGACCATCCCCCGGTAGCAATACTCGCTCAGTTCCGTTTCCGCTTGCGGAAGATTCTCCACCAGCGATTCCTGCTCCGTCGTCCAGGGCCGCTGCTGCCACGTGGCGAAGACGAATTTCATGCCGTACTGGTGGCAAAGCGCCACGATGGTCTGCAGCATCGCCAGGTTGTCCCGCTGCGAGGTGTGTACGTTGGCCGTGAGGCCGACTTTTTCAAACCCGGGCACCGGCAGGATGAACGGATACGGCGGGGACATGTAGGCGGTGTCGAAACCCACGATAAGGCAGAAGCGGTTGAAGCGCGCCGCGGCCAGACGCTTGAAATAGTAGTGCCAGAAATCCTGCGACAGGAACCATTCGTTGTCCAGATGCCCCAGAAGATAGCGATCCATGCAGCGAACGGCGTTGTCCGGCTTTTCCGTCATATCGGCCGCCTGCTCGACGGCGTCGACGCCGTAAAGCCGGATCTTGCGGGCCATGTCCAGCAGGAGATAGAGCAGGCCGTTCTCGTCGGAACCCGTCAGAAGCAGGGCCCGGCAGGCGTGTGCGTCGACGTTGAAGCAGCCCAGCGCCTCGGGCGCGTTCGGCACAGCCCTGCCGTTGCTTTCCAGAAGCATCTTGACCGTGTACTCGCCGGCAAGCCCGACGACCACCAGCCGTTCGTCCGGCCGAAGCCCGTTCGGCACGCACGGAACGGGCCGGAACGCGATCTCTTTTTCCTTCAAAGCCTGAAGCAGTTCCGTCGTTCCCGTCTGGATCACCTTGGTGGGGTCGGCCGGAAGCAAAATAAGTAACGTCACGATCATTATGGAATCCCGCCTTCTCAAATATATTGCGTTTGCAAGCCGTATGGAAGAATCAGTCTTTCAGGCCGCTGCTGGCGATGCCGGCCACGAACTGCTTTTGAAAGATCATGAACACGGTGAAAATGGGGATCAGGGAGCAGACCGAAGCCGCCAGAATCGCGCCGTAGCTGGCGGAGTTGTCGTCCTTGAAGAAGTTCAAGCCGAGCGGGATCGTCGCCAGCGCCTTGCTGCGGATGTAGACCAGCGGCGCGGAGTACTCGTTCCACGAGGACACGAACATGAAGATGACCAGCGCGCTGACCGCAGAGGTGGAAAGCGGCAGGATGATCCTCACGAACGTCGAGAAATGGCCTGAACCGTCGATTTTCGCGGCTTCGCTGAACTCGTCGGGGATGGACATGAAGAACTGCCGGAGCATGAAGGTGCCGAAGGCCGTGAACATGGCGGGCAGGATCAGCGCGGCGTGCGTATTGTACAGGCCGATGGTCTTGAAGAGCACGAAACGGGGAATCAGCATCATCTGCGTGGGGAAGGCGAGCGTGGAAAGATAGATGAGGAAGATCACCTCGCGGCCCTTGAACTTGATCTTGGCGAACGCGTAGGCGGCCAGCGCGCTGGTCACCACGTCGCCCAGCAGGCTAAGGCCCGTAACCTTTACGGAGTTCAGGAAGAACGTCAGGAACGGAACGTCCGAATTCCACACCCGGTTGTAGTTGGCCCACGTGATTTTGGAAGGGATCCATTCGATCGGGAAGTTGAAAATCTGGTTGTCCGGCTTAAAGGAGGACGACAGCATCCAGACGAACGGCAGGACCATGATGACGGACAGCGCGCCCAGTATGACGGTCCAGATCGTTTTGGTAATGATACGTTTGCTTTTCAGCGTCATCATGGGTCTACGCCTCCTTCATCTTTTTCATGTTGTTCTGGATCATTTTCCCGATGGAGAAAATGAACACCAGCAGGAACAGCACCCAGGACATCGCCGTGGCGTAGCCGATATCGTTGTTCAGGAACGCCGTTTTATAAATATAGTAGACCAGAACGGACGACGAGTCGCCGGGGCCGCCCTTGGTCATGACCTGCACGGTTTCGAACACCTGGAAGGAATTGATGAACGAGATGATGATCAGGAAGAACATCGTGTTGGACAGTGAGGGAATGGTGATTTTGAAAAACTGCTGGATCTTGTTGGCTCCGTCGATCTCCGCGGCTTCGTACAGGGCGTTCGGGATGCCCTGAAGCCCGGCCAGAACGATGATGATGTTGTAGCCGATGCGCTGCCAGATGCCGACGATGATGATGGAGAGCAGGGACGTGCGCGTCGAGTTCAGCCATTTCGGAGGGTCCGCGACCCCGACGGAGGTCAGGAACTGGTTGATGGGCCCGAAAGAGGGAAGGAACAGGATCATCCAGACCATGGAAACGGCGACGATCGACGAGATATTCGGCAGATAAAAGGCCAGCCGCAGGACGCCCTTTCCGTATACGTGCTTGTTGAGCAGCACGCCCAGGATCAGCGCCAGAAAAATGGCGACCGGCACGAGCACTAAACTGTAGATGACGGTGTTGATAAGGGACTGTACGAAGGTCGAATCGGCGGGAAGCCGCATATAGTTGCTGAAACCCACGAATTTCAGGTTGGAAATGCTGGAGGCGAAGTTCCATTTTGAAAAGCTCAAACCGGCCGCCATCAGGATCGGCACCAGTTTGAAAAACACGTACCCGATAAAGTTCAGGCTGATAAACGCCCAGCCGGCAAGGTTCTCCCTTGTGGAAAGACGAATGCTTCGCTCGCGCCTGATGGCGGGTTTATCTGCTGTTGTGAACATATCTTCGATCCCCTTCCGATAGAATAACCCCCGCCAAACAGAGGAAGCCTGTACCTCCGGCGGTCCGGGATATACCGGAGGTACAGGTGCCGGTTTTGCGCGCTGTTAATTCACGCCGGCCGTGATAGCGGCGTCGCCTTCGGACTTGATGCTCGCCAGAGCGTCCTCGGGCGCCATCTCGCCGGTGAAGACGAGGGTCATGTACTTGCGAACGGCTTCGTTAATCGTTACCTGGCCGACGCTGATGGTGTTGTCCTTGCTGACCAGGCTGCGGTCGCGGGCCATCACGCTCATGGCCATGTCGTAATCCAGGCCCGGCTTCTCCGAGAAGATGATCTTGTTGAAAGCTTCTTTTTCTTCAGCGGTCTTCAGCTGATAGCCGGGATGCATGCCCTTGTTGCCCGCGAACAGTTCCGCGTGCGTGAGGGTCAGGTACTTGAGCGCTTCCCAGGAAGCCTGGGCGTCCGGAGCGCTGGCCGGGATGCTGGCGGTAGACGTGTAGCAGGTGGTCACGGTCGCGCCGCCGTCGACGGTGGGCATATCCGCAAGGCCGATGTCCGTTCCCTCGGGGATTTCGCCGTAGCTGGACTTGAGGTACAGGCAGCCGTACACGGGGGCGACCCACATCGCGTACTTACCGTTGTACAGGCCGGCCATACCGGTGGGATCCTTGTAGTACTGCAGCGCCATGTAATCGGCGTAGGGAACCACGCACTTGTCTTCCATCGCGAGCTTATAGAAGAAGTTCAGGCTGTCCTTCATTTCCTGGGTGTCGAAGGTCGTGGCGGTAAGGTCGCTGGTGTAATAGGCGAAGGTGCCGAGTTTCTGCCGGGCGATCGTATCCCAGTAGTTGTCCCCGTCGCCGTCGCACAGGTCCATCATCGCGCCGTACACTTTATCGGCGCCTTCGCCGTGCGTGAGCTTGATGGCCGTCTGGCGGAAGTCTTCCCACGTCCAGCCCTCGGAGGGGTAAGCGACGCCGGCTTCGTCGAACATCTTCTTGTTGAACCAGACCATATTGATGTTGTTGCAATACGGAATGGCGTAGTAGTCGCCGTTGATGTTCATCGTCTTCTCGATGGAGGGGCCCATGATGTCTTCGTAGGTCCAACCCTCCTGGTCAAAGAACTGCTTCAGGCCCATGTATACGCTGTCGTCCGCGCGGGTGCGCAGATCCATCGCGCTGGCCTGCGTCATCACGTTGATCGGCTCGCCGGAGGACAGCGCCGTGTTGATGGTCAGCGTGGCGGCGTCCGCCAGCTTCTCATAAACCATTTCGTACTTACCGGCGAAATCGGTGTTAAACTGCGATACGAGCGCCTCCAGGTTGGCGGGGTTGGTCCACGCGTACAGATGAACCGTCTCGGGGGTTCCGGACGCCAGCGCGCCGGAGGTCAGGGTGCATAAAAGAATCAGCGACAAGAGGATCGATGTGAGTTTCCTTGAATTTCTCATACAGCACACTCCTTCTTTGTTATGGGGAACCGTGGATTAACCAATTAACGCATGATCGTCTCCCGATATGATACATCCTCCTCTCTCGTTACGGAAGACGGATGATGCTTGGTTCACATAGTGAAATTCAATTTCATTCGTAACCCCATGATATCATAATCAGCGGAATAATCAAGACTTTTACCAAAATAAACATCGAAATCTCGCACAAGCGAACGGAAAGGGAGCGCCACGCGGAGACGGAAAACGTCGCCGGCTCCCGCGGGTACGCGCCGCCCGGTCTGCGTCGGTTTACGACGTACCGATCGCGCCGCCGCCTTCTTTCCACGCCGTCCAACGCTCATCTCCTTCAAATGGCGGCCGTTCTTCCCGCCGCCCGCCGCCGCGGGCCGCCGGGAAACCGGAGGCTCCGCGCGCCCGCCGGTTTTTCGGACACCGGCCCAGTGAACTCTGTTTTACGGATTCACCACGTTCTGCGCGTCGCCCTGAAGGAACGAAGCGAGGTTGCTTACGGCGACATCCATCAGCCGTTGGCGGGATTCCTTGGGCGCCCACGCGATGTGGGGGGTGATCAGGCAGTTCGGAAGCCCCAGCAGCGGGTTGTCGGCGCGTATGGGTTCCTGGGATACGACGTCCACGGCGGCCGCGTATACCCGCTGGCTTTGAAGCGCTTCCCGCAGGTCCGCCTCGTTGATCAGGGGCCCGCGGGACGTGTTGATGAGGATCACGCCTTTTTTCATTTTGGCAATCGTCGCGCGGTTGATCATGCCCTGCGTGTCCGGCAGAAGGGGGCAATGCAGGGTAATAATATCGCTCTGGGCAAGCAGTTCGTCCAGAGACACCATTTCGGGGGCGCTTACTTGCGTGTCGTACGCGATCACGCGAAGGCCGAAGCCTTTGGCGATGGCGGCCGTCGCCCGGCCGATGCGTCCGTAGCCGATGATGCCCATGGTTTTACCGGCCAACTCGATTAGCGGATAATCCCAGAAGCAGAAATCCCGGCTGCTGGTCCAGCGACCCTGCTGCACCTGCCGGTCGTGGTGCGCCACGTGGTGGCAGATTTCCAGAAGCAACGCGAACACATACTGCGCGACCGCGGCCGTGCCGTACGTGGGTATGTTCGTCACGGGGATGCCGCGTTTCCTGGCTGCGGCCGTATCCACGACGTTGTAGCCGGTCGCCAGGACGCCGATGAAACGTAAGTCTTTCGCGTTCCCGATGGTTTTGGCGTCCAGCGGCGTCTTGTTGGTGTATACCGCCTCCGCGCCCTTTATACGCTCCGCGATCTGCTCCGGCAGGGTATGCTCGTAGACCGTCAGGTCGCCGAGCGCTTTCAGCCCGTCCCAGGACAAATCCCCTGGGTTCAGCGTGTATCCGTCCAGAACCACAATTTTCATCTTTTTGCCTCCCGCCTCTATTGCGCATGGGAATCGCATATGTTACCATGGGAAAAAACCAAGAGAAGGAATTCTATGGCGTCGAAATTGTTTAAGTCCAACCAGTCCGTGGAAAAGGTGCTCCAAATCATCGAATGTCTGGCAAAAAACGGGGAACCGATGCGGCTGAACGATTTATCCCAGCGTATCGGCATGCCGGACAGCACGGTGCTGCGGATCCTGAACACGTTGGTGCAGAAGGGGTACGCCTATCAGGAAGAAAACACTCACCGGTACGGGCTGACCCTCCGCATTTCCTCCATCGGGCAAATGGTCAGCAGTACGCTGCATATCCGCGATATCGTGAAACCCTATCTGAAACGGCTGAGCGTCCTTTCCGGGGAATCGGCCTGCCTGACCATCGAAGAGGGGATGGAGGTCATTTACATCGACGTGGAGGACGGGGTAGACGGGATGCTGAAGATCATGCAGCGTATCGGCAAACGCGCTCCCCTGCACGCGACGGGCGTCGGCAAAATCTTTCTGACGCAGTACTCGCAGGAACAGATGCAGCGCCTGCTCACCGAGAAAGGGCTGGTTCCGCTTACGGCGCACACGCTGACGACTGTGGAAGCGTTGACGGCGGAGGTGCAAAAGATCAGGGAGCAGGGATACGCGATCGACGACGAGGAGTGCGAGCTGGGGGCTCGCTGCGTGGCCGCGCCCCTGTACAGCTACGATAACAAAATCATCGCTGCCATCAGCATCACCGGGCCGTCGTTACGCATCGACGACGGGAAGCTGGACCAACTCCGCCAGCTCGTCATCGAAACGGCGCAGACCGTCAGCCTACAGCTGGGCTACAACCCTTCCTGACGCCGCCGGGATCAGACGAGTTCCCAGGCTTCGTTGAGAAAACGCTTCGCTCCGGCCAGCACCATATCGCTGTCCTCATCGCCCCAGGGCTTGACCTCGAAAGCCACTACGGGGCGTTTTTCACGCGCGATATATCCGACGTCCATCAGCTTGCGCAGGAAGCTTGCCAGCAGCTTCCGGTCTACCACGCTGTTTTCAAAATCGAAACGCGGGTGCTGGTCGCCGTAGGCGGGAGCGCCTTTCGTAAGCACGGAATTGGCGATGTGCACGTGGCGGATGTAGGGAACGACGGGGTCGATGCTCTGGTCGAGCGTTTCGTGCAGCTGCGTGATGTGGCTCAGGTCGATCATCAGCCCGAAGTTGGGGAATTCCTGCGACACTTCTTTGGCGAAACGGGCGGCGCGGGAGGCGGGCCCGATCAGCGCGCATTTTTCCACGTCGTAATCGAACACTTCCAGATACACCTGCAAATCGCCTTTCTGCTGTGCGTAGCCGCAGATTTCGCGGGTGCTTTTCAGCAACTGCCGGTAGGCTTCCTCTTCCCGGCCCGCCTCGAACCTGCCGGACAGGTACCCGACGGCGGAAGCGCCGATTTCGTACGCTTCGTCGATGCAGGCGAGCACGCGGGAAAGCGCCGCCTGCCGTTCCTTTTCGTCGAGGCTGTTCAGGTTTTCCTTGTTGCGCAGCAACTGGGGCTGCGCGCCGAAGCCCAGCGTCATGCCGGCTTGCCTTGCGTAGCGGCCCACCAGCGCCCGCTGCTGCGCATCCGCGATGTGCGTGACCTCTATGGCGTCGAAATAGGGGTCGTCCATAACCTTTTTCACGCTGGAGAGGATGTCTCCTTCTCCGGTCATCGCCGCGGGATAGGCCATAAAATGCACAAGACCGACTTTGATCGACCGATGAAGATCCGTATTCACGCGAATGCCTCCTTATTCCTCGGGCGCGAAGCTCTTGACCATATCCAGGCGGCCGCCCATATCGCAGAACTGCTCCGGCTGGCAGACCACGTCGATCACGTAGGTTTTTCCGCTTTCCTTGGCGCGCTTCAGCGCGGCCGTCAGCTCGTCCGGCGTATGCACGCGCTCGGCCATGCAGCCGTAACCCTGCGCGACCTTCACGTAATCCACCCGACCGTCCTGGTTGTAGGGCATTGCCACCGCGTATTCGTAACCGTAGGCGGTGCGCTGGTTTTCGCAAATCAGCCCCAGGTAGGCGTTATTCACGATCACGGCGATGACGGGCTTTTTGAACACGGAGGATACGGCGAGCTCCTCCCCCATGAAGGTGAAGCCGAAATCGCCCAGCACGGTTACGCTGTAGGCTTTGGAATCGGCGACTTTCGCCCCGAACGCCGCGGGAATTTCGTAGCCCAGCGTGCCTGCGCCGCCGGAGGGCAGGTACCGACGGGGAACGTTGATCTCCTGCAGCTGGCCGGACCAAATCTGCGTGTTGCCGCAGCCGACGGTGAACATGGTTTGCTCGTCGAAGGCGCGGTTCACTTCCCGGAAGACGCGGTGCGGAAGGATGGGCACCTGGTCGTAATCCGTTTTCCGTGCCAGTTGCTTGCGAAGCCCGGCGATCCCGGCGGCGCGAGCGGGATTCACGGGCTTCATCCCCTTGCGTTTCGCCTGCGCCAGCAGCTCGTCCACCGCCAGCTTCGCGTCGGACACGATGCCCAGATCCGGCTGGAACACCTTGCCGATCTGAGCCGGTTCGATGTCAATATGGATGAATTTGCGGCCCTGGCGGTATACGCCCAGATCCCCGGTGTGACGGTCGGAGAAACGGCAGCCGATGCCCAAAATCAGATCGGATTCCAAGAAAACCTTGTTGCCGATCGGCTGGCCGACCTGAATGCCCGCGTGGCCGGCGTTGAGCGGGTGGTTGAGCGGAATGCCGCCCTTGGCCATAAAGGTGGTGATGACGGGAAGCTGCAGGTATTCGGCGAAGGCGACGACGTCCGCCTCGCACTCGGCCAGCGTGCAGCCGCCGCCCATGATGATGGCGGGCGCCTTGGCCTCGTTCAGCATTTTCAGCGCTTCGGCAATCTTCGCGGGGTCGGGCGCGGGCTTGACGACCGGCGCCGGCTCGTACGCATTAATATCGAAATCAATGTCGGCCGTCTGCACGTCCAGAGGCAGATCCAGCAGCACGGGGCCCGGCTTGCCGCTGCGCATTAAATAGAACGCTTCCTTCATCACGGCGGGCAGGTCTTTGGGCTCGGTCAGGCAATAGGTCTTCTTGGCGACCGGGGCGCAAATGGTGGCGATGTCCACGCACTGGAAAACGTCCATTTTCAGCTGCCAGGTTTTCGCCTGCCCGGTGATGGCCAGCAGGGGGATGGAATCGATGTTGGCCGTGTAAACGCCGGTTACGAAGTTGGTCGCGCCCGGGCCGGAGGTGCAAATGGCCAGGGCGATTTTATGGCTCGCGCGGTAATACCCGTCCGCCGCGTGCGTGCAGGCTTCTTCGTGCCGCATGCAGTAATGGTCGATCGGGGCTTTCTCTAAATACTGATAAACGGGGTTGATCCCCGCGCCGGGGATTCCAAAAGCGTCGGTGATCCCCTCTTTTACTAAAATTTGAACTAAGGCCTCTGCGACTTTCATTTCAAGCCCTCCATTTCATTAAGTGAAATCATCTTTCACTATCAATATTTTAAACCGATCCGAAAACTTTGTCAACTTGTTTATCGTTTTTTAACAAAAACTCTATGATGTTCTATTCTCTTTCGCCGGGGCGGGATCTCCGGAAACCGGGCAAAGGGGAGATGCCGAAATGAAATATGGTTTCATTTACATCTTGATCTTTTTTGGCCCCGCCCCTATAATAACCGGGAATCCTTTTCCCTGGCGCGATGCATCCTGCGGACACCGGACGGACCGGCCCGAACGGCGGCGCCTTGCCGGAAAACGGGTTTCCCCAACGGCGGGAAAAGCCCCCGAAGCGGAACGCCGCGCTGAAAGCGGGCGCTCCCGTCCACCGTCTAACCGCTTGTTTGATTGAAAGGGCGTTGTTATGCTCCTGTCTCTTCCGTACGATCTGGGGTACCAAAGCGTGGAACTGCCGGACGCGCGTGTGCGGGCGGTGCTGACGCCCGGCGCCGCGCCGAAAACGGACGCCTCGCAGGACGAAACGGTCGCCGAGGCACTGAGCCATCCGCTGGACAGCCCGCCGCTTTCCGTTTTATCGAAAAACGCGAAGCGTGTGCTGGTCATTTCCAGCGACCATACGAGGCCGGTTCCCAGCGGCGTCCTCATGCCGCGGCTCCTTCGGGAGATCCGGGCGGGCAATCCCCGCGCCGAAATTAAAATTCTCATTTCCACCGGCTGCCACCGCCCCAGCACCCGCGAGGAGCTGTTGCGGAAATTCGGGCCGGATATCGTGAACGAGGAAGAAATCGTCAACCACGACAGTACGGACGCGGACGGGATGATCGATTTGGGCGTTCTGCCGTCCGGCGGAAGGCTGCGGGTGAACCGGCTGGCGGCCTGGGCGGATCTGGTGGTAGGGGAGGGGTTCATCGAGCCCCACTTTTTCGCGGGCTTTTCCGGCGGCAGAAAAAGCATCCTGCCCGGTATAGCCTCGGCGGAAACGGTGCTTTATAACCATTGCGCTCCGTTCATCGCAGACCCGAAGGCGAGGACGGGCATTTTACAGGGCAACCCCATCCACCGGGATATGCTTTACGCGGCGAAGGCGGCCAACCTCGGCTTCATCCTCAACGTGGCGCTGGACGAGCGAAAGCGGATTATCGGCGCGTGGGCGGGGAATTTTCAAACGGCGCACGAGGCGGGCTGCGCCTTCGTACGGGAACACAGCTCCGTGCCCGCCGTGCCGGGGGACGTCGTGCTGACGTCCAACGGAGGCTATCCGCTGGATCAGAACGTCTACCAGGCGGTCAAGTGCATGACCGCGGCGGAAAGCTGCGTACGGCGGGACGGCGTGATCATCGTATCGGCGGCCTGCCGGGACGGCGCTGGCGGGGGGAACTTCTTCCGGCAGTCCAGTCAAAACCTGAGCCCGTCGGAGATTCTGAATCAAATCCGGGCGGTGCCCCCCGACCGGACGGAACCCGACCAGTGGCAGACGCAGATTCTGATGCGCGTGCTGACCAAAGCCCGCGTGATCATGGTTACGGACCCGTCCCTGAAGGAGACGGTCGAAAAGATGCACATGGCCTACGCGCCCACGCTGGAGGCGGCGGTTCGGGCGGCCGAACGCACGGCGCCCGGCGGGCGGTACGTCGCCATCCCCGACGGCGTTTCCGTGATCGTCCGGGAAGATGTCTGACGACCGCCGCCGTCCGGATCGCTGAAAAAGGCCCGGCTGCGGGGTGGCAAGGGGTATCACATACAGGGAAGAAAGCCGACGGCTACCGCCGTCCGGATCGCACCATAAAAATCGCCGGAGGCCTGAGCCCCCGGCGATTCTTATTGCTTCCCCGTTTTCGCCGCATCCGGCGATCCCGTTCTCAGCCGTACAGCGGGCCGTAATGCGCGCACGCCGAGTAATCGGCCGCCTGGGTGTCGATGGCGCCGAAGGCCGCCCAGCTGTGCGGACGGTAGACCTTCTCCGCGGGTACGTTGTGCATGTTCACCGGAATGCGCAACATGGAGCACAGGGTGATCAGCTCCGCGCCTACGTGCCCGTACACGGTCACGCCGTGGTTGGCGCCCCAGTTGGCCATGACGCCGTACACGTCCCGGAAAACGCCTTCCCCGGTCAGCCTGGGGGCGAACCACGTGGTGGGCCAGGTACGGTCGGTGCGCTCGTCCAGCGTTTTGTGCACCGCGTCCGGCAGTACGAGGGTGGAACCCTCGGCGATCTGCATCACCGGCCCCACGCCCTCCACGATGTTCACGCGCAGCATCGTGACGGGCATTTCGGCGTCGGTCTTGAAATGGCTGGAAAATCCGCCGCCCCGGAAATATTCGTAGTTGGCGCGGCACCAGTCCGTCGCCTTCAGGCAGGCGTCGATATCCTTTTGCGTCATATCCCAGAAGGGCTTCATCACGGCCCGGCCCTGCGCGTCCCGGCTGGCCCCGGTGCAGTCCAGCGCTGTGGCTCCGCTGTTGATCAGGTGGATGAAACCGTCGGCGGCTTTCCCGGCAGGCTCCCAGCCGGTTACGCGCCGGACCGCTTCCGGGCTCCAGTAGGTGCGCACGTCGTGGAAGCAGGGGGCCGTGTGGGTGACGAGGGTGCCCAGCATCATCGCGACGCCGTTCAGGGTGTCGTTCTCGGTGGCGAAGGGTGTGGGCGCCTTCGGGCCGTTCCAGTCGAAGGTGCTCGCCATGAGGCTTTCGGTGAAGTCCGCGTTGGGCAGCCAGTCCGTCCAGCTGCGCTGGCCCTGAAAGCCGCCTGCGACGGCGTTCTTGCCCAGCGCTTCCTCGTGCCATCCCATGGCGTCCAGCCTGGGGTTGCCGTAGAGGATATCGCGGATGACGAGCGTCATTTTCACGATGAACTCCCAGTCCTGTTCCGGGGGCACCGCTTTGGAGCGGGTGATGATCTCCGGCAGGTTTCTCCCCGCGTTGCAGTCGAACCCCTCCGGGCAGTTGGTTTTCACCCACGCAAGCGCCTTCCCGGTTTCTTCGGGGTCGAAGACGCCCAGCCGGATGCGGCGGAGGATCTCAGTCATATCCACCCATTCGGTGCGGATGCCGAAATACTTCTGGAACGCCATGGTGTCGCAGTAGCTGCCCATGATGCCCATCGCCACGCCGCCCAGGTTTACGTACGCCTTGTTCTTCATCCAGCCTACTGCCACGGCGCAGCGGGCGAACAGCCGTATCTTCTCCGCCACATCCTCCGGCACGGAGGCGTCCCCCGCGTCCTGCACGTCCCGGCCGTAGATGCTGAACGCCGGAAGCCCTTTCTGCGCGTAGGCCGCCAGCACCGCCGCCAGGTATACCGCGCCCGGCCGTTCCGTGCCGTTGAAGCCCCACACCGCCTTGATGGTCTGGGGGTTCATATCGAAGGTTTCCATGCCGTAGCACCAGCAGGGCGTTACCGTGAGAGTCGCCACGATGTTCTGGGTGGCGAAAAACTCCTCGCATTTCGCGGCTTCCGCGCCGCCGCCGATGGTGGACGGCGCGACGACCGCCTGTACGGGCGTGCCGTCCGGATAGCGCAGGCTTTCCACCAGCTTCCCGGCGGCCTGGGCCATGCCCATCGTCTGTTTTTCCAGCCCCTCGCGCACGCCGCCCCAGCGGCCGTCGATCACGGGGCGAATCCCGATTTTCGGGTAGAGCATCTCACTCTTCCTCCTTCGTATGTTGATCCTTTTCGCCACGGGAGGCGCCCGCCCCGTACTTCTCGTAACCCGGGTGGCGGCCCGACACGTGGTAGTAGTTCTCCCGCAGATCGAGGAGTTTATCGACGTTTTCGCGGCTGATTTCCTTCGCGCCGCCCAGCAGGCGGGCCGTCAGGCTGATTTTCGCGAAGAGTTCCAGCGTTTCCATGCGATAGTAGGCGGTGATCACGTCCCTGCCCAGCGCGAGCGCGCCGTGATTTTGCAAAAGCATCACGTCGTGTTTGGGCAGCAGGGGCTCGATGGAATCCGGCACCTCGTTCGTGGAGGGGGCGCCGTAGGGCGCGACCGGCACCGCGCCGATGGAGATGATTGATTCGATCATGCTGTATTCGTCCAGCGGGATGTTGGCCACCGCGTAGCCCGTGGCCGTGGGCGGATGCGCGTGCACCACGCCGCCCACGTCCGCGCGTTTTTCGTAGCAGCGCATGTGCATCTTGATTTCACTGGAAGGCACGCTGCCCGCTGGGCCTTCCAGCACGTTCATACCGCCGTCCACCCGCAGCAGCGTTTCCGGCGTGATGAAGCTTTTGCTGACGCCTGACGGGGTGATCCAGAATGTGCCGTCGTCCATCCTAACCGAAACGTTACCGTCGTTTGCGGCAACCCAGCCGAGCTGCCACATTTTGTGGCATACGTCGCATATCTGGTTTTTGATTTCTTCCGTATTCATTGCTACCCCTCTTCCGTTCCCGTGTATTCTATCATATCGCATCCGCCGGTAAAAAGCCAGTCCCGAATTGCGCTCCGCCCGCCGCGAAGCGGCCCCGGAGGGCGATGACGGCCGTTTTCGGCCCTCGCCAGACGGTGGATACGAAACGAACCTGTGATGTTGCGGCTCGCTGCCCTTTCCACAGCCTTGCGTACGTCCGTGGATGGCGGCGCGGATGGTAACTATTTCACAAAACGCTTGACACGATTTGTACACTATTGTATAGTATGTGAAACAAGAAACGTTACGCTTATATGGCAGGATTCCTTTTGCGGGGCCGATTCGTAACAACGGAGCGGTGTGGACAGGACCGTATACGGAGCGCGCCCGCGGCGCGAAACCGGAAGGAAGGGTTTTTTTGAACGAAGTGATTTTAACGATGAAGGGCATCGATAAAACCTTTCCGGGCGTCCACGCGCTGGATCACGTGGATTTTGAGGTGCGCAAGGGCGAGGTGCACGCGCTGATGGGGGAAAACGGCGCTGGCAAATCCACGCTGATGAAGGTGCTTACGGGCATCTATACCAAAGACGCGGGCACGATCACCTACGAGGGCAGGGAAGTGTGCTTCGCAAGCCCGCGCGAGGCGCAGGCGGCCGGGGTGGTGATCGTCCACCAGGAACTGAACATGATGGGCCACCTGACCGTTGCGCAGAACATTTTCATCGGCCGCGAATGGAAGAAAGGCCTTCTGATCGACGACGCGCGCATGAACGAGGAGGCGCGCAAACTGTTTGGGCAGCTGAACATCGACATCGACCCGCGCGAGACCATGAGCAGGCTCACCGTGGGCAAGCAGCAGATGTGCGAAATCGCCAAGGCGATCTCCCACGAGGCCAAGATCATTATTTTCGACGAACCCAGCGCGGCCCTGACGGACGCGGAGATCGACCAGCTTTTCCGCATTATCCGCGACCTGCGCCGGAAAGAGTACGGGATCGTGTATATCTCCCACCGTATGGACGAAATCAAGAAAATCACGGACCGCGTAACCGTGATGCGGGACGGGCAGACGGTGGGAACGCTGATTACCGACGAATGCACCAAGGACGACATCGTCCACATGATGGTGGGTCGCGTGATTTACGAGGAGCCGAAAACCAAAAGCCGCGTGCCCGCAGGCGCGCCCGTGGTGCTGCGCGTGGAGCACCTGAACGCGGGCCGCATGGTGCGGGACGTGAGCTTCGAGCTTCGCAAGGGCGAGATCCTCGGGTTTTCCGGGCTGATGGGCGCCGGGCGCACCGAAACGGCGCGCGCGCTCTTCGGGGCCGACCCCCGGGAAAGCGGCGACATCTACGTGGAGGGGAAAAAGGTCGTTATCCATTCTCCGCAGGACGCCGTGCGCATGGGCATCGGCTACCTGTCGGAAGACCGCAAGCGGTACGGCGTGGTGCTGAAAAAGAGTATCACGGAAAATTCCACCCTCGCGTGCCTGGCGGATTACATCAAGCGTTTCAACATCATCGATGGCGCCGCCGAACACAGGGTCGCCCAGAAAATGGTGGACACCCTGAAAACCAAGACGCCCGGCGTGGACCAGATGGTGTTGGACCTTTCCGGCGGCAACCAGCAGAAGGTGGTCGTTGCCAAGTGGCTTATCAGCAACAGCAAAATCCTTATTTTCGACGAGCCGACGCGCGGTATCGACGTGGGCGCGAAGCAGGAAATATACGAACTGATGAACCGGCTGGTGCAGGAAGGTAAATCCATCATCATGATTTCCTCCGAAATGCCGGAAATCCTCCGCATGAGCGACCGCATCGTGGTGATGTGCGAGGGGAAGAAAACGGCGGAATTCGACGTGTCGGAAGCCACGCAGGAAAAGATCATGAACGCGGCGACACGTGAGATCGCGGTGTAAGGGGGAAAAAAGACGTGAAGGAATCCCTTCGGAAGTTTAAGAACCTGCGCTTCGTCAAGGCCATCGGTTTCAACCGCGTCGTCCTGATCCTGATCATATTCCTGATGTACGGGCTGTTCACGCTGCTGACGCCTCTTCTGCGCAACGGCTCCACGTTCGTCAACTACAACCGTATCCTCAGCGCGCTCAACTACGCCTATTTCATCGGCTTCCTGGGGCTGGGCGTCACTTTCGTCATCGCGACCGGCGGCATCGATTTCTCCATCGGGCCCGTGATGTTCTGCTCGGCGCTCATTTCCGGGTACTGCCTCACCAAGTTCAACGTGCCGCTATGGCTGTGCCTGTTCATCAGCGTCGCGGTGGGCGCGGTTTTCGGCAGCGTCGGCGGCTATTTCGTGGCCTTCCGCCACCTGCCGTCGTTCATCACCTCGCTGGCGCTGATGCAGGTGGCCAAGGGCGTGGGGTCGATTTTCACTAAAACCCAGTCGGTCACGTGGCCGTCGGACAACCCCGCCACGTCCTGGTATCGCAGCCTGGTCAAGCTGGACGGCTTTCCTGTGGGGTTCGCGATCCTCATCGTGGTGGCGATCTTCTGCTCCGTCCTGCTGTACCATACCATGGCCGGACGCTACATGCTCTGCCTGGGCAGCAACAAGGAAGCGGTGCGCCTTTCCGGCGTGGACACCCGTAGGTGGGAGATGCTGGCCTACGTGATGTCCGGCGCGCTGGCGGGCGTTGCGGCCATCTTTTACGTCGGCGCGTACACCACCGTCCAACCCGGGCTCGGGGACACCTTCAACAACGAGGCCATCGCGGCCTGCGTAATGGGCGGTACGTCCATGGCGGGCGGCTCCGCGTCCATCCTGGGCACGGTGATCGGCGCGATCATCGTGGCGCTGATGCAGGAGGGCATTCTGGCGATGGGCTTTACGATCTCCTATCAATATGTGCTGACCGGCCTGATCGTGCTGGGCGCGGTAACGGCGGACATTATCAGCCGCAAACGCAGGAACTGACCGCGCGGCACACATAGAAACCGGAGGGGCAATGGCAATGGGCGGTATGAAGAAGAAGCCGATCATACAGGCGATCGGCGTGCAAAGGCTCGTGATCCTCGGCGTTCTGGTAATTCTGTTCGCCTTTTTCTGCATCATGAGCGAGTCGTTCCGGAAGTATACCACCATCATTACGATGTGCAGCTATATGTACTACATCATGCTGATGGCGATCGGCGTTACCTTCCCGCTGATCACCGGCGGCGTGGATCTTTCCATCGGCACGGGGCTGGTTTGCTACTCCATCGTCGGCAGCTATCTGATGCGGCAGATGGGCCTTCCCATCTGGGTGGCCATGCTGGTCACCGTGGGCATGGGCGTCTTCTTCGGCTTCTTCAACGGTATCATCATCGCCAAGCTGGACCTGCCCCCGTTCATCACCACGCTGTGCACCATGATGATCGTTCGCGGGCTGGGGTCCATCCTGACCGGCGGCATGACGGGCGTATGGCCCATGGCGGGGCAGGAGGGAAGTTGGTTCAGGGACCTGCTGAAGTATAAGATCGGCGATACGGTTTACCCGGTCGGCATGATCCTCATCATCGTGCTGGTGGTCGTCATGTCCCTGGTGCTCAACCACTCCCGCGTGGGGCGCTACATCATCGCGATCGGCAGCAACAAGGAAGCGCTTAAGCTTTCCGGCGTCAACGTCGTCCGGTGGCACGTGATGGCGTACGTGTTCTCCGGTTTCTTCGCGGGGTTGGCGGCCATCGCCTACGCGGGCACTTTTTCCAGCATCACGCCGGGCACCGGCGCGGGTCTGGAACTGGACGCCATCGGCGGGGCCATCATCGGCGGCACGGCGATGACCGGCGGCAGCGGCTCCATCATCGGCACGTTCCTGGGCGTATGCCTGATTTCGCTGCTCAAGACCGGCCTGCCCAACGTGGGCCTGCAGGCCAACTGGCAGCAGATCATCACGGGCGCGATCCTGATCGTCGCGGTGACGATCGACATGGCGCGCAGACGCAAATAAGCTCGATATGTACGCCGCCAAGGCGTCATATACATATAAAAAGGGGGGTTTATTCCATGAAAAAGGCGTTGTCTCTGTTCCTGGTGCTGGCGCTGCTCGTCGGCACGGTCTCTTTCGCGCTTGCGGACGAGGCGAAGACCTACTCCTTTGAGATCGTATCAAAGGGCTTCCAGTCCACCTATTGGCAGGCGGTTCTGAAGGGCTGCCAGATGGAAACGAAGAAGATCAACGACGAAGCCGGCTATGAGAAGGTCAAGTTCAACATGGTCGGACCCGACTCCGAGAGCGATATCGCCGTACAGGTGAACGAGTTCGAGTCCGCCCTCAACGCCAAGCCCGACGCGATCGGCCTTGCCGCGCTGGATGTGAACGCCCTCAACGACAACATCGCCGCCGCGCAGGCCGCCGGCATCCCCATCATCGGCTTCGACTCCGGCGTGCCCAACGCTCCCGCGGGCGCCGTGCTGGCCAATGCCTCCACGGATAACTTCGCCGCCGGCCAGGTGGTCGCCGAGAACCTCTACGCCAAGATCAAGGATCGCATCGCCGCCGCCACCGCGCCCGTGCGCATCGGCGAAATCAACCAGGACGCCACCTCCGAGTCCATCACCAACCGCGGCATCGGCTTCATCGACAAGATGCTGGAACTGCTCGCCGCGGATAACGTGCCCGTGGCCGTGATCGGCAACGACAAGTACGTGGGCGACGCAAAGGGCGCCACCGTGGCCGAGGCCGACGCGAAGGTCGTCATCGAAGTCCGCGTGCCCGCGCAGACCACCACCGAACTGTGCGCCACCGAAGCGGGCGTGATCCTGAACGAGTCCGACACCATCGCCGTGTTCGGCTCCAACCAGGTCGCCGCCGAGGGCGTGATTACCGCCAACGAAATGCTGAACGTCTGCGGCTCCGGCGACGACCAGATCATCGCCGTGGGCTTCGACTCCGGCACCGTCATCAAAGCGGCCGTGACCTCCGGCGTCATGTACGGCGCCGTAACGCAGAGCCCCGTCGGCATCGGCGAAAAGCTGATCGACCTGCTGCTGGCCGCCGCTTCCGGCGAAGCCGTGCAGGACACCGACACCGGCTGCGCGTTCTACACCGCCGAGAACATCGCTTCCGACGCGATCGCCCCCAACCTGTACGACTGACGTACGGTACCCGGGAAACGGTCGGGGCCGCCCTCCGCAAGGAGGGCGGCCCTTCGTCGCTTTTACATCCGAACGCCGTATACGCGGCGGTGTGGGAACGGGCGGCTTTCAGGTTTTCTTCAGCCTTCGGATACTGCTTCCCTCGTGCAGCTGCGTGGAAAGGGTGATGATCTGGCACAGCGGCTGGGAAGAACCGTCCGAGAGCAGGCGTAGAAGCTGCCTGGCGACGCACTCGCCGATGGCGTTTTGCGGTTGTTTGACCAGCGTGAGGGTGGGGAACATCGCGCCGAAAAGATCCAGCTTGTCAAAACCGATCACGGAGATATCGTCCGGCACCCGGCAGGAGGCTTCGTTGAGCGCGATCATCGCGCCGAGCGTCATTTCGTAATTCGTTACGAACACGGCCGTGGGCGGCGTGGGAAGCGCCAGCAACGCCTTGGTTTGCGTATAACCGCCTTCCAGTGTATAATCGCTGAAGCGGATCAGCTCCTCCCGGGGACGAATGCTGAATTCCGCGTATGCGTTCAGGTAGCCCTCCCGGCGCTTCTGCGTGGTGAAGATCCCCTCGTTGCCCAGAATCAGGCCGATCTCCTCGTGACCGGCTTCCAGCAGATGGCGCGTGGCCTTTTCCGCCGCGTCCACGTTGTCCACGACGACGGCGCTGACCTTGCCGCTGAAAGCTTTCAGCATCCTGTCCACCAGCACGACGGGGATGCCCGCGTCCATCGCGGGTTTCAGGTGCTCGCCCGTTGTGTCCGTAGGCATGTTGATCAGGCCGTCCACGCGCTTGTGCATCAGGAACGAGACGGCCTCCTTCTCCCGGCGGGGGTCCGTGCGGCAGTCGCATACGATGACCGCGTAATCGTGCTTGCGCAGGATATCTTCCATCGTGGTGATGATGGAGGTGATGAACTGGTTGCCGAGCTCGGGGATTACCACGCCTACCGTGCGGCTCAGGCTGGTTTTCAGGCTGCGGGCGAACTCGTTGGGCACGAAATGAAGGTCCCGCACGGCGTCCTCGATGAGTTTCTTGTTCTTCGGCCTCACGTTGCCGCCGTTGAGATATTTGGAAATCGTCGCAAGCCCCAGACCCGTGATTTTCGCGATGTCCTTCATGGTGGCCGCCATTCGGATTCCCTCCCGCCGCACGGTAATCCCGTTTGTCCGTATTATATCAAAAAGCGGGGGAGGATACAACAAACACCGCGAATCGTTTAGGATATCGTCCGTTTTTACCCCGGTTCCCGCTTGACACGCGGGGTGATTGCGTATATACTACTGGAAACGGAAACGTTTCGCTATTGTAGGGGGATTCGATATGCCTTTGGTATCTTCCGGAGAACTCTTGCGGGCGGCTCAAAAAGGCGGGTACGCCGTGGGCGCCTTCAACGTCGAAAACATGGAGATGGCGCAGGCCGTTGTTTCCGCGGCGGCGGAGGCCGGCGCTCCCGTGATCGTGCAAACCACGTCGGGAACGCTGAAATACGCGCCTCCGGCGGTTTTCGCGGGGATCGTGGAAAGGCTGGCGCGGGATGTGAAAGTGCCGGTGGCGCTGCACCTGGACCACGGAAGCAGCCTGGAGCTCGCGCGGGCCTGCGCGCAGGCCGGGTATACGTCGCTGATGATCGACGGTTCGCTGCTGCCTTTTTCCGGTAACGTTACGCTTACGAAGAGCGTTGTGGAGATGGCGGGCGCGCTGCCCGTGGAAGCGGAACTGGGCACCGTCGGCGGCAAAGAGGACGACCACGACGCGAAACCGCAGTACACCGACCCCGCGCAGGCCGCGGAATTCGTGCGCGAAACGGGCGTCGCCAGCTTCGCCGTGGCCATCGGCACGGCGCACGGCGTTTATAAAGGCGTGCCCAAACTGGATATCGACCTGCTGAAGAAGATCCGCGAAACCGTGTCTGTGCCGCTGGTGCTGCACGGCACCAGCGGGGTGCCGCACGGGCAGGTACGCGCCTGCATCGAACGCGGCATCTGCAAGGTCAACTACGCCACGGAACTCCGTATCGCTTTCTCCGACGGCGTGAAGGGCGTGCTCGCGGCGAACCCGGACGTTTTCGACCCGAAAAAGTACCTGTCCGCGGGGCGCGAGGCCGTGAAGGCCCGCGTGCTGGAACTGATCCGCCTGTGCGGTTCCGAAGGAAAGGGCTGACATGGGCGCGTACGTATTGGGCGTCGACGTAGGCACTTCCGCCTGCAAGGCCGCGCTGTTCGACCTGAACGGCGCGGCGGTGGCGCAGGGGGTTGGCGAATACCCCGTGTGCTATCCGCGCGCCGGTTGGGCGGAGCAGCGCCCGGAAGACTGGTGGAACGGGGTTTGCGGCACGGTACGCGGCCTGCTTGAGCAAAGCGGCGTGCGGCCGGGGGACATTGCGGGCGTCGGGGTGGACGGGCAAAGCTGGTCCGCCGTGGCCGTGGACGCGAACGGCGAAACGCTCACGAATACGCCCATCTGGACGGACACGCGGGCGCGCGAGGAATGCGACGAAATCCGGCGGGCCGTGCCCGAAGAAGAACTGTTCGCACTGTGCGGCAACCCGCTGCAGCCCAGCTACACGCTGCCGAAAATCCTCTGGTACCGCAACCGCCTTCCGGAGGTATACGCCCAAACGGCGCACATCCTGCAAAGCAACAGCTTTATCGTATACCGGCTGACCGGCGCCGTGACGCAGGACCTTTCCCAGGGCTACGGGCTAAGCTGCTTCAACATGCGCAGGGGGGAATGGGACTACGGCGTAGCGAAGCGGCTGGGCATCCGCCCGGAACTGCTGCCGGAACTGCACCCCTGCCACGAGGTCGTGGGCCGCGTTACCCGCGAGGCCGCCGCGTTGACGGGGCTTGCGGAGGGAACGCCCGTGGTCGCGGGTGGGCTGGACGCCGCCTGCGGCACGCTGGGCGCGGGCGTAACGGAGCCGGGCCAGACGCAGGAACAGGGCGGGCAGGCGGGCGGCATGAGCCTGTGCATCGACCGGTACGCCGCCGATCCTCGGCTGATCCTCGGTTTCCACGTCGTTCCCGGCCGTTGGCTGCTGCAGGGCGGCACCACGGGCGGCGGGGGCGCGCTGAAATGGCTGCGGGAGACGGTGTGCCCGGACTTGAGCTTTTCGCAGATGAGCGACCTGGCGCGGGGCGTGCCGCCCGGCAGCGACGGCGTGCTTTTCCTGCCCTATATGGCGGGCGAACGCAGCCCGCTGTGGAACCCCAACGCGAGCGGCGTGTTCTTCGGGCTGGATTACGCCAAGAGCCGGGCGCACCTGATCCGCGCGGTGATGGAAGGCGTTGCGTTCGCCCTGCGGCACAACCTGGAGACGGCGGAGGACGCGGGCGCGGCCGCCGGGGCGCTGCGCGCGATGGGCGGAAGCGCCAACAGCCTCGTCTGGACGCAGATCAAGGCGGACGTTACCGGGCACGTCGTGGAAGTACCCGCCAGCGACACCGCCACTACGCTGGGCGCGGCGATCCTGGCCGGCGTGGGAACCGGCGCCATGCCGGGCTTCCGGGAAGCCTGCGCGCGCGCCGTGACCGTGAAGCGCGTCCACCTCCCCGACGATGAGAACAAGGCGGTCTACGACCGGCGATACGCCGCGTACAGGGAACTGTACGACCGGCTCGCGCCGATGATGACTGATACCGAAAGGAAGCGTTCGTAAATGAAAGCGGCCGTGTTGTACGGAAACGGGGATATCCGCTACGACGATTGGGAAACGCCCGTCGTAAAACCCGGAACGGTGAAGGTTCACATTAAGGCCACGGGCATCTGCGGCAGCGACGTGCCGCGCGTGCTCCACAACGGCGCGCATTTTTACCCCGTGGTGCTGGGGCACGAATTCAGCGGCGACGTGGTGGAAGTGGGCGAAGGCGTGGATAGCTTGAAGCCCGGCGACACCGTAAGCGGCGCCCCGCTGCTGCCCTGCATGAAATGCGACGATTGCCAGCGCGGCAACTTCGCGCTGTGCAAGCATTACAGCTTCATCGGCAGCCGGGAGCAGGGAAGCTTCGCTGAGTACGTAGTGCTGCCGGTGCAAAACGCCGTGAAGTATGACCCTTCCATTCCCTACGAGCAGGCCGCGATGTTCGAACCCTCCACCGTGGCGATCCACGGCGTGCTGCAGGGGGATTACCGGGGCGGCGGCACGGTTGCGGTGCTGGGGTGCGGAACCATCGGCATTTTCACCACGCAGTGGGCGAAAATCTTCGGCGCGAAAAAACTGGTGGTGTTCGATATCGACGAAGGCCGCCTTGCGCTGGCCCGCCGCATGGGCGCGGACGAAACGGTGAACACCCTCCGGCCGGACTTTATACAAAAGGCCGTGGAGCTGACCGGCGGCGCGGGGTTCGACCACGTTTTCGAAACCGCGGGCAACCCCACGACCATGCGGATGGCCTTCGAGCTTGCGGCGAACAAGGCGCGTGTGTGCTTCATCGGCACGCCGCACGACGACCTTACGTTTACACCGCGCCAGTGGGAAAACATGAACCGCAAGGAGTTCCGGCTGACCGGCAGTTGGATGAGCTACTCCGCGCCGTTCCCGGGCCGCGAATGGGAACTGACGGCGCATTACTTCGCAACCGGCGAATTGAAGTTCGACCCCGCGTTCATTTTCCGCACCTTCCCCATGAGCCGGGTAGCCGAGGCCTTCGCCCTGTACCGCGACCCGGCGCAGGTGCACGGGAAGATCATGCTGGTCAACGAATGAGGAAATACGGATGATACTGACCGTTACGCTCAACACCTCCATCGACAAGCTCTACATGCTGGATGCCCTGAAACCCTACGCCGTGATGCGCGTAAGAGAAGTCCGGAACACCGCGGGCGGAAAGGGGCTCAACGTGTCCCGCGTCGCGGCGCAGCTGGGGGAGCCGGTCACAGCCATGGGGTTTACGGGCGGCCATATCGGGCAGTATTTCGAATCCCTTATCACGGAAGCCCGGATCCGCAAGGCGTTTACGCACGTCGCCTCGGAAACGCGAAGCTGCATCAACGGTTGGGACATGGGGCGAAACCTGAGCACGGAGTACCTGGAACCCGGCGCGCCCGTGACGCGGGAGGAAGTAGACCGGTTTTTGGCGGATTTCCGGCGCGAGCTGCCCGGCGCGGACGCGGTGACCATCTCAGGCAGCATGCCCAAAGGGGTTCCCGAGGATTGCTACGCAACGTTGATCGGCCTTTGCCGCGACGCGGGGAAACCCGTGCTGCTGGATACCGCCGGGGAAACGCTGCGGCGAGCGGTGAAGGCCCGCCCGTCCTTCGTGAAGCCCAACGCCGAGGAACTTGGCCAGCTTCTGGGCTTCGAGCCGGACGGCCCGGACGCGCTGACGGACAGCGCGCTGGAACTGCAGCGCGGCGGAATCCCCACGGTGGTGGTGTCGCTGGGGGCCGAGGGCGCTTTGATGGTCTGCGACGAGGGCGTTTATACGGGCAAACCTCCGTCGATCACGCCGAAGAACACCGTTGGCTGCGGGGACAGCATGGTGGCCGGGTTCGCGGTGGGCGCCGTGCGGGGGCTGCCCGCGGCGGAGCGGCTTCGGCTCGCGGTGGCGGTATCGGCGGCAAACGCGCTTACCATGGGCACCGGGAGCTACGAGGAAGAGGACCTGGCCCGGCTGCTTCCGGAAGTGGACGTTCGACGGATACGATAAAACATTAACCTGGGAAAGAAGGAAGGTCATCACATGGCGGAATTCATCAACCCCAAGCTGGTGCCCAAGCGAAAGCTGTATACCGGCGAAGAAATCCCCTGTATCGGCATGGGCACCTTCGGCAGCGACCGTTTTACGCCGGGGCAGGTCTCCGGGGCCGTGGGCGGAGCCATCAGTTGCGGTTACCGGCTGTTCGACTGCGCCGCGGTGTACGGCAACGAGGACCTGATCGGCAACGTGTTCGCGCAGGCGTTCCGGGAAGGCGCCGTGAAGCGCGAAGAGCTGTTCATCACCTCCAAGGTATGGAACGATATGCACGGGAAGGGCGACGTGCTGCTGTCCTGCGCCAAGACGCTGCGCGATCTGCAACTGGATTACGTGGACGCTTTCTTCATGCACTGGCCGTATCCTAACTACCATGCGCCGGGGTGCGACGGCGACAGCCGCAACCCCGACAGCCGCCCCTTCTCGGTGGACGAGTTCATGGCTACGTGGCGGCAACTGGAGCGCCTGCACGATATGGGGCTGGTGCGCCACATCGGCATGAGCAGCATGACCATCCCCAAGCTGGAGGCCGTGCTGCCGCTGTGCCGCATCAAGCCCTCCCTGATCGAGATGGAGCTGCACCCCTGCTTCCAGCAGGGGGACCTGTACGACTACGTGGTCGCGCGCGGTATCCAGCCCATCGGCTTCTGCCCCATCGGCAGCCCGACGCGCCCGGACCGGGATATGACCCCGGACGACGTGGCGGACATCGCGGTGCCGACGGTCGTGGAGATTGCCAAAGCGCATCACCTGCATCCCGCGGTGATCTGCCTGAAATGGGCCGTGCAGCGCGGGCAGATACCGATTCCCTTCTCCATCTACGAGAACGAATATGTATCCAACCTGAAGTGCACGACCGAAGACCCGCTGACCGACGCCGAGATGGCCGCCCTGAAAACCGTGGAATGCAACTGCCGCCTCATCAAGGGGCAGGTGTTCCTGTGGCCGGGCGCGAAGGACTGGCACGACCTGTGGGATGAGGACGGAACCATCACGAAGTGAGGTAGAAAGCGATGCTGAAAAACATCCCCGCGCAGATGCCGCCCGAACTGATGAAGATCATGCTGGAAATGGGGCACGGCGACGAGCTGCTGCTTTGCGACGGCAACTACCCGAAATTCGGCTGCCCGGAACGCTGCGTGCGCATGGACGGGCACGGCATCTGCGACATTATGGATATGATCCTTCGCTTCTTCCCGCTGGACCCCTACGTGGAGCATCCGACCACCCTGATGGCCGTGTTGCCCGGCGACCCGTACAAGCCGGAAATCTGGGCGGAGTACCGTAAAATCGGCTTCGAGTATGAGCCGGACGGCCTGCGCGAAGAAGCCGTGGAGAAGCCCGCGTTCTACGAGAAAGGGCGCCGGTGCTACGCCTGCGTCGCCACCGGGGAAAAAGCGCTGTACGCCAACGTGATCCTGAAAAAGGGCGTCGTGAAATGATCTCCGCCGGCGCGCCTCCTCGCCGGCAAAACACGGAAACCGCCTCCCCCGGAAACGGGAGGGGCGGTTTTCCGTATCGGGCGGTTCACACCTTCCGGGCGGCGCATCAGCGCGTTTCGGCAATCGTTTCCACTGTCCGTTCGGCGGGGAGGAACCGCGCGTCGCCTTCCGTACGCTGCGTCAGCCGCCGTTCCCGGTCGTCCCAGTGCAGGCGGAGCAGCCCGTATTCTCCCCGTTCGTACCCGTAGCCGTCCCCCGCGTCGTCGTACAGGGTAAAATCTCCGTCCGCGCCGGGATATACGCGCAGCACGAGCGGCCGGTCGCTTTCCTGAGACACGTACTGTTTCACCGGACCCAGCGGCAGGATGCTTCCGGCACGGACGAAGAGCGGTATGTCCGAAAGCGGCGCGGCGGCCTCGATCCACCGGCCCCCGCGCAGGCACGCGCCCGTATGGAAATCGTACCAGTCCGCGCCCTCGGGAAGATAAACTTTCCGGGAACGCGCCCCCTTCTCCAGCACGGGGCAGACCAGCAGTGCGTGGCCCAGTAGAAACTCGTCCATCATTTCCAGCGCCGTTTGATCCTGCGGAAAATCGAAGGCAAGCATCCGCAGCATTGTTCCGCGGCGGAAGGTCACGTCGGCCGCGAGGGAATACAGGTACGGCACCAGGCGCATCCGAAGTTCGATCATCCGCACGAGCGCGTCGTAGTACGGCTCCCCGGGCGCGCCGAAGCGCCATACTTCCCGGGGCGTATCCGTGCCGTGCGCCCGCAGCATGGGCAAAAACGCGCTCGCCTGGAACCAGCGCAGGTACAGCTCCCGGTACGCCTCGTCCTGCGCGCCGTTCTCGTATTCGCCCCGGCCGAACCACTGCGCCCACTTTTTCACGAAGAACGCGCCCACGTCCTGCGTCCAGTACGGGATGCCGGTGACGCACAGGTTCAGCGCGTTGGGAATCCAATCCGCAAGCTGCTTCCACGTGGCCGACGTATCCCCGTTCCAGACGAACGTGCCGTAGCGCTGCTGCCCGGGAAAGCCGGACCGGGTCAGCACCAGCACGCGCTTGCCCTCGTCGGCCTTCCGCTGGCCTTCGTAAACGCCCTGCGAGTGATACAGCGAATAGACGTTGACGCGCGCGGGGTCCACGTAGCGCTCGAACTCCGATACGTTCAGGCGCATCCGTTCTTCGGGCGCCGGTTCCCGTTCGCCCTTCCAGTCGGCCTCGAAGGGCTCGGTGCAGTCGCACCACCAGGCGTCCACGCCCTTGCGGAACAGCCCCTCGTTCATCTGTTCCCAATATAACGCCCTTGCCTGCCCGGAAAACGCGTCGTAGGTGGAAAGGTTGCCCAGCAGGAGGTTCCGCTTCTGAAACGCCAGCCGGTCGGGGCCGTCGCCGGTCATGTTCGGCCATATGGACCACATCAGGCGGCAGTTCATCGCGTGCAGCTCGTCGGCGCAGGCTTTCAGGTCCGGATACCGTTCCGGGTCCGCGCTTTTCTGCCCCCACAGCCCTTCCGGCCACGAGCACCAGTCCTGCACCACCGCGTCCAGCGGGATATTCCGCCGGCGGTACTCCGCCGCCACGTCCAGCAGTTCCTGTTGCGTGGCGTACCGCTCTTTGCTTTGCAGGTATCCGAAGGCCCACTTCGGGGGAAGGGGCGCGTCCCCGGTCAGGTCACGGAGCACCGCCACGCAGCCGTCCAGGCTGCCGCCGTCGAACAGAAAATAATCCAGCTCGTCCGCCGCGTCCACGGTGAAAACGCCGTAAGTTCCGCAACCCTCGTAGACGGCGAACGAGCCGGTGTTCAGCAGCGTTCCCCAGCCCCGTGAAGAAACCAGCACGGGGCAGCTGATTTTCAGGTTATGCTGGTACAGGTACTGGCGGCCCCGCTTATGATCCAGCACGCGCTCCTCGTGCTGGCCCAGGCCGTAGATCGCCTCGTCCAGGCTGAATTGAATGGCGAGGCGGTACGAAAAACCCTTCCGGTCGATATATGGTTCGCCTTCCGCCGTTACGCGGGCGCCGTCCACACCGGAACGCTGCGTGCGCGCCGCGCCCTCGGCGTAGCGGTAGTTCACGATGTCCTTTTCCCGCAGCGCGCGCCCGTCCCCTTCGCGTTCGCCCGCGATGCGCGCGCCATCCGCGTTCCAGAACGAAAGAGAACCGGAGGCTTTCGACAGTTTTGCGGTCATGCGGGAAGCCGAAACGACGTATTCCGCATCCGTTTCCGTAACGCGGGCCGTCGCTTCCGCCTGCGGCCGCACGACGACCGGCTCGTTTTGCAGCAGGAAATCCCTGTTTCTCGTCTGCGTGACGCGGAAGCAGCCTTCGCGCACCGCTTCCACCCGCAGCCTGTCCGTGCCGTCCTCAAACGCGGTATACGAAAGCTCCGTCCGCGATATCTTCCACATGGAAGACGCCTCCCTGCCGCCGCCCCGCGGGGCGCGCTTCAACTCTTTACGGCGCCCGCCGTCATACCGGATACGATGTACCGCTGCCCCAGCAGATACACGATCACCACGGGAAGGGAGGTCAGCACGATGTCGGCGGAGACCAGGTTCCAGTCCGTGGCGAACATCCCGAAGAAATTGTATACGGCCAGCGTCATCGGCCACATTTTGGAGGTGCCCAGAAAGTAGAGCGGCAGCACGAACTCGTTCCACGTGTTCAGGAACGTCAGCACCATCACGGTTACGAGCACGGGCTTTAGCAGGGGGAAGACCACGGAAAGAAACAGGCGCACGGGGGAACAGCCGTCGATGACGGCGGCCTCGTCGATATCGCGCGGGATTTTGCCCACGAAACTGTAGATCAGGAATACGTTGAAGGGAAGCTGGATGGCGGTGTACAGCAGGATGATCCCCAGGCGCGTGTTTTGCAGAAGCGTGAACTGCATGACCTTCATCAGCGATACGAAGTTGACCGGCATGGTGATGCCGAGAACGACGAACAGGTACAGCGCGCGGTGCAGCCGGCAGCGGTTGCGGGAAAACACGTAGGCGCTGGCGGCGCTGAGCATCACGCACAGCAGCACGCTTCCGCCGGAGTACAGCAGGCTGTTGAGAAAGGTGATTCCCAGCTTGCCTCTTTCGATCACGTGGCCGTAATTTTCAAAGTGCAGGCCGTCCAGCGGCAGCGCGAGGGACATGTCGGACGCGGCCTGGCTGGTTTTTACGGAGTTGAGCAGGATCAGCAGCAGCGGCGCCAGAATCAGTAGCGACACCGCCCACGCGACGAGGTTGACGCCCAGAATGCGCATACGTTTCTTTGCCTTCATGCCAGGGCCTCCTCGTTTCGCGTTAAAAGTTTCAGCATGAAGTAGCCGATAACGAGCATGAACACGAACATAATGGAGGAAAGCGCGGTGCCGATGGCGTAGCGCCCGAGGCTGAACTCCTTGTACACGCCCGTGTAGAGCACCTCGGTCGCGTAGCCGGGCCCGCCGTTGGTCAGCGCGTAGACCATATCGAACACCTTGAGGCCGTAGAGGACGTTGAGCACCGTCGTTACGGCGACGGTCGGCATCAGCATGGGCAGCGTGATATAGCGGAAACGCTGCCGGGCGTTCGCGCCGTCGATGTCCGCCGCCTCGAAATAGACGGGCGATATGGACATGATGCCCGCGATGAAGATCGTCATGATATAGCCCATGCCTTTCCACACGTCCACGGCCATGACGGAGCGGAAGGCGATCTTGGAATCGGTCAGCCATTGCGAGGCGAGGCTGCCCAGCCCTATGGACCGGAGGGTCACGTTGAGCAAACCGACCTTGGGGTTAAGCACGGAACGGAAAATCATCCCGACGATCAGTGCGGACAGGACGGCCGGCATGTACATGACCGCACGGTGAAAATTCAACAGTCTCAGGCGTTTGGTCAGCGCCAGCGCCAGCAGCAGGCCCAGCACGTTTTTGGCCAGCGTCGTGACGACGGTGAACACCAGCGTGTTCCCGATATATTGCGTATAATTGTAGCCGGAGGAAAAGACCGTTGCGAAATTCTCGAAGCCTACGAAATGCAGTTCCCGGGAATACACGGACCAGTCCGTAAAGGAGTAGCCGATGCCGATGACGCCCGGCGCCACGTAGAGCACGACGTACAGCAGCAGCGCGCCGGCCGCGAAATAGGTCGGATAGATTTTACGCTGATTCATGCAAACCTCCGTAAGTATCAAACGAGGCGGACTTCCGGCCCGCCTCGTTGATTCCCGGCAAGCGGCCGATCGCCGCGCCGGTGCCCGTTTCCGCAAGCGGCGCTTGGCCCCGGCAACGGTCGGGCCGTCCGGAAGGTTCCGCCCGGCGCCCGTTTACGGGCGCCGGGACGTTCGCCGGGAGGGCCTTCCGCACGCTTTGGCCGCGGATGCGTTATTTCCAGTACTCGTCGCCGGCTGCCTTGGCCTGGTCGGCGCGGTTCCGGTCGATGTTGGCCAGCACCTGCTCGGCGGTTTCGTCGCCCTGCAGCATGGCCGTCATTTCCTTGCCGATCTCCATCCACTGGGGGTTGACGTATTTCACGAGCGTCTGGTACACCGTGCCGTGGTTCGGGTAGGCCGCGTAGAAGGATTTGATTTCGTCGGAATACTTGTCCTTTACGCCGCTGAAGGGCAGGGTGTTGTACTTCGGCACGTTGTCGATCATGTACTGCAGGTTTTCCGGCTTGGCGATGTAGGCCAGATACTGCTTGGCGGCGTCCGCGTTGGGGGAGCCGGAGTACACGAAGCGGGAGGGGCCGACGGGGTTCATGTTCAGCGTCTGGTTATCCAGCAGCGGAATCACGAAGAAACCGATATCAGACACGGGGAAATCCGGATAGGCGGCGTTCACTTCCGTGGCGAAACCCTGGTTGGCGACCATCATGGCGTATTCGCCGGAGGCGATGTTCTTGGGGCCGTCCGCATAGGCGTTGGCCATGTAGTTGTCGCCCCAGTAACCGAGGTCGGCCAGTTCCTTAACCTGGGTAAGCAGCGTTACGGCGGCGGCGCTCTGCGCGAACGTGGTTTCGTTCTTGTTCAGCTTTTCCGCGAGGCCCGGTTCCTTGTTTTCCAGCGCGACGCCCATTTCGGGGAACCACAGCACGTGGTGCCAGCCGTCCGAAACGCACTCGTAGATCGGGGTGACGCCGGAATCCTTGATCGCCTGGCAGACGGCCTTGAACTCATCGTAGGTCGTGGGCACGCTGAGGCCGAGCTTACTGAAGATCTGTTTGTTGTAGGCGATCGCCCATACGGAGGATACGTCCTGGATGGGCTGGCCGTACAGCTTGCCGCCCACGCTGAGCTCGGCGGCGGCCAGCGGGTCAACCGTGGAGGCCCATGCTTCGCCGGACAGATCCAGCGCGTTCTTCTCCACGTTCAGCTGGGTTACGACGTCGAACTGTCCGCCCTGCGAGCCGAAGATATCGGTGCACTCGCCGGCGTTGAGCTTCGTCATCAGCAGGTTGGTGTACTGGTCGGAGGGAACGATCTGATAGTCGATCTTGATGCCGGTTTCCTCAAAGAACTTTTCGCCGAGCTGCATTTCGGCGTCCATGACCCAGTCGTTGCTGGCCATGTAGGTGACGGTGGTTTCCGCCAGCGCGCCGACGGCGGCCGCGCACAGCGAGAGCGCCAGGGCGATGCCGATCATTTTCCGAGCCAATTTCATTTGACGTCCTCCTTCGTTTGTTGACAGGGTGGTTTCCGTAGCATACAATAAGGGCGCAGCCCCTCTGTGTCGTTCAGTATACAGGCGAATCGTTTCGCTTTGAATGGAAAAATGCGACGTGTTTTTTGTATAATCTGAACCGGAGTGGAAAAGATGAAGCGACATACGATCCGCGCCACACTGTTTACAACATATTCGCTGGTGATCCTGATTTCCTTTATCGCGTATACGCTTTATTTCGTGTTCTCCGAAACGCAGGGGGTTACGAAGCAGACGTTCGCCGCGCTCCGGCAGAACGCGCAGAACGTGTCTTCCGCCGTCGACGGGGAACTGCAGCAGATGAACATGGTTTCCATGAACGTGTCCTATTCCAACCTCGTGAAAGATACGTTTTACAGGTATTTGAGCGGCAAGCAGGCTAAAGACACGCTTTCCACCTTTGAAAACGCCAAGATGCTGGGCGAACTGCTCACCAGCATACTGGGCCCCAACCGCCCGGTGGACCAGATCAACCTTTACGCGCTGGACGAAGGCGTGGTCGCCTCCGGGCTTTGCAACGAAAGCCGGGAGGACAGGGTGGAGGATATGCCGTGGTACCCGGCGCTGCGGGCCGGGGGAAACGCCAGGATTGTTTACTACACGGGGGAAGACACCCACCTGTCCAGGTATTACAGCGATCCGGACGGAAAGCGGTTTATCTCCTTCGTGCGGCAGTATTACGACGTGTTCAGCAACCCGCAGGGATACGTGGAGATCCAGAAGAGCATGCGGAAGGTTCTGGCTTCCGCCGTGAACTACGAAAGCCTGTACGGGGAGTCGATCGTCGTGCTGGATCAGGACGGCGTTCCCATGACGCCGCTTGAAACCCCGTGGGCCACGGAACTGGAAGGCCTGAAGCAAAACGGCTACCCCGGGGACTTCCGGGAACTGCGCAACGGGGACGGCGCGGGCGGGGACGCCTACGGCCTTTGCCTGCGCTCCTCGCAATCGGGATTCCTCACCCTGTTGCTGATCCGGCGTTCGGATGTGTTTCTTCCCGTGGCGCGGTACCTGAGGGGCACCGCGCTGCCCGTACTGTTCACCCTGTCGTTCGCGCTCGTGCTGGGGTTCTTCGCGGCTAAGAAGATCACCCGCCCCATATCGGAACTGTTTCGGGAGGTGCGGCAGTACGATCTGGGCAAGCGCGTGGACCCGCGCAGGCCCATGACGAACGTCATCGAGATCGCAGCGCTGCACGACGGCTTTCTGCACATGCAGGAAAAGGTGGAGGCGAGCGCGCAGAAGCAGCTGCTGTTGCAGCAGCAGGAAACCCAGTCCCGTATCCTGGCCCTGCAATCGCAGATGAACCCGCACTTCCTTTATAACAACCTTTCCGCGATCCAGTCCATGGCGGAGGAAGGCATGGAAAGCGAGATCGTCGAAATGTGCCAGTCCACGGCGCGCATCCTGCGCTACATTTCCTCCGACACGGGGATGTTCGTTCCGCTGAGCGAGGAGTTGAAGTGCACCGACGATTTTATGAACTGCATGATCGTGCGCTATCAGGGCGACCTTTTCTGCGATACGGACATTCCCGATTCCCTGTCGGACGTCCGCGTGCCGAAGCTTTGCCTGCAACTGCTGGTGGAGAACGCCGTGAAATTCGCCACCCAGAACCGGCCGCCCTGGCATATCCGCATCACCGGCAAGCACTCCGCCGACCGGTACGAGATCACCGTGAGCGACAACGGCCCCGGTTTCGAGGCGAACACGCTGCGCGAGATCAACGAAAGCATCCGCGTCATCGACGAAACAGGGCTCCTGCCGTCGCTTTCCATCGGCGGCATGGGCCTTCTCAACGTCTTTATGCGCATAAAAATGCTGAACGCCAAAAACGTAGTTTTCGTCGTGGGCAACAACGCCGGGGGCGGCGCGTGCGTAACCATCGGAGGGCTGTATAATGAATGAATCGTTTCGCGTGATCGTCGCGGAGGACGAGCGGCTGATCGCCAGAAACATCGCCGCGAACATCGAAAAGGCGCACCCGTCGTTCCGCGTCGCGGGCATCGCGTGGGACGGCGCGCAGGCGCTTGAAATGGCGACGGAGCTGCTGCCGCACGTCGTCTTTTCCGATATCAAAATGCCGGTGATGGACGGGCTCGCGCTGTTCGGGGCCCTGACCAGCCGCATGCCGCAGGTTAAAAAGGTGATCATCAGCGGCTACGACGATTTTCCGTTCGTGCGCGAAGCAATGCAGAACCAGGCGTTCGATTATCTGCTGAAACCCGTCAACTTCGACGAATTGCAAAAGACGCTGGAACGGCTGTATACCCAGCTTTGCTGCGAGAGGGGGGCCGTAGCCGCCGACGTCCCGCACAGGCAGGAGGACATCGTGGAAACGGTGGAGTGCTACCTCCGGGAGAACTACGCGCAGGCCGTCGATTTTTCCGCGCTGGCAAGCCGTTACGGCTTCTCCGGCTCATACCTGTCGCGGATTTTCCGCAATCAAACGGGGGAGACGCCGCAAAAATACCTGATCGACTACCGGATCCGCCGCGCCAAGCAGCTTTTATTGGATACGAAGCTGACGATCCAGGAGACCGGCGCGCGGGTGGGGTACCCCGACCCCTTTCATTTCAGCAAGGTTTTTAAGCAATACACGGGCGTAAACCCCACGCAGTACCGGAACGCGTCCGGCCGGGAGGAACGCTAGGAACGGCTCCTCCCCCCCGCGGCTTCCCGGCACGCGCCCCGCGCCACGCGGTCAGCGGCTGAACCGGTAGACGGCGAAGCCGTCGCCCGCGTATTCTTTTTCAACTTCGAAGCCGCCGCCCGCCCGCTCCCGCAGGAAGGCGACGAGAGGCCCGAAGGGTTTGTCTCCCGGGGTGACGAGCCGCACCGGGCCGCCGATCCAGTCCTCCGCGGAAAAAACTCCGGCGTCCAGCCCGTAACGGGCGAACACCGCGTTATATCCTTCGGAGTGGTTGTTCCAGCCGCCCCAGTTGTATAAAACGTTGTCCGCCTTGCCGACGCGCCAATCCGGGAACAGCCGCCAGTCCATGCCGAAGGCGTTTTCCGCGATCAGCAGTTCTTCCGGGTGGGCGAGGGCGTACGTTTCCAGATTTCCGTACGGGTTCGTTTCCGCTTCACCGCGTTGGGAAACCGGGTTGTAAACCGTGCTCCAGGAGAAAAGGACGCATTTGCAGGCGAGAAAACCGAAAAGAACGGTCAATACGATCAGCGCCGCGCGCCGGGGCCCGCCCGTTCCGCGTAGCCGGGACGCGCCTTCCAGGCAGAGCCACAGCATCAGCGCGCACCCCGGCAGCAGCACCGCGGCGGCTGCGCGCATGGGCAGGCGGCCGTACAGGGCCAGATAGCCCAGTTCCAGACATACGGCCAGCCCCGTGCCGACGGGAGCCAGAAAAGCCCATAGTCTGCGGCGCCGGTCCAGCGCGGCGCACAGCAGGGCCCCGAACCCGCCCGCGCCGAGCAGAACGAGGAAGTAAAGGACGTTGCGGCTTTTCGCCAGTAAAATCCGAAAGGACTGCGCGGCCGCCGTAAGATTCGGGGCGTTGGCAAACGGCGTGAACGCCTCGAACGCCTGCGCGGAGATGTTGCCGTCCAGAAAGTACCAGTTGAGCACCAGCTCCCGCTCGCTCTGCGTCCAGCCGACGCTTTGCAGCACGGCCGCGTCCGCGTTGCGCACGCCTCCGTAGTCGATCCCGGCCACGCTCGCGTTAAACCAGTCCGCGTAGGCGCTCTGCCCGGACAGGCGCATATCCGCCGCGCGTACGCCCGCTAGTAGCGCCAGCGTCAGCAGGGCGGCCCCCAGCGACAGCAGCAGAGGCTTCCACCGCGCCCGGCGTTCGGTGGCCGTATCCGCGTTCAGCAGCCCGCGGCACAGCAGCGCGCCCACCCAGAAGCTCAGGTTGGTCACCGCCGAAACCTCCCGCAGCAGGTAGCCCAACACCAGCCATCCGAAGGAACCCAGCGCCCCGGCGATCACCCGCCGGGCGGGCCGTTGCAGGTTTAGCGCCAGCAGCTGCCACACCGCCGCCGCGCCCAGCAGCGCCGCGGTTGTGGTGAAGGTGATGCTGGTAAGGAACACCATGCTGAAGCAGAGCAGGTTGAGCGCCGCCAGCAACCAGCCGACCGGCAGGGACCAGCCCATGCGCAGGGCCGCCCGTTGCACGGCGGAGAGTGCCGCGTAAGCGGCCCCGGCCAGCAGCGCGAGTTGCAGCACGGAAAACCAGGCCACCGAGGGGAACAGGACGCTGAGGCTGTGGAGCGGCCAGGCCAGCAACGGATGGGTGAACACGTTGAAACGCTCGTAAACGCCGCCCACGCAGCCCGCGAAGGAGCGCAGGAGGATCACGTCGTCGTTCAGGCTATAATGAAAATTCGTGCAGAAATACAACACGACGTACAGGACGGCCGTCGTGGCGGCGGAGACCCACCGGATGGTTAAAAGCCGGTTTTGTTCCTTCATGTGCGCCCCCGAAAAAAGTTACGCCGAGGTCCGCGCGGAAAGCGTCAGACCGCGTAAAGCTGGAAGAAATTCAGTACGCCGTAGCTGTCCGTGGATACCCAGTCCACGTCCTCGCCCAGTTCCTTGCTCACGTACGCCATGAAGCTGGGCCAGGGCTCGGGGTCGGTGGTGACGAGCACCACGTTGTCCCGCAGGAACACGGAGGCGTTCAGCTCCGTAACTCCGAAACCGGCCAGCATCCGGTACCAGCTGGGGGTGCGCGCCGAGTACCCGCCCCAGAACATCACGTTTCCGGCCATCGGGTCGGGGGCTTTGGGAAACATGCGGTTGTCGCCGATGCCGGAAAGGTCGTATATGAACAGCGTGTCGGGGGATTCTGCCGCGTACGTGTCCAGATCCTCGGCTACGAGCGTTTCGTTGATCTCCAGCTGCTTGCGAAGCGCCTGAACGTCGCCCAGAGAGTCGTTCCAGGCGAGGGTCGCGCCGCGCGCGGCGGGGAACAGCAGCAGCGCGCAAAGCATCAGCCCCAGCGCATTGCTCAGGCGCGCGCCGGGCGCGGGTTCCAGGCTCGCCGTCAGCAGGCAAACGGAAAGCGTAAGCATCGGGAGCGTAACGCTCAGCATCGCACGCAGGGGCAGGCGGCCCTCCCAGCCCAGATAACCCAACAGCAGCAGGGCCAGCAGCGGCGCCGCCAGCGCGCCCAGCCACAGAAACGGGTTCTTGAAACCCCGCATCGCGGCCAGCGCGACGCACAGGGCCGCGGCCAGCAACCCGAAAACGATCCCCCAGGTTTGCGAAGGCGTGCCCTTCACGGCGTTGCCAACGGCGGCCGTTGCGGCGGTCAGCCGTTCGCCCGCGCTTTTGGCGGGCGTTTGAAAGGTGGATTCGTACAATTGCGTCATGGCCTCCGGGGTCATGTTGTCGTCCATGAAATACCAGTAGGTGAACAGCGTGTATTCCTCGCGGGACCAGCCGATTTCCGCAAGCGCCCCGTCCGTTGGAGCCACGTGATCCAGGTCGGAATAATCCAGCAGGACCCCGCTGGCTTCCTGCCAACGGTAAAAATCGTCCAGACGCAGCGTTCTCGTCTCTAACAAGCGCACGCCGCTCAGACCGACCAGAATCGCCAGGCACACCGCCGCGCCGGCAAGCACCGGCCTTGCGACGGCTTTCCGTTCCGCCTGCGGGCGGGCGAGCCACACGACCAGCAGGCCCAGCAGCCAGAAAGCCAGCGGCGGCAGCACCGACACCTGCCGGAGGAAGTAGCAGCATACCAGCAGCAGAATGCTGAGCGCCAGCCCCCGCCGCACGGCGCGCTTTTTACCCTCCGCCCAGTCCACGGAGGCCAGCTGGGCCACGGCGGCCGCGCCCAGCCACGCCGCCGTGGTGGTGAAGCTTACGCGCATGGTAATCCAGAACGCGCCCGCCGCCGCCGTGGCCGCGCCGAGCGCTATGCCCAGCCACAGGGGGCGCTTGTGGAGCACGGCGCACCGCGCCACGCTTTTCACGACCACGACGGTGGAAAACCACAGGAAGAAAAGCTGAAAATACGAGAACCACGCGACGCCCGGAAACAGTTTGGCCAGCCCCCACAGCAACCGGCCCATCACGGGGTGCACGAGCATGCTGAAGGTGGCGGGCTCGCCCCCCTCGAAGCCCATGAAGGAACGCAGGATGGGGGTGTCGTCCGAGCCGGTGTACAGGAATTGGTTGAAGAGCAGAATGACGGCGAATATCAGCGACGCGGTCAGGATGCCGGCAAGCCACGGCGCCGCGTTCCGGGTACGTTTCATACGGTCGTCCCATCCTTTCGGGCTGTGTTCGGTTCGCCTCCGGCGCGCGGCGGCTCCCCGCCGGCGCCGGGTTTCGCGCTTTCTTCCGGCTTCGCCCCGCCGCGCCCGCTCCGGAACGCCCAGTATTTGTTAAGCAGGAAGTTGAGCGGTATTGTCACGCACACGGCCAGCACCGGCGCCAACCCTTCGGAAACGCGCAGCGCCTCCACCAGCAGCGTCAGCAGCGCGGTGTTCAGCAGGAAGGTGGCCCCGTAGGAAACGAGCGTTTTGCCGAAGGAGGCCGCGTGCTGGCGCGGGGTATATCCTTTTGCGGCCCGGAACACGTAGCGGCCGTTCCAGTAATAGGCGTTAACGACGCTCAGAAAGAAGGAAACCGCGTTAGCGGCCTGGTAATGCCAGTGGCAGACGTATAAAAACAACCAGTAAAGCCCCAACGAAAGAAGCGTGTTGCCCGCGCCGACCAGACCGAACTTTACGAACTGCAAAACGGGCGCATATTTGGGACTGGCCTCCAGCTTTCGAAGCCACGCCCGGAAACGGCTGAACATAAACGCTGTATACCTCCGTACGGCGACGCTGTATAAACGGTGCGAAAACGGCCTTCCGGCAGCTTCCTTACTATACCATGCCGTGCGGCGGTTGGCAATCGGGGCCGGGGTGGCGCGGGAAGGGCGACGGGCAAACGGTTCCGTGCTGTTTCATCACCAACCCCGCGCGCGCCCGGCAAGAACCAACTTTACAAACGGAAGCCGGAAAGTTATAATAATCACAGTTTTTCGGAAGGAAGGGCCTTTTTTGAACGTTCCCGCCTGTGACCTGAAACGTCAGTTTGATCTGTACGCCGGCGAACTGGAGGACAAGGCCCTCCGGGTTCTTCGCGGCGGCTGGTATATCCTCGGCCGGGAAGTGGAAGCCTTCGAGGAGGAGTTCGCGCGCTATATCGGCGCGCGGTACTGTGTGGGGCTGGCCAGCGGGCTGGACGCGCTGTGGATCGCCTTCCGGCTGCTGGGTATCGGCACGGGGGACGAGGTGATCGTCAGCTCCAACGCATACATCGCCTGCGTGATGGGCATCACGTTCAACGGCGCGACCCCGGTGTTCGTGGAGCCGGACGAATACGACAATATCGACGCCTCCCGCGTGGAACGGGCGATCACCCCGCGGTGCAGGGCGATCCTTGCCGTGCACCTGTACGGGCAGACCTGCGATATGGACGCGATTACGGCCATCGCCGAGCGCCACGGCCTTCCGGTCGTGGAGGACTGCGCGCAGAGCCACGGCAGCACCTTCGGGGGCCGTACGGCGGGCACGTTCGGCAAGGTCGGCTGTTTCAGCTTTTACCCCACCAAGGGGCTGGGCGCCTTCGGCGACGCGGGCGCGATCGTTACCGACGACGATGCGCTGGCGCGGGAGTTCCGCACCTTCCGCAATTACGGAAGTGACGTGCATTACCATTTTAAGGTCGTTGGCGCCAACAGCCGCCTGGACGAGCTGCAGGCGGGGCTGCTGCGCGTGCGGCTTTCGCATCTGGACGAACTGAACGCCGAACGGCAGGCGCTGGCCGCGCGGTACACGGAGGGCATCCGTAACCCGCTGGTTACGCCGCCGCGCGTACGGGAAGCCGCTTACAGCACCTGGCACCAATACGTGGTGCATTGCCCGGCGCGCGACCGGCTGGCGGCCTACCTGCGGGAAAACGGCGTGGGCACGGGCATCCATTACCCCATCCCCCCGCACCTGAGCGAAGCCTACGCTTCCCTTGGCTACCGGGAGGGCGCGTTCCCCGTCGCGGAACGCTATGCGCGCGAGGTGCTGAGCCTTCCGATGTTCAACGGCATGACGGCGGAGGAACAAAGCTACGTCATCGACCGCATCAACGCCTTCAGGGAGTGACGAATGCTCAATTTTACGCTGATCCCCTATAGCCCGGAATGGGCGGAGCGCTGGGACCGTTTCGTGATGGACGGCTCGCAGAACGGCACTTTTCTGCAGACCCGGCGCTTCTTAAGCTATCACCCCGCGGGCCGGTTCGAGGACGCCTCTTTTCTGGCGGCGCTGGAAAACGGCGAACTGCTGATGGCGGTGCCCGGTGCGCGGGACGCGGCGCAGGGGGGTATCCGGTTCCGCTCCCATCCGGGCGGTACGTTCGGCGGGCCGGTGCTTTCCGCGCGCGTGACCCAGGCGGAGGATACGCTGCAGCTGCTGGACGCGGCGGACGCCTATCTGGTCGCGGCGGGATACCGCGCCTGCGAGCTGAAGATCACGCCGCAGCTGTTCGCAGTCCGGTCCACGGCGCTGCTGGAATACGCGCTTTTCAATCGCGGCTACGAACAGGAGACGGAGTTGGCCTCCTGCCTGCCGCTTTCCGGCCGTACGGCGGAAGAACTGCGAAGCGGCTATTCCGCCACCAAGCGCTACGAGCTCAAGCGTTGCGAGGCGAAGGGCCTTACGGCGCGGCGGCTGGAAACGGACGAGGAGCTGGCCGCCTTCTACGACGTGCTGACGTTGAACCTGCAGAAGTTCGACGCCCGCCCCGTGCACACGCTGGCGGAGCTGGCCGATTTCCGGCACGAGCGCCTGAAGGACGAGATTCGCTTCCTCGGGGTGTTCGACCCCGCCGGAAGCATTGTCGCTGGCGCGTGCCTGTTCTATTTCCGGCAGACGAACGTGTTACACACGCAGTATCTGGCGACCGATACCCGCGTGCGCGGCTACGCGCCTTCCGCCTTCCTGTACGATGCGGTGCTGCAAACGGGGCTGGATAGCGGCGCGGCTGCGATTTCCTTCGGCACGTCCACCTTCGAGCACGGCCGCGTGCTCAACCTGGGGCTGATCCGCAACAAAGAGGGCTACGGCTGCCTTCCGGCCCTGAACCGCCGGTTTACGAAGCGGCTCGGCTGAAAATCCGGGAGCGCCGATTTACGCGCAGAAACAAGGAGGGAACCCGATGGCACTGGAAAACGTACGGATGCTGGAATTCCAGCAGTGCGGGGACGAACGCGGCCACCTGGTGGTGATGGAAGGCGGGGAAAACGTACCTTTCGCCATCCGGCGCGTTTTTTATATGTACGGTTCCGACTCCGGCGTGGTGCGCGGGCGGCACGCCAACCGGGAAACGGAGTTCGTGCTCGTCAACGTCGCGGGGAGCAGCAAGATCACCGTGAAGGACGGCTTGGGCAACGAGGCGACCTTCGCGCTCAACCGGCCGCACACGGGCGTATACATCCCCCGGATGATCTGGAAAGACATGTTTGATTTTTCTCCCGATTCCGTGCTGCTGGTGCTGGCCAGCGAACACTACGACGCGGGGGAATATATCCGCTCATACGACGAGTTTGTAAAGGAAGTTGGCCATGCCTAAGCTGTCGGTCGTGATCCCGGTATACTACAACGCGGAAAACCTGCCGCCGCTCTACGCCGACCTGAAGGAAAAGCTGCTTTGCCATACGGAGGCGGATTTTGAGCTGGTCTTCGTGGACGACGGCTCCGGCGACGACAGCTACCGGGTGCTCCGGGCGATCGCCGACCGAGACCCCCGGGTGAGGCTGTACCGGCTTTCGCGCAACTTCGGCAGCGACGCGGCCGTGCTCTGCGGCCTGGTGCACTCCACCGGGGACTGCGCCGTGGTGAAGGCGGCCGACCTGCAGGAACCCACGGAAATGCTGTGGGAAATGTACCAAAAGTGGCTTTCAGGCGACCAGATCGTGCTGGCGGTGCGCGAAGGCCGGGAGGAAAGCCGCGCGCAGGAGGCGTTCGCCAACCTGTACTACGCGCTCACCCGTAAGGTGGCGCTGCCCACCATGCCCAAAACGGGTTTCGACGTGTTCCTGCTGGACCGCAAGGTAATCGACGCGGTGGGCGGCATGAACGAGACCAACTCCGCGCTTTCCGGGCTGGTGCTGTGGAGCGGTTTCCGCACGGGCACGGTCACCTACGTGCGCCGCGCGCGCAAGATCGGCAAAAGCCGGTGGACGTTCCGCAAAAAAATCCGTCTGGTAACGGATACGCTGTTCAGCTTTTCCACCGTGCCCATCACGGTGGTCGGCGTTCTGGGCGGGCTGTCGGTGGCGGGTTCCGTGCTGTGGGCCATCGACGCGCTGGTGTCTAAACTGACGCACCAGACGACCGTGGAAGGCTGGACGATGCTGTTTATCTTTAACCTCATGAGCTTCGGCATCGTCATGGTCACGCTCTGGCTGCTGGGCGGCTACCTGTGGCGCACGTTCGACGCGGCGCGGCACAGGCCGCCCTTCATCGTCGCGGAAACCTACCGGAAGCCGGACGAAGAAAAGGCCGACGGTTCCCGCCGGCCCTGAATCCGCCGATTCTACATTTTCGGAGATCTATAATCGCGTATTCGCCGTTCACGTTTGCTGAACGGCGTTTTCCGTTCCCGCCGCGTCGTTCAGGACGGCGCGCGCGAACACGCACAGCAGATAGGGCAGGGTGAAGATCATGGGGTAGGCGTACCGCGTGCCGATGGAGAACCCGGCGGACAGCAGGCACGCCAGCAGCGTGGCGAGCGAGGGCACCAGCAGCCAGGCCAGCCCGCGCTCCCGCGTGCGCGCCACCAGAAACCAGGCGGCCAGCATCGCCCACGTGAACAGCCCCACGGATTTCAGCTGGGAGATAAGCGGCAGCGAACGGTACGCCTCCTCGAAGCTGAACAGGCGGGTTTGCAGATCGGTCAGCGCCGCCGGAAGGGTAAAATGCAGGTTGGCCGGATACTTGGGGGACGTCTGCGGTATCTGGCTGTTGCCATTGGAATAGGTCGCGTCGAATAAATCCAGATAGCCGCCGTTGAGGGAGGCGAACGCGTGGAAGGCGGTCAGCGGGCGGGCGAGCGCCAGCCGCAGGGTCGTGGCGGCGAAAGCCCGGACGTCCGCCTGCGTATGGCCGTTGAAATAACGGTACAGCTTCCGTACCGAGTCCGACTGCCGGGGCACGTAGGCGTCGGCCAGCCCGTCCGCTTCCAGCACGCGGTCGACGGCTGCAAGGTCGTTTCCGGCTACGCTTTCAGGGTCGGTTTTCAGGATTCGCGCGGTCTGCTGGATGCTTACGCCCAACACGTCCGGCGCGCTTTCGACCGGTATGGCGGCCTTCGGCACGACGAGGCCGTTGAACAGCAGCAGCGCGGCCAGCGGAGCCGCCAGCAGCCCGTACCGCGCCCATCCCCGCCGCCGCAGTCTGCGGAGGAAAAGGAACACCAGCACAGCCGTTGCGGGCGCTACGGCCAGCACGCCGTTGTGGCGCAGCAGCAAAACCATCAGGGAAAAGACCGTGATTCCAGCCCACCAGCGGCGGGAGCGCCAGGCCTCCTCCGTGTGCAGGAAAGCCCGCGCATACAGCAGCGTGTAACCCACGAACGCGGCGGAATAGGGGATATCCTTGATGACGGCGGTGCCGGTTTGCATGCTGGCGGGCTGGAGCGCGAACAGCGCGCCCACCGTCGCGCAGAACGCGGTGGGGAAGCCTTCCCGTTTCAACTCCGACACCGTCCAGGCCATGACGCCCAGCAGGAACAGCCATTGGAGAAGCGTATAGAAGAAAACGCCGAACAACGGCCCGCCGACCCACGCGCCGAACCGCACGAGGGCGCCCGCCAGGCCGGTGAAAGCCAGCGGATGGTCGGCCGTGGCCGCGATTTCCCCGAAATACTGCTGCAGGGCGCGCCCGCCGTCCGCCGTGACCGACCCCGGGAAGTTGGCGACGAAGGAGGGCGCCCACGCACAGCCGATGCACAGCGCCGCGATCCAAAAACTGCGGCGCACCGCGGCCCGGCTCGGCGCGGGTCGGAAAGCGACCCGTTTCACGGCCTTGGGCAGCGACAGAAGCACGGCCTTCATGCCGGTAAAAAACAGCGCGAAGAACCCGGACGCCTTCCCGGCCAGTAGCAGCAGATGATAGGGGGATAAAAATTCCGCGAGCACTCCGTCGTCCGCGCGGTATACGGCGCCCAGCGACGACGTGAGCGCGAAAAACGCCGCCAGCAGGCACAGCTTCAGCCGATCCCCACGCCGCCACGCACAGGGCGCGAACGTGAAGCGCGCGTACAAAGCGAACAGCAGCAGGGAAAATACCGCCGCCACCGCCTCGTGCCCGGCGGTCGCGTTTAAAACGTCCCGCACGAAGAAAAGAAAACAATCGGCCGTGGAAAGGTCGGTATTCACCAGCAGCAGCGCCAGCGTGCCCGCGAGGGCCAACAGCGCCGCGGCCGCGAGCCGGAGGGCCTTCTTCAAGCAAACCACCGCCGTTCCCGAACAGATTCATGCCGCCCGCCGCCCGTGAACGGCGGGAAGATCAACGCTTTGGGGGCGCCGCATCGCGCGCCTTGACTGGTTTCCATTGTATCAGCGGCCGCAGGGGAAGTCAACGCCGGGAAGCCGCCCGCTATTCCATGCGGATGGAACGCAGGTACTCGCCCGGCGTCAGCCTCATGATCTGCTTAAACTGCCGGGAAAACGCCGCCGCGCTGGAATAGCCCAGTTCGTCCGCGATCTGGGTAATGTTCAGCGCCCCCGCGCGCAGGCGCTTGCGCGCTTCCTCGATACGCAGCCTGCGGTAATATTCCATGACCGGCATCCCCGCGTAACGCCGGAACTGCTCCTTGAACACTGTGGCGGAAACCCCCACCCCGCGGCAGACCTGCGGGAAGCGCAGCGTACCGTCCAGCCGGGCGCTCATCAGCTCCCGCGTGCGCTCGAACAGGGCCGCGAAATCCTCGTCCGCCACGCGGGGTTGAACCACCGGCGCGGGGGCGGGCCGGCTGACGCGCAGCAACTCGATCAGCAACTGCGTCAGATACAGCACGATCATCTGCACGCCGCCCCGCGGGGCCGCGTCCAACGGCTGCAGCCGCTTCTGGGAGGAGATATCCAGCACGGGGCCGAACACACGCTGCCCTTCCGCGATCATACGGGAAAGCAGCCGCCGCTGCGACGGGGCCAACGTGAACTGCTTGCCGCGGAATTCCCGCATCGCGGGGCTTGCGCACGAGAAAGAGATGACGAACAGGCTCGCTCCCCGGGCGTAGTTGGCCCAGATGGAATGGAACTCGTTGGGCCGGTGGAAAATAAGCTGCCCCTGGTTCAGCTGCCGCACCTCGCGGCCCGCGCCGATTTCCGCCTCGCCCTGATCCGCGTAGACCAGCTCCCAGAAGTTATGCTTCTCCCCGCTGAAAACGTAACCGGAGGCGAACTGGAAGTAATGAAGGCTGTACAGCCCGCCGACGGCGATCTCGTTGCGCGGTTTGAAAATCCGGTATTCCTCCACGGCGTTTCCCTCCCGCTTTCCATTGTGGCCGAAACGGCAGCGTACGTCAAGTAGAAAGCGGCGAAAATGGATGGTAATCCGGCTGAAACGATAATGCCATTCTTGCCGGTATCTGGTATGATATGGGTATGAAACCGGGGAGGCGCGCATCCATGGCGGAAAAACCCATTCTGGTCATCATGGCGGCGGGACTTGGCAGCCGTTACGGGGGCCTGAAACAGATCGACCCCGTGGACGGACACGGGCAGATCCTGATCGACTACTCCATTTTCGACGCGGTGCGCGCGGGCTTCGGCAAGGTGGTCTGCGTGGTTAAACCGGAGACGGAGGGTGAATTCCGCGAGGCGATTGGCGACCGGATCGCCCCCTTCGTGCGCCTGGAATACGCCCACCAGCGGCTGGAACGGCTGCCGGAGGGCTTCGCCGTGCCGGAAGGCCGCGCGAAGCCATGGGGCACGGCCCACGCGGTGCTCTGCGCCCGCCCGCTGATCACCGCGCCTTTCGCCGTGATCAACGCGGACGATTTTTACGGCTTCTCGGCTTTCGAGCAGTTGGCTTCCTTTCTGTCCTCACCGCACGGCCGGGGCGAATACGCGATGGTCGGCTACGACGTGCGAAACACCCTGACCGAGCACGGCCACGTGGCGCGCGGCGTGTGCCGGGTGGAAAACGGCAGGCTGGCGGAGATCGTGGAGCGCACGCACATCGAGCCGCGCGGGGACGGAGCCGCCTTTACGGAGGACGGCGAGCATTTCACATTCCTGCCCGGCGATACGGTCGTCAGCATGAACTTCTGGGGTTTCCAGCCGGACCTCCTCGGGGAGATCGAGGCGCGTTTCGCCGGGTTCCTGACCGAGAACCTGCCGAGGGACCCTCTCGGGTGCGAGTATTTCCTGCCGCTGGTGCCCAACCGGCTGATCCACGAGGGCAAGGCGAGCGTGGCCGTGCTCCCCACGCGGGAAAAATGGTACGGCGTCACCTACCGTGAGGATATGCCCCGCGTGCGCGCCGCCGTCGCCGCCATGACGGCGGAGGGCCGGTATCCGGACGGACTTTGGAGGGATGCGGCATGTTGGACGCTGTGAATCGTTTTCAATTAAAAGGCAGGCCCGTTTCCTGCGAGCCCTACGGCAACGGGCACATCAACCGGACGTATCTGGTCGTGACCGACGCGCCGCACCGCTACATTCTTCAAAAAATCAACCATACCGTTTTCAGGGACGTGCCCGCGCTGATGGAGAACGTGCACGCCGTTACCAGCCATCTGGCGCGCAAGGACCCCGACCCGCGTCACGTGCTGACGCTCGTGCCTGCGACCGACGGCAAGCCTTACCTGCTGGACGGCGAAGGGGAATACTGGCGCATGTACGAGTTCGTCACGGGCGGGGTATGCCTGGACCGGGCCGGAAACGCGGCCGATTTTTACCAGAGCGCGATCGCCTTCGGGCGGTTCCAGACGATGCTGGCGGATTTCCCCGCGAGGACGCTTCACGAGACTATCGAGCGCTTCCACGATACCCCCGCCCGCTTTCTGGCGCTGCACGCCGCCGCGGAGGCGGACGTAAAAGGCAGGCTGCGTGAAGTGGGGCCGGAGCTGGCCTTCGCCTATGCCCGCGAGGAGGAAGGCGCGACCCTGATGCGCCTGCTCAGGGCGGGGGAACTGCCGTTGCGGGTGACGCATAACGATACCAAGCTCAACAACGTGATTCTGGACGAAAAAGACCATTCCCCGCTTTGCGTGATCGATCTGGACACCGTGATGCCCGGGCTGGTCGCCAACGACTTCGGCGACTCCATCCGTTTCGGCGCGTCCACCGCCGCGGAGGACGAGAAGGATCTGGACAGGGTGGAGCTATCCCTGCCACTGTATGAAACGTACGTCGAGGGCTTTCTGGGCGTATGCGGCGGGCACCTGACCCCGCGCGAACGGGAAACCCTGCCGATGGGCGCCAGGATGATGACGCTGGAAAACGGCGTGCGCTTCCTGACGGATTACCTGCAGGGGGACGTTTATTATGCTATCCATCGTCCGGAGCAAAATCTGGACAGGTGCCGCACCCAGTTCAAGCTGGTGGCGGATATGGAACGAAAATGGGAAAGGATGAACGCGGCGGTAGCGCATCGGGCCTGATCGTCCGTGCGATAACGGGACCGTCGGCCTGCGCCGGGCATTTCCCGACGGCGCTCGAACGCCGGAGAACATCAACCCCGTTTCCGGCGACGAATACGAACTATATAATACAAGTACAGGAAAAAGAACGTCCGGTGCGTATTTTGGGCAAGAATTTTATTACGCAGAAAGGACTTTAAAAATTACAAATCATGACGCTCTGAAAATTATAACAATACAAGTTGAAAAATCAAATTGTAAAATTGATAAAAATATGTATAATAGAAGTAATGGAACGTCGGAACGTTTCAATAAATAGGAGGGAAAACATCATGAGAAAGCTCGTCGCTTTGCTTCTGGCACTTCTGCTTACCGTTTCCTGCATCGGGTTTGCGGCTGCGGAAGGTGACATCACGCTGGACGTCATCATCTGCCAGTACGGGAACAACACCAACAACTGGTTCACCGGCACCGGCATCAACGGCAAGAGCTTCGTGCAGCTGTTCGAGGAAGCCAACCCCGGCATCAAGCTGAACCTTGAGGTTGTGTCCTGGAACGACGTATACACGGTCGTGAGCACCCGTATCAGCAACGGCAACGCACCCGACATTCTCAACATCGACACCTTCGCCGATTACGCCACCGAGGGGCTGCTGCTGCCCGTGAAGGACTACTGCCCCGAAGCCCTGTACAACGATTTCTTCCCCTCCTTCATCCAGCAGTCCGTGATCGACGACACCGTGTGGGCCGTTCCGGACCTGGCCAGCGCGCGCGCCATGTATTATAACAAGGATATGTTCGACGAGGTCGGCATCGAGGTGCCCACCACGTGGGCCGAGCTGGAAGACGCCTGCCTGGCCATCGAGGATTATTACGGCGGCGACGTGTACCCCTGGGGCCTGGATATGACCACCGACGAAGGCCAGGCCGCCTTCTCCTACTACGCATGGAACAACGACGGCGGTTTCGTGGACGCGGACGGCAACTGGGCGCTTAACTCCGACGCCAACGTGGAAGCCGTCAAGTTCGCGGTGGGCCTCTACCAGAAGGGCTACACCAACCCCAGCCCCGCCACGCAGACCCGCTACGACCTGCAGGATATGTTCGGCGCGGGTAAAATGGCGATGGTCATCACCACCAACCAACTTCCGACGTACCTGAGCGAAAAAGGCTACAGCGTCAACTTCGGCACCGCCGCGCTGCCCCACAACGAAGGCGCGCAGTCCGGCGCGACCGGCGTTATGGACCGCGTGATGGCCTTCAAGGACGATTCCTATGCCGACCAGGCCGCGCGCAACGAGGCCATCGGCAAGTTCCTCAGCTTCTTCTACAGCCCTGAGATGTACACCGGCTGGGTGAGCATGGAAGGCTTCCTGCCCGCCGTGTCCTCCGCCGTGTCCTACCTGGTGGCGGCCGATCCTTCCTTCGAGGCGTGGCTGAAGGTTCTGGACAGCTGCAAGTTCTATCCCACGGCCAAGAGCGAGTGGATCGACGTGAAGCAGGGCGTTATCGAAGTGGAGCAGAACGCGCTGCTGGGCGGCGACGTGAAGGCCCTTCTGGACGAGCTGCAAGCCAAGGTCGCCAAGTAACGAAACGGCCCGATGGAGGGCCCGGGGGAACCGGGCCCTCCATTTCCCGTAAAGGAGGAAACCGCTTTGAATCCGATTCTGATCCGGCGAAAATGGGAGCCTTACGTCTGGCTGCTCCCCAGCATCCTGTTGATGACGATTTTCGTCATCTTCCCAATCGCCATCGTGTTCAAGCTTTCCTTCAGCTCCATCTCCAAGGCGGGCGTGGTGGGGTCGTTCATCGGGTTGGGCAATTACACGGCCGCTGTGAACGACAAGGTTTTCGGCACCGTAATGCTCAACACCCTGTACTGGGTGGTATCGGTCGTGGGCGTATCCACGCTCGTGGGCTTCGTGGTGGCCATGGCGCTCAACAGCCGGTTCCACGGCCGCAAGGTCGCGCGCTCCGTCGTTATTTTTCCCTGGGCCACTTCGCTGGTGATTCAGGCGTCCATTTGGAACTATATCATCAACTTCGAATACGGCAACCTGAACAACGTGCTGCTGAACCTGGGTATTTTGAAAGACGCGGTCAACTGGCGCGCTTCCTACCAGATCGAGTTTTTATGGGAGTGCGGCGTGGGCATATTCGTCACCGTTCCGTTCGTGGCCTTTTGCGTGCTGGCGGGCCTGCAGTCCATCGACGACGCCTATTACGAGGCCGCCACGGTGGACGGCGCGGGTTTCTGGAAAAAGCTGACGAAAGTCACCCTGCCCCTTGTGCGCCCGGCGCTTACGGTCAGCACGGTGCTCAACATCATCTACGTGTTCAATTCGTTTCCCATCATTTACACCATCACCAAGGGCGCGCCCGCCAACAAGACGGACACGATGGTCACCTACCTGTACATGCTGGCGTTCTACGACCAGAAGAAGGGCCCGGCCACGGCCCTGTCCGTAATCGGGTTCCTGATTCTGTGCGTGGTGGCGGGCCTGTATATGATGATCTCGTTGCGCAGGGAAGAGGCATGAAGATGAGAAAAGTGCCTCCCGCGATCCTCCGAAAGCGCAACCTGCGCGCGCTGGTGCTGGCCGCCTTGGCCACGGCGGCGATCCTCGTGCTGTTTTCGCTTCCCGCGGTGGAGTTTACCACCACCCTGTATACCAAAAAATCCGGCAACACCTTCGTGGGCGACGAACGGTACCGGGCCGCGCTGGAGGAAGTGAACGCCGCCGCCGAAACGTACCGGAACCGGCCCGACGTGGGCGACGTGACGGTAAACGAGGAAGTGACCCGGCGCGTCAATTCCAAGGGGGAGACCACGTCGCTGGTCGTTTTCCGCGTCAACGCCGTTTCCGTCCGCAACGCGTGGGCTTTCATGGCGTCCGGCCTGCCTTCCGGCAGGGTGCTGCTGGCTGCGGCGTTGGCGCTGCTGCTGGCCCTGCTGCTGATAAGTTCTTCCCTTCCCGCAACACTGGCTAAAAACGCCGCCGGACCGCCCGAACGCGGCGCCGTGCTTCGGCGGGCGGCCTGCTGGCTTACGCTGGGCGCGCTGCTGCTGGTTCCCGTATTCTATTTCCACACGGTCAACGTGTTCGAGCGGCAGATCGTCTTTCAGGCGTCGCAGGGAACCACGCCCCGGCTGACCGCGCTGCTTCAGGTTGCGGACGCGTTCCTTTTCGGCGGGCAGGGCGGGGAAGAAACCGGTGCGATGGTTTCCGGTATGATTTATCATTCTGTTTGGACGTTCTGGCTGCTGATTCCCGCCGTGTTCCTCCTGCTGGTTCAGATGATCCGCCTTTCCGGCGCACCGCTGGGGCGCACGCTTGCGCGCGGGTTCTTATACCTGTTTGTGATCGCGATGTGCGCGATGATCCTTTATCCGTATTACGTGATGCTCGTCACGGCCTTCCGCGAGAACGCGGAGGCGACGGACATGTATTTTACGCATGTCTTCCCCACGAAATGGGTCTGGTCCAACATCGTGGATATCTTAAACCGCGGCGTGCTCCGCTTCCTGCTTAACTCGTTCGCGCTGTCCGGCGGCGCTACCCTGATCGCGCTGGGTTGCGGCATCCCCGCGGCGTACGCCATGGCCCGCATGAGCTTCCGCGGGAAAAAGGCGTTCCTGGGCTTCGTAATCATGAGCCAGATGTTCGCGCCGATCGTGCTGCTGGTGGGCATTTCCCAGCTGATGAACTTCCTGAAGCTGAACGACAACATCGCGGGCCTGATGCTTATCAACGCGGCGTTCAACCAGGCGTTCGCCATCTGGCTGCTTCGCGGAACCTTCGTTTCCATCTCCCCGGAGATGGAGCAGGCGGCGAGCATCGACGGCTGCAGCACGGTGGGCGCGCTGCTGCGCGTGCTGTTGCCCATGGCGGCCCCGGGAATCGTAACGACGCTGATCTTCGTGTTCATCAATTCCTGGAACGAGTATACCATCTCCACGGTGCTGATCTCCACGCCGTACAAGAAACCGATCACGGTCGGTATTACGCAGTTCAGCTCCTTCAATATGATCGAGTGGCAGTACCTGTTCGCTTCGGCGCTGCTGGCGACTATACCGGTCGTGATCCTGTTCATGTTCATCGAAAAGCATCTGGTGGCGGGGCTCACCTCGGGCGGCGTGAAAGGCTGACCCTGTGGAAACAGCGAAAAACCCGCCGGTTAAAGCCGGCGGGTTTTTCATAGGAGGGACGGCTACTCCGCCTGTCCGCAGGGGAAGCAGCCGTAGAGATCACGGATTGCTTGTGGACGTGTCGGTCGGCGCTCCTTCCATGGGGGCAGGCAGGCTGGCTTGCACTTCGATGGTCAGCGCGGTGTAGCCGCTTGCGGCGTCGCCGGACACCGTGAAGATGACCATCATATCCGCGGCAAGATCGGCTGCGGCCAAAGCGGCTCCGGTCTCCTGAGAGGTGATGACCGTGGCGTCGGTGAGGGCGATGGTCATCGTTTGCGCTTCCGGGGGCGCGCCGTTGTCGCCCGGCGTACCGCCCTGCTGCGCGTCGCCGTTGCCGGACTGGGTACTGTCGCTGCCGGCTTGGCTGCCGCCTTGCGGTGCGTTGCCGTTCTGCCCGTTATTACCGCCGTTTCCCTGCGGGGCGTCGCCACCCTGTCCGTTACCGCCCTGCGGGCCGCCGCCGGTCTGATCGCCCTTATTGGAAGGGGCGCCGTTTTCCTGCGGAGATGTGCCGGTTTGGTTGCCGCCGTTTTGTGGGCCGTTTCCGTTCGGCTGCCCGTTCCCGCCCATGACCGAAACGGTGATGGAACTGCCGTCCACCGCCGTGATAAGGCCCGTGTAGCGCATTTCGCCGGAGGGGGTCTGCGTTGCGGAGGCTGTGGCGTCCGCCGATGCGGTGGTGCTTTCCGCCAGGGATGAACCCGCTGCCGTCAAAAGCAAAGCGAGCGTTATCAAAATGGATAATCCGCGTTTCATAAGTCGTTACCTCCTGTTGATTCATCCGGGATCGCCGATAGGATAGCGGGGTAATGTGGAAACTATGTGATGATATTATGTATTATTAATGTTATATACGTAACGAATAAACAATACAACAGTGACGGATTTGCCCGACATTATCAGCCGCCGAGGGCGGAAAACAAGAACGGGAACATTCGGACAATTCCGAACGTTCCCGAAAGGCGCTTGCAAAACGCGCGGCTTTCTGCTATCCTAAGGCAAACGACGGCGGAAGGGGAAACGTATGAAAGAACTCCGCGAGGCGATTTTACAACAGGGTTTCGGCATCGGGCACGATATCGTGAAGGTGGATATGTTTTTAAACCACCGGCTGGACATCGCGCTGCTGACCAACATCGGTCAGGCCTTTCACGAGGCGTTCCGGAACGAAAAGGTGGATATGATCCTGACCGTGGAAGCCAGCGGCATCGCCGCGGCCATTACCACGGCGCAGGCTTTCGGCAACGTGCCGGTGATTTTCGCCAAGAAAAGCAGGACCACCAGCACGCTGAACAGCGAGGTCTACGAGGCGAAGGTGTACAGCTTCACCCACAAGACCGAAAACTTCATCCGCATTGCGAAAAATTACCTGCCCGAGGGGGCCAGCGTGCTGATCATCGACGATTTCCTGGCCAACGGCGAAGCCGCCGAGGGGCTTACGGAGATCGTGCGCCAGGCGGGCGCGCATGTGGCGGGCATCGGCGTGTGCATCGAGAAGGGCTTTCAGCCGGGCGGGCAGCGCCTGCGCAACGAGGGCTACCGCGTGGTGTCGCTGGCGACGGTCACGGGCATCGAGAACGGTAAGCTGCGCCTGGCCGAGCCGGACACGGATTGACAGCCGACCAGGAACCTGCTACAATTCAGGCGGAAACATACCCAACTTGACGAATGAAACGGAGCTGGAAAGATGCGCGAATAACCCTGCCGCAACTTCCCCAACGGGAGAGCGAAACCCGTTTGCCTGAAGGCGAACGGCGCGTTTCGCGTCGGCAGGAAAGCGCAGCCGGAAGGCTCTGTTTTTGTTTGCGCTTTTCGCCGCCTCCCCGCCCTGAAACGGAGGCGATTCCATATGGCGATGATCCAACTGACGGACGTGACCTTTGCCTACGACGGCGGAGACGCCGTGTTTAGCCGGCTTACCTGCCGGCTGGACAGCGATTGGAAACTGGGGCTGATCGGCCGCAACGGGCGCGGCAAGACCACGCTGTTGCGCATCCTGGCCGGGGAACTGAAACCGCAGGGGACGCTTGCGATGCCGCTTACGCCCGCGCTGTTCCCTTTTACGGTGGAAGATCCGGCCCGGCCCACGCTGGCCGTGCTTTGCGCCTGCGCACCGGGCGCGCCCGAATGGCGGCTGGCGCTGGAACTGAACCGGCTGGGCATGCCGGAAGACGTGCTTTCCCGTTCCTACGCCACCCTGAGCCGCGGCGAGCAAACCAAAGTCCAGCTGGCCGCGCTGTTCGCGCGCGAGGACGCCTATCCCCTGATCGACGAGCCGACCAACCACCTGGATCTGGCGGGGCGCGAACTGGCCGGGGACTACCTGGCGCGCCAGCGGGGCTTTCTGCTGGTGAGCCACGACCGTGCGTTCCTGAACCGATGCGTGGACCATACGCTGTCGCTCAACCGTTCCACGGTCACGGTGACGCGTGGGAATTTCGACACGTGGGAACAGGAATGGGAAAGGAAAAACCGGAGCGAGCAGGCGCGTAACGACGCGTTGCAAAAGGATATCGCACGCCTGACGGAGACCGCGCGCCGTCAGGCGGAGTGGAGCCGGAAAACGGAAAAAGGCAAATACAATGTGAAACCGAGCGAAGCGGCCGTCGTGGACCGCGGGTATGTGGGCGCGCGCTCCGCCGCGATGATGAAGCGCTCCCTCGCCACTCAGGCGCGCATCGAGCGCGGCATCGAGGAGAAACGCGGCTTGCTCGGAGACGTGGAGCGCGTGGGGGAGCTGAAGCTTTCGCCGCTCGTCCACCCCAAGCGGGAGATCGTGCGGGTGCAAAACGCAACCGTGTGCTACGGAGGGCGCACGGTTTGCGAAAACGTCGGCTTCTCCGTGGAACGCGGCGAGCGCGTGGCGCTGGTGGGCCCTAACGGAGCGGGCAAGAGCAGCGTACTCCGGACGGTCTGCGGGTTGTCGGACGCGCTGACCGGCGGCGTGTACGTGGCGGAAGGGCTGGTGATCAGCTACGTTCCGCAATCCACGGAGGGTCTGCGCGGCAGCCTGAAAGCTTTCATCGCCGAAAGCGGCGCGGACGAGACGCTGTTCAAAGCGATCCTGCGCAACATGGATTTCGGAAGGCAGCAGTTCGACAAGACGATCGAGCAGTACAGCGAGGGCCAGAAGAAAAAGCTGCTGCTGGCGCGCAGCCTGTGCCGCCCGGCGCACCTGTACGTATGGGACGAGCCGCTGAACTACATCGACGTGTTCAGCCGTATGCAGCTGGAAACGTTGATTCTGGCAGCGCAGCCCGCGATGCTGCTGGTGGAGCACGACCGCGCGTTTCTGGAGCGCGTATGCACGAAAATCGTGGAGCTTGCCTGAAAGGCAAGAGATTGCCGCAGTTGCGCACGCGGCGGCGCAGGGGAACCGTGCCAGCGAACACTTGCAGGGGCTTTCCGCTCGCGCGGGGCGCAATATGCGCCCCTTTGGGGAAGGGATGACGATCCCCTCCTTAACCTTCCCCGGGAAAAGACGCGCCTGCGGGCGCAGGGCATCGCGCCTGCGGGTGCGACCAAAGGGCTTTCCGCTCGCCCTTTGGGAACCTTCGGGAATCGCCTTCTTACCCGGCGGTGTGCGCGCAAGGGACCGCACTGGGAGTACAGGACAGTCGTCCGCCGCTACCTGCGGTAGCGCGCACGACAATCCTGTCCGTCTGTCGTGCGACCCCTCGCGCGCTCCGCCTGCTTGTATTCAGGCGATAGGTGAGATATTTGTCCTGGTTGGCGGAGTTCTTGAACGCTTGACTAGCCGGGTAACGGTTTTCACCACCGCTTGCGCAGTGTGGCTCAAGGGGCGCGGCGCTCCCTCGATGGAAGGACTGGGCCGTACAACGCCGTGACGGCGTTGAAGCCGGGCAACGGCTTCAAAACGCAGTCTCGGCGTTGTACATTCCTGTACTCCGAGAGGAAGCCCGCGCCCCTGTTACAGCCCAAGCGCCCGAAGGGCACCGGAGGGAAGCGTGTGCCCTGTGGGCACTTCGCCGAAGGCGAAAGCGACCCGCAGGTGAAGAGCGAAACAAGCAGGCAAACGATCGTGCAGCCTGCGTAGTTTGAGCGATCGGAAAGGGGCGAGCGGAAAGCCCCTGCTGTGCCCCGAAGGGCACATTCTTTAACAAATAAAAAACTGTTTAATGAAATTTGAAAGCGCCCGAATGATACAGGGAGAACGGAAAGCTCTTTAGTTACACCCGCAGGGACGATTACCCGATTCCCGGAAGAAGCGTTACGCAAGGAAAAACCGCGAAGATACCCAAAGGGCGAGCGCAAAGACGTGATCGCTCAATCTGCGCAGGCTGCGCTGCCGTTTGCCTGCTGGTTTCGTTCTTCACCTGCGGGTCGCTCGTTGCTTCGCAACGGTGCCCACCGGGCACACGCTTCCCTTCGGTGCCGTTGGTCGCGCACGCAGGTGTGATTCCCTCACAAACAAGATATGTTACGAATAAGAATTCTGCCCGAATATACGTAAGAGTATTTCAGAAAAAGAAGCAGGCCGAAGGGTGAAGGGGCGACCGGAACGCCCCTTCTCTTGCAATCGCATGCCGCCTATGCTAAGATGGGACCAAAGAAAGAAACGTTTGAGACGTGTGTTTTATCTGAAAACGAAAACGTTTTCATTCATCAGGAGGGGCCTATATGCAGTACGGTTACTTTGATCGGCAGGCACGCGAATACGTCATCACGAACCCGAATACGCCCGCGCCGTGGGCAAATTATCTGGGCTCGCCGGAATACGGCGCCATCATCACGGTCAACGCGGGCGGGTACAGCTTCGTCCGGTCCGGGGCGATGGGGCGCATTTTGCGCTATACCTTCAACCAGTTCGACGAGCCGGGCCGGTACCTGTACCTGCGGGACGACGAGACCGGAGACTACTGGTCCGCTTCGTGGAAGCCCGTGGCCAAGCCGCTGGAAAGCTTCCGCACGGTATGCCGCCACGGCACCGCCTACACCGAGTTTGAAAGCGAATACGCGGACGTACGCACGAAGGCGCTGTACTACGTGCCGCTGGGAGCGACGCACGAAACGTGGCGGCTGACGGTGGAAAACGTTGGTTCAATGCCCCGCCGCCTGTCCGCGTTCGGCTACTGCGAGCTTTCCAATGAGAATAATTACGAGCAGGATCTGGTGAACCTGCAATACACGCAGTTTATCAGCCGTACGGAATTCCGCGGGGATCATCTGCTGCAGCACATCAACGAGTACTGGGACCGCCAGCCGGACGGCACCAACGGCCGTGAGCGCTTCTTCGGGCTAACCGGCGCGGAGGTGACCAGTTGCACCGGCCGCCGTGAAAGCTTTCTGGGGCGGAAACGCTTCGACGCGCCGCAGGCGGTGGCGGATGGGCGGTGCGACGGAAGCCAGTGCTACAACGGCAACCCCTGCGGCGCGCTGCACGCGGCGTTTACCCTCGCGCCGGGCGAGAAACGGACGCTCGTGTTCCTGCTGGGGCAGAAAAACGGGGCCGAAGCGCGCGCGCTGATCGACCGCTACGCCGTCGCACCGGAAAAAACCGTGGACGCCGAGCTTGCCACGCTTACGGAATACTGGCACGGAAAGCTTGATAACCTGCGGGTGGATACGCCGGACGAGCGGTTCAACGTCATGGTGAATACGTGGAACGCCTTCCAGTGCTTCACCACCGTGGTGTGGAGCCGGGCCGCGTCGTTAGCTTATTGCGGACAGCGCAACGGCTACGGCTACCGAGACACCGTGCAGGATATTCAGGGCATCATCCATTTGGACCCCGCGCTGGCCAAAGAACGGCTCACCTTCATGCTTTCGGCGCAGGTGCACCACGGCGCCGGGCTTCCGCTGGTGAAATATGACCATAACCCCGGCCACGAGGATACGCCGGAGCAGGAAAGCTACGTCAAGGAGACCGGACACCCCCACTACCGCGCGGACGATGCGCTGTGGCTGTTCCCGACGGTCTACAAGTACGTCGCGGAAACGGGGGATACGGCGTATCTGAACCAGCTTGTGCCCTACGCCGACCGGGACGAGGGCACGGTATTGGATCATTTGAAGCGCGCCGTGCAATTCAGCATGACTCATCTGGGCCCGCACGGCATGCCCGCCGGCCTGCACGCGGACTGGAACGACTGCCTGCGGCTGGGCGAAAAGGGGGAGAGTACGTTCGTCGCTTTCCAGCTCCTGTACGCCATGCGGCTGATGAAGGAACTCGCGGCGGGCGATGCGGCGTACGTCGCCCGGCTGGAACAGGAAAGCGACAAACTGCTGGGCATCCTCAACGATTGCTGTTATCAGGGTGACCGCTTCATCCGTGGGTTTACGGAGGACGGCGCGGTGATCGGCGGCAGGGGCGACGAGGAGGCCGCCGTGTGGCTCAATCCGCAAAGCTGGGCGGTCATCAGCGGCGGAGCGACGGGCGCGCAGGCGGAAGCGATTCTGCAAACCGCGTTCGATCAGCTCAATACGCCCTACGGCTTGCAGGTAATGGCGCCCGCCTACCGTTTCAAAGCGGGAGACTTCGCCCGGATGTTGCTCTTCAATCCCGGCGCCAAGGAGAACGCCTCCGTTTTCTGCCAGCCGCAGGGCTGGGCGATTCTGGCGGAGGCGCTGGCGGGACACGGCGACCGCGCGTTTACCTGCTTCGCGGAATCATCGCCCGCCAGCTTCAACGAAAACGCCGATCTGCGCGTGCTGGAGCCGTACGTTCACGGCCAGTTCATCGAGGGGTCGGAAAGCCCCTACGCGGGCCGCGCGCACGTGCACTGGCTCACGGGCACCGCCTCCACCGTGATGGTCGGCTGCGTGGAGGGAATCCTCGGGCTCCGGCCCACGCCGGAGGGGCTGCAGGTTCACCCCGCGATTCCGGTTGCGTGGAACGGCTTCACGATGCGCAAGGTATTCCGAGGCAAGGTATTGCACATCACCGTGGATAATACCGCCCATCGGCCGGACGCGATGCCCCGGCTGGTGCTTAACGGTGGCGCGCACCCCGCGCCGATTCTGCGCGCGGACGAACTGCTTGCGGAAAACCAGCTGACGGTCGTGCTGGAATGAACTGAATATGCTTTACGACATAAATGCGAGCGCTGCGCACGGTTCCGTGCGCGGCGTGTTTCTCGCTCGGGCGCGGGCCGTCTACGGCTTGCCGACGCCGCGGGCGCACCTGCGTAGCCGCCCGTTTACGGCCCGGCTTCGAGCGCCCGAAGCTCCGGCGTGCCGGAACGTGTGTTTCGGCGGACACGCCTCAGTTGCGGCGCCCTGCGCCCCGGGAGGAATGCGGCGCTGTTCCGACGCATAACTTGCTTGATGCGATTCCGGCGTCTTCACGGAAGGACGTTATTACTTGGTACGCTTCCGCCGGGAGGGAACCCGTGAATACCGGAGCATTTCTTCCGGCGGATGGATGTTAACCTCATTAACAATAAAGCGCCGCATACCTTCCGGTACGCGGCGCTGAACAGACGAATGAAATTACTGTGCCGTTACGGCCAGCCGCCAGAACGTACTGGCGGTTTCGGCGGAAACCTGGAACGAATACATCGTGGTATCCGCGCCTTCGCCGGTGGCGTCGACCCAAGTCTGCCCGTCATAACTGTACTGCCACAGCACCGTGACGACCGTGTTTTCATAACCGGTCAGCGTTGCGGTTAGCGTGACCGTATCGCCGTACTGCGGGTGGTCCGGGTAATTCACGTGGATCTGCGCGGAACGCTCCACCGGCGCGGGGGCTGCGGTAGGTTGCGGCTGGTTTGCCGTATACTCGGGAGTAAAAGCCGCGGCATCCGTTTGAGAGGGAGCGGAGGGCTGCTGCATGGCCGTTTCATCAACGGGCGCGAAATCGGAATATGAAGACTGCTCCAATACGGATGGGGCAGCGTTCGCAGCGGGTTCCGCCGCAGGCGCCGGGGCTGCCGTGGGAGTGATCGTCGCCTGGACGGCCGTCTCCTCAACGGGCTCGGACATGGAGAAGGAGGATTGCTCCAACACTGTTCCCTGCGTCTGATAGGCTTCTTCCGCAAACGAAACGCCAAAGAAACTCACGGACAGCAGAATGCTTGCTACGATCGCAACGATCTTCCTGATACTCATATCGGCCATCCTCTCCTTTCTTCTGGCACATTATTACTATACCATGCATGAGTTACGTGATCGGTTACATAAGATACGGTTTACAATGTATCCCACCATTTTCCATAATGCGGGGCGATAAGGATGATATTAATGAAGAAATGGTAGGGTTCCGGCAAACGGGCGCCCCCAGAAAGTTACATATGTTACGAACTACACGGGGTTCCGGACAATTTCGCATTGTGTGAACGGTCGGTCAACCCGGCCGTTCCTGCTGCGCGCGTGTTTTCCTCGTTTACGCGTGCTTCGCGCCGGGCGTTTACGGAACGCGGAACGAAAATTATGTTAAAATCGGTTTTCACTGCGCCGCGTGCCGGGTATAACGTAATTATACTCGTAACGGAAGGGATTGTTTGCCGAACGCCTCCCGTCAGCCCGTCAGGCGTAAAATCGGCCGCGATTTTTCTTGCGTTATCCTGTATACTGATGTCGGACGGCACAAGCGATGGCAAACAATTGCGGAAAGGAAACGTATGGAAAATTTTCGTTTTTTCGCTCCCACCTACTTCTGCTTCGGGAGGGACGGCGAACGGGACATCGGCGAACTGGTTAAGCGATTCGGCGGGCATAAGGTGCTGCTTCATTACGGCGGCGGCTCCATCAAGCGCAACGGGGTATACGGCCGCGTGGTCGCGTCGCTGAACGCGGCGGGCATTCCCTTTCTGGAATTGCCCGGCGTGCAGCCCAACCCGCGCAGCGGTCTGGTGTACGAGGGCATCGATCTGTGCCGCCGGGAG
>CAZCCZ010000003.1:0-278 GCA_964497495.1 uncultured Oscillospiraceae bacterium
CGAGACCACCATGTGCATGTACGAAATCCTGAAGGCCGGCGGCCTGCGGGGCGGCCTCAACTTCGACGCCAAGAACCGCCGCCCCAGCTACACGTACGAGGACATGTTCCAGGGCTTCGTGCTGGGCATGGACACCTTCGCGCTGGGGCTGATCAAGGCGGCGGAACTGATCGAGGACGGGCGGATGGAAGCCTTCCTGAAAGAGCGCTACGCCAGCTACGCCTCCACCGGCATCGGGCAGAAAATCCGCGCCGGCAAGGCGACGCTCGCGGAATGCG
>CAZCCZ010000003.1:288-85959 GCA_964497495.1 uncultured Oscillospiraceae bacterium
GCAGCGGCAGGCAGGAATACCTGGAAGCGGTCGTGAACCAGGTTATGTTTGGAAAGGCGTGAGAGTAAACTATGAAGAACCGTTATCTGCTGGGTATCGATCTGGGTACGAGCGGCACCAAGACCGTTCTGTTTAACGAGGGCGGCGAAGCCGTCGCCAGCGCCACGGTGGAATATCCCCTGTACCAGCCGCACAACGGCTGGGCGGAGCAGGCGCCGGAAGACTGGTGGAACGCCGCGGTCGTCACGCTGGGCAAAGTGGTTAAGGACAGCGGCGTGAACCCGGAGGACATCGCGGCGCTGGGCATCAGCGGCCAGATGCACGGGTTGGTGATGCTGGACGAGAAGGGCGACGTGCTGCGGCCCGCCATCCTCTGGTGCGACCAGCGCACCGGCGTGGAATGCGCCGAGATCACCGAGATCGTCGGGGCCAAACGGCTGATTGAGATCACGGCCAACCCCGCGCTCACCGGCTTCACCGCGGGCAAGATCCGCTGGGTACAGAAGCACGAGCCCGAGAACTACCGGAAATGCCGCCATATCCTGCTGCCGAAGGATTATCTGCGCTATAAGCTGACCGGCGACTTCGCCACCGAGGTCAGCGACGCCAGCGGCATGCAGCTGCTCGACGTGCCTAAGCGCGGCTGGAGCGACGAGGTACTGGACAGGCTGGGCATCGAAAAGAGTTATCTGGGCAAGGTATACGAGAGTCCCGAGGTCACGGGCCGTATCAGCAAAGCGGTCGCGGCGATGACCGGGCTGTCCGAAAAGACGCTCGTGGTGGGCGGCGCGGGCGACAACGCCGCCGCCGCCGTAGGCACCGGCGTCGTGGCGGACGGGCGCGCGTTCACCACCATCGGCACCAGCGGCGTGGTTTTCGCCCATACGGACAAGCTGGCCATCGACCCCCTGGGCCGCGTGCACACCTTCTGCTGCGCCGTGCCGGGCGCCTGGCACGTGATGGGCGTTACCCAGGCGGCGGGCCTGTCCCTCAAATGGTTCCGGGATAATTTCTGCCACGCGGAGATCGACTCGGCCGCCGGCATGGACACCGACCCCTACGAACTGATGAACCAGGAAGCGGCGCTGAGCCCCATCGGGGCCAACCGCCTGTTTTACCTGCCTTACCTCATGGGGGAGCGCACCCCGCACCTGGACCCGGATTGCCGCGGCGTGTTCTTCGGCCTTTCCGCCATGCACCAGAAGCGGGATCTCATCCGCGCGGTAATGGAGGGCGTGACCTTCTCGCTTCGGGACTGTTTAAACGTGCTGGGCGAAATGGGCGTGCAGCCCGCGCAGATGCTGGCCACCGGCGGCGGCGGCCGCAGCAGGCTGTGGCGGCAGATGCTGGCGGATAACTACGGCTGCCCCGTGAGCACCACCCAGAGCAAGGAAGGCCCCGCGCTGGGCGTGGCGATCCTTGCGGGCGTGGGCGCGGGCATCTACCCGAGCGTGCGCGAGGCGTGCGACGGCATGATCCAGGTGGGGCCCTCGCAGGAGCCGGTTGCGGAGAACATTCCCGTTTATTCCGCCTGCTATGACCAGTACCGGCAGCTGTACCCGGCGCTCAAGGACGCCTTCAAGCGGCTGGCGAAATAACGGCAGACAATCTGATTCATGAAAACGAAACGTCGGGGACGGGGCCAAACGGCCCGCCTCCGGCGTTTTGCTCATACGGCCGTTTTTTCTGGCGGCACGTTGCGCCGCGCCGTGTCGCATACCGTTGACGCAATGTTCAGCCACGTTTCACAAACAGCGCACCAAAGCGATATAGTAAAAAGATAGACTGTACGCGTAACCAGATGAGGAGGGATTGAACATGAAGAAAGTTTTGGCGCTTATTCTTGCGATGAACGTATCTCTTGCGGGTATGGCGGCGCTTGCGGAGCCTACCGCGGGCGGGACGCCGCCCCAGGGGGCTCCGGCGGGGCAACAGCCCGGCGGCATGCCGGGCGGAAGCGGTACGGGCGGGATGCCCGGCGGCACAGGCTCGCAACCCGTCAGCTACACCGCAGTTACGGAGATCGACGGGGACTCGGCGCTTGACGGAGAAACGGACGAATCCACCGGCACGGACGAGAACGCGATTCTTGTGACGGCCGGGAACGTACATATCGGCGACGCGACGATTACCCGCAACTCCGCCGACAGCAGCGGCGGCGACGGCGCAAGCTTCTACGGCGTAGGCGCGGCCGTCCTTACGACCGGCGGAACCCTGTACCTGACCGACAGCGATATCACGACCGACGCATCCGGCGGCACGGGCGTATTCGCCTACGGCGACGGCGTGGTTTACGTATCCGATACGGCCATTACCACGGCGCAGGATACGTCCGGCGGCATCCACGTGGCGGGCGGCGGCACGCTGTACGCCAAAGACCTGACCGTAGAAACCGGCGGCGGATCGTCCGCAGCCATTCGCTCCGACCGTGGAGGCGGGACGATGGTGGTGGACGGCGGAACCTACGTTTCCAACGGAAGCGGCTCCCCGGCGATATACGTAACCGCGGATATTACCGTCCACAACGCAACCCTGACGGCCAACGGCTCGGAAGCGTTATGCCTGGAAGGGCTCAATACCGTAAAACTGTATGACTGTGACCTTTCCGGGAACATGCCGGATCAGGACCAGAACGACAACACATGGACGGTCATCCTGTACCAGAGCATGTCCGGCGACGCCGCCGCAGGCGAAGGCCGGTTCGAGATGGCGGGCGGCACGCTCGCTTCCGGGAACGGCGGGCTGTTCTACACCACCAACACGGAGAGCGAGTTTGTCCTTTCCGGCGTAACGATTACGGCGGCGGAGGACGGCGCGTACTTCCTGCGTTGCACCGGCAATGCCAACCAGCGCGGCTGGGGCGCGAGCGGGGCCAACGGCGCGGACTGTGCCTTCACCGGGATCGGTCAGGCGATGAACGGCGACATCCTTTGGGACAGTATTTCCCAGCTTGATCTGTACGCAACCTCCGGCAGCGTGCTGACCGGCGCGGTGATCGACGACGAATCCTGCGCGGGCAACGGCGGCGAAGGGTACTGTAACCTGTATATCGATTCGGATTCCACCTGGATCGTAACGGGGAACAGCACGCTGACCACGCTTTCCAACCTGGGTACGATCGCGGATGAAAACGGCGAGTCCGTGACCGTAGCCGGGACGGACGGAACGATCTACGTGCAGGGGACGAGCCCGTACGCGATCACCGTTACCCAATACAACGCTTCCTGCGATCTGAGCGGCGCAGGCACCCCTGGCAACTGGAGCGATTACGAGGTGTCTTTCGAATAATGCGGCTGCGCACCCCACCAGACAAACGGGCCGTCCGTAACGGGCGGCCCGTCAGCTTGTTGAAAAAGGCCCATCTGCGTTGTCAGCTGTGGGAAGGCAAGGGGTAACCCTTACGAACGAGTAAGCTCAACCCCTTGCCACCCTTGCTTCCTAGCATCTGAACCTTTTTGAGCAAGCTGCGGTTGGGAGCCTACCGGAGGTTTGTCAGCGGTCTGAGGCGGGCGTAAGCCCGCCTTTTCATGTGACGGGCCGCCGATACGGTACCGTCCCGGCTGCTGCGAACGAAATTTGCGCCCGAAGGCCCGTATCCTTTGCGGTACCTTATCTGATCTGTTATAATATTGAAAAAGAAATGCGGGGAGGAAGCTGCGGATGCGCACTTCCAGTGAAATCAAAGCTTATTTTCTGACAAACGGCGCCGATCTGTGCGGAGTGGCTTCCATCGACCGGTTCAGCGGCGCCCCGCAGGGCTACCACCCGCGCGACGTGTTGCCGGAAGCGCGCTCCGTCATCGCCATCGCCCGCCGGTTTCCGGCCGGTACGCTACGGTGCGGTACCAGCGTGCCTTACACCATTACGCGCAACATGCTCAGCGACGAACTGGAGAAGCTTGTGTTCCGTTTCTGCTGCGCCATGGATCTGGACGGGGTTGTGGCGGTGCCCACCGGCACCATCGGGCCTACGGAGTTCGACGTCCGCACCGGGCGTTCCCGCAACATCATCTCCGCCAAACACGCGGCGCAGGCCGCCGGGTTGGGGGTCATCGGACGGAACACGCTGCTGATCACCCCCGAATACGGCAACATGGTCTGGCTGAGCGCCGTCGTATGCGAGCTTGAATTGGAACCCGACCCCGTGATTCAAAGGGACTACTGCGGGAACTGCCGCCTTTGCGTGGACGCCTGCCCCATTCACGCCGTGGGCGAACCCGAACTGAAACAGAACGACTGCTCTCAATATGCTTTCGGGGGCGAGAACGGCGGCGAGTGGAAGATACGGTGCTACCGCTGCCGCGAGGTCTGCCCACACTGCCTGGGGGAAAAGAACCGCGCCGTTGCGACCGCCCGCCGAGAGCATAGCTGAAAGCACCGCTCGGGGAAGCGACGCGCCCGGGGTTTCCCCACGAACGATTCAACCGGCGGCGTTCGCCCGCATGCCCCGCCCGCGCTCGCGGGAAGCCGAAGGAAAAGCGAGGAGATCACGATGCGGAAACTGCGTCTGTTGCTGAAAGGGATTCTGATTCTTCTTTTGGCGGTCGTGGTGCTGGCCGCCGGCGTTTTGGCGTGGCTGACGATCACGGAGTATCGGCCTGCCGACGTGGAAACCCTCGCGGTGACCCCCGGAGCGAAGCGGGACACGGCGCAGACCGGGAAACTGTACAAGCTGGTAACCCTCAACGCGGGCTACGGCGGGCTGGGACGCGAAGAGGATTACTTTATGGACGGCGGCACGAAGGTCGCGCCGAAATCCGCCGACGAAGTGAAAGGAAACCTCTCCGGCCTGCTTTCCGCCCTGTCCATGCAGGACGCGGACATCTGTTTCCTGCAGGAAACGGACGTTTCCTCCAAACGCTCCTTCCATATCGACGAGGTGGATTATTTCAGCCACGGCCTGTCGATGGGCTGGGCGTTCGCGTACAACCTCCGCTGCTCGTTCATTCCCTACCCGTGGCCGCCGATCGGCAAGGTGGCAAGCGGGCTGACGACGCTCAACAACCTGGCCGTGACCGAAGCGACCCGCGAGAGCCTGCCCGTGCCGTTCGGCTGGCCGCTGAGAATCGCCAACCTGAAGCGCTGCCTGCTGGTGGAACGGCTGCCGGTGGCCGGCAGCGACAAGACGCTGGTGCTGGTGAACCTGCACCTGGAGGCGTACAGCAGCGTGGAGGGACGCAAGGCCCAGATGACGCAGCTTTCGACGATGCTGAAAATGGAGCGTGCCAACGGGAATTACGTGATCGCGGGCGGAGACTTCAACCAGTCCTTCCCCGGAGCGCTGGAAAAGTATCCCCTGCCGGAAAACCCGGCGTGGGAACCCGGACTGTTGAGCGACGACGATCTGCCGGACGGTTTCGCCTTTGCGTACGACATGAGCGTGCCCACCTGCCGCGCGCTGGACAAGCCTTACGACGGGAACCGCAGCGGCCTGACGGCGTACGTGATCGACGGCTTTATCGTCTCCGATAACGTAAAGGTGAATTCCGTAGAGACCGTCGACCTGAATTTCCGTAACACCGACCATCAGCCGGTGGTCATGGAGTTTACGCTGGAATAGCGCAAAGCGCTAATGGGTGCCGCGGTTATGCTCGCGGCTGCGCATTTGATGGTTTTGATATCTAACATCTTACTTGTTACAACAATATAATATGAAGTATGCGAAGTATGCGCCTGCGGGCGCAGCAGGGGCTTTCCGCTCGCCCCTGCACCCTTCGGGCGGCTCTTTAACTTATTATCGTTCCTTGTTTGTCAGAGAATCGCGCCTGCTGGTACGGTTAAAGAAACCACAAGGCATAACCTTAGAAATATCCAAGAAAGTCTATAAACTGATATGACGCCCAAAGGATGCGGAGGCGAGCGGAAGTTCCGGTCGCCCAATCTGCGCAGGCTGCACTGTCGTTTGCCTGCTTGTTTCGCTCTTCCCCCTGCGGATCGCCCTCGCCTTCGGCGAAGTGCCCACCGGGCACACGTTTCCCTCCGATGCCCCTGCCCGCGCCCGCAGATGCGGCACCCATCGCGCTGCGCGGCCGTCGCCGATATGAATATTCCGGGCGCGGAAAAACCAACCGCCGAAGGATACCCGAGCGAAAACCTGCGAAAAAGAAGCGATCAGGTTTTTTCATTGTATTCAAACCGTTTAAATGTGCATTCCGGCGAATTACGGCTTGCAAAAAGACGTTCTATCTTCTATAATGCGAGTACACCAATATATTGGGAGGCGAAAGGTTTATATGAAGAAGATCGTTGCGGTTGTACTTGCCCTTGCGCTGGTACTGTCCTTCTCCGCCGTCGCCATGGCTGAGAACGTGGTCAAGATCGGCGTATACGAACCCGCTTCCGGCGACAGCGGCGCCGGCGGGAAACAGGAAACGCTGGGCATCCAGTACGCGAACTACGTGCAGCCCACCGTGGAAATCGGCGGTGAAACCTATAAGGTAGAGCTGGAATACGCGGATAACGGCTCCTCCGCGGATAAAGCCCCCTCCGCCGCGCAGCAGCTGGTCAGCGCTGGCGTGAGCGTGGTGCTCGGCTCCTACGGCTCCGGCGTGTCCATGGCCGGCTCCCCCTACTTCGCGGATGCGGGCATCGCGGCTATCGGCATCAGCTGCACCAACCCGGGCGTCACCGCGGACAACACCCACTACTTCCGCATCTGCTTCCTGGACCCCTTCCAGGGTACGGTTCTGGCCAACTACGCCTACAAGACGCTGGGCGTGACCAAGGCCTACTGCCTGGCCGAGCTGGGCAACGAGTACGACGTGGGCCTGTGCCATTACTTCGTGGAAGCGTTTGAAAAGCTGGGCGGCACCGTCGTTTCCAACGACACGTTCCCCACCGGCAACTCCGACTTCACCTCCTACATCAACACCGCCAGCACGCTGGGCGCCGAGGTGTTCTTCGCGCCCTGCTCCATCGCCTACTCCACGCAGATCATCGCGCAGGCCAACGCCCTGAACGTGACCTTCCCGCTCCTGGGCGGCGATACCTGGGACAGCAACAAGGTCATCGAGGCGGCCAAGGGCACGACCCAGAAGATCTACATCGACACCTTCTACCAGGAGGGCGGCGCGCCCGAGTTCGACAGCGGGTTTAAGGCCTGGCTGAACGCCAACCCCGACATGCTCACCAACAACGGCGGCAACGACATGGTCGCGGCCGTGAGCGCCATGGGGTACGATGCGTACTTCGTCGCACTGGAGGCTTTGAAAGCCGCCGGCACCACCGATTCCAAGGCCGTCAACGCGGCCATCTGGAACGTGGACTACACCGGCGTGTCCGGCGAGATCAAGTTCGCCGAGCCCGGCGACGCCATCCGTAGCGTGGCATACATCAAGACCGCCAACACCGAAACCGGCGCCTGGGACTTCGTGACCGTGCAGAGCGTGGACTAACCCCCTCGCTGTGCCGTCCAAGCCCGGCGTAACACGCAGCGATAGCGGCGAGGGCAGCCCTGCCCCCGCCGCTATCGCGTTACATCGCCCGCGCGGCTCCCGTTTCCCGATCTTTCGCCCGCCTCTTCGCTTTTTTCATGCCTTATTCTTTCCCGGCGTCAAGGAGGTCTTTCCGTGTTCAGCACAGTCCTGCCTTACCTGCTTTCCGGCGTATCCGTCGGCGGGCAGTACGCACTGATCGCCATCGGGTACACCATGGTGTACGGCATCCTGCGCCTGATCAACTTCGCCCACGGCGACGTGTTCATGGTTGCGGGCATCCTGATGGTCTATATCACCGCGAGCGGCGCGCCGCTGTACGTTTCCATCCCGTTGGTACTGGTCACAACGGCGTTCATCGGCTTCGCCATCGAGCGCGTGGCCTACAAGCCGCTTCGCTCCGCGCCCCGCATGTCCATCATGATTTCGGCCATCGGCGTCAGCTACACGCTGCAGAACCTCGTTTTGTACATTACCGGCGGCCTGAACCAGTTCTACCCCAGCATTCCCTTCATTTCCGAAACCATTACCATCGGCGGCGCGTCCACCCGCATGGTCACCGTCGTCACCCCGATCCTCACGCTGCTCCTGGTGGTGGCGCTGGTGATGCTCATCAACCATACGAAAATCGGCATGGCGATGCGCGCCGTGTCCAAGGATTTTGAAACCAGCCGCCTGATGGGCATCAAGATCAACTCCGTAATTTCCGTCACCTTCGTCATCGGCTCGTTCCTGGCGGCGGTCGGCTCCATTCTGTATTTCACCAACTACTCCACCGTCATCCAGACCTCCGGTTCCATGCCGGGGCTCAAGGCTTTCGTGGCGGCGGTGTTCGGCGGCATCGGTTCGGTACCCGGCGCGGTGGTGGGCGCCTTCATCATCGGAATCTGCGAGAACCTGCTCAAAGGGCTGGACACCATCCTCATCAAGGCGGGGGTGCTGAGCAAGACCTTCGGGTTCACCACGTTTTCCGACGCCTTCACTTTCGCGCTGCTGATCATCATCCTGATCGTCAAACCGACCGGTCTGTTTGGCGAGAAACAGACCGAAAAGGTGTGAGGTGAAGGCGATGAACAAAGCGAATTCGATCCCCATGAAGGGCAAGAAGATCGACCGGCCCACGATGATCACGTTGATCGTGGTGGCCGCCATCTACGCGCTGGCCTTCGGGCTGGAGCAGATCGTGCCCTCCACCTCCATGCTGTTTACGGTACTGCGCAAGGGCGCGACCTACGCGCTGGTGGCCGTGTCCATGAACCTGCTTAACGGCTTTACGGGCCTGTTCTCACTGGGGCAGGCGGGCTTCATGCTCATCGGCGCGTATACCTACGCCGTCTTCACCGTTCCGGTGGCGATGCGCGACTCGGTGTACCGGTATTACGACGGCGGCATGATCCAGTTCACGCTTCCCGTGCTGGTGGCCATCGTTCTGGCGGGGCTCATGGCGGCCTTCTTCGCCTTCCTGATCGGCCTGCCGGTGCTGCGCCTGAAAAGCGACTATCTGGCCATCGCTACGCTGGGCTTCGCGGAAATCATCCGCGCTATTTTCCAGTGGGACAAGCTGGGCGTGGTCACCAACGGTTCCAACCTCCTGCGTCAGTTCCCCGCCTTCAGTGATTTTAACCTGCGGGACGCGCAGGGAAACGTGACGGTCTACTTTTCCACGCTCGTGCCGTTCCTGATCGCGGGCGTGTGCATCCTGTTCATCGTCATGCTCATCAACTCCTCGTTCGGCCGCGCCTTCAAAGCCATCCGGGACGACGAGACCGCCGCGGAGGCCATGGGCATCAACCTGGCGCGGCACAAAATGATGGCTTTCTGCGTCAGCTCTTTCTTTGCGGGCGTGGGCGGCGCGATGCTGGCGATGTACCAGAATTCCGTGCAGGCCAAGTATTTCACCACCGCCATGACCTACGAGATTCTGCTGATCGTGGTCATCGGCGGCATCGGCTCGGTCACGGGCAGTTGCCTGAGTTCGTTCCTGTTCGTGGCGTGCAGCGAGTGGTGGCTGCGGTTCCTGGACCAGGAGCAGACCATCGGCGTTTGGAAGATTCCGTTGCTTAAAAATGGTTTCCGGCTGGTGGTGTTCTCCTTCATCATCATGATCGTCGTGCTGTTCTTCCGAAAAGGCATCATGGGGGAGCGCGAACTGCCGGACCTGCTGCGAGGCGGGCGGCGTAACAAGACCGGGAAGGGGGCGACCCGGCCGTGAGCGAGAACGTGCTCCATCTGGAAAACGTCACCATGCAGTTCGGCGGCGTGGTGGCCGTAAACGACGTTTCCCTGGACGTGAACGAAGGCGAGATCGTGGCGCTGATCGGTCCCAACGGCGCGGGCAAGACCACGGTGTTCAACGTCATCACTGGCGTGTATGCGCCCACCAACGGCCGCGTGACGCTTCGCGGACGGGTGATCGCGGAAGACCATCCCCGCGGCAAGATGCGCAAACTCTACGCCGCCGGGCATCAGTACGAATACATGCGCACCGTCGGCTACACGCCCGATCGGATCACCAAAATGGGCATGGCGCGCACGTTCCAGAACATTCGCCTGTTTAAAAGCATGACGGTGTTCGATAACGTGCTCGTGGCCAAGCACATGAACCTGAAAGCCAACTTCTTCTCGGCCGCGCTGCACCTGAACGGCAAAGAGGAAAGGCGCATCCGGGAAGAAACGATGGAACTGCTGAAAATCGTGGGGCTGGAAAGCGTGTGGGACGAAATCGCCACCTCGCTTCCCTACGGCAAGCAGCGCAGGCTGGAAATCGCGCGCGCGCTTTCCACCGGCCCGTCCATGCTGCTGCTGGACGAACCCGCCGCGGGCATGAACCCGCAGGAGACGGAAGACCTGTCCGCCTTCATCCGGGAGATCAAGGACAGGTTCGGGCTCACGGTGCTGCTGATCGAGCACGACATGAACCTGGTCATGGACATTTCGGACCGCATCTACGTGCTCAACTTCGGCAAGCGCATCGCGGACGGCACGCCCGCGGAGATCCAGAGCAATCCGGACGTCATCACGGCGTATTTGGGGGTGGCGGAAGAATGAGCCTGCTGGAAGTCAAAGACCTGCGCGTAAGCTACGGCGGCATCGAGGCGCTGCGCGGCATCAGCTTCAAGGTGGAAGAAGGGCAGATCGTCACCCTGATCGGGGCCAACGGCGCGGGAAAATCCACCACGCTGCGCACCATCTGCGGTATCGTGAAGCCGAAGGGCGGCTCCATCGTATACGAAGGGCAGAACATCCTGGGGTGGGATACCCAGAAGATCGTACAGCACGGCATCGCGATGGTGCCGGAAGGCCGCCGCGTGTTTCCCAACCTGACGGTGCTGGAAAACCTGAAAATCGGCGCGTACCTGCGTAAAGACGAGGCGGCCGTAAAGGAAGACATGGCGCGCGTGCACGAGCTGTTTCCGCGCCTGAAAGAGCGCTCCTGGCAGTTGGCGGGCACGCTGTCCGGCGGCGAACAGCAGATGCTGGCCGTGGGCCGCGCGCTGATGACCCGCCCCAGGCTTATGATGATGGACGAGCCGTCCCTGGGGCTGGCGCCGCTGGTGGTCCGGGATATCTTCGGCATCATCCGGCAGCTGAGCGAGCAGGGCATCACGATCCTGCTGATCGAGCAGAACGCCAACGCCGCGCTGCACACGGCGCACTACGGCTACGTGATGCAGACCGGCGCCATCACCCTGCAGGACACGGGCGAAGCGCTGCTGCTGAACCAGAGCGTGCAGGAAGCTTACCTGGGGCATAAGAAGCGCCGTTGAACGGTTCGGGCGATGTTTTTTCCGAAGGATAACGCAAACCGAACGAACAAAGGGAAACAGCCGGACAAGGCTTAAAAATCGCAAGGGTGCGTACCGTGAAAGCGGCGCGCACCCTTGTTTTTCGGGATTTGACATCGGTCGGCGGGGGCTCTATAATGAAGTGCAGGGGGACGAAGTTCTCTTGCGGAAACGTGAGGATAACCGATGGATTTCGTAGTGAAAGGCCATCTCTGCTTCAGTGAGAACCCGGAATGTTTAACGACGGTTCCGGGAGGGTATTTAGTGGTTGCGGGCGGCGTATGCGCGGGCGTTTACGAAACGCTCCCGCGGCAATACGCCGCGCTTCCGCTTACGGACTGGGGCGACCGGCTGATATTGCCCGGCTTCAGCGACCTGCACGTGCACGCGCCGCAGTTCGCCTACCGCGGGTTGGGCATGGATCTGGAGCTGATTCCGTGGCTGGAGCAACGCGCGTACCCCGAGGAAAGCAAGTATGTCGACCTCGCCTACGCGGAACGCGCCTACGGCCTCTTCGCGGATGCCGTGCGCGCAAGCGCCACCACGCGGCTGTGCTGCTTCGGCACCGTGCACGCGCCCGCCACCCTGCTGCTGATGGAAAAGTTGGAGGCGGCGGGCCTGCGGGGATACGCGGGCAAGGTGAGCATGGATCGCAACGCGCCGGATACTCTGCGCGAGTCCTCCGTCGACCGGGCCGCCGCGGATTGCGAAACGTGGCTCCGGGAGGCTTCCGCCCGGTTCACCCGCATCCGGCCCATGGTGACGCCGCGTTTCATCCCCGCCTGCTCGGACGCGCTGATGGAAAGCCTCGCCGCGCTGGCCGCGGAATACGGAGCGCCCGTCCAGAGCCATCTGTCCGAAAACCGCGAGGAGATCGAGTGGGTGCGGGAACTCTGCCCCGCCGCGAAGAACTATGCGGACGCCTACGACCGCTTCGGGGTGCTGACGGAGGCCACCGTGATGGCGCACGTCGTGTACCCGGAGGAGGACGAGACCGCCCTGCTGCGGGAACGCGGGGTAACCGTGGCGCACTGCCCGGCCAGCAACACGAACATCCGCTCCGGCATCGCGCCCGTTCGCAGGCTGCTGGACGCGGGCGTGAAGGTCGGGCTGGGCACGGATGTGGCGGGCGGCCAGAGCCTGGATATGATGCGCGCGGTCACCGACGCCGTGCAGGCAAGCAAGCTCTACTGGCGGCTGGTCGACCGGAACGCACGGGCGCTGACGCTTAGCGAGGCGTTCTATCTGGGCACCAAGGGCGGCGGCGCGTTCTTCGGCAGGGTGGGGAGCTTCGAACCCGGCTACGAGGCGGATCTGCTCGTGCTGGACGATTCCGGCCTGCCCCATCCGCAGGAACTGAGCGTGGGCGAGCGCCTGGAACGCGCGCTGTATCTGCCCGGAGATTGCCGGATCGTGCAGAAATACGTTGCGGGGGAAACGATCCTGTAACGGAACCGAGGCCGCGGACGGCGGCGGAATACGAAGGAGGAACCCCTCCATGGGAGTCAGGGACAGCATTAAACGCGTGGACGCCTACGACAAGGTGACGGGCGCGGCGAAATACGCCGGGGACCTGCTTCCCGCCGGCGCGCTGATCGCCAGGATCGTGCGCAGCACCGTCGCCAACGGTACTGTGCTTGCCTTCGATCTGGACGAGGCGCGGAAGGTGAAGGGCGTGGCGGCGATCTTCACCTGTTTCGACGTGCCGGATATCCAGTACGCCACTGCCGGGCACCCCTACGTGCTGGACCACAGCAAGGGCGACGTGTACGACCGCCGGATGCTCAACCGGCGCGTGCGGGTGTACGGAGACGAGATCGCCGTGGTGGTGGCAACCGACGAGGTAGCCGCCGCGCGCGCCGCGCGGCTGGTGAAGGTTACCTACGAAGAATATCCGCCCATGCTGAGCGTGGAGGAGGCCCTGGCGCCGGGCGCCGCGCCCCTGCACCCGGACGTGCGGGAAACCAACCTGCTGGGGCACAACGGATACCTGCTCGGCAAGGATCAGTATGAGAGTTATGAAAAAGTGAAGGAATCGGAGCCGGGGCTGATCGAGGTGACGGGGGAGTACGGCACGCAGACGGTGCAGCACTGCCATCTGGAGCCCGTGCAGTCCTTCGCCTATATGGAAGGCGAGCGCGTCGTGGTGGTCACCTCCACGCAGATACCGCACATCGTGCGCCGCGTAGTGGGGCAGGCGCTGGGCATCCCATGGGCGCGGGTGCGCGTGATTAAGCCGTACATCGGCGGGGGCTTCGGCAACAAGCAGGACGTGCTGACCGAACCGCTGAACGCCTTCCTGACCATGAAGCTGGGCGGCAGGCCCGTGAAGCTGGAACTGACGCGGGAGGAGACGACCGCCTGCACGCGCGTGCGCCACGCCATCACCGCGAAAGCAAAGGCGCTGGCCCGGCCGGACGGCACGCTGGTGGCCCGCAAGCTCGAGGCGTACAGCAACCAGGGCGGGTATGCCTCCCACGGGCATTCCATCTGTGCCAACACCATCACGATGTTCAAACAACTCTACCACGACGAAAAAATCACCGAGGGCGACGGCTACACGGTGTACACCAACCGTGCCACCGCCGGGGCGATGCGGGGGTACGGCATCCCGCAGGCCGCCTTCATCACCGAGTGCCTGGCGGAAGACATGGCGCTGAAACTGGGCATGGAGCCGATCGCGTTCCGCCTGAAAAACGTGTTCCCGCTGGGCTACGTGGACCCGGGCACCGGCATCACGGCCTACACCAACGGCATCCGGGACACGATCGCCAAGGGACGCGAGCTGTTCCAATGGGACGAGAAGCGCGCGCAGTACGCCCACGAAACGGGGCCGGTGCGCCGCGGCGTGGGCATGGCGCTGTTCACCTACAAGACCGGCGTGTACCCCATATCGCTGGAAGTGGCCAACTGCCGCATGTTTTTAAACGAGGACGGCTCCGTGAGCCTGCAGATGGGCGCTACGGAAATCGGCCAGGGCGCGGACACGGTGTTTACGCAGATCGCCGCGGAGGCGACGGGCGTAACCGAGGACAACGTGCACATCCTCTCCACGCAGGACACCGACGTTTCCCCCTTCGACCTGGGCGCGTACGCCTCCCGCCAGACCTACGTAAGCGGCAACGCGGCCAAGCTGACGGGCGAACTGCTGAAAAAGAAGATCCTGGACTACGCCTCCGGCAAGCTGGGGATTCCCGCGGACGGGCTGGACGTGGTTCAAAACACGGTCGTACGGAAGGAAAGCCGGGAACCGCTGCTGCCGCTGGCCGATCTGGCGGTGGAGGCCCAGTACAACCGGGAACACGCGGAGCGCATCTTCGCGGAATACAGCTACGACTGCCACGACAACACCATTTCCACCGGCGCGGTTTTCGCCGAAGTGGAGGTGGATATCCCGGTGGGCCGGGTGAAGGTGCTGCGGCTGCTGAACGTGCACGACAGCGGCGTGCTCATCAACCCCAAGCTCGCCGAGGGGCAGGTGCAGGGCGGCATGAGCATGGGCATGGGTTACGCGCTTTCCGAGGAACTGCTCTACGACGAAAAAGGCAGGCCGCTCAACGACAACCTGCTGGATTATAAAATCCCCACGGCCATGGATCAGCCCGATCTGGAAGCCGCGTTCGTGGAGCTGGAAGACCCTTCCGGCCCCTACGGCAACAAGGCGCTGGGGGAGCCGCCGGCCATCGCGCCCGCGCCCGCCATCCGCAACGCGATCCTGCAGGCCACGGGCGTGCATTTCAACACCCTGCCGTTAAGCCCGCAGAAGCTGGTGGAAGGGTTTACGGCGGCGGGGCTGATCCGGTAACGATTCGGCTGGTCTGTCGTGAACCGCCCGCGCCGGGCTGGAAGGTTCCGGGAAAACCGCGAACGGGAAGCGCCCCGGGGCGGCGCATCCGCTTTTTCGGCCCGCCAGGCGGGCTCCATTCGGGAGGGGGACGCGAATGTTCGATATCGAGAAGTTTTACCAGGCGACCAGCGTCCGGGACGCCGTGCGCGCGCTTCGGGAAGACGAAGCCGCCGTGGTGATCTCCGGCGGTACGGACGTGCTGATCGAGGTTCGGGAAGGCAGGCTTGCGGGCTGCTCGCTGGTGAGCATCCACGGCCTGCCGGAGTTGCAGGGCGTAACGAAAACGGCGGACGGCGAAGTGATCATCCGCGCGGGGACGTCCTTCAGCCGCCTTGCCAACGACCCCGTGCTGCTTGCCGCCGCGCCGATGCTCGCCTACGCCGCCGACCAGGTGGGCGGGCCGCAGACGCGCAACGCGGGCACCATCGGCGGCAACGTGTGCAACGGCGCCACCAGCGCGGACAGCGCCAGCTCCCTGTGGGCGCTCAACGCCATGCTGGAGCTGACCGGCGGCGACGGCACGCGCCTCGTGCCCGTGCGCGAGTTTTACACCGGGCCGGGCAAGACAGTGCGCCGGCACGACGAGATTCTGGTGGCCATCCATATCGCCAAAGCCGATTACGAGGGCTTCGGCGGCTGTTACATCAAGTACGGCAAGCGCAACGCCATGGAGATCGCCACGCTGGGCTGCGCGGCCATGGCGAAGCTTTCCGCCGATAAGAAGACGCTTACGGAACTGCGCCTTGCCTACGGCGTGGCGGGCCCCACGCCCCTGCGGTGCGTGAACACCGAGGCGGCGGTCAACGGCGCGCCGGTAAACGAGGCGCTGCTCAGCCGCATCGCCGAGGGAGCGCTGACCGAAGTGAAGCCGCGCACCAGCTGGCGCGCCAGCAAGGAATTCCGCCTGCAGCTGGTGAGCGAGCTGGCCGTGCGGGCGGTGAGGCAGGCCATCATCAACGCGGGAGGCGAAGCCGATGTTTAAAACGTTGACCATGACCGTAAACGGCAGCGAGGTCTGCATTCCCGTGGACGAACGGGAAAGTCTGTTGGACTGCCTGCGTAACCGCCTGGGCCTGACGAGCGTCAAGAAGGGCTGCGAGGTGGGCGAGTGCGGCGCGTGCACCGTGCTGGTGGACGGCGAAGCCGTCGACAGCTGCATCTATCTGGCGTTGTGGGCGGAAGGCCGCCGCGTGCTGACCGTGGAAGGGTTGAAAAGCCCGACGGGCGAACTGAACCCCGTGCAGCAGGCCTTCATCGACGAGGCCGCCGCCCAGTGCGGCTTCTGCACGCCGGGGATCATCATGAGCGCGGTGGAAATCGTGGGCACGGGCAAGCGGTACAGCCGCGAAGAACTGCGAAAGCTCATCTCCGGCCACCTGTGCCGCTGCACGGGCTACGAGAGCATTTTAAACGCGCTGGAGCGCGTGGTAGAGGAAACCTGGAAGCGCTCGGGGAAATAAAAATCCGGGGAGGAAACCGAATGCAGCCGATCCAATGGACGGGGAACCATATGCCGCGGTCGGACGACCGGCATCTGTCCATCATGAGCCTCACGAACGTGGAACGCGCCTGCCGCTTCCACCGCAGCTTTCCGCAGTACGCCGTTACCCCGCTGGCCTGCCTTTCGGGCATGGCTGCGCACCTGGGGCTGGGCGCGCTGTGCGTGAAGGACGAAAGCTACCGCTTCGGGCTTAACGCCTTCAAGGTGCTGGGCGGTTCTTTCGCCATGGCAAGCTATATCGCCGGGCGGCTGGGACGGGACGTGTCGGAATTGGATTACGCCCGCCTCACCTCGGACGCCCTGCGGGAGGAGTTCGGCCAGGCGACCTTTTTCACCGCGACCGACGGCAACCACGGCCGCGGCGTGGCGTGGGCGGCCCGGCAGCTGGGCCAGCGCGCGGTGGTGCACATGCCCAAGGGCAGCGTGAAGGTGCGCTACGACAACATCGCCCGGGAAGGCGCCAAAGTGACCATCGAAAACGTGAATTACGACGAGTGCGTGCGCATCGCGGCCAGAGAAGCGGCCGAAACGCCCAACGGCGTAGTGGTGCAGGATACCGCGTGGGACGGCTACGAGGAGATTCCAAGCCACATCATGCAGGGGTACGGCACTATGGCGCGGGAAGCCGCCGACCAGTTTGTTTCGGCCGTGGGCGACGCGCCCACGCATATCTTTATTCAGGCGGGCGTTGGCTCGCTGGCGGGCGCAGTGCAGGGGTATTTTCAGAACCGCTTCCCGGAGAACGCGCCCGTGGTGACGGTGGTAGAGGCCGCGGCGGCGGATTGCCTGTACCGCGGCGCCGTGGCGGGGGACGGGCGTCCCCGCGCCGTGGAGGGGGATATGCCCACCATGATGGCGGGGCTGGCCTGCGGCGAACCCAACATCCTTGCGTGGGACATCCTGCGCAACCATTCCGCCTTCTTTGCCAGTTGCCCGGACTGGGTCAGCGCGCGCGGCATGCGGATGCTGGGCGCGCCCGTGAAGGGCGACCCGCAGGTGATCTCCGGCGAGAGCGGCGCGGTGGGCATGGGGCTGGCGGACGCGCTGATGCTCGATCCGGCTTACGCGGCCTTCCGGGAGCAGCTGGGCCTGAACGCGCAGTCCCGGGTGCTGCTGTTCTCCACCGAAGGGGACACCGACCCCGAAAACTACCGGAATATCGTTTGGAACGGAGCCGTTCCGTCCGTCATTTGAACACCGAAGGAGCGTAACGTCATGGACTTTGAACAGGTCAAGGCCGCCGCGCAGGGGTACGAAAAGGCGATGACCGCCTTTCTGCGCGACCTGATCGCCATCCCGGGGGAAAGCAGCGGCGAGGAGGGCCACGTGCGCCGCATCGAAAAGGAAATGCGGGCGGTGGGCTTCGACAAGGTGGAAATCGACTCGATGGGCAACATCCTGGGCACCATGGGAACGGGCGAAAAGCTGATTGCCTTCGACGCGCATATTGACACCGTCGGCGTCGGCAACCGGGACAACTGGACGTTCGACCCCTACGAGGGCTACGAGAACGAAACCGAAATCGGCGGCCGCGGCGCCAGCGACCAGCTGGGCGGAATCGTAAGCGCCGTGTACGGCGCGAAGGTCATGAAAGACCTGGGCCTCCTCTCGGACCAATACCGCGTGCTGGTTACCGGCACCGTGCAGGAGGAGGACTGCGACGGCCTGTGCTGGCAGTATATCCTCAAGGAGGACAAGGTAAAGCCCGAGTTTGTGGTGATCACCGAGCCTACCGACGGCAACATCTACCGCGGCCAGCGCGGGCGCATGGAAATCCGCGTGGAGGTGAAAGGCGTCAGCTGCCACGGCTCCGCGCCGGAACGCGGAAAGAACGCCATCTACATGATGGCGGACATCCTGCAGGAAATCCGCTCCCTCAACGAGCGCCTGCATTACGACCCGTTCCTGGGCAAGGGCACCGTGACCGTGAGTGAAATTTTCTATTCCTCGCCCAGCCGCTGCGCCGTGGCGGACGGCTGCGCCGTATCGCTGGACAGGCGGCTGACCGACGGGGAAACCTGGCAGGGCGCTTTGGAGGAGGTTCGGCAACTGCCGAGCTGCCGGAAGTACGCCGCCGAGGTGACCATGTACCAGTACGCCCGCCCGAGCTGGCGCGGCCTTACCTACCCCACGGAATGCTATTTTCCCACCTGGGTGCTGCCGGAAGATCACCCCGCCGCGCGGGCGATGGCGGAAAGCTTCCGCGGCATGTTCGGCGAGCCGAAGGTGGACAAGTGGACCTTCTCCACCAACGCCGTCAGCATTATGGGCCGCTACGGGGTGCCGTGCATCGGCTTCGGACCCGGGCGGGAGGCGCAGGCCCACGCGCCCGACGAAAAGACCTGGAAGGCCGACCTGGTGAAATGCTGTGCCGTATACGCGGCGATGCCCACCCTTTACTGCAAGTAAAAGGCAGGCAAACCTGAGGCTTGAGGAGCGGGAGCGCCGTGCCTGCGGGCACGGGCAGGGGCTTTCCGCTCGCGCGGGGCGCCGGGAGCGCCCCTTTGGGAAGGGATTTGCGATCCACTCCCCAACCTTCCCCGGAGAGGGCGCACCTCTGCGGAGGCGACCAAAGGGCTTTCCGCTCGCGCGGGGCGCCGGGAGCGCCCCGTTTGGGAAGGAATTTGCGATCCACTCCCCAACCTTCCCCGGAGAGGGTTCGCCTCTGCGGAGGCGACAAAAGAGCTTTCCGATCGCCCTTTGGAAACCTTCGGGGAACCTTCCCGCATGGTTGGCCGCGATGAGCGTAAAATCGACCGCGCGATGTTACCAAACGTTTTCACGATGTTCACAATAAACCCGTACTATGGCCAGTGGGGCCGCCGTATCCCGAATCATCAACCGGAAAGGACGATCCGCCGATGGCCGATTTACAAAAGGCGCTGGAGACGTTACGAAAACTGGATTTCTCCGATATGTACGAGGGGGATTTCTTCCTCACGTGGGAAAAGACCGACGCGGAGATCCGCGCGGTGTTCGAGGTGGCGGAGGCGTTGCGCGCCCTGCGCGAGAGCAACGTTTCCCCTAAAATCTTCGACAGCGGCCTGGCTGTTTCCATGTTCCGGGACAATTCCACCCGCACGCGGTTCAGCTTCGCCTCGGCTTGCAACCTGCTGGGGCTGGCCGTGCAGGATTTCGACGAGGGCAAAAGCCAGGTGGCCCACGGCGAAACCGTGCGGGAAACCGCCAACATGATCTCCTTCATGGCGGACGTCATCGGTATCCGGGACGATATGTACATCGGCAAGGGCAACGCCTACATGCACCAGGTCGTGGACGCGGTGACCGAGGGGCACCGGGCGGGCGTGCTGGCGCAGAAACCCACGCTGGTCAACCTGCAGTGCGACATCGACCATCCCACCCAGGTGATGGCGGATACGCTGCATTTGATCAACCATTTCGGCGGCGTGGAGAACCTGAAAGGCAAGAAGGTCGCCATGACGTGGGCGTACTCGCCCAGTTACGGCAAGCCGCTTTCCGTGCCGCAGGGCGTTATCGGCCTGATGACCCGTTTCGGTATGGAGGTCACGCTGGCGCACCCCGAGGGCTACGAGGTCATGCCGGAGGTGGAGGCGGTCGCCCGGCGTAACGCCGAGGCGAGCGGCGGAAGCTACCGGCGCGTAAGCTCCATGGACGAAGCGTTCAAAGACGCGGACATCGTATACCCAAAGAGCTGGGCCAGCTTCGCCGCCATGGAACGGCGCACCGCGCTGTACGGCCGGGGCGACGCCGAGGGCATCCGGGCGCTGGAAAAGGAGCTGCTGGCGCAGAACGCCGGACACAAGGACTGGGAATGCACCGAGGAGCGGATGAAGCTTACGAAAGACGGCAAGGCCCTTTACCTGCACTGCCTGCCCGCGGACATCAGCGGCGTCAGTTGCCGGGAAGGCGAAGTGGCGGCCTCCGTGTTCGACCGGTACCGCGATCCGCTTTACCGGCAGGCCTCCTACAAACCCTACGTCATCGCCGCAATGATCTTCCTTTCGAAAGTTAAGGACCCGGTTTCCGTTCTCGCTTCCATGAACGAACGTAAGCGCCGCCTGTACGCGTAAAGGCGGGCGGAAGGGCAAACCGTATGCAACGCACAGGTAAGCGTCTGGTCATCGCCTTGGGCGGCAACGCCCTGGGCAAAACCCTGCCGGAGCAGATGGCGGCCGTCAAGCTCACCGCTAAAGCCATCGCCGATCTGGTGGAGGACGGGCACGAAATCATCCTTTCCCACGGCAACGGCCCGCAGGTGGGCATGCTGCAAACCGCCATGGCGGAATACGCCAACAGGCATCGGGAACCGCCCGCGCCGCTTTCCGTGTGCGTGGCCATGAGCCAGGGCTACATCGGCTACGACCTGCAAAACGCGCTGCGGGAGGAGCTGATCGACCGCGGCATCCGCAAGGCCGTTTCGACGGTCTTAACGCAGGTGCGCGTGGACCCGGACGATCCCGCGTTCCGGAAGCCCACCAAGCCCATCGGCCATTTCATGACCCTCGAAGAGGCGGAGGAAAAGCGGAAGGAAAAGGACTGGACCGTCGCGGAGGACGCCGGGCGCGGTTACCGCCGCCTGGTGGCCTCGCCCCGGCCCGTGGAGATCGTGGAGATCGAGACGGTGCGCGCGTTGCTCACCGCGGGGCAGATCGTGGTGGCGGCGGGCGGCGGGGGCATCCCCGTGGTAGCGCACGGGCACCACTTAAGCGGCGTCGGCGCGGTGATCGACAAGGACCTCGCCAGCGCGCTGATGGCGGATACGCTGGACGCGGACGCTTTGATGATCCTGACCGCCGTGGAAAAGGTGGCGATCCGCTTCGGCAAGCCCGACCAGCAATGGCTTTCCGACCTGCCCTGGCGGCAGGCGCTTGCCTATATGGAAGCGGGGGAGTTCGCCGAAGGCTCCATGAAGCCCAAGGTGCAGGCCGCCGTGGAGTTCGTGCGCGGCAAGGAAGGGCGAACCGCGCTGATTACGGAGCTTTGCAAAGCGCGCGACGGCGTGCGGGGCCGGACGGGCACGCTGATCCACTGACAAAGGAAAAGGCCGTTAACCTTCGCCCGGCCCTTCGGGGCCCATACGGAAAGGGGGAGCCTGTGTGCGCATCGGTTGCGTGGTACTGGCGTCCGGCGAGAGCGTGCGTTTCGGCAGCAACAAACTGGTTACGGACTTCTGCGGGAAGCCGTTGCTGAACTGCCTGCTGGATCAGCTGCCCGACAGTTTGGATACCGTTGTGGTTACGCGAAGTCGGGACGTGCACGAACTGGCGCGGGCGCACGGGTTTCGCTGCCTGCTGCACAGGCAGCCCGAGATTCGGGATACCATTCGCCTGGGGCTTGCGGCGCTGGAGGGCACGGACGGCTGCCTGTTTTGCGTAGGCGACCAGCCGCTGCTGACGCGGGCAACCATTGAAAAAGTCATTACGGCGTTCAATGCCGAGCCGGACGGGATCGCCCGCGCGGCCTGGGGGGAGCGCGAGGGCAACCCGGCGCTGTTCCCGTCCGCGCTGTACGGGGAACTTTCCTCGCTTCGGGAAGGCGAAGCGGGCGTTACGGTTATCCGGCGGCACCCGGAACGGGTGACGGTCGTGCAGGTTGCTTTCGCGGAGGAACTGGCCGACGCGGACACCCCGGAGGCCCTTCGGGCGCTGGAGGCGCTGAAACGGAACATGGAAAAGGAGTGACCGCCCATGCTGCTTTTAGGGAACGGGCGCGTGATTACGCGGGACGATGCCGCCCCCCTGATCGAAGACGGGTGCGTGGCCATGAACGGCGACGTGATCGCGGATGTCGGGGATACGGCGATGCTCAGGGGCACCTATCCGGACGCGGAATTTGTGGACGCGCACGGCGGGGTCATCATGCCGGGGCTTATCAACGCGCACGGGCATATTTATTCCGCTTTCGCGCGCGGCATGGGCGTGAAGGGCTACGACCCCAAAGGGTTCCTGGATATTCTGGAAGGCCTGTGGTGGACGCTGGACAGGCATCTGCTTTTAAAGGACACCCGCGCCAGTGCGGACGCCACCCTGATCGACTGTATTGAAAACGGCGTGACTACGGTGTTCGACCACCACGCCAGTTACGGGGAGATCGAAGGCAGCCTGTTCGCCATCGCGGACAGCGCCCGCCAGTACGGCGTGCGCGCGAACCTCTGCTACGAGGTCAGCGACCGGGACGGCGCGGAGAAGATGCGCGAAGGCGTGAAGGAGAACGTTTCGTTTCTCCGGTATGCCAAAGAAGACGGAACCGGCATGGTGGCGGGGCTGTTCGGCCTGCACGCGCAGTTTACCCTTTCGGACGAAACGCTGGCCTACTGCCGGGAGCAGGCGCCGGAGGACGCGGGATTTCACGTTCACGTGGCGGAAGGCATCGAGGACGTCTGGCAGTGCCTGAAAGAACACGGCAAACGGCCCGTTTACCGCCTGTTCGATTTCGGCATTCTGGGCCCCCGCACCCTCTGCGGCCACTGCACGCACGTTAGCGAAGCGGAAATCGACCTGCTGCGGGAGGCCGGATGCAGCGTGGCGCATAACCCGGAAAGCAACATGGGCAACGCCATCGGCTGCCCGCCCGTGATCCATATGATGCGCCGGGGCGTGCGCGTGGCGCTGGGTACCGACGGTTACACCGCGGATATGCTGGAAAGCCTCAAGGCGGCCAAACTGCTGAACCAGCACTACCTGCACGACGCGACGGCCGCGTGGGCGGAGGCGCCGCGGATGCTGTTTGAAAACAACGCTGCGCTCGCTTCCGAAGCCTTCGGCAGGCCGCTGGGCGTGCTGAAGCCCGGCGCGGCGGCGGACGTGATCGCGCTGGATTACGCGCCGCCCACGCCTATGACCGCGGCGAACGTGGACGGCCACGTGCTCTTCGGCATGAGCGGGCGCAACGTGATCCATACCGTGATCAACGGGAGCCTGAAAATGAAAGACCGCGCGCTGACCGAGGTGGACAAGGACGCCGTGCTGGCCCACTGCCGGGATACCGCCGCGGAACTCTGGGGCAGGATCAACGGCCGCTGATACTGGCTGGATATCCATACTCGGGCCGTTGATTGACAAAACCGAAAAGTATCCCGAAGCGGCCAGACCGCTTCGGGTCAGAGCGACGAAGGAGCGAAAACCGTGAGCGACCGTATGCGCCCCATCCCTTTCCCGGAACTGATGTCCCAGCTTCTGCACGAGTACCGGCGGGACGGCTCGGTATTCGGCGTGCGTTTGCCGTACCGTCACGAGAGCGGCAAGCGGCTGGAGCTTTTCGGGGAGAAACCGGAAACGCCCTTCGGCCCCGCGGCGGGCCCGCACACGCAGCTTGCGCAGAACCTGATCGCCGCGTACGCGGGCGGGGCGCGGTTTATGGAACTCAAAACCGTGCAAAAGCTGGACGGGGAGGATTTGCCCGTCGGCAAACCCTGCATTCTGGCGGAGGCCGAGGGCTACAACGTAGAATGGAGCACGGAGTTGACCGTGCCCGAAGCGATGGACGAGTACGTGAAGGCGTGGTTCGCCCTGAAACTGATCAGCACCGTCTTCGGGCTGGGCGCGCGGGACGGCTTCGTGTTCAACATGAGCGTGGGGTACGACCTGGCGGGCATCCGCACGGAGAAGATCGACCGCTTCATCGAGGGCCTGAAGGACGCGCGCGAAACGCCCGTGTGGAAGGACTGCGCCGCGTGGACGAAGGAACGGCTTGCGGATTTCGAGGGCCTGACCGCCGGGGACGTGGACGCTTTCGACGCCCGGGTGTGCAAGAGCATCACCCTTTCCACCCTGCACGGCTGCCCGCCGGAGGAGATCGAACGCATCGCCGCGTACCTGATCCGGGAGAAGGGCCTGCATACGTTCGTGAAATGCAACCCCACGCTGCTCGGCTACGATTTCGCGCGTAAAACGCTGGATTCGCTGGGCTACGGGGACGTGGCCTTCGACGACCGCCATTTCAGGGGCGACCTGCAGTTCGCGGACGCCGTGCCAATGTTTACGCGGCTCCGGGCGCTGGCGCAGGCGAACGGGCTGCTGTTCGGCCTGAAGCTAAGCAACACCTTCCCGGTGCAGATCATACGCGGGGAGCTGCCGGGCGAGGAAATGTACATGAGCGGCAAGGCGCTCTGGCCGCTGACCGTTCATCTGGCGGAGAAGATCTCGAAGGCTTTCGACGGGCAGATGCGCGTCAGCTTCTCCGGCGGCGCGGACGAACGCAACGTCGCGGAACTGTTCGCCTGCGGCGTGTGGCCGGTCACGCTGGTGACCACGCTGCTGAAACCCGGCGGGTACAACCGCCTGCCTCCCATGGCGCGCGAGCTGGCCGCCATGGAATACCGCCCGTTCACCGGCGTGAATGTGGAAATGCTCTCCGCGTTGGCGGAAAAGAGTCTCGCCGACCCGCGCTACCGCCGCCCCCTCAAGCCGGACGCGCCCCACAAGAACGGCCGCGCGGTGCCGCTTACGGACTGCGCGCTGGCCCCCTGTTCGGACGCCTGCCCCATCCATCAGGATATTTCCGCCTATCTGGAGCTGGCGGTGCAGGGCCGCTACGCCGAGGCGCTCACCGTGATCTGCGATAAGAACGCGCTGCCGTCCATCACCGGGAACATTTGCAACCACAGGTGCATGAACGGCTGCGTTCGCAACCAGTACGACGAATCCGTCCACATCCGCGAGGTGAAGCGCACGGTCGCCGAGAAGGGCTTCGAGCCCTATCTGGACGCGCTGGCCCCCGCGGGCGACCGCCCCGAGCGCGTGGCGGTGGTGGGCGGCGGCCCCGCCGGTATGGCAGTGGCCTTCTTCCTGGCGCGCACGGGCGCGAAGGTAACGATCTTTGAAGAAAAAGAAAGATTGGGCGGGCTGGTGCACAACGTGATCCCGGAGTTCCGCATCCCGTGCGAGGCCGTGGAGCGCGACGTGAAAATGCTTGAGAAGCTGGGCGTCGGCATCGTGCGCAATACCCGCGCGGAGACCGCGCAAACGCTTCTGGAAAACGGCTTTACCCACGTGGCGCTGTGCGTGGGCGCGCAGGCGCGCGGCAAACTGGGTATCGAGGGGGAGCGTAACGCCCTCGCTTTTCTGGAACAGGCGAAGAAGTACCCGGATACGCTGGATATCGGCAGCCATGTGGTCGTCGCGGGCGCGGGGGACACCGCCATGGACGCGGCGCGCGCCGCCAAGCGTGTGCCGGGGGTACGGTCGGTGACCATCGTCTACCGCCGCACCAAACGGCAGATGCCCGCCGAAGAGGAGGAACTGGAGCTCGCGCTCTCGGAAGGAATTGCGTTTCAGGAATTGCTGTCGCCCAAATCTCTTGCGGGCGGCACGCTGACCTGCGACCGTATGCGGCTGGGCGCGCCGGACGAGAGCGGCCGCCGCAGCCCGGAACCCACCGGCGAAACGGTCAATCTTCCCTGCGATTCGCTCATCGCCGCCGTGGGGGAGAAGCCCGACCCCGCCGTGCTTTTTGAGAACGGCGTGAATCTGGACGCACGGGGCCGCGCGACGGCCCGCAAACAGAGCGAGCGCATTTTCGTTCTGGGGGACGCGCTGCGCGGCCCGGCCACCGTGGTGGAAGCCATCGCGGACGCGCAGGCCACGGCGGAGGATATTCTGGGGCTGCACGCCGAAGCCTGCCAGCCCGAGACGCCCGCGGAAGAACTGTTGAAGCGCCGCGGCCCCATGGCGGAAGCGGGCGCCCCGGAAGAAGAATTCCTGCGCTGCCTGGGTTGCGGCAAGGTTTGCCAGAACTGCGTGGACGTGTGCCCCAACCGCGCCAACGAAACCGTGTGGCTGGAGGGCAAACCGCAGGTGGTGCATATCGACGGCCGGTGCAACGAGTGCGGCAACTGCGCCTCCTTCTGCCCCTATCAGAGCGCGCCCTATCTGGACAAGCTCACGTATTTCGCCGACGAAAAAGCCTTCCGCGACAGCCGGAACCCCGGCTGGGCGATGCGGGAGGGCGGGAAGGCGCTCGTGCGGCTGGACGGCCGGGAGTTTACCGCGGCTTTGGACGACCCCGCCCTGCCCGCGGACGCGGCCGCGCTGATGCGGGAAACGATGAACCAAAAGCCGTGGCTGGTCAAGGCGTAAACACCGATTCCGAAGCGGGGAGGCGAAAGCGATGTACCGGATGACCGTCAACGGCCTGTTCGTGCAAACGGAAAAGAACATGCCGCTGATCGATTTTCTGCGGGACGAGCTTCGCCTGACCTCGGTCAAGAACGGCTGCGGCGAGGGCGCGTGCGGCGCGTGCACCGTTCTGGCGGACGGGAAAAAGCTGCGCGCTTGTCTGCTGACCACCGAAAAGGCGGACGGGCGGACAATCGTTACCGTGGAAGGGCTGTCCCCGCGGGAAAAGGACGTGTACGCCTACTGCTTCGCCGAGGCGGGAGCGGTGCAGTGCGGTTTTTGCATTCCCGGCATGGTGCTTTCCGCAAAGGCGCTGCTGGCCGAAACCCCGGCGCCTTCGCGCGCGGACGTGAAAAAGGCCATCCGCGGCAATATCTGCCGCTGCACCGGCTACCGGAAGATCGAGAACGCCATCCTGACGGCGGCGGACTTCTTCCGCGAGAACCGCGCGGTACCGCCCTCGCCGGAGGGCGGGCTGCTTGGGGAAAACCTGCACCGTGTGGACGCGAGGGAGAAAATACTGGGCACCGGCGTTTTCGCGGACGACATCGTTCTGCCGGGCATGATCTACGCCAAGGCCCTGCGCAGCCGATACCCGCGCGCGCGGGTGCTGAAAATCGACGTTTCCCGCGCCGAGAAGCACCCGGACGTGGTGCGCGTTCTGCTGGCAGGGGACGTGCCCTTTAACAAGACCGGCCATCTGATCCCGGACTGGGACGTGATGATCGCCGAAGGGGACGTGACCCGCTACGTGGGGGACGCGCTGGCGCTGGTGGCCTGCCGCCACAAGGAAAAACTGGACGAAGCGCTGGCCCTGATCGACATCGAATACGAGGTGCTGACCCCCGTTACCACGCCCGCCGAAGGGCTGGCCGAAAATGCGCCGTTGCTGCACGAAAGCGGCAACCTGCTGACCCGCCAACAGCTGAAACGCGGCGACGCGGACAAAGCAATCGCCGAGGCCGCGTATATCGTGACCACCCATTATTCCACCCCCATGACCGACCATGCCTTCATGGAGCCGGAATGCGCCGTGGCCGAGCCGGACGGGAACGGCGGCGTGATTTTGCACACCGGCTCCCAGTCCGTATACGACGAGCAGCGGGAGATCGCGCGGATGCTCAAACTGCCGCCGGAAAAGGTACGCTCCGTTTCCGCGCTGGTGGGCGGCGGCTTCGGCGGCAAGGAGGACATGAGCGTGCAGCACCACGCGGCGCTGATGGCGTGGGCCACGGGGCTGCCGGTGAAGGTGCGCTTTTCCAGGCAGGAAAGCCTGAACTGCCACGTGAAGCGCCACGCCATGGAAATGGACGTGACCACCGCCTGTGACAAAAACGGTAACCTGACGGCTATGAAGGCGCTGATCGTAAGCGACTGCGGGGCGTACGCGTCGCTAAGCGGCCCGGTGATCCAGCGCGCCTGCACGCACGCGGGCGGGCCCTACCGTTTCGACAACGTGGAGATCACCGGCCTTTCCGTGTACACCAACAACGTGCCCGCGGGCGCGTTCCGCGGCTTCGGCGTCACGCAGAGCTGCTTCGCGGGGGAAGTGAACCTGGACCTGCTGGCGGAAAAGGCGGGCATCTCCCCGTGGGAGATCCGCTATAAAAACGCCATCCGGCCCGGCGAGGTGCTGCCAAACGGGCAGATCGCCGCCAAGGACACCGCTTACGCCGAGTGCCTGCTGGCCGTGAAGGACGCTTACGAAAGCAGCCCCTATGCGGGGCTGGCGGGCGCGATGAAGAACTCCGGCCTGGGCGTGGGCGTGCCGGATTTCGGCCGCGTGGCCGTGGAGGTGCGGGGCGGAATCGTGCATATCCGCACTTCCGCGGCGTGCATGGGGCAGGGAGTAAGCACCGTCTGCGTGCAGATGGTCTGCCAAACCACCGGCCTGCCGCCCTCCAAGGTGGTGCGGGACGTGCCGGATACGGGCGTAACACCCAATTCCGGCACATCCACCGCCAGCCGGCAGACGCTGTTCACCGGCGAGGCCGCGCGCCGCGCCGCGATCCAATTGGCAGAGGCCATGAGGGAAGCCGGATCGCTGGAAGCGCTGGAGGGCCGCAGTTATTACGCGGAGTTTACCTCGCCCACCGACCCCATGGGAAGCCCCAAGCCGAACCCGGTCAGCCACGTAGCCTACGGATACGCCGCGCACGTGGTGATACTGGACGAGCACAAGCGCGTTACGCGCGTGGTGGCCGTGCACGACGTGGGCCGCGTGGTGAACCCTAAAAGCTGCGAGGGCCAGGTGGAGGGCGGCGTGGTGATGGGGCTGGGCTACGCCTTCACCGAGGATTTTCCCATGGAAAACGGCTACCCTACGGCGACCTACGGCAAGCTGGGCCTGTGGCGCGCCACCGAAGCCCCGCCCATCGAAGTGCGCTTTGTGGAAAAGGGCAGCGACGACCAGTTCGCCTTCGGCGCCAAAGGCATCGGGGAGATCAGCGCCATACCCACCGCGCCCGCGGCGGCGCACGCCTGCATGCGGGTGGACGGAAAGCTGCGCAACCGGTTGCCCCTGGAGGATACGGCTTATCGGAAATGAGATTGGATGCCTACGCGATGGGGGAACCGCGCCTGCGGGCGCGGGCAGGGGCTTTTTGTTCGCCCCTGCGCCCTTCGGGCCTGCGATCGGATCGGGACGCGAAACCTGGAGTACGGGAGATAGCCGTCTGGCCAACCCTCGAGGGAGCCCCACCCCGTGAGCAACCGCATGCGAAGAAAACTCGCGGGCAGGCGAGGCTTGCTACTGCGCGTGAGGCGAAAGTATAAAGACATGTTGAACGAGAGGGCTTCACATCACTTGTGAGACATAAGCTTCGGGTGTGCCGTTAATAAGTATTCATGGCTATGCAGATACCTCGAGAACGGTAGGCTTCATCTTTCATCCGGTCTCGGAGAATGCGATCAGTTAAACGGAGCCGACCTATTCTTTCGACCCTATTGGAGGCGGGAACGATGGGTAAGACCCCCCTGCATTGCGGCATAACGCTTCGGCTGTACCGGGAGGAGAAGGTGTTCGGCCCCGGCGTGGCGGAACTGCTGGAGACGGTTCGGGACACCCGCAGCCTCCGTTCCGCCGCCATGCGCATGGATATGGCCTATTCCAAGGCGTGGAAGGTGATCAAAGCCGCCGAAAAGGGGTTGGGCTACCCGCTGCTGGACACCGCCACAGGCGGCAGGCAGGGGGGCGGGGCGACGCTAACCCCCGAGGCGGAAAGCCTGATCGAACGGTTCCGCGCTTTCGAGAAGGAGAGTAAAGAAGCGGTGGAGGCCGCCTACGCGCGTTATTTTCCGGAAAGCTGAAAGATACCGGCTATAACACGAAAAACCCCGGCGATCGCCGCCGGTTGACGCCGCCGTTGGAGCACGGCGGCTTTCCTATGCTCTTTTGCATGTTCCCATTCGCGTATTCTTTCCGTTCCGGCGGCTCCTGCCCGCCGGAACGGCAGGCTATAACTCATCCAGCACGGTATGCAACAGCAAAGAATAGATCTGCAAATGGTTGAGCACCCGGCCCGGAAAAGGCTCCTCTACGAACGCGAGGGTGTCCTTGTCCGTATGCAGGATGGTTCCGGCCTCGGCCGTTTCGGTACGCTCGCCGTAGTATCCGTTCATATCCGGGATTTCCCAGTTCGTCGCCTCAAAATACGCGTAGGGGATGCCGACGGCCGCAAAATCCACGAAGTCTCCCCACGGGCCCGCGGCGGGAGAAGGATACTTCGGCGTATCGGTGCCCGGCGCGGGATGGTCGAACGTCCAGGGCGAAACGCGAATGTCCAGCCCCAGCCGCAAGCCGGTACCGTAGAACAGGTCGAAGGCCTCCAGCTGATTCACCGTTCGGCTGGCTGTGTCCGCTACGCCCCCGTACAGCGTGCAATAGTCTCCGGATGTGATCGAATCGACGTTCAGGTAAAACAGGATGTTCCAGATTTCTTCCTGCGTAAGGTTATCCACGTAGGCTTCCGATCCGCGCATGCCCACCTCCTCGGCGCCCCAGAAAGCGATTACGATCGTATACGGCAGATCGTCCGCGGCGGCCAGATCGTGCGCGATTTCCAGCAACAAAGCGACGCCGGAGCCGTTGTCCCCCGTTCCGCTGCCGTCGTAATGCGCGCCGATGACGACGCTTTGCGCGGACTGGCCCGGAAGGGTGACGGTAATGTTTTCCGATAGAAAGTCTTTGTGATTCAAAGTAAAAATGAAGCTGAAACGATCGAGCCGCGCGTCGTCATATCCAAATTCCACAAGCTCCGCCGTAATCCAGCCCTGTATCGCTTCACTCAGCCCGTCGTCCGTACAATAGCGATAGCAATAATCTCGGTCGATTTGTTGAAGATATCCGTAGGCCAACCGTCCGTAATGACCGAAATCCACTGGGGAAGCCGTTTTCGTTGCGAAGGCTGAACCCGGACATAGCGCGAAGATCGCCGAAAGGAAGAACGACGCGAACAGACAAAGCCGTTTCCTCATGCCGCGACCGCCTTTCTGTCCGTTCCGAGGTCCATGCCGCCAAAAGCGCATCGTCCGTTCGCGCCCGATCCGTTCGGTTCATACGGCTACGGGGCAATTCTGTTTTGGGGAAAATCTGTCGCAGGGGCCGGGCCTGAGCTGAATATGAGGACTTCAGTTTTGCGAATGCTCGCCGAAGAAAGGTACGGAGGCAGGGATTTCCTTTATTATAGAATTCGGAACGCCGGGGTGTCAACCGAAAGAGGGTTTCGCTACGTCAGAGAAACGCGTCGGGCAAACCGACGGTTGAGCGTACGGTTATCCCTGCGTTTAATATCAGGGGATTGGGCCGGTTCGTTTTATTCTATCCGCACAGGCACGGCAGATCGCGGCATCGCAGACCGTCTTTCCGTCGGGCCCGGGTATCCGACTATCGACGCGCGTAGAATTCGTAGGCTAGATCGGGATATCCGTCGATCGAAAGAATGCCTTCGCGGGGACCGTTCCCGTGATAGGCGATATGTATTCCTCGCGGTAAGCGTTCGGCTTTCACCACAGCTTCGTTGTTCCTCTTTCCGGCCGGAACAAACAACACCCGCTTCACGGCCGCACTGCCGCCGGTAGCGGGCGGAGATTGGGCCCAGACCAGCATTTGCGCCGCCGTAACGCCCTTTTTGCCTAGAAAATCAAGACGGACCGTATTCGCTTCCCGTGCGTTTCCGCTTGTTACGCGCAGATAACATCCCGTAAATTTCGGCCTGCGTAATTCATGAATCATCAGCAGAATCCCGAACGCGATCAGCAGCGCCGCCAGCGCGCCGCCGCACAGATAAAGCGAGCGCACGTATTCGTCGACGATCTTCACTTGAATGACGATCGGAGAGTCCAGCGTGTTACCCGCGGAATCCCTGGCGTCGATGGCGACGGTGTAATCGCCCGCCTGGGAAAAGATGATCCGCAGCGGCCTTTGCGGATCGCCGAAGCTGTACGGCCATTCCGCCGTCGGCCGATCGGCCGACAGGCTCCATTCGCTTAACGCCTTCTCCCTCGAATCCGCGTTGTTTTCCCAGCGTATCATACGCGCCGTTCCGCCTTCGACGGTAACGATCAGCGCCAATCCTTCGTCCGTATCGTCCCGGAAGGCGTCTTTCAGATTCAGGTCGATTTCCTGCTTCTTTGGATACGGGGTCAGGAAACCCCCGATCGCTTTCCGATAAACCGTTCCCCAGGACGCCGCATATATCGGAGGACTGTTTTGGCTTTCCATGGCTATCAACGAGCCGTCGTCGCCGCTCTCGCGGACGATTTTTACGCCGCCTGCGTTCCCGGGGTTGATAAACACCCTGAACGCGGCCGTGTAGGCCGCTTTCCCGGCGCCCAGCGCAAACGGGGCGAAAGTGAACGCCCCCTCCGAATCCGCCGCAACCCCCTCCTCCGCCCGGAAGAAGATACTGTTCATCCCACATTGCATGCTCGCCCGCGCGCTTTTAAGCCAAGCGTCCCACAGCCCTGCGGACTGAAGCGTCTGCCGGGTGTCTTCGGTGGGTTTGAGGGAGAAGGCGTACGAATGCCCGACGTAATAGTTTTCCTCTTCTCCGGACAACTGATATACCGGGACGAATTGCCGGTACGATATGGCGAGTTTCACATATGCGGAAGTTCCGCCCGCGGCGTCTACGGCCCGTACCCAGAGGGAGTAATCGCAATCCCGGTCGGCATACGTATTCAGCTGGTCACCGGAAACCTGAGAAGTGATCGCCGCATCCGAAGCTGATTTTTCTTCCGTCCCCGCACTTCCGCCCTGTTCGTCGCCGGGATTCTTTTGGGTAACCTCAATCTGCCGTATCGCGTCGTTGTCCGCGTCCGTAAAAAGCCCTTGCAGCGATATGGATTGCACCAGGTCCGTGGATGTGTCGCCGCCCACGCCGATGATCCGGCATTTTTTCTGAAAATCCTCTTTGGGAACAGGCGAGAGGTTCTGAACCTGAACCGTCGCGGCGGCAGTATCATCCCCGTCGCTTTTCCAGTTAGGATCCTTCCGGTTCTCCCAATGAGCGACGAGCATATATTCGCCAATGCGATCCAGCGGGAACGTCTTTTCCCAATCGTTGTTTTCAGGCGAGTATGACATTTCGTGGGACGTAGCGTTTTCGGTGTTATCCATTGAAATCACTTGCAGGGTACACGAAAAATCTTCGGGGCGGGCCAGCGCTTCGTCGCATATCCATTCGGCGGTCACGTGAATGTCCGATTTGCGGACGTGCGTCCCGGGATCCGCCGATATCCGGCCCGTCGTAATCGGGGGATAAACCTGCGCGCCGTAATAAACCGTCTTTACCGCGGCGTCGTCCAAACCGAGGGAGAGCCGGTAGGTTCCCTTTTCGGGAAGCGGCAGGATGACGAGCGTTTCGTTCAGGGTGGACACGGAAACGCCGTTCTTCATATCTTCCGGGGTCAGCAGCGTCTCCGCGCCGTTGCCCTCCGCATTTCCCGGAACGCCGTCCGCCGTTCCCCCGCTGTCTGCGCCGGTCTGTGCCGTCTCAGTTTCGGCCCCCGGAACGCCGCCCGGTTCCGGATTCCGCCCCCCGCTTTTGCCATCTGCGGAACCGTCGTCAAGCGGGGTATAATATACCTGAACGCCGGGCGATACGTCCGCGTCGTAAGTCGCGGCCAGAACCAGCCTTTCAACGTGATCGACGGATACGGTACGGGAGGGCGACCCGTCTTTCTCCTGCAGCGAGTAGGTTTTTATCAGGTAATCTTTGACGTCGTTCTTTGATTTCGCTATATTCGGATTGTTATCGGACGTTGAAAAATCCGTATCCATGTCAGTCGGAAAAGAACTTGCATCGTCGCTGGAAGGAGCAGAAACAGCACTGCTTTTTTCGGGAATCTGGATCACCTGCAGGGACACGCGCCCGGTTGCCAGCAGAGAATCAAGCTCGGGCCGAAGCTCGCTGCCGTTATGCAGCAGTTCTCTGTCCGTGATCAGGTAGATTCTTACGTCCTCGTCCGGATGGCCTTGCGCGTATTCCAGCAGACAGGAAAAAAGCGCGTTCGCGTTTTCACCGATGGTATTGCCGTCCAGATCATGCTTTACGTTAATACCTTCGGCCAGCTGAACCAGCGCCAGCGCCCCGTCGACCGTGGCAAGATCCTGCGGATCGGACAGAGTCGCTTTGTCGAAATTCGTGGGCGTCACATACCCAGTTACCGTTTTCGCCGGGGAACCGACATACTGCAGCGCGAGAACCGAAACGACCCGATTCTCGAAGTCGTGCTTGAATGTTCCGGTTTTTTCATCCCGTGCGGAAGCGTTGTTGGCAACCGCGAACACAACGGTCGTTTTGGGTGCTTCTTTCTCCCCGGCGGAACCGTGGCCCGTGAAAAGCAGAAAAAGGAAGCAGACCGCCGCCAACGGAACGAGAAACCTTTTCATCGATATTTCCCTCCCGGTTTATCGGCCTATTCCCAGCTGCCGCCGTTCCCCGTCGTATCCGGCGTTCCGCTGACGGCTGAATCAGGCCGGCGTTTCCACCCGAGGGTCGTGTAAACCGCGGAGATCAGGACCATCAGGTAGATTCCGGTGTCGGCGCGTAACTGAATGAGCGTTTTGGCCGCCGTAATGACGCTTTGCGCGGTGGCGGACAGCGAACCCGTCGTCGGTACGGAACCCGTTTGCAACGCCGAATTGACGATCGCGGCGACGGTTCCCGGCTCCTGCTTGAGAAGCGAATCCAGATTTTCAAAAATACCGGTACCGGCAAGCGCGGACACCAGCCGAATCTTATCGCCCAGCGACGAGGACATGATCGCCCAATTGATAAACGTTTCCCCTGCGAACGCCATAAACAGGGACAAGGCCAGCGCCGCCGCCCCGACGCCGACGGTGAGGGGCCTGGAGCTTGAGAAGCCTGCCGCGAGCATCACGGCGGCAACCGCGAGGGGCAGGTATCCCAGCCCGCCGTAGCGAATCAGCGTAAGCCCCGTAACGTGGTAGTTAACCAGCGTTACCGTATAAACGGCCAATACCAGATAGGATACGGCGAAGACCATCGCCAACAGAGGATAAGCGAACTTGCGGGTCTCGTTTCTTCTCATCTGGATTTCCTCCCTATATACGTGCGTTTCATTGCCAGTCGCTTTCGGACCGGCCTGGCGATCCGGTTGAAAAATCGTCCGTTCCGCGCAGGGGCTGCCGGCTGTTATCGTTCCCGCTCCCGCGCTTCGCGCCGTGCCTTTTGGGGGCCGGGAACGAGCAGAGAATATAAACCGCCGAGAGCACGATCATCCCGATTACGCCGCCGCCGACCAGATACTGCGCCTGATTCCCGAGCAGCGCGACGGCGCTTCCGCTCAATACGCCGGTCAGGCTCAGAAGACTGGCAACCGTCGAGCCGACCCGGCTGACCAGCGCCGCGAAAACGGTGGGAGCGACGGCGGCCAGCAGCCCGGTGGTTACGCACAAACCGCGGTTGCGGGTCAGTGCGCAAAGGAACATCAGGATACTCAGCCCCACGGCGACGACGACCGGCCATCCGAGTGTGGCAAGCGCGATGCCTGGAACGCCGAAACCGGCTACGCTCACCATGGAGCCGAACAGAAAGGTAAGCAGGTAAATCGCCGAAATCAGGGCCAGTAAACCGGTCAAAATGGACTCCCCCCTTCCGGACGTGCTTCCGCGCCGGCAGAAGGCGCGTGCAGCGCCTCCCGCAGCCAGAGGGTATACTCGTCGCCGATGCCGAACGGCTGATTGTTCTGCGCCGAACCTTGGCGGGGTACGAGCGCCGGAAAGAACATCTTCACGTTCTTGGCCAGTCCTCGGGCGTTCGTGGGCAGGGACGCCCGGAACGCCCCGGCATATCCGCCGCCCGCCGCTTCCAGCACGCGGAACAGGTATCCGATACGCAGGAGCGTATCGAAGGTGAAGCGGTTCGGCGTGATCTCCAGCGCCTTGCAAACGTTCTTCCAATCGACGCATCCGTCGCCCAGGTTTCCGTACAGCAGCGCTGTGGGAACCCTGCTTTCAAACGCTTCGTTTCTTCCGGCGATCAGCGAGGCGAATCCGGTGCGCCGCCAGAGGGACAGCAGCAACGCGCAGGGCTGATTATCCGGCGCCTGCGCCTGAAAGCGCAGCGCGCCTTCCACCGTAGAGGCGGCTGCGCCGGATAAACGCGCACAAAACATCCCGCACTCCTGACCGAGCGCGCCGATATCGACCGCTGTCCGGATCCGTATATCCCACAGATCCTTTAGCTTTCCGTCCGCTTCCGGCAGCGTCTCGTCCGCCTGACGATTCAGCATCTCCAGGTAGACGCCGCGGAGAACTTGCTTGACGGTGCCGCCGATTTCGCCGCCGGCGCCGAGTTCCTCGCCGTAATACCGGCTGATCTGCTGGAGCGACGAAAGCCGCGACGCCAGAATGTTGATTTTCGGCTGGTTCTCGACGACCAGTTTCATTAATAAGGGATTTCCGGCGCAATTCACGTTGGCTTCTTTCAGGGCGGCAGTACACTTGCGCATGGCCGACAGAAAGCCTTCGTAGTCCGCCGCCGCATCCAGATCCGCCTGCAACCGGGATACGGTCTGCTCGGAGTAGACGACGACCCATCCCGGCCCTTTCTCGGCGGTACGCAGCATATAATCGTTCATCCCGTTCGCCTTGTCGGCGATCAGGAGGTGGGCTTGCCCGTACCCTGCGGACATTGGGTCGCACGTCCAGCCGTCGAACAGCGAAGCTGCTTCCCCGCGCGTGTCGTCGTCGATTCCCGGCCGACTCAGCAAACGGTTCAACTGCTCGAAACGTGCTTTCGGCAACCCGTTTTGGTCCGGATCACTCTGCCGTAAAAGAGATATCCACCGCCTCGCGGCAACGTTCAGATCCAGTACCGGGGCGCAGGCATCGCAAAACAGATAGACGCCAAGCCTCTCCGGCTGTTCGGCAATGCCGTAGGAAGCCGTTTGCCACAGGACGAACTGCGTGAGGATATCGCGTATCGCACTTAAACGCGAGGCGAGAACCGCGTTTTCCGTAACGACCTCGGCCAGTGTTTGCATCTGGAGGGGGTTCACAGCCCGGGCCGCGGGTTCGCCTTCCCGCCTGAAGCAGAAGCCGAGCGTGCCGACCCAGGCGTCGCCCGCGACATCGTTTTGTAAATAACCGCCCCGCATGCACGACAGGATCCAGTTCAGCCGTTCAACCTGATCGTCGACCCCTTTGCATACGTATTGCGTGAAAAGCGAGCGCAACGCCTCGCGCCTTGCGTGGAGCTCGGCCGGTTTCTCGGAGGCTTGCCACAGATCGATAAGGATGGACGTATCCACAGGCGGGTTGGCGCGTTCTTCCCCGGCCGTCTCCATTTCCCCCAGATATCCGGCGACCGTTTCCAGCCATGCCGCGCTGAGCCGTTCCAGATTAAAACTGCTGGCGATGTCCATGCAAGCGCGCAGATACTTCGCTTTGTCAAGCGCATCCAGATGAATGCGCAACGCGTAATCGGTGACCCATTCCCGGCAAACGCCCGCGCCATGGCCCCATGTTTTCCTGGAGAAAAGGTTGATGTTGTGAAGAATATCCGGCGTAAGCATCCACGCCGCGTTTTCATCGTTCAGAGCCTCCGCGCGCCGGATATAACTGTGCACAGCCTCCGGAGACGTATACAGCCACACCAGCCGCGCCGCGTCGTTGCGGCTCTCCCAGGGCCAGGACGACAGGACCGCGAGCAACTGCCGATACGGTCGGCGGGCGCCGCGCTCCTCCGTGTCGACCGGCAGGCTTTCCGACGATTTCTGCGCGGGCGACGGAACCGCGTCCAGCAGTGCCACGGCTCGTCCCTGAGGCAGCATATGGCGGGCGGTCAGCAAACGATAAGCGTCGGACCATAGCCGGTAGGCTTCGGGCGCATACCGGTTTTCTTCCGGCATGGTTTCCAGCGTAAACAAAGCGAGCGTCAGGTCGTAATCGGCCAGAAGCCGGGCTGAGACTTCCGCGTTCTCCCTTTCCCGGATCAGCGCCGCGCAGCCCGGCGGTTCCTTGGCGGCAAGCCGCTCGCCCATTCGCAGCGCATATTCGCTGTCCGGCGTATCAAACGAAAAGAGCCCGCGGGTAAAATCATAGAGCACGGGTTTCGGAGACGCATAATCGGCATAGATCACGTAACAGGCCGAGCCCTCGAACCCGTTCGTCTCCGCGTGATCGATCCCGATGGTGTAGCTTACGACGTTCTCCGCGCTGCGGGGCAGATAGGGGAGGATTTCCCGCGTCAGGAACAGGCTTCCGGAAGATATCGTGTTTTCCGCTTCTTCGGCGAGCACGAGGAATACGGGGGAGGGCGAATATACGTCGTACATGCGGGCCGTCATACGCTTCCACAGGTCGATCAGCAGATGGGTGCGAACCTGCGGCGGCACAGCGGGGCATTTGGCTGTTGCGGAATCGTACAGGCGGCGGGCCCGGGGGATGCGTTCCGGCAGAAACGGCAGGGGTTCCGGACCGGAAGAGTCCACAAGGCTGGTTTGCCTTGCGGCGTTACCCGCCGTAGGCTCCAGTTTTTCAAACTCCCGGAGGGTAATGAACCCTTCGTAGGCGAGCAGGGCGGCCGCATCCGGGGCCTGCCCGGCTTCGGTCGGTGTTTCGCCGAAATGATCGTCGACCAATTCGACGAAGTGGGTAAACGAAACCGGCCTCCGGTTGCTGACCTGATGCTTCTCCGACAGGATCACGACTGGCCTTCCGAAATCGAGCGTTTGCAGTTCCAGCGTTCGGCTGCTGTTCTCGCCGGTGTCCGGCCATACGAACGTGCGCGTGGCGCTGCGCTGCTTCTGGCTGGCGTTAAGGCGGTCGCCGGATAGCGAGCCGATTACGCCGCCGTAACCCGAAATCAGGAAATTGCCGTAAATCTTATGGTTTGCCTTCGTGCGCCCGCCTCCCTTTCCCGGCCGTGCTTCCGTGCTTTCTGAAAAACCACCGTAACCATGGCGCATGCTTCGGCCTCGCAGCATACGTCCGTAACGGGATGCTCGGGACGATCCCCCATAACGCCAGAAAGCTCAGGATCGGTTCCTCGATGCGGTATTTGACGCCGTTCTCGTTATATCTGTTTTTAAAAATGAATTGATGATCGTTCTCAAGTACCATGGTGTAGTTGGATACGGCGAACACCTTGCAGGAACGGATGGACCGGTCATTCTGATTTTCTGTTATAATCTGCTGAACGCAGGTGCTGACTCCCTGTCTATCATTCGGAGCCCATGTCGCAACATAGGCCTCTACGTTTGCGTGGACCGCGGCCAGTATGTTTAAATCCACTCTTCCCACGTGGTCCCTGTGGGTGTCCTGTAACAGGATATTGGTGTACAGAAAACGTCGGCCTGCATCCTGATTCAGCAGAGCGATATCGAACTTCGTCAGGACGATAGCGACGTCCGTTACGTTGTTCATAAGGGATGCTACACTGGGTATCATCAGGTTCAGATAATCCCTCAGATCATCCTCAGCGTGGCTGCCTCCGTCATTGAATACGTTCCCTAGTTGATGAGGGTCCACAATCATCATCAGGCCCTCCGATGCCTGAATTCCCTGGTGATTAAGCATAAACTGTCTTGAGGCAGGAACGTTTTTAAACGCTTCGCCGGCGATGTCGTAGAGAACAACAGCACATTTTTGGTGGCCTTCACCAATATTATCAAGGTATGTGAAGTAAAGAGGGCAGACGGGCTGCAGGGGCGTTGGATCAAGTTCTCCCTTTTTTTCTACATATGTCCCGATTAACGATTTATAGTACAGATTGCTTTCTCTTGCGATCACTATTTTTCCGAGACCCTTGGAACTCAGTATCGTATTCAGGCTCCTGGCCAGGTTTACGAGATAGGTGGTTTTCCCGGCGGCCGTTGAGCCAATCAGCATCACCTGATGTATTGCGATTTCCCCAAAATCATCCGGAAGCGAGAAATGGCAATGCGGGCAATATCGATCGTCAATCCAGATGGCGTCCTCGCCGTCTGCCGGCGTACTCCCGTTGATGGCTGGCGCCTTATCCTTTTCCTCGTAGAGGTTGAGTTCTTCACGGCCCGACGGCTGATTATGGACCGATGCCGGCAATAATTGATCCGGCGCCTGTCCATGGCTTGGGTACACACGAATCTTTTTCGGGATACCTGCTTCGGGCGTCACATTCATGGCGCTTTGAACCTGATGAAGCAGGATTTGCCGCCCTTCGGGCGCGGGGAACCTGGCGAACTTCCGGGCCTGTTCGGCGTACGCGGCGTCCGGGTAAGCCTGTTTTGCCACACTGGCAAACAACAGCTCGTTTGGAGCGAACGATTTTCCGCAATAGACGCAAGTCAGCATGTCATTCAAGTGCCGGTTCATCCTTTCTGTTCCACGTTAATAATATGTCGGCGCTACTCGCTGCGCCGGACTGTGACCAGATGCGCCTTTTTCGGCCGCGGCAGGATTTCGTCGATCATCTGGGCCGGCCAGGCGCAGGTGGTTCCATCGCCGTCGACCTGGGACAGCAGATAGTAGCATTTCCCTGTTCTGGCCATCAGGTCGTTGATTCTGCCCGGAGCGTCCAGCCGGACGACGACCTGACCGTTCCTGCGCGCGTAGGATACCTCGTGCTTACGGCCCTCCCCGACGCCCGTGAGGCATTGCGACGGATAACGGACCTCAATTCTGACTTCACCGTACGGTACGGTGCCCTTATCCAGCCGCATACCGCCGCCCGGGCAAAGCTGGTACCCCTCCGAAGGGCAGAAGTATCGGCTTGAGTGCCCGTCGGTATCGGATATATGAACCGTTGCGGACTCATTGTCGGCTGTCAGGGGCCATATCCAGCGTACGATAAAGTCCCCGTCCGGGCATTGTATCAGGCTCACGCTACCGTCCGCTTTGTCCTGAGTTCCGGCGGGCTCGGCGTCCGGCTCCGTCGGGCTGTCGTCTGTACAAATTGGCCTGTACGCCCCATCCTCGCCTAGCGATCCGGACGGTTCGGGTTCAACGGTATCCGGCATGTCGAAGGCGGGCAACTGATTGCCGGCGTTACGGACGGTTGAAATTTCACAAACGGGATACAGGTCGAGCCGCGCGATGTTGTCCGTATCCGGGAACTTCCAGTTCGCTCCGAAAACATGGTCGCGCATTCGGATGCCGTCGTCCGCAAGATAAACCGTCTGCACCGTTCCCCGGACCGGCAAAGCCGAACGGAGCAGGCAGCGCGTATCGCCCAGATATTGGTTGATGAAATTGGAAAGTTGCCGGTCGTATCCAAGTTCCGTGTTGATCAGTACGTCGACGTAGGTCCGGTTGAAAAACGGGTCGCGCTTGTTTAACCAGCCGTCGCATTTTATCAGGCAGTCGTTCGCGCAGTCGGCGGCCGTTTTGCCGGCATCGGGAAGAGAAACCGACAGCATTTCCATCATGGCGTCGAAGCCTCGGTTATCCGCCAGCGCTTTTTGAAGCCGCGCCAGATATTTCGGGTATTTACCCGCCATTTCCCCGTACCGGCTCGCTTGCGGCATGGCCGCCGCTATCGCTTCGCGCCTTTCGCCAAGGCGTCCAAGCGGTTCGTCCAGAACGACGAGACGATCCAGAAACAACGCCGCGGCTTTCGCCGTGATCTCGTCAATGGCATAGCTGCCGAACGCCGCTTCGCAGATGTCGCAGTAGCGATCAATGCTCTTTGCCCGCAAACCGAATCGCTTTTCACCCAACCCATAGCGCCTCTGAGGCGATTCCGGCCCTTTCGCCCCCGGTTTTTGCAATCTCGTCAGGGCGTGCCGAACCGCTCCGGTGGGAGAGAGGAGACGCTTCAGCGCCTCGTGGCAGTACAGCGTTTCCATGTTTTTCCGGGCCGCGGCCAGTGCCTGGTCGATTTCCGTTTCGAGGTTTTTTTCGCACATTTGCCGGTTCAGCAGGAAGAATTCGCTGATCGATCGGTCGCAGGACTCGTAATCCCTTTTCTGGCGGAGGGCGGAGAGGGCGCGGTTGGTTTCGCACTCCCGGTTGTGAATGGGAAACAGAGCGCGGGCCAGACTCTGGAATAACGTCTTCATCCCGTCGGCACTCACGATGGGAAGAGGCTCGAACCCTGTACCTCTGAACAATTCACGCCATAAAGTCAGGTCCTGCGGATAATTCATGTCGTCCCCGACCGCCCGGATCACTTCGGCCATCTCGTAATGGCGCAGACAGGCCAGCTCCAGATCCCCGTTGTTGAGTTCCGCGTAACCCACCGAGTACAGGTTCCCGGGAGCGAGCGCCAACGGGAGCCCGGTCGGCAACGTGGCGACGGTGGCGCACAGGGTTGCGTCAAGGAACGCTTCCGGTACGGTGGCGTTATTCTGGTAAAAATTCTCCAGACAGACGACCACCCAATTGCCGCCCTGTCGCTCAAGAAGGGTGCCCATCAGATGCTGCCAGCGCTTCGCTCGCCCCGTGCTTCCGTTCACCATCCAGACCAACTGTACGTTCAGCGTGGCGAAATCAAGCCGTTGTCGGATTCCCTGCACGGTCTCGAACAGCGAACCTGCGAGAGGCGGCACGGTATCGGGATCATCCTGATTCCAGCCGCGCATAGCCTCGTCGCCGATATCGAACGAGAGGTCGCCCATGACGATCTGCAGGTTAACCCGGCCGTCGGCCCCCATGTGCCCGAGCAGGTGCTCGGCAATTTCGTTCACATCCGGGCCCCCATACGCGGCATCGGAAAAGCATAACGCCTGCATGGACGCAGCGTCCCAGGCCCGCTTCAGGTAACCGTATATCTTTTCTTTTTTCCGCACGGCGTGCAGACCCCACAGGAGGACGGCGTTCGTATCCGGCAGGTGGATCATACGGCATGCTCCTTTATTATCTTCGGCAGAGGAAGCGCCCGGACGGACGTCGGGGCCGCCCGCCCGGCAAACCCCGCGGGATCAGGAGTGCTGGGACAACGCGATGTTGCAACTGCTGATGAACGTGTTGACCGTGGCGAGCATGCCGTTAAGCAGTTCCAGATATTTCGTTCTCATTTCGGCCTCCAGCCCGGCGGGCGGGCTGTAATTCAGCACGTTGATCTCGCCGTCCTTTCCGTCGAACTGGAGCTTCAGGCGGGCGGCGTCCGCAAGCCAGTTTCTGAACTCGTCCCCGGTACGCTTCATGATAGACTTGCGATCCATCAGCGTGGCCAGCCGGCTGTTCAAGAAGTCCACGGTCGGTTTCGCCTGATCCGCCCTGGTCATTCTGTAGAGGACCTTTACGGCGCGAATCAGAGGCAACGATTCCGGAACGGTCGCATCCGTCTCGATGCCGAGTTCACGGGCCTGCTCCATCAGCAGGCTGTCCTCCCCCGCGTAATCAACGTACGAATAATCGCCGAAGGCGGGTTTGAGAATGCCGTAGCAGAGCATATTGGCGAATACGGGGGAGAAAGCGGTTACCTGCTCCCACTCCAAGATGAGGTTCGCCGTTTGTTCCACCGTCAGACGGGTCTCCCGGATCGCCCGGGACAGGCACTGGAAACCTTGCGTCTGCTCCGCGAGACTATACGTCGCGTACGGGTCGAGCGTCAGTTTATAAACGACCTGATCAAAAGCGAGAATGTGGTGGTTCTTCATCGCCGTCTCCCGCAGGGAAGGATCGGCCTGTATCCTAGCATCCCAGGGGTCGATCGGCTGCTTCATCATCGACGGATGCTGGGGCTGGAAAGACGGGGATTCGTCGCCGGACGAACGCGGCCGGCTGCTGGCGTTCCGCTCGACGCGCAACAACTCCTCCAGCCGGGCCTGCGGGGACAGCTTCGTTTGGCCCAGAACGTCACTGCAGATTTTGATGATCTCGGCGGAGGGCTCCAGCATCGTTTGGGAATCCCCGTTGAAGAAGAAGCGCACGTTGTAGGCGATCCTGTCCCGAACGGTATCGTCGTAGGACAGAGAGCCCGCTTCCAAGGCCGCCTCGGCGGTTTTTCGGACGTCTTCGTACGCCTTCTGCGCAAACGCGCCCGGGACAAGGCTGAAAATGTAGTACGGCATGGGGGACGGCAAATGCGCCCAGTTGTTGCGCACGGAACCGGAATACACGTCCTCCGGCGTCTGCACCAGATGAATGCCCTTGTCCCCGGCGTTGTTGCGGCAATACTCCTCGTAGGCGCTCTCCAGCGCGGGCATCAGCGAATAGGTGTACAGGGGCACGCCGTCCCAGGAGATTAAACAATAAATCTGATCCGTGATCGTGCTCATTTTCGGATTGGTCATGGAGATGCCTGCCGTCGGTATCTGCTCCACGAAGGAACGGGCGTATTCGGGCGCGTCGCTGGGGATGGAGACGAAAGCGTACTTGATCGCGTTGGACAGCGTGGCGACGTCCGACTGGTACAGCGGCTGGGCGTTGAGGATCAGCTGCCGGCAGATGGCGTCGATGTGTTTCTTTCGGGCTTCGGCGTCCTGATACACCTGCTGGGTTACCGTGTCGGCGGATTTTCCGAGGAGCGTTCCGAAGGTTTCCTCCAACTGCCTCTCGATGACGCCGCTCAGTTCTTTTTCGGCGGTCTGCGTGTTCAGCGGCCACTTGATTCCGACGCCGTTCTCCATGTTCGTGCGTTCGAATTCCAGCGAACGCTCGCAAATCGCCTTCAGTACCGCGTTCGTCACCTGATCGTCCGTGTTGGCCGCGACGAACGCATCCGCCACGTTGCTTTGAATGGCGCTGAAATCCACCATTTCCTCCCCGTTCATGGCGGGGGTGGAGATGACTTCGTCACAGGAAACCTTAAGCTTTTTCAGCGCGTCGCAGATGGGCCTGAGGCTTGAAACGGCGTAGTCCTCGATCATCCGGATCATCCGCTCCAGCCGGGCCGCGTAACTGCCGCAGAAAGCTTCTTTGCGCATGTCGCAGTAATAGGCCTTCAGCTGCTGAAGATAGGCTTCCTCGATCGTCTCCACCTTGAACAGCCGCAGCAGCGGGGCGATGAGGTTGTTGAACAGGCCGGGGTTCTGGAAAGCCCTGTAAACGTTGTTGCAGTTGCCGTTTCCCCTGGCGGCCGAAACGTGCGCCCTGTTTTCTTCCGCTTGCCAGGCTACCAGCGTCTTGCGCATTTCCTGGAGCATACCCTGCTTTTCGTCCGTGATGTAGCGGTACAGGCAGAACGGCCCCTCGTCCTTATGCGTGATGATCTCCTGCGCGAACGAAGAGAAGCGCGCCCAGGCTTTGCTCAGATACTGGTCGGCGCTGTTCTCCACCCCCGGCTTCACGACTCTTCGCATCCATTGATCCACGACCGCCGCGTCGTGCAGAGGGCTGGCCAGGTTGCGGATCATTTGCATATCCGCCTGCGACGCGGGGTCGGAAGAGACTCCCCGGGGAAGCGCCGCGCATTGGTTGATCTCGGTCCTTCCCAGCAGGTCGATGTCGCCAGTGATCTCCTTAGCGCGGTCCGTAAGCCTGTCTTCCCGTATCAGCTTCAGGGCGAGAACGTCCTGCCCGAACTCGTTTTGGTACGGAATGACGTTTTCCAGCACCAGCTTGCCTTCGTAGTTCAGCATCCTCTTTTTCGGCACGAAGGAGCTGAAGGCGCCGATGATGCGGTAGAAGTGTCCCATCGGCTTCACGTGATGCTGGTTCTGTTTGGCGGTGCTGATGTTGTTCTCGTGCTCGATGAATTTATAGGGCGTATCCTTGTCCGTCGGCTCGTAGGAAAGGTAATGCAACAGGTTTTCCGCCAGCGTGTCCATCACGACGCGCGTGGGATTGTCATACCGGTTGCCGCCTACGTCCGTGCCGGACAGGAGCGCGCATTGGTCGAAGGGAGCCATGTCCCACGGAACCTTTACTCCGTTGGGGAACGTCGCCGTATAGGGCGTTTTATGCTCGTCCACGTTCATCCAGAAGTCCAGTTCCTTGAGCGCCGCGAACGAGTTGGATTTCCATACGGTCTGCAGGGTCACGTCGTTGCTGGCGCTCAGGTTGACGTCCGGCATGACGATATAGCTGGTGATATGGATCAGGGTGCCGGTGAAACCCGGCGAGCGGGAGAGATAGCGAAGGATCTGCGCGATATCCAGGAAGATGCCGGAACCCGTACCCCCGCAAATACCGGTGATGATGACGACTTCGATGCGGGTGTTCTCGTCGCCTACCTCGCCGCGGTTTGCCTGGCTGATGCTTAACAGCTTCTGGCGAATGGAGGTTTCCACCCTCGGGTAATTCCTGAAAAGCATCAGGCGGCTTGCCTGGCGGCGCATGCAGGCGCCGTTACCGTCGGAAACCGCGTTCATCCGCTCGTGCAGCCACTCGCGCTCGTACGCTTCCAGGTTGGCGTTGCGGCGCTGCGGGTCCAGAATCGCCGCCAGCCCCGGCACCGTGATGTTGAAAAAGTCGGACGGTTTAAACTGCTCCCCGGTTACGTTGCTGCTGTCGATCACCAGGTATTCCGTGCGAATGGGACGGTCGCTGAAACGGCCGTCGTCATCCTGAGGCAGCTCGTAGCGTTTCCTGAAAAGTTCGCGGACCGCCCTCACCCCGGCGGCTCCCGTGCCGCCAAGCCCGATGACGAGCAGCGGCGTATCCAACTTTTTAACGCGTTGGTATTCCATTTCAAGACTCATGCTCTTCCCCTCCTGTGATGATATAGCTGTTTAGAATTCCGTACCTTCCGGGCTCCGATAAACGGGGTCCTGATCGTCGCCTGACATCCCGTTGTGACAAACCAGCGTCAGCCGCAGGGGAGTGCCCTGGTCGCCGACCCGCAGCGTCAGGCTGGCATCCACAGCCCATGGATATTTCTTCCCGTTGTAATGAATCGGCTTGCCGTCCAGGGTAAGCGCAATGCCGAACAGATGGTCAACCTTCTTCTTATCCACGTAAACTTTAATGGAACCTTTTCCCCGCGGCGCAATGAACACGGCCTCCAATGTTTCGTTGGTCACATTACACGTTGTCGCGTCCGCTGGGTCTACGTAACTCAAGAGGGGATATGGTTTTTTACTCATTGGGAGAGGTTTTTCGTTCGGGCTTCCGTTGATAAAACCGTCGCATTGGGACTGAATCTCCATCCCTCTCGCATACCTGGGTTTGCAAAGCCATATCAGGCCCTTCGCTAAAAAGAGGCCCGCAATAGCGCCCAGAGCGATATAGACGAGGAGCCGAAGACCTCGGACGGTATCGTTTGCGATTATCAGGCGCATCGTGTACGGCTCGCTTATCGCGTTCTCATCGTCAATAGCCTGAAAGACGAGCGTATACGCGGTGGAAGGCCAGACGGACCGGCTTCGGAAAGTGCTTTTATCCATCGCGACCGGTGAAAGCGTTACTGCGCCGTTTACCGATTCCAGAAGAATCGCGGAGGCGGCATCCCCCTCCAACTGGCAGGTGACGATATAGTTGAGGCTCTGCGCGTCGTCGTCCGGGTCGACGAAGAGGTCGGCCAGGTTGGCGGTCAGCTGTTCCGTCGGCTCTCCCCGCTCGAGGCCGAGCCAACGCAGGAGGAAGAACGGAGAAACGTATACGTTCATGTCCGCATCGGGTTCTTCCGGCGCCCGGCTCGCCGCAAACGGGACCGCGCCCGGTTTCTTTTCCGGGGCGACGTTCGTTACGGTGACGTCGGGAAGCGTGAAGGTCTCGGACTCGTCACCGTAGTCGCAAGTACCCATGGCGAACGTATAAACACCCTCGTAATCCGTAAGGGGAAGCGTCGCCACAAGCGCGGTACGGCCTTCGTCGTCCGCGCCTTTTTCAAAAACCAGCGTGGGTTTCTCAATGTCGTTGAAGCGGTAGTTCAACTCCGCCGAAGCGTTGCCGTAAACGGAATCGGGGGCGTTGGCGTCCGTGCCGTCCGTCCTCTGCCACTGCAGGAGCATTCGGCAGCCGGCTCCCTTAACCGCCCTGTCCGGGGTGGAAACCACCAGTTTATAATCGTTTACGAACGCGTTCCGCAAGGAGTGGACGGTCACGGGGATCGTGCGTTCCGCCGTGGTTTCGTCGTTATCCTGGCAGATCACCCGGATCTCGGTGGACTTGTCCGTTTCGCCGTCCGAAAACATCCCGTTCCTGGTGGATACGGAAAGCAGGCTTCCGTTCAGTTTGACGCCGATGAGCGAGGAATCGAAATCGCTTGCGAAACGATAGGACAACGTATCGCAGGAACCGTCGTCGTCGACGAACAGGTTGCTTACGTCGATCGCAGGCGCCGATACCGCCGGATGGCTGCTTTCCAGAGGATCGTCCACATCTATTTTGATTTCGGCGCCGTTGTTGCTGCCCCGCGGCGCCTGGTTCTTCACCTGAAACTGCTTTTCGGTGTCGCGTACAAGCCCGTTGCCCTCCGTGTGCACTTTAACCGTATAAACGCCTTCGTGACGGATGCCGATCTCCTTCAGGGAGAGCGTTTTGGTAAACTTTTGCCCGACGACCGTATCCATATCGCCACTGCCGTACTCGCGGCTCCCGGATTGAATGCTGTAGGATGCCCGGATCGTTTCCGGGTGTTTCTCGTCGGCCGTCCGATACAGGTCCGAGTCGGCGGCGGGAACGCCGTCCTGCGTGAAGTAAGCTTCGAAGGAGATCTCGTCGTCCTTGTTTACGACTTCGCGCGTAACATCCGCCTTTAAATCTACCGCGTAACTGAAGACGACGTTGATGGTCGAATCAGCTGCCTGGGTTTCCTGCTCGTCTCTGGTAAAGTTCAGCGTCCAGAGGCCCGTTTTCTCCGGTTTGACGATCTTGTATAGGACGAAGTAATTGGTATCGCTGCGGATGACCGAAACCCCGTCCGGACTGACCTCGTTACCGTCCGGGTCCCTCAGGGTGATGACCGCGATGTTGCCGGTCTTTTGCATACCGTTGGTTCCCAGCATTATGTTCGCTTCTGTGACGGAACGGTTGGGAATGTTCAGATCTACCCGGTAGCCGCCGTCCGCGGTTTCCTCCGTGGTCGTGCTCAGCGTGATCACGTCGCTGCCTATTTCCTTGGCGAAAAGGGCGTTGAAAGTCGTGGGAAGATCCCCGGCCGAATGTATGTTACGAAAGCAACCGCCCGTATCTTTCGCGATACGCGCCAGGTCGCTGGTATCATAATTTGTTGTTCCGGTCAGCGCGATGGTATGGATCACGATACCCGCGTCGCGCGCGCGCGCAGTGGCGTCCTCCATCTGTTGCTTGGACTCGGCTTCCAGCTTAGCGTTGGGCAACGAACTGTTCGCATTTCGGATGTCTATGTCCCCGTCGGTGAGCAGAAGGATCACCGGGCGGTTTCCAACGTTGGCAGAACCGGGACCGGTCAGCAGATCCACGGCCTTCTCCAGCGCCGCGCCGATATTGGTATTGCGCGCCGTATCCTTGTTGATGCCGAGAAGGTGCCGGATCATCGAGCTACGGTTGTCGTTGTTTCCCGTCATGGATATATCCATGAGCTTGCAATAGTAGGAATCGTTGCTCAGCACGTTGTCGTTGAAGGGCACGATGGCGGCGCGCGAACTTCTCGTATCGCAAAGGCTCAGCATGATGCCCGCCGCCTCCAGACGGTAGCCGTATCTGTCGTTGCTTTTTTGTACGTCCTTTTCATCGTACATAGACTTGCTTTGATCCAGCACGATGACGACGTCCAGGGCCAGCGCGCTTCGGTTACCTTCCGCCGCCCGCGCGACGCAGACGGGGACGAACGGCGTGACGAGAAGAGCGACGATCAATACGACCATGCGGAAAAACGTTTTCATTGCAATATGCTCCTTACTCCGATCATTCGATAAAGCGGTGTTTAATTAAGCGCGTTCCGGTCCCGGCGCGGATACGTCGGACGATCGACCTATTCCTTTCGTTTCCTTTCATTAAGCTTTGAATTATTCGCTGGGATGCTTTTGACTTGCGTTGCCGTTCTCTATGGGCTGCGGGACATTAACAAATATTACTATATTACGCTATACGAGCATTATTTTACATCTATAGAATTATTATGTCAATTTCCCATCGCAGTTTTTCTTCGGTATTTCGTGAACGTAGGGATATTATGATGAAATACGCACGGTGATGATGAAAAACGGGTGTGGAAAAGAACGGGCACCGCAACGACCGAACCGGCGGCCGGAGAGAATACCGTCCATGCCGATAGGATATTCGGAGTCGACCGGGAATAGTCTGCACGGCGTCAGCCAGACGTCGGTGTTCTCCGCGCCGGCCGGGGTTGGAACGGCGTGCTGCCGCCCGCCCAAAAGCCGCGCACGAAAAGGCCGATTATAAAACGATAACCCCCCGTCGGCGATGAGCCCGGCGGAGGGTTTAATACTTCTGGCGTTCCTTATGTGAAGGGTTTAAGTATTCCGGTATTGTGCGAAGAAAAGCTGGAAAGATGGCGAAACGATTCCAAAGCATGACATCGGTACAGCGCGCTAACATGGCGTTCGTCGGCCGAATCTGCCAGAAAGCATACGGCCTAAGGGCCATAACCGACCTGGGTTTTACGTGGATCGGACGGTTTTTCGGGTACACCCTTTCAACGGCAATGTCAATGAAGGCGCGAACGTGTCTTTTTTACGCTTTTCGCCCGGTACATGCTCTGATCCGCGGCATTGAGCAGCGAATCAATGGTTTTCATCTCCTGCGGCTGGAAATATGCCCAACCGATACTGAGCGATATCCGGAACGGCTCCCGGGTGCTTGCGTTAAACAGGCTGATCTCCTTATCAATCTCCCCGGCAAGCACTTTAGGGTCAATGCCGTCCCGGTCGTGGCCGATGACCAGGAATTCATCTCCACCCAACCGGGCCAGGAAGATATCCCGGTTGACGCTGACCTTTTTCAGGATTTCAGCAAGCGAAACCAGCGCCCGGTCGCCTGCGGTATGGCCGAAATCGTCATTGATGCTTTTAAAATCGTCCGCGTCCATCATCATGAGGAACAAGGGCTTTTCGGTTTCCATAGCGTTCATTTTCATGCTTAGAAATTGAACCAGTTTACGCCTGTTGTTCAGCCCCGTAAGCGGATCGATGATAATCTGCCGGTTCAGCACCTTCGTATAGATCATGATAATGGACAGTACCATGGCGAACCAGACCAGTGAAAGCCCATAGAACATCCCCTGCAGGATGCCGCCAATGAATGGCGGAAGGAGGAACAGCGCCATGATACGGAACTCCGTCCTTTCCGGCGAGGGACGGGGTTGAAGAGCCTTGCGCCCCAACAATAACAGAGATATTAAACCGTACAGGCACATAATGGCCACGTATATCCAAAAGAAGCGTTCCCGATGATAGATGTGCGCCGAATCAATGCGGAATACCAGCGGCACAAACAGGTTGGCAATCAGGAACAGGGTGTTGATCAGAAACGGCAGACAATACAGCGGCATCCGTTTTCTTATCCCGCGTTCATCCATGTTTACGCGAATATCGCAGTACATGACCCATAGAAGGGTAATAATCGGGGCGATGCCGTGCCCCAGGGAATAGCTGAGCATTTGCAGCTGATAGACGCCCGTGAAGTTTGCCCCGTCCAGAAGCCATTGGCAGGCATCCATCAGTTGCTCCGCCATGGTGACGACAAGAATACCGTTAAACAGCTTATCGTCGAACGACAGGCTGCCTGAACGTTTCTGATTATGCCAGAAAAAAGACAGAATGATGATCCCGAAAGCGTTCATTTCAACATAAGCGGTAACGTTCAACTCTATTCACCTCGATTCTCTGCAGCCGATTCTTCGGTTATCGTTGGATGGGGAACCTGATTCAGACGGCATGCGCGCCTTCGCGGCCTTGTGATGACGGTGAAACAGTCGGTACTGCGGCAGTCCAACAATCTATATTCTATATCATACCAGAATCTTTTAAAAAGGACAATAACGGGCTTCGGTTGGGAGAATCTCTCTTTCCCAAAAGGTTCTGCCTCGCAGGAATTGCGCGCCGGCAGGCGCGTGCCGGAATAGTAAACTACGGAAGTAAGAAGAAAGCGGAGGATGCCGGAGTATTATGCTTAATTCTGATTATGGATTCTATAAATTATGAGACTAGAATAAAACAACTTTTAATGCTTAGCAACTGGGAGGCACATATCCGCAAGGCCGCGACTAGCTGTTGCTCTGAGCGGGACGATCTGTGGGGAGAGCGGGAACGCATCTATAATAATCTGGCGGACGACGCGCGTATCGACAACGCCAGAGAGTATTCTTTATCCAATCAGGAAGCAATACTGGAAGGGACGGACATCCTGTGGGGCGAATATCTGGACTATTACTACCTGATGTGCAAGAAGCTGTCCATGGGTGACAGATCCTTCTACAAAGAACTGTAGAACGACCCGCGTTCCACCGACGATTACATCTTTCAGGACATCGGTTGCTGGCAGAGCCTGCCGGACATGGACGAGCTGGAGGCGGTGCTGTACATTGATCCCGCAATCAAGGCGGGCAAGCGCAACGATTACTCGGCGATTACCATTCTGGGCAGGCAGGAGAAAACCGGCCAGATGCTGGTGCTGGACGGGAGCATCCACAAGCTGCTGCCGGATGCGCTGTTCGACGTGGCGATCGAGAAGTTGAACCTGTTTCCGGTGGAGAAGATCGGGTTTGAGGCCACGCAGGCGCAAAGCTACATGAAGCAGATGGACCTGTTCAACCACACCAAGGAAAGCGTGACGCTGTTCTATATTGGGATCGCCATTGACGAGAAACGAACGGCGCTGAGCACGTAGAAATACTGAGAGGTAAGGACTTTAATTCTTTTTCAATATCAATATATTATTGTAATACTGCCTATACTGATTAATAAAGAGTAGTTTCTTCTTTACAGCCAAAGTACTGCTTGTGGTAAATCTTCCAATTCTAACATCTTTATTTGTATATGATGATTGGAAAAGCCTTTGTACACCAGTAATATTGTCATTGCCTTTGATATATAACGTTATTACATGATCATTATTGAACTCACTGATAATATCATCAAGGCTTAAAGAAGCGTCTAGAGCTTTTGACCTAATTGATTCTGGATATATTGTTTTCTTGAATTCATTCCGAGTTGATTGGATAATCCGCAGTGTTAATATTGTTGAAGTTGGGTAATTATTGTTATCTGTTTTCTTTAATGATAATCTGCCATATAAGGCAGGTAGCTCATTATGACCTATTCCAAGAAATGTGTAATTGATGGTATTATGTCTATGAATAGATAACTTTGCATATATTGATAATCCTAATAAATCTCTGAACCCTGAGTTTGCGAATTTAACCCTATATCTATATTTTCCAGGAGAGCCGTCAGTATTTTGACTTTTCTCGATATACTGAGAGAATTGAATACTATGGACTGAGAATTTAAAAGACAGATACTAAAAAATGAAGGATGCAATTATTGAACATACTATACTTACTAATATTGATATTATATCCATATTATTCGAACCTCCTCTAAATTTTCATCATAATATCAGAATATATTAAAAATTTTCAAGAAAATGGTAATAACCGATAGGTTACCCTATCAAAAGTCTTTTTCGCCTATGTTAAGCGGGACGTATATCATCCCGTGGCTGAAGGACATAGCCGTACCGTGGCTTAAACAGCAAAACTGTTGAACGCCGCGAAGATGGCCCTGGAGTACGCCGAAGCCTTGCTGTGGCGATACACCGGCGACGAAAAGTGGAAGATGGCACTGGGGCTGCTGAAGGAGCTGGGATTCGACGTAGACAGCGACGAGGTGATCGCCGCGCTGAAGGCCAAATGGCTGGAGATGGATCTGGCGCAGATGGTGGCGGGGGTAAAGAAAACGATAACAGAGAATACTTAACACAAAGAACGCATATTAAATCATAAGAAAGAAGCCTCTCCTGATGGCGGGGCTTCTTTTATATAAGCGACAATATCCAGACAGTGATTTATTATATGCTGCTAAAGAAAACTGCGGAATGATGCGCGGGAAAATGAAATGAGAAGGCCCATGAAAACCTTATTTCATGGGCCTTCTGCATGGTGCGATCGACGGGACTTGAACCCGTACCCTTATCGGACACGCCCCTCAAACGTGCGCGTATGCCAATTCCGCCACGATCGCAGATGCAACGGCAATATTATATGCATTGCCCGGGATAATGTCAACCACTTTCGTATCGCACGCAGGGAGCCCCGCCGCTCTCGCGGGCCTGTGCGCAAAGGTTTCGCGCGCCTTCCCGGTTTGCGCCCGTCCTTCAGGAGCCGATTTCAATGTAATTCCCTTCGGGATCGGCGAAGAAGAAATTCCGCTGTCCCCACGGGCGCGTTACCGGTTCCCCGGTCAAAGATACGACGCCCAACGCGGTCAGCCGGGCGTACTCCGCGTCCACGGCCTCGGGACCGCCCACACACAGGCCGATTTCCATGGTGGTGTTGTAACCGCGCGGCGCAACATAGGGCTGTTCCATTGATTCGGCAAACTGTTTGCGGTCGAACATGAACAGCCCTCCGTCCCGAACGGTAAAGCTGGCGAACGGGCCGCCGTCCCACTGGGCCTCGAAACCCAGCACATCACGGTAGAAGGCCACCATCCTGGGCAGGTCTTCCACAAACAGACCGGTATGTACGCTGGGGTAACGGCTTGACATGGTAAACGCCTCCTTGATTCTTTCGGTTTCTCCCGCCGGGGGCGCCGCCTTTAGCCGGAAGGGCGCGACGGCGGCAAGCGGTAAAAGAAAAACGCCCATGAAAGTCTTATATCATAAGCGTTTGATGGTGGTAGCTCCAAGGGGAATCGAACCCGCCGCAGTTGAAAAAGCGGAATTCCCCGATGGCACGAAACCCTTATACATCAACGCTTTTGCGAATTGGCCCTTCCGTTGCGAAACGGTGTTTCTACATAAAAGTGCGTCAGTAGTGCGTCAGTAAAATACGTCGGAAACGCCTTATTTGTCAAGGATTCTGCTGAACACATCGTCGATCATGGACGACGCGCGTTCAGCCTGTCCGTCCACCACGTGCCGGTAGATGTCGGTATCCATCGCCTTGCTGTGGCCTACGAGGGGTTTCAGGAGAGCGTCGGGCACTTCCGGGGATACGACGGAGATCATCGTGTGGCGCAGCTCGTGGATGCTGCTCGTAATTCCGTGCTGCTTCCGGTACTGCATCCACTCGCGGTCGATGCTGTCAGGATGTATCCGCTCGCCATCCTGCCCCGGGAAAATCCACGGTGAAACGATCCCGGCCCGTTTCAGTGCCGCCCTCTGATCTGCGATGACCTTTTGCATTCGCGGCGACAATACGATATACCTGCGAGCGTTATCATTTTTTCCGCGCGTTTCTTCCTGCTGGTTGTTAATTGAACGCGAGATATGCAGCACAGCGCCGTCAATGTCGGCCCATTTCAGGCCCGCCAGCTCGCCGCGCCGCATTCCCGTTAGTGCGCATAGCCTCCATAAATGGACGCACCAGCAGGACGTTTCAAGACCTTTACGGTATATCCAATCGGTAGAGAACAGGATACGTAATTGGTCTGGTTGGAGTATCTTCCGCTCCCCAACCGGGGCGTTGTGGGGGATGGTCAGATACTCCGGCCTTTCCATTTGGATACGGTTCCTGCGGCAGTAACGGTAGAGCGTGGTAACGGCCCCGCGTATGTTGGAGCACGTTTTCTTCGCCAGCCCGCGCTTACCGGCGGCGTTGATGCAGTTCTGCCAATCCTGCATCGTGATGGAGGCCGTGCGCTTGTTGTGCAACGTCGGGAGAAGGTACAGCCTTCCCATCTGCTCCGTTTTCACATAATTCCCGCTGCCGGTGGTCGCCTTAACGTCGGCCAGATATTGCACCCACAAATCGGCAAGACGCGGGTTGGCCCCTTCTTCGGAATGGGATTCAAGCCAGGTATCGGCTTTCGCCTCGCACTCGATTTTCCCTTTCCGGCCCTTTGTCGGGCAGTAGAAGATGCGGCGTTCTCCTTCCTTCTGAACGTCGATTCGCCACAGGCTTTGTGTTTCTGACCAGCGAGCTTCGTTCTTACGTTGCGACGTGACCGTTCTACTCCTTTCACCAAACCAGAAAGCACGAACACGATGAATATTCTTACCGCCGTAGAATTCCTTGTCAGGCTTCGACGGTGCGAATATCAGTTCGGTTATAAAAATCGTTTTTAATGATGTGGCCTACTTCGTGATGAAATGATGCGACCTGCGTTTCATATGGAAGGATTTTATTGATGTATATGTTATAGATGCCGTCTATATCAACAGTTGTATAAGCTTCAACTTTACTCGGTAAGTCGATCAGCCGGACAACGAAATCTGCCTCGTCAATCTTCCCCATCCGTATTAGTCCCCTTTAGTGCATCCAAAATTCGGACAGCGGTCAGGATATCTTCTTTTTTTACGTTCCTTGCGGCCTTGAACAATAAATGTCTATCGGGATCACGGCGAAGGGCTTCGCGCAATTCCCAGACTTCGTCATCTTCCCCGGTCGGAGATTCCTTGCCAAGTAAATAATCGGTTGTAACGTTAAAAATCGATGCAAGCTTAACAATAACTTCCTGAGACGGATATACCACCCCGGTTTCGTACCTGCCTATTGAACCACGAGCTATCCCTGCTAATTCAGCAAGTTCTTCTTGTGTAAGCTCTCGTTGCTTTCTTAGTGAACGAATGCGTTCACCAACTTTGTTTCTATCCATATCGCTCACTCCTTGTGTCGGAATAGTAACACATGTGTAGCAAAAAATAAACATCATTTATGTTGTATTATTATTGACAATGCTACACATATGTGCTATTCTAACGATGCAACACATGTGATGCGTAACCAATGCACAATGATACACACGTGAGGGGGTGATAGCAACGAACATAAAAACATTGCGGAAGGCGGCAGGGCTTACCCAAAAAGGTCTGGCTGAAAAAAGTGGCATTTGTCGCATGACTATCAATCGCCTTGAGAACGGAACGAGTAAGCCAAGTCTTGACACGCTCCAATCGTTGAAGTCCGCTCTCCATTGCACCGTGGATGACCTGTTGGACGAGCGGAAAACCGGCTAACCCTCCTCTAACACACCTCCTCATTACGATTTTACCATGAAAGGCGGTACGCGACTTTGGCAGAGTTCACAAACAAAGACCTGAAAACCGCCCGAGAATCACGAAAAATGCCGCGTTGGAAGCTCGGCGAGCTGATGGGCGTATCCGAATCCACGATTGAGCGCTGGGAGAGCGGAGAAACGCAGCCGCAGCCGGACGATGTGGACAATATCGGCGTGGCGCTCGGCGACGATACCTTGTGGAACCGTTGGATGCTCAGCCACTACGACAGCTACCGCCGCCGGTACATCAACAGCAACGACAGCAATAACCTGCTCGGAACGCTGGCCTCCATCAAGTATGAAATGCAGGACGTTCTCGCCTTGCAGGAGCGAATCGAGCGGGACAGCATCGACGGCAAGATCGACGATACCGATCTCGAGGCGAAATACACCAAGGAACTGAAAGAAGCGTCGGCGGCCATCGCAAGCGGGCTTCAAAGGTTGATCCGCTTCAATACCGGTTCACAAGGCTAACACACCTGATTTTGAAAGAGAGGAATATCAAAATGCTTTATCTGGAACTTCGCGGGCTGATGAAATCCAACGACTACACACAGGCGCAACTTGGGCGAAAGCTGGGAATGACCCGCGAATCGTTAAGCGGCAGGATGCGCGGAAAGATCGCTTTCAAGCAGAAGGAAATGTACACGGTGATGAACCTTTTCAACGTTCCGTACGACCGGCTGGCTATCGTATTCCCGCCTGACGGGAAGCGGGTTCAGCCGAAAGACAGTTATTCCGTGCTGGGCTGACGTTGATGTGTGAGCAAAAGACGTCAGGAGCGCCAGCCCAGCACAATAAGGAGGGATAAGGATGCAGCAGCTTTCGACCGTCGTTTTCCGGCGCGGCATGAGCCACCGGGAGCATGACGAGACGCGGAATCGGCTATGCATTCGCTTCCGTAACTGTCCCGATTATGAACTGCGCGGGTTCAAGGAGCGCTTTCATAACGGGAAATGGCGTACCGTGTGGCACGCCTACCGTGTCGGCGACCGGGTGTTTGAACTGCACGAAATCAATAAAAGCACCTACCCGGACGCGGTTGCCGCCGATCTGTCCGATTGGCTCAGGAGGGTATCATGACAAGCCGTGAAGTCAGGCGGGCACTCCGCACCTGCCCTTTCGAGAAGGCCGAGAAAAGCGGGCCGATCCCGGAGCCTATCAAAATCCCCGAGGAGTGGTTGGGAAGGCAGCGCCGGGAGCGGGTGCATCAGGCGGTCGATGTGGTTCTGGCGGTGCTGGCGGCGGTCATGGTGTCGCTCGCCCTTATGCGGACGGCCCACGGGGAAACGTATACCGTGCAGACCGAATCCGGGTGCTTGAACATCCGGGCCAAGCCTTGGGTCGGTTCGGAGATCATCGGCTGGCTGTACGCGGGCGACGAGGTGGACGTGATTTCCGATTCGGACGGTTGGGCGCTGGTTACCGCCCCCATCGAGGCGGGAGAGGGATACGTGAACATGGACTTTCTAAGCTATGCTCCGCAGGAGTGCGGCAGTTACGTGGTGGATGCCGGGGGCCGGGTGCGCGTCCGCAAGACCCCGAACGGGGAGCGCGTACGCTGGTTGGAGGATGGCGACACCGTAAACGTCACGCGCTGGGAAACGCATAAAGGCGAGCTGTGGGCCTACGTGGGCGACGGGTACGTGCTCGGGGATTGTTTGGAGGCGGTCAAGTGATCGGTCACAGGTGTCCTGAATGCGGGGCTTACCTTGACCCCGGCGAGAAGTGCGACTGTTGCGTGGAGTACGGCCCGCCGCCGGAAGAAGTACTCCGTATCAGGGATAAAATCAAAGCCCAGGTGGAAGCGGAAAGGATGGATTCGAATGACCGTTTTAGCGCGCCAGCGGGAACAGGTCTTCACCTGCCCGCATTGCGGAAGCGAATGGGAGCCTGACGAGATCGCGGATTATACCGTTTCGGCTGCCCGCGAATACTGCCAGTCGTGCGTTGACGCTCTGGATACGAACGCGCGACGTGAAAAGTGGTTTGAGGAGCAGGACGGGGATTATCCCAAACTTGCCATGTACTATCTTACGAACAGCACGAATGGAAAGCTTGTCAGTTCCGTGGATGCCGCCGGGCTGGTCAAATGGGCGCGCCGCGCAGACCGCGACGGCTTCCATGACGCTTTGTTCGACTACATTCACAGCGATGGCAACCGCAGGGCGGATTACCGCCTGTGGCTGCTGGAAACCCACTAAGGAGGGAGAATATGGAACCAATGATCGAAGCGCCCAAAATGATCTACGCCAACATTGCGGCGATTATGGGCGAGATCGGCTCAATCGGCAAGAACCAGAAGAACGCGCAGCAGGGGTTCATGTACCGGGGCATCGATGATGTCATGAACACGCTGAATCCGCTGTTTGCCAAGTATAGCGTGTTCTGCGTGCCGGAAGTGCTGGACAAGACGCGGGAGGAGCGCACGACCCAAAAGGGCGCGCATATGATCTACACGACCCTGACGGTTCGGTACACGTTTTACGCGCTGGACGGCTCGTTCGTAACGGCGCAGGTGGTCGGGGAAGGGATGGACAGCGGAGACAAGAGCGCGAACAAGGCGCTTGCCGTGGCGATGAAATACGCCATGTTCCAGACTTTCTGTATTCCCACCGAAGAAATGGTCGATCCCGATGCGGAAACCCCGCCGCCGTCCTTGCCGACGCACGAGCCGGAGGATAAAGCCGGGCGGCAGAGCGTTTCCCCGGAGCCGAAGGCGGAGAACGGGCGGCAGAGCGCCCCCGCGCAGAAGGCGCTTACGCGGGCTGATATGATCCAGTCGGTCATCGACGCGCGCCACACCACCCGCAAGGTGTTCGACGATGTGTCCGGTTCCGTTCTCGAAAGCCCGCTGGACACGTACCACGGCGATTTGTTCCGGGAAGCGCTGCACCGGGTGAACAATGAGCTGAAAAAGCGGCTGGCCGCGTAGAGGGGGAATACGATGGAACTGCTGGTGCAGACCGATCTTACAAGGATTAACCCGCAGGAGATCGCCTTCAACAAGGACGAGCTGAAAGCCGAGTTGAGCCAGTACCTTGACAAATACCAAAAACTGGTCGTAACCGAGGGGAACATTCCCGAAGCGAAGGATGCCCGTGCGCTGGTAAACAAGGTGCGTAAGGCGATTGACGACGAGAAGAAGCGCGTCAAGAAAGCGTTCACTGCCCCGTATATCAAGTTTGAGAACGACGTGAAGGAACTGCTTTCGATGTGCGACGCCGTTTCCGGGGACATCGACACTCATATCAAAGCCTACGAGGAGGACACCAAGGCCCGGAAGAAGCAGGCGCTTGCCGATTACTTTTCTAAATCCGTCGAGCGGTTCCCGGATTTCGCGGATTTCGGGGAAGTGTTCGACCCCCGCTGGCTCAACGCCTCGTTTGACATCGAGGAGGCGAAGGCGGCTATGGATGCCTTCGCTGCAAGGCGCTGGCTGGATGTGGACGCGGTTCTTCTGATCGAAGCGGAGCCGAACGTCAAGGCCATGCTTTTATCCCAGTTCAGGCGTACCAAGGACATGGCTGACGTGATTCGCTTACACAACGAGATCACGGCACGCGCCAAGGCCGCAGAACTGGCGCAGGAATCGCGCGGGCAGGAAGGGGCTGTAGCTGTAAGCCCGGAGCCGCAGCCCGCCTGTGCGCCCCTTCCGGGCTGGGAAACGGCACCCGCGCCCGACACGCAACCGGCTTACTCCGTTGGTAATGAAATGACCTGCGTAACGTTCAAGATCACCGCAACGAACGCCGAAGTCACTCGCCTGATGGACTACATGAACGTCTGCGGAATCGATTATGAGGAAGTCTTTTAGCGATGGAGGTTCGGTACGGAAAAATCCTGACCGTGGATCCATACGGAGGGTACGTGGATGTCCGTATCCCGTTTGACGACGCGGCGTTCGAGCGGTTGGCCCTGCGGCGGTACGATCAGGTGGAGGTCGGGTTCCCGGATGGGCGGACGCGCACGCCGGAACAGCTCCGCAAGGCGTATGCCCTCCTTGGTGAGATCGCGGAATGGTCAGGCGATGACAAGGAATCGACCAAGGAATCGACCAAGCATGATTTCCTCCGGGAACACCTTGTCGGGCTTCGCAAAGAGCTTTTCAGCTTGTCGAATTGCGATGTAACGACGGCGCGGGAATACATTACATATCTGGTTGAGTTCTGCATCAAGCATCAGGTGCCTATACACGTGCCATTGGTTGAGCTTTGCGACGATGTCCAACGGTTCGTATATGCGTGCATGATGCACCGGGCCTGCGCGGTGTGCGGGAAGAAAGCCGACCTGCATCACATAGACCGCGTGGGGATGGGCCGCGACCGTCACGATATCTGCCATATCGGGATGCGCGCCCTCCCGCTCTGCCGGGAGCATCACCAAGAGGCCCACCAGCACGGCGACGATGCCCTGATGGAGAAGTACCATCTGGAACCGGTCGAGATCGACGAGCGGATAGCGAAGATTTACCGGCTGAAAGCCAAGGAGGATTGACCATGAACAAGCTTACGATCATTGGAAACCTGACGCGCGATCCCGATACGCGCACCCTATCGACCGGGGATACGGCGTGCAGCTTCACCGTTGCCGTGAATCGCCGGGGGAGGGATAACGACAAGGCCGATTTTTTCCGCGTCACCGCGTGGAACAAGCTGGGCGACAACTGCCAGCGGTATCTTGCCAAGGGGCGTAAAGTGGCCGTTGTGGGGCCGGTAAGCGTCAGCAGCTATGAGGCTAAGGACGGCGGCGGCACGCGGTTCTCGCTGGATATCCGCGCGGAGGACGTGGAGTTCCTTTCTTCCCGGCAGGATGACCAGCCGCAGACCCGCGCACCGGCGAGGGGCGACGCCGACGATAGCGAGTTTACCGGCAAGAAAGACTTTGACCCGGATGACCCGAATGATCTTCCGTTCTGACGGGGGACAGCATCATGATGAAGTTTCTGAAAGTCTACTATGACTGGCAGGAGGGAACCGATACGCTTTCGGACGCCGAGTTTGGACGGCTTATCAGGGCGCTGCTCGATTATGCGCAGACCGGAAATAGGCCGGAGTTACAGGGGGCCGAAAAGCACATCTTCCCCATTGTCAAGTTGCAGGTAGACCGAGACCGCCAAAGCTACGAAAAGAATTGCGAAAACGGCAGTAAAGGCGGTAGGCCGAAAACCGAAACAAACCCACTCGAACCCAAAATAACCCACGATAACCCAACCGAACCCACGATAACCCAACGGAACCAAGAACAAGAACAAGAACAAGACCAAGATATTACGAATAGCGCCGCGTCAAGCGCGCCGCCCGTGATTTCGCTGGTTCAGAACGACGGAAACCTGTACGGGGTTTCGCAGCCGCAGATCAACCGCTGGCAGGAGTTATACCCCGCCGTGGACGTTCTCGCGGAACTGCGCAAAATGGCCGGGTGGCTGGAAGCCAACAGCCGGAACCGAAAGACGAAAGGCGGGATGGCGCGGTTCGCGGCCAATTGGCTTTCGCGGGTACAGGACAAGAGCCGACCCGTTGCACCGGTTCCCGAGGACGGGCGTTCGGAGATATCCGTCATCCGAAAACGCATCGAGGAAGAACGCACGGGGAAATTATTGCGAGGTGATTTTTCATGACCGGTCTGAACGGGTTTGTACCCCCGCACAACACCGACGCGGAAAAGTCCGTGATCGGCGCGGCGTTGCAGGATGGGAAAGCGCTGAAAAAGGCCGTCGCCGGTTTACGGCCCGATGATTTCTATTCGCCGGAGAACACGGAAATATTTTCCACGATGGTCGCCCTGAACGCGGGGAAGAGCCCGGTGGACGTGATGACCGTGGGAAACCTGCTGGCGAAGCGCGGAACGCTGAAAAGTACGGGCGGCACCGCCTACCTGCTGGATGCGTACCGGTTCGTTCCCACCGTGGTCAACGTGGACGCTTATATCGGGATTGTGCAGGACATGAGCCGCCGCCGCAGGCTGATCGAGGCGAGCCGGAAATTCATGGCCCGTATCTACGGTCAGGTGGACGAGATCGACGCGGCCATCGGGGATATGCGGGCCGCTATGCGGTTCGGGCTGGGGAACGGAAAGGTCACAACGGCCTCGGAGGTGGCCGCGATGACGTACGATTATCTGGACAAGCGCTCGAAGGGGGAAGTCAGGGCCTTGATGACCGGTATTTCGTCGTTGGACAACATGACGGGCGGCCTTCTTGGGGGTGACCTGTTCGTGATCGGCGCGCGTCCGGGCGTTGGCAAGTCGGCTCTGGCGATGGAAATCGTGCTGAACGTGGCTCGCAAGGGCGGGCATGTGCTGGTGCTAAGCCGCGAAATGCAAGCGGAGCAGTACGGAATCAGGGCCGGTTCCCGCCTCTGCGAGTTGAACGGGACGCAGCTTAAAAACGCCGAGATCGGCGATCAGCAATGGGAGCAGGTCGGGCTTGCCTACGACGAGTTCTCGCAATTGCCGATTGAGTTTCTTTTCTCGACGCGGAACGTGGAAGAACTGCAAGCCATTGCGCAGGAGCGGTACGACGATAAGGGGCTAGATCTGATCGTGGTGGATTACATGCAGCTGATGGGGACGGCAGCCAAGACCGACAAGCGTTATCAGGAGGTCGGGGCCGTGAGCCGAGGTTTGAAGGAGCTTGCGACCACGCTGAAAGTGCCCGTGATCGCGCTTGCGCAAGTAAAGCGCCCGAGCGACGGGAAAGCCGCTCCGTGCCCGATGCTGCAAGACCTTCGGGAGAGCGGCGATATTGAACAGGACGCGGATACCGTGATGTTCCTGCACCGTCCCGACACGCTGAACGATTCGGATATCCCATCGAATGATGTGCACGTGTGCACGCTGATCGAACAGGCCGGGAGGCAATATCTCGTGGCGAAAATCGCAAAGCAGCGCATGGGGAGCCTCGGCACGGTGGGGCTGGACTTCGACCCCGCGCACATGGCGATACGCCCGGTAGACGGGAGGGCCGCATGAGCAGAGTTTTCGTGGTATACGGCGAGCCGCAGGGAAAGGGAAGGCCGAGGGTCATGCGTTCGGGGCATGCCTTTACGCCGGGGAAGACCCTTTCTTACGAGCAGGAAGTGAAACAGGCGTATGTGATGGAGCACGGCGATAAGCCGCTGATCGACAAGGAAACGCCGGTATGCGTCACGATTCTCGCGGAAATGACGATTCCGGCGTCCGCGCCGAAGAAGCGGGCCGCGAAGATGCTGACCGGTTCCATCCGACCGACGAAAAAACCCGATTGGGACAATATCGGGAAGATCGTTACCGACGCGCTCAACGGGCTTGCGTGGCACGACGACGCGCAGGTGGTCGATGCCCGTGTTGTGAAGCGGTATTCGGAGAGGCCGCACGTGACGGTTATCGTGGACGAAATAATAGCTTGAGGAGGCTTGAAACATGGCCGAGGTTCGCGGTTATAAATGGGGCGAGTATACGCCGATCAGCCAGGTGAATCTTCCGCACGGGCTTTCCCGCAGCGAAATGATGGGGATGCGCAACACGGGCATGAGCAACAGCGCCATTGCGCGGGCGCTAGAAGTGCCTTCGTGGAAGGTTTCAAAACTGATCGGGAAGACGCCGAACGAGGTTCGGGCGGCGGTTGCCTCAAAGGCGCTCGAAAAGGCACGTAAGGCTCGTTATGATGGGGAGGAAAGAATTGATGGGCGGGCGCTACGGGCGTTACGAAGGGCCGCCGGTATAAGACAAAATGAAGCCGGAATGCTCGTCGGCGTCGATGACAGTACGATCAGAGCTTATGAAAGCGGGAAAGCCCGAATGAGAAAAGCCGATTTCGACGTTCTGAAAGCCGAATATGAGAAAAAGACCACCAAACAGCCGACGAAAGAGGAAAAGCCTTCCGGTTCTCTGGTCAGGACATACGAGATCGTCACCCTGCGCGGTGATCTCGCGCAGTATACGATCAGCCAGCCGAAACAGTGCATCGAACTTTCTTTGATCGGTACGGAACATAAGAACGAAAGCTCCGTAACGCTTACGTTTCAAGAGGTTGAACCGCTGATCGAAGAAATGATCAACGTTGTCGGGGAGCTTGATCATCTGAAGGCGTAAGCTTCCGGGCCAGAAAGGACATGCGATGACGGTTTTAGAAACGCTGAACGCTTGCCGCGATATGGCAATCGAAACAAACCTGCTGCTGCGGCTGACCGAATCGGTTTCGATGCCTGGGTGCGGGTGCCGGAGCCAGCAGGTCGATGGGATGCCGCGAGGTGGAAACGATAATACCGCCGCCGCTGTCGCCAGAATCGGCACTTACGAGAAGTGGTACGCCGACGCGCACGCGAGGCTCGTCCTGCTGGCGGAAGACGTGGAGGACGTTATCGCTCTGCTCCCTCTGGAAGAAAAGGCCCTGATGCGGCACTACTACGTCGAGGGGAAAACGGACGCGGAGTGCGCGGCTTTGATGGGGTGGACGCGCAGGGCGACGGCCACGGAAAAGAGGCGGGATATTTTGGGGAAATTGGCCCAAACCCCTTGACCGTACAGGGCTTGACAGGTATAATGGTATCGGGAAATTAATATACAGAAGCGCTTCGGGAAACCGGGGCGCTTTTTTCATGCAACAACGGAGGAAACGATGCCTGATATCACGAGGGTGCTTGTTACGCGACCGATTGCAGATATTAAGCCGTACCCGGATAACCCCCGCAGGAACGACGGGGCCGTGGCGGACGTTGCCGAGAGTATCCGGCAATGCGGGTATTGCGCCCCGATCATCGTGGACGAGGAGAACGTCATTCTGGCGGGCCATACGCGGCTAAAGGCGCTGAAAAAGCTCGGATGGGAGGAAATACCCGTCCTCGTGCTGACCGGGCTTGACGAGGCGCAGAAACGGAAATACAGGCTGCTGGACAACAAGACCGGGGAGATCGCCGAATGGGAAAAGGACTTGCTCAAGGATGAGCTGGAAGGGCTGGACTTCGAGGGGTACGATTTCGGGTTTGAACCGGAATCCGAATTGACGCAGTATACGCAGAAGATCACCACGCCTCAGTACGAGATCACCGGCGAATGCCCCGATATCAAGGAACTACTCGACAGCCGCAAGGCCGATGACCTGATCGCGGATGCCGAAACCGCAGACGTTACGGAGGACGAAAGGGCGCTGCTGGTCGCCGCCGCCCGAAGGCATACCGTGTTCAACTACGCGAAGATCGCCGAGTATTACGCGCACGCCTCCCCTGCCATGCAGCGGGAAATGGAGAAATCGGCGCTCGTAATCATCGACGCGGACGATGCGATTGCCCGTGGGTACGCGAATTTCATGGAAGTGATCGGCGCGGAGAGGGACAGCGATGCGGAGTGACTTTGCGGCGTTCATCCTGACGCACGGGAGGCCCGACCGGCAATACACGCTGGATACGCTGAAACGGTGCGGGTATACCGGCGCGTACTACCTTGTGATCGACAACGAGGACGATACCGCCGGGGAATACTTCAAACGCTACGGGGACAAGGTGATTCAGTTCGATAAGCTGGCGGTATCCCGGACGTTCGATACCGGGGATAATTTCAGCGACAGACGCACCATCGTCTATGCCCGGAATGCCTGTTTCCAGATTGCGAAGAATCTCGGAATCAGGTATTTTTTGGAGCTTGACGACGATTACACGTCCTTCTGCTGCCGGTACGTGAAGGACGGGAAATTCACGAGACGGGAACTGAACAACATCGACGGTATGTTCGAGCTGATGATTCAACTGCTGAACGATACGAAGGCGGTCACGGTGGCCTTTGCGCAGAACGGTGATTTCGTCGGCGGCGCGTTGGAGGGCGGGGCGTACAGCAAGGGGATACTCCGCAAGGCCATGAACACGTTCTTCTGCGATACGGAAAGGCCGTTCACGTTCGTGGGCCGCATTAACGAGGACGTGAACACCTACACGTCCGAGGGCAGCCGGGGCAAGCTGTTCCTTACCGTCACCGGGGTAAGCATCCAGCAGAAACAGACGCAAAGCAATAAGGGCGGTATGACGGACGTGTATCTGGACAGCGGCACCTACGTCAAGAGCTTCTACACGGTCATGTACTCGCCGTCCTGCACCACCGTCATGCGGATGGGCGGCAACACGCAGAAGCGAATCCACCATCACGTCGAGTGGTCGAACTGCGTACCGAAGATCATCAGCGACAGATACCGGAAAGAGGGCGGTTAAGATTGCAGCCAGAGGCAAGTACCACGAGTGGTTAGAGACGGACAAGCTGATTCTGTTAAAGGGCTGGGCGCGGAACGGCCTGACCGACGCGCAGATCGCCCACAATATCGGAATCAGCGCCGTCACATTCTACGAATGGAAGAAGCTGTACCCTAAATTTGCGAATGCCCTAAAAGTGAGCAAGGAGATCGCGGACGACGTGGTAGAAAACGCGCTGTGGGTTGCCGCCCAAAACGGCAATATCACGGCGTGCATCTTCTGGCTGAAAAACCGGAGGCCGGGCAAGTGGCGCGACAGGCCGCAGGAGTACGGCAGCGAGCAGCAGGAGGACGATAATCTGTATACGGCGATTACCGAGGCGGTGAAGCAGCCGTGAGGTTCGAGAAGATATCCCCGAAACAGGCCGAGATATTCAAGTTTATGGCGGAGCCTTACGACGCGCTGATCTGCGACGGGGCCGTCCGCAGCGGGAAAACAACCATGATGTCGGTCGCGTTCGTCGAGTGGGCCATGTCCCGCTTCGACGGGTGTAATTTCGGCATCTGCGGCAAGACCGTCCGCAGCGCGGAGCGCAATATCATCATGCCGCTGGTCGGCACGCGGAGCGTTACGCGGAAATACTCGATCACCTACGCGCGGTCGTTGTCGCTGATGACGGTACGGCGCGGGCATACCACCAACTACTTCTACATCTTCGGCGGCAAGGACGAATCGAGCTACACGCTGATTCAGGGTATTACGCTGTCCGGCGTGCTGTTCGACGAAGTGGCGCTGATGCCGGAATCCTTCGTCAATCAGGCGTTGGCCCGCACGCTGACCGAGGACGACGCCAAGTCGTGGTTCAACTGCAACCCGGAAGCGCCGGGGCACTGGTTCCATACGAAATGGGTCTTGCAGCCGGAGCAGCACAACGCGAAACATCTGCACTTCCTGATGACCGATAATCCGGGGAACAGCGAAAAGGCGCTTGCGAAGGCCGAGCGGGACTACAGCGGCGTGTTCTACAAGCGCTACGTGCTGGGCCTGTGGGTGTCGGCAGAGGGCACCGTGTACAGCCGGTTCGCGGATAATCCCCAAGGATACACGGTCACGCGCGACTGGCTGAACGGTCGCAAGCTGATGGACGCGAACATCGGGGTGGACTTCGGCGGCAACGGTTCGGGCCATGCGTTCGTCTGCACCGGCTTTGAGCGCGGGTTGAAAAGCATGGCGACGCTGGCCGAGTGGTACCACAAGGGCGAAATCACCCCGGAAAAGCTCGAAAGCGAGTTCGTGGACTTCGCAAAGATGTGTTCGCAGGAGTACGGCGCAACGACCGCCTATTGTGACAGCGCGGAAACGACCCTGATCATGGGGCTGCGTGCAGCCGTTATGCGCGAGCATATCCCGCTGGACGTGGTGGACGCTCAGAAAGGGCCGATCAACGACCGCATTCGCTTCCTGTGCCGCCTCATGGCGGCGGGCCGGTATCACGTAATGGATACCTGCCCGAAGCTGATCGACGCGCTTACGACGGCTGTATGGGACAGCAAGCACGTCACCGAGGACGTGCGGCTGGATAACGGCAGTACCAACATCGACAGCTTGGACGCGCTGGAATATTCGTTCGAGCCGTACATGGAGTCGATGATCAACTTGGGCGGCGGGGAGGCGGCTGAATGAACGACAACGGGAACATGATCGAACAGTGGTTGGAAAAACAGGGCTACCGCCTCGTGGACGGCACGTACCGGCAACATATACAGGAGTTCCGGGACTGGTTCTGCGGGTACGTCGCCGATTTCCACGATTACCGGGTGAGGGCGCTAAAGGTTCAGAAGAAGCTGAAACGGTACTCGCTGGGGATGGCGAAAACCGTCGCGGAAGATTACGCCACGCTACTGCTCAACGAGAAGGTGCAAATCACATCGGAACATTTCGAGGGGCTTGGCGACCTGCTCCGGGACAACCGGTTTCACGAGCGCGGCAACCGTCTGGTGGAATGGACGATGGCGCTTGGCACCGGCGCGCTGGTGGAGTTTGCGGACAGCGACGGAAAACCGACCATCGATTATATCCGGGGCGAGCTGATCTATCCGTTGAACTGGGACGGGGACAACATCACCGAGTGCGCCTTCGGCAGCCGCCGGGTGCTGGGCGCGAAGAAGGACGCGGGCGCGGGATACTACGTGCAGGTGCACGAGCGCAGGGATAACGGGTACGTCATCCGCAATGTGTGGCTGGACGAGAAGGGCGAGGAGTTACCCACGCCGCCGGATATCAGCCCCGAAAGCGTTTCGCCCGTACCCCTGTTTCAGATTATTCGCCCGAATATCGTCAACAGCATTGACCCGGAAAGCCCCATGGGGATGAGCGTGTACGGGTGCGCCATCGACCAGTTGAAGGCCGTCGATCTGGTGTACGACAGCTACGTGAACGAATTCCAGCTTGGCAAGAAGCGCCTTCTGGTTCCGCAGACGTTCGCGCAGCAGCAGTTACAGGAAGATGGCACGATGCGGCCCATGTTCGACCCGAACGACCTGATTTATCAGGTGTATACCATTTCCGCAGGGGATAAGGACAAGCTGACCCCCGTTGATATGACCCTGCGGGCCGCCGAGCACGAGGCGGGATTGCAGCGGATGATCGACCTGCTGTCGAAAAAGTGCGGGCTGGGTACGGGCCGGTATCGGTTCGAGGCCGGAAAGGTGGAGCGCACCGCGCAGGAGGTGATCAGCGATGACAGCGACCTGTACCAGAGCGTCAAGCGCAACGAAAAGCCGCTGGAACGCGCGATCATCGGCATGGTGAAGGCGCTAAGCTGGCTTTCCGGCGGTTCTCCCGACATCGACGTGGGTGTGGAGTTCGACGATTCGATCTTCGAGGATACGGGCACCACGATTGAGCGCAACATCAAGCTGGTTGCCGCCGGGCTGAAAAGCAAGAAGGCCGCGATCATGGAGATCGCCCATTGCACCGATCAGGAGGCCGTGAAGCGTTTGCAGGAGATCGATTCCGAGCAGATGATCGAGGCCCCGAACGCTGACGCGCTGGTGTTCGGCGAACGGGGAGGCGAGGATGCGTGAGGAAGTGAGGGCGGCAAGCCGTGGTCAGGGATTATTCCGAGCCTATCCAGCGGGTGTACGCGGAGTGCGTCGATAAACTGTTGCAGAACATCGCCCGCCACTTCCGGTTAGCCGCCGTTGGCCGCACCGGTTCGTTTGATTGGGACGTGTACCTGTTGTCCCAAATGGGCCAGTTGACCCGTGAGAACACGAAGATCATTTCGGAAACGACCGGCGATGTGCCCGGCCTGACCGAAGCCGCGCTTCATCAGGCGATGGCGGACGCCATGGCGCGTACGGCTCCCGAACTGGTGAAGGGCGCACAGGCGGGCGTGCTGACGGCTCCTGCGGCCCCGAAGCTGTCCGCTTCGATGAACGGCATCCTGCGGTACTATTCCAGCCAGGCAGCTACGCAGACCAACCTTGTGAACACCGTCATGCTGACCAGCAGCCGGAACGCCATGCGGCTTGTCGTGTCGAACGTCAAAGCGGTGCAGGACACCCTACGCGACGTTGCGCAAGGCGCTTTGAATACCGCCACGGGAGAAGTGCTGACCGGTGTCAGCAGCGCACAGGCGGCGATGCGGGACGCGATCAGAAAGATGGCGCAGAGCGGCATTACCGGGTTCGTCGATAAGGCGGGGCGCACATGGTCGCCGGAAGCCTACGTCGGCGCGAACATCAGAACCACGACCGGCAATGTGGCCCGCGAAGCCGTTTTGAAGCAAAACGAGCTGTACGGCGTCGATCTGGTCATCGTGCCGGTTCACGCGGTCGCCCGCCCGCTGTGCGCGCCGTATCAGGGTTGGGTCATCAGCATGAGCAATCAAAGCGGGTATACGGCGGATGCCGGGGGCGCGCAGGTGCGGGTACACCCGGTCAGTGACACGACGTATGGCGATCCCGCCGGGCTGTGGGGGATTAACTGCTCGCATCAGCCCGACCCGTTCATCCCCGGTTGGAGCACGTTAAACGACCAACCATTACCCGACGTGGACGAACGCTACGAAATTTCCCAAAAGCAGCGGTATTACGAGCGGGAAGTGCGCAACGCCAAGCGGGAGGCGGCCTGTTTCAACGCTTCCGGGGATACGGAGGCTTTCGAGAAAGCGGCGAAGGCGGTCAAGGCCAAAACCGCTCAATTGAAAGCCTACTGCGAGAAAACGGACATGCCGTATGAGGCGGACAGGACGCAGGTATACGGTTACAACCGGAGCGTATCGGGCAAGGCAACACAGGCGGTAAGGAGGAGCACGAAATGAAGCTCACAATCGAAACCCCGCAGGGAACCGTAACGGCCACCGTATCCGAGGGCTTTATCGGCAACGCGGAGATCACGCCCGAAGGCGCGGTTATCTTTAGCCTGATTCCCGACGGATTACCGGAGCCGGACGCGAAGGACGAATCGCCCGGTTTTATCGGCGAATAACCCCTTGACAGAAGTATACACATTGTATATACTTATGCCGAGGTGAGGCATGATGATGAACGCCACGATCAGAAAATGGGGCAACAGTCAGGGCATACGGCTGTCAAGAGATATGCTGAAAACCGCGAACCTGCACGAAGGCGACACTGTGGAAATCGAGGTCGAAAAGGACGAGCTGAGAATCCGTAAAGCCAAGCGGTACAACAGTCTCGACGAGTTGTTCAGCGGCTACGAGGGCAATTACCAGCCCAGCGAGATCAACTTCGGCGGGGACGTCGGCCTTGAGGTGATCGACTGATGTATAAACCTTCACGCGGGGACATCATTCAGATGAACTTCACGCCGCAGGCGGGCCATGAACAGGCCGGGCGGCGGCCCGCGCTGATCGTAAGCAACGCGAGCTTTCACCGGTACACGAATATGGCTATCGTCTGCCCGATCACCAATCAGATCAAGAATTACCCGATGCACGTTCCGCTGGATAAGCGCACGAAAACGACCGGCGAAATCCTGTGCGAGCATGTGCGGTCGGTTGATCTTGCGGCGAGGGACGCGGTTCCCATCGAAAAGCTGCCCGACGATCTGATGAACGCGGTATTCGAGAGAATCCGGCTTTCCATCGAGTAAGGAACAAAACACGGAATCAAGCGCTGGCCTTCGGGTCGGCGCTTTTTTCATGCCCCGACGCGGCAAGGCACTAAACTGGCGCGGAAAATACGGCGCAAGCCGGAAATAAACGTGTAAAGCACGGGAGGTAATCGCATGCGAATCAATCCCATTTTCCATTATGCGGAAGGCGAAGGCGGCGGCGCGCAGACCCCGGAAGGCACCGGCAGCGCCGTAAACCAGCCCGTTCAGACCAAGCCGGACGACTTCGCGGCGGCGCTGATGAAGGCGCTGGATGACCGTACCAAACGGGCCGAAAGTGGCGTTGTCAAGTCGATGGCGGAGCAGTACGGGATGACCGAGGACGAGGCCAAGGCCGTCATGGAAAAGGCCAAGGCCGAGAAAGCGGCCAAGCTGCCCGAAAATGCGCAGAAGCAGATCGACGATGCCAGGGCTGAACTGCTGCAGTACAAGATCACTGCCGAGGTCGCCAAGGAAGGCGCGGCGCTAGGGCTGCTGGATGCCGACGTCGCCATGAAGCTGCTGCCCGCCGACAGCATCAAGACCGATGACAAGGGCGCTGTCACCGGCGTTAAGGAAGCGCTCGAAGCCATGCAAAAGACGAAGCCGTACCTGTTCGGTGCCCGCGCTGCGATGGCCCAGCGGGTAGGCGGCAGTTCCCCCGGCGCGCTTTCGGCTCTCGAAGAAAAGTTCTACGAGAGGAACCCGGATTTGCGCCCGTAACGAAAGAAAGAGAGGATAACATTCCATGGCGCATCTGTTACAGGAAACGTATTCCCGGCTGGTACTCGAAAAGCTCCGCAAGGAGCTGGTGCTGAAAGACGGCACCGTGTTTAACAACGACTATGACGGCGAGCCGACGAGCGGTTCCGTGAAGGTTCCCACCCGCGACACCGAGGTGGCGGCCAGCGACTACGACCGGGCCAACGGTCTGGCGCCCCGCACCGGCAACACCGCCTATGTGCAAATCCTGATCGACAAGGACAAGGCGGTCAATGAGATCATCGACGGCTACGAAGCGCTGGCCGTGCCCGACGGCATTGTGGCCGAGCGTCTGGACAGTGCGGGCTATTCCCTCGCCCTTGCGATGGACACCGACGGCGCGACCGCCCTGCTCGGCGCGGGTACCGTGGTCGGTGTAGCGGCGCAGGATAAGGACACCATCTATGCGGCGCTGGTCGATCAGCGCGTGGCGATGGACAAGGCCAATATCCCCGCGAATGGCCGCTACGCCCTCGTAACGCCTGACTACATCGGCCTGATCACCAAAAGCCCCGAATTCGTATCCGCGTCTGCGCTGGGCGATGCGGTAAAGCAGAGCGGCGTTGTCGGTCGTCTGGCCGCTTTCAACGTGATCGAATGGAACGACACTACCGCGAACCTTGCCATGATCTGCGGCCACCCGCGCTTCGCTACCCGTATCAATGCGTGGAAGGTGCCCGTCGGCCTGAAAGACCTTGACGGCGACGCTAACTATATCGGCGCTTCCGCCGTGAAGGGCCGCATGGTGTACGCCCACAAGGTGCTGCGTTCCGCCGCCGTGCGCTGCGTGTACGCGCCTACCGTGATGACGCTGGCCGCCACCGCCGGTACTGCCGACAAGACCATCCTGACCAAAGCGGACGGTTCCGGCGCTACGAGCTACAAGTACACCAAGAACCCGGCGGCTCGTGCCGTGTTCGGCGCGGCCTACGACGGCACGGCATTAACCAGCGGCACCACCGAGATTCCCGTCGCCGTCGGTGACGTGATCGAGGTTGCGGGCATCAAGGATTCCAAGGTCGTGTCTGTCGGCTATCACACCGTCGTGACCGCCGATATCGGCACCGGCGCGTAATGTACCTGACGGCTGAACAGTACGCGACTTACGCGGGGGAGAGCGCCCCGCCTGACTTCACGGCCTGTCTTGACATGGCGGAAGCCATGATCGACCTGTACACCATGAACTTCTACGCGCAGGAAACCCTTTCGGAATTGCCCGAAAGGGTTCTTGCGACGTTGCGCAGGGCCGTGGCGTATCAGGTACAGGCCATCAGTCAGGCGGGCGGCGTCGCAAGCATGACGGAACCGCAGGTTAAGAGCGCGAGCATCGGCAAGGTGAGCTATTCGGTAGACGCTACGCCGGTGCTTTGCGCTCCTGCGGCTATGCTTGTCCCGTATCTGAATGCGTACGCAAGGGGGGCGACGGCATGATACCGATTCCGCGTTCGATTCTGATTCACAGCGCGACGTTGCAGACGGCGAAAACCGACCGCGATCAAAACCCTGTGTATACGACCGTCGCAGTGCTGACGCGCATCCACGTGGAGGAAGGCTCCACCCGTCAGATCATATCCAAGGACGGTACGCAGAAACAGCTTGCCGCCATCCTGTTCTTCGACGCGAGGAACAGCGCCCCCGTGGGAACCACGTTCGCCGCAGGGCAGTACGTGTTGTTCAGCGGCAGGGAGTACCGCATCGAGACGGTTGAACCGCAGTACGAAAAGCGCAAGCTGCATCATTACGAGGTGGGGCTGTGTGGCTAAGGAGCCGAGTATCCGGGTGCTCGTTAATGCCGAGAAAATCACGCTGGGTATTGATACGAAGTGGAAGGCTGGGCTGTACCAAGTCCTGTCCGTAATCCGGCAGGATTGCAACCGGTACGTACGCATGGACAAGGGCACGCTGCGAAAAAGCAGTTACTCCGCGTCGCAGTTGGACAGGGGCCTGATTATCTGGAACACTCCGTATGCCCGCCGGGTGTATTACACGGGCACGCCACGAACTGTGAAAAACCCTAACGCATCGTTACAATGGTGCGAAAAGGCCAAGGCCGAGTATCTGGACAAGTGGCGCAGGATGGCCGCCGCCATGACGGGGGGAAAGTAAGTGAGTATCCAGCAGCAAATCCTCGACGCGGTAACGGCCCTGATCGACGCGCAGGGGTATTATGCGACGCTTTCCTACGCTTCTCTGCCGGAAGCCAACGGCCTGTGCATCGCTCCATCTACCGGGAGCGTGAAGGAAAGCACGCTCGCCCACGGCGGGGAATACGCCATGAATTGCGTGCTCAACGGGAAGCATGCCAACCAAAACACGGTGCGCGACACGCTGTTTTCCATTCACGAATCCCTGAACAAGCTTGCGGCATACCCCAGCGGAACCGGCTGGGCGGTAACGGACATCCGCACGAACGGAGCGCCCGGCTACCTTGACCGTGAGGGCGACGGCGACAACCGGCAATGGCTGTATGGTTCCAGCATCGAAATCGACTATGTGCTTGATTAAGGAGGTTCAAACATGAAGGTTATCCGTAACCTGCTTCGTGAGTTTTACGGCATTCCCGCCGGAGAAACCACGACGTATCACTACATCAATCCCGGCTTTACCAAGAACGAGGAGAGCAACAGCCCCCAGGTGGATAAGACGGCGTTCCTCGGCGACGTGAACAGCCACGTGACCATCACCGGGTACGAAAACGCCTTCGCTTTCGAGGCGCAGTATATCTCCGATGACCCGGTCGTTGCCGATATCGTGAGCATCGCCACCGGGCAGAAAACCGGTGCCGACTGCGAACGTGTGCTGGTGAGCGTGGATATGTCGCAAACGCCCACCGAGGGCGCTTATCCCGCGCGCAAAATGGATATCGTCGTGGAGACCACCGGCCCCAGCGGAGAACCCCGGGGCATTACGAAAATCAACGGCAATTTCCACCAGAACGGCGATATCGTGGCCGGTACGTTCAACCCGACCACGCTCGTCTTTACGGCGGCCGCGTAACGGGAGAATAGCAAGACGGGGCGCGGGGCAACACCCGCGCTCCTTTTCGTTTAGGGAGGAAAGATATGATTAAGCTGACGCTCCCCGTGGAAAACCCGCAGATCGAGATTAACGGGAACGTGTTCGACTTGCAGATGTCGGACACGGAGATTATCGCCAAGGCGAACGATCTTCACAAACAGTGGCAGAAGTACGCTGAGAAACCGGCCTCCGGTTTCGGCGTTGAAGAAATCCTCGCCGACTGTGAAACTGCCCGTGTGTTTCTGGACGAAATGCTGGGCGACGGCGCGACGAAGAAGCTTTCCCGTGGGCGGCCCGTGCGTCTGCAACTGCTGATCAAGTGGATTACGATGGTCACGGAAGCGGTATCCGCCGCGTATGCCGAGGCGGTTGTCGGTGCGTAGGTTCTCGCTTTCCGCGCCGGTACTGCCGGAAGAACTGCTGTCGGTGGACGGCAACGTATATAAAATCGACCCCGGACACCGTACCGTGCTGGGATGCCTGAAAGCCATATCCGACCCGGACGCCCCGGAAATCAACAAGGCGCTGTACATCGTACAGCGCTTTTTCTGTGGAGCCGTCCCGCCGGACATGGGCGACCTGTTCACCGCGTTCGTGGCTGATGACCGGCAGGACGACGAGGGCGAGCAACTGCTCGACTTCGAGCAGGACGCGGGCGTGATCTACGCGTCGTTTCGCCAACAGTACCATATCGACCTTGCGACGGAAACTCTGCACTGGTGGGCGTTTCGGATGCTGCTGGCGGGGCTGGGCGAGGGAACCGCGCTGGGGAACCGCGTGCAACTGCGAACGCTCGACCTTGACGCCATACCCGAAAAAGAGCGTCCGAAATGGCGCAGGAGGAAGGAAATGGTAGCCATCGTCCCGCGCATGAGCAGGGAGGAAGCGCGCTTGCAAGCGGAGCTTAACCGCAGACTGGCAGCCGGGGAAGACCCGACGGAAATCATTGAAGAATTGAGGGGGTGACGGTATGACGGCTGATTCGCGGGTCATTTTTTCGACCGAATTGGATTCCAGCGGGCTGAAAAACGGGCTGAACAAGCTGAAAGGCGGGGTCAGCGGCCTTGCCGTCGGGGTTGGCTCCGCGCTCGGCAATCTCGGGGCGAAGCTGCTTTCCAACGTCGTTACGACCGTCGCCAACAGCTTTCAATCGTGGATTGACGCAGCGAGCGACCTTAACGAAGTGCAAAACGTCGTTGATACCACCTTCGGAAAGGGTGCGGAAAAGGTTAACGAGTGGGCCAAAGCCGCTAAAGAAGCCTACGGTATGAGCGAACTCAAGGCGAAGCAGTACGCTTCCACGATGGGCGCGATGCTGAAAAGCACCGGCCTTACGGAGAACGCCACCCTTTCCATGAGCGAAGCGCTTTCCGGGCTTGCCGGGGATATGGCGAGCTTCTACAATCTCGACTACGATGAAGCTTTCGAGAAAATCCGTTCCGGCATCAGCGGCGAAACGGAACCGCTCAAACAGCTTGGCATCAATATGTCCGTCGCCAACCTTGAAGCGTACGCGCTTTCGCAGGGCATCACCACGAGCTACGACAAGATGGGTCAGGCCGCGCAAGCAACACTCCGCTATAACTACATCATGTCCGCTACCGCAGACGCGCAGGGCGATTTTGCCAAGACTTCCGACGGATACGCTAACCAGCAGCGCATTTTGGCGACCACGCAGGAAGAACTGGCCGCCACCATCGGGCAACTGCTTCTCCCCGCGTCCATCAAGTGGACGAAGGCCCTGAACGGGATGGTAACGGGACTGAAAAGCGCGGTTACGTGGGTCGGGAACCTGCTGAATCCCCCGAAAAGCGAACTGGATCAGGAAATCAGCGACGCGAAGGCATCCGTGGAGGCTTTCGACGCCTCCATACAGGCCGCCGGGAACCATCTGGACGTAAGTCTTGAAAGCGCGAAGGCGACGAAGGCGACCGCCGATTCGCTGCTTTCCAACTACGAAACCATCATCAGCAAGAATGTGCTGACCGAGGAGGATACCGCGCAGCTTCGCGCCGTCGCCTCCGAGATCGTGGCCCTGTACCCCGACATGGCGAAGTATATCGACGAAACCACGGGTCAGTTCAACACGAATACGACGGCGATCAAGGATAATATCAAGGCGCTGTCCGACGATCAAATGGCGACGGCCTATTACACCGCCACGCAGGAATACCGTACCGCCCTTCTGGACGCGGCGGTAACGCAGCAGAAGGCGCAGAAAGCATACGACGATGCCTATGCGGACTGGATTCGCAAGAATGACGCGGTCAAGGCCGCAACCGGGCTGTATGATTCGCTCGTGGGGAATTACGATGCTGCCGGGCAATTCGCCGGGCAGTTGTTTGCGCTCGATGACCGGTTTCACGATTTCCTGACGCGAACCGACGAAGGGACATATGTGCTTTCCGACTATGCGAAAAGCGTCGATTATGCGTCCGAGATGGACGAGCTGTTATCGGCCGCCCTTGTAAATCTGACCTGCGACGCGGACAAGGCCAGCGGTTCCGCCGTCGGCCTGTGCGTCGATCTGGATACGGCAAACGAAGCGCTGACCACGGGGCAGGAAAACCTTGCGGCGGCTACCGAAGCGTGCAACCAGTATGGCGACGCGCTGATCTATACCGCCAATACAAACGACGGACTGTCGGACAGCCAAGAAAAGACTGCGGACAGTACGAAAACCGAATCGGACGCGCTTGCCGAACTCAAACAAACCCTGAAAGACCTTGCCACCGAAACGCTGAAAACCGTCGAATCGCAGGTTAACGGGTTTGAGAAAATGGGCCGCGTCGGGAAGCAAAGCGCCAAATCCACCATTTCCGCGCTGAAAAGCCAGCAAAAGTATATGGCCGATTACTCCACGAACCTGCAAAAAGCCAAGGACAAGGGGGTAAGCGAGAAGGTTATCGCCTCCTTGAGCGACGGAACGACCGAGAGCGCGAAAATCCTTGCCGGTCTTGCCGTGGCGAATCAGAAGCAGGTAGACCAGATTAACGAGCTGTATACAAAGACGGAGCAGCAGAAGACAGAGCTTGCGGCCTCCCTTGCCGTGGAACAGGCTAAAATTGACGAGGCCAATAAAAAGCTTGGGAATACGAGCAAGGATACGAGCGCGACCGTAACGGATAACGCCGATAAGACCGTAACCCGCATCGAAAAGAGGGGACGGGCGGCAAAAACGGCTGCCGACGGGGTTTCCAGCGCCGCGTCCGTGGCGAAAATCGCCGAACAGGGCTTATGGAAAAGTAAAGCTTCGGCCACCACCGCCGCGCAACAGATGGTAAGCGGCGTAAAACAGACGCTTGCGGACGGGGAAAGCGACCTGACGAACGCCGGGGCGACCGTTGCGGATAACGTCGCCTCCGGTATCGAAGGCAACGAGCAGGCGGCCAAAGCAGCGGGTATGTCCATTATGGCCGGGGTCGTTTCCGGGGTAAGGGCGGATAACGCGCTTGCGGCATACGTGCGGTCGAAAGTATCTTCGGCGACCGCTTCCGCTTCCGGCACCGGGTACAGCGGCGGGCGCAGCATCGGCTATAACATCATGGCGGGCATTAATGCGGGGCTGACCGGGGCGCTTGCAGGGCTGAACTCCACGATGCGAGCTATCGTCAATTCCCTGCTGGCGACCGCACGCAGGGCGGCGGGCGTGAAATCTCCGTCTACGCTGTTCAGGGACGAACTCGGTAACTATCTGGCGGAAGGTATCGGCGTCGGGTTCTCCGGGACGATGGAAAGCAAGGTACTTCCGTCCATCGTGCGGTCTATCGGCGATACGGCGGCAGCGGGGCAAGCGGTTCTCGATAACACGCTGCTGGCGAAAGTGCAGCGTATCACCGGTTTACAGCTTCCCAGCGTCGGCAGCATGACGAACGCCATCATGAGGGGATCGGCTATCGCGTCGGCGGCGGGTGTGACCAACAACAGCAACGTCAGCACGGTCAACTATACGCAGAACGTGACGTTTGAATCGACCATGCAAGCCCCGGACGAGATCGCGCGGACGCTCCGGCGGCAGGCTACCTACGGACTGGCGGGGGCGAAGGCATGAGCAGGATTACGTTGAACTTCGTGCGGGACGACGGCCAGTCGATGGCGGTAAACAATACGACGTGGGGGCTGCTGGGGGCCAAGGGGCTTGATAAGCCGGACATCAGCATTTTCACGCAGGAGGCGGCCATCGGCGACGGGGATATGGTGACCGGGAAGCGGGTGGGTGCGCGAAGCATTGAAATTACCTTAAAAACCATGTCCGCTGCTTTAAACGAGGTGCTCCGCCGTGCGGCCACCTCGTTTTTCACCCACAAGCACACCTACGACCTGTACGTATACCGTTTCGGCTCGCCCCGGTACGCCCCGGCCTGTGAGGTGGAATCCGTCGAGATTCCGACTGAAAGCCAGTATAAGCCCATTACGTTGACGCTGGGCCTCTTATGTCCCGAAGGGTATTTCCTGAGCGCCGACAGCTTCAGCCGGAACATCGCGGGGCTGGTTGGCCGGTGTGGGTACCCGTATATCGCGCTGGGTTCTTACGGGCGTATCTATGGCGTGTATTCCTTTGCCGAAACGGTGTATCTGGATAACGACGGGGACGCGGAAGCGTATTGCAAGGCCGTATTCATTGCTCGCGGCGGGGTGACGAACCCGAAACTGGTTGCCGGAAGCGGGTACGTGCGCGTGCTGGGGTCGATGGTGGCGGGCGACGTGCTGATGATCGACGGAAAGACGAAGGCGGCTACCCTGAACGGGGCGAACATCGCTACGCATCTGGACAGGGCAAGCAACTTTGACGGAATCGTGTTCGCGGTAGGCACAAACAGCGTAGGTTTCACCGCCGACGTGGGGAGCAACGTTTTGGACGTGTACATCTACTTCAACAAGCGGTATATGGGGGCGTAGGCATGGAACTGATCGGGCTGGATAGCCGGTTTCAGCCGGTGAAAACGCTCCGGTGTACCAATATCCAGTGGAACCGGCGGTACTACGAGGCGGGGGATTACCAGATTCAGCTTCGCGCCGAGGATTGGGATACGACGATAGCCTACGTCTACACAGCTTCGCGCCCCGAAACCGGCATGGTTGAGAAGGTGGAAACCGAACATCAGGTCAAAGGCGACTTCGTGCTGGTGAGCGGGTTCTTTCTGGAAGGGATGCTCAACTGGAAGGTGACGTACCCCAAGCATAGCAGCACCGGAAACGTATGCGCCGCTTGCAAGGGGTTGGCGGCCTCCCTGATGTCCGATACCGGGGTGATCGTCCGCGCCGCCCCGGATATCGGCGCAGACGCGGCGTTTGACAGCGAAGGTGAATTTCTCGGCGACGCGACCTATACGGCGTTGAAAAAGCAGGAGCTGGGGCAACGCATTCGCTTCGATTATGCCACGGATACGATGATCTACGAGGTTTGGCAGGGCCTTGACCGAACGCAGAGCCAGAACGCGAATAATTACGCCGTTTTCTGCCAGAGCTTCGGAACGGTGGACGCGATGACGCTTACGACGGACAGCAGCAACCTGCGTAACTATATCATCGCCCGTTACGTCGTGGAGGAGACGACCCCCACGCTGGATATCGACCTGCGAAGCGGCGGTGGACCCAAGCGCATCCTGTTTGCGGATACGGGGTTGTCGCAGGAGGACGGGCAGACGTGGGACGATTTCATGGCCGCCGTACAAGCCGAGGCCCGTAAACAGGCCGCCGATCATGTAAACCTTGTCAACATCGACGCCGACGTACTGCAAAACAATCTTCTGTACCTTGCCGATTATGATTTGGGCGATAAGTGCGACGTTCGGGATGACCGGCTGGCGCTGGCCTACGAAACCCGCATCATCGAGATCAACGAGGTTTGGAAGAAAAACACGCATACCGTGACGCTTCAATTTGGGGATAAGATACCGACCGTATACCAAAGGGGGAAAGCATAAATGAGTATGATTAGCTGGCCGTTCGACGCTACGGTGACGCAGGACACGCAGGGGAACCCGATTTACAGCCGGGCGTACAGCTCGGACGTGCTGGCGAAAATCCTTGCGAAGTATTTCCGCAACGGGGTGATCAACACCACGGGAACGGAATTTCAGGTGGTACAGGGTTCGGGTATGACCGTCTCGCTCTTGCCGGGGCATTGCCTGATCAACGGTCGGCATGGGTACAGCGAGGCTGCGGAATCGTTCACGCTCGCGCCCGCCAATGCGTCGCTGGGCCGGTATGACACCATCGTGCTCAGGCTCGACTTGTCCGTAAACGCGCTGACGATACTTCCCCGTCTCGTAACTGGCACGCCGTCCGCTTCTCCGTCGGCTACCGCGCTTACCCGCAACAGCACGGTCTACGAGCTGATGCTCGCCTATATCTACGTCGGCCCCGGTGCTACGGCGATCACACAGGCCAACATTACGGACATGCGTCTGAATAACGACCATTGCGGCGTGGTGGCCTCGATCATCGCGGATACCAATACCAGCGCGTATTACGCGCAAATCGCCTCCGACCTCGCGGCCTTTCGAACGGGGCGGGAAGCGGCGTTCGACGCATGGTTCGCTTCCGTGAAGAACACGCTAAGCGGTGATGCAGCTGGCAACCTGCTGAACCTGATTAACGCCAACACGTCCAGTGTTACACAGGCAAAGAACGCTCTGACCGCTCGGCTCCCCAACGTGTGTACAGATAACCCCGGCACTTTCAACATTGACGAGCCGCCGCACAACGGCCTGTGGAACTGCTGGCCGGAAGTGACTACCGGGACGCTGCCGACGCCGTATTTCAACCTGGAAGTCATCATGTGGGGTACGACGGGGTATCAGTCGGAGTGGGCGTATACGAGCGACGGGCCGGTGTACTACCGCAGCCGAAACGGCGGCCCATGGACGCCATGGGAGCAGGTCACCAGAAAAGCCTGCCTTTATGCGGAGCACTTTACAGGCGTGCTATGGACGGACGGGCGGAAAATCTACGAAAAGACCGTCGTGGCAACCCTCGCAAACGGGATGAACAGCATCGCGCACGGGATATCCAATATCGGTACGTTCCGGGCGATCGCGTACGAAAAGACCGTTCTGGGTGACGGCAACTCTCCGCTTCCGAAATTCGCCCTATCGGCGGTGTCTTATGCCGATGCCTCTGCGTATAGCGTATACGTCGATACATTCACCGGTACGCAGTTGACGATCTGGAAAGGCGCGTATGAGGCGCAAACCGCGTTAAGCGTCACGCTTCGTTACACCTGCACCGACCGGTAAGGAGGGACGAGTATGAAAACCATTGTGGACGCAAACGGTTATATGGTGGAGCTTTGCGTGCAGCAGGGCGAAGCCGGGAAGCTGCTGGATTACAAACTTCTGGAAGGCGAACAGGCTGTCGATTACTTGAACGAAGCGATGACCGTTACCAATGGAGTGACACACGCGCCGCTGAAGCCCCGGTGGGTCGATGGCGCGTGGACGGACGAGGCCACGGCGGAAGAGCTGGCCGCCGCCTTCCCGCCCGTCGGGCCGTCGCCGGGGGACGTGGTGGATGACCGGCTGGACACGCTGGAAAGCCTGATCGTGGATACGCAATATCAACTGGCCCTGACGCAGCTGGGCCTTTCCGGGGAGGTGTAAGCGATGCTGTATGAAGTCTTGAAACGGCTGATCGAGCGCGGGGCTACGGACGGTTTACGGGAGAAGATCGACGTGTTCTTCGCGGTGGGACGGATTACCGAGGCACAGTACACGGAACTGACCGGGAAGCTGTAAAATCCCGGACGTTCGGGAATTTGGGCGGGCCTGATGGCTCGCCTTTTGATTTGGAGGAATGGACATGGCAACGAAGATCACGAACGCGGCGCTGATTGCCGCCGGTAAGGAGCTGCTTTCCTACGCGAAGGGTACGACCGTCCCCTATGTGGCCAACGGCATGACGCTACGGGGGATGGACTGTCAAGGGCTGGTGGAATACTGCCTGATTCGGGCGGGCGTACCGAAAGCCGAGTGCGGGCTTGCCGGGAGCAACGCGCACTGGCGGGCCTGCGTCTGGACGGGCACCCCGGAGGAGTGCAAGACGGCGTTCGGCTGTATCCCCGGCGGTGCGGCGCTGTTCATCTGGCAGGAGGACGGCGCACCGTCGAAATATGACGGCGACGGCATGGGGAACGCTACGCACATCGGCCTGTGGCTTGGGGATACCAGCATTGCGGCCAGCGCGAGCCGGGGACAGGTGATCGAGAGCAACTTCGCCGGTAAGACGATCAACGGCGGCTGGAACCGCGTGGGGCTGCTCCCGTGGGTGGATTACGGCCTGACCGCCGTGCAGACGGGCTTGCTCACGGAAGCCGACGAAAGCGCCCCGGAGTCGGCGCAGGGGGCCGCCGCAAGCGTCGCGGTGGTCGATGTGACGCAGTTCTACACCGTGAAGAAAGGCTGCAAGGGCGGGGCTGTGGCGCGTTTGCAGACGTGGCTTACCGACCTTGGCTACATGCTGGCTGTTGATCACGATTTCGGCCCTACGACCGAAGCGGTGGTGAAGGTGTTCCAGCGTGACCACGGGCTGGAAATGGACGGCGTGGTGGGCCAAAAGACGTGGGCGGCGCTGGCCGAGGCGCGGCAGACGGCTACGGAGGAGGCGCAGGGCTAACAACCCTGCGCCTGTGCTTTGAAAGGGGGTAGAGCCGGTGAGCTTGGAAATGGTGCTTTCGCTGGTGCAATCCGTGGCGCTTATTCTGACGATGGCCGTTTCCGTCAGCACTCTGCGGGGGCGCGGCGACGATAAGACCGCTGCGTTTACCGAAATGAAGGTGGACATCAAGTACATCAAAGAGAAAATCGAGGGCGTGGAGGACATTCGGGACGTAGCGACCGGGGCGATGGCTTCCGCGAAAAGCGCGCACAAGCGGCTGGATGACCACCTGCGCTACGACCATCACAAAGAACTGCCCCCGCGCGAGGATCGGGAATAATCGCGGTTGCGAATTTATGAAAGGATGAAGGCCCAATGAAAGAACTGCTTGGGAAAGTCGCCGCCAAGCTTAAGGCGATCTTTACCGTGGTGAACTGGAAGGACGTGGGCGTGCGGGCGGTCAAGACCTTCGTACAGGCGTTTTTCAGTTGCGTGGTGGCCGCTTTGTCCGACGTGAGCTTCTTCACGCAAGAAGCGGCCCTGAAAACGTTGTTCATCAGCGCGATGTCGGCGGCGGCCTCGGCGGTGTGGAACGGCGTGATCTCCCCGGCGCTTAAAGTGTTGCAGGAGAAAGCGGATCAGGAAATGGCAGGGAAATAGAACAATGCCCCTCTGCCGGACGATTACCCGGCAGAGGGTTTTTCTTGCATCTTGTCGTTCTTTTCGTGAAGAGATTATTTTCTAGCATTATACAAGGAAAAGCTGGAAAGATGGCGAAATGATTACAATGACTACCGTCCGCACAGCGCACTAACATACCTGCCGCCAGCCGAATTTGCCAGAAATCATGCGGCTTATGGGCACTATTGACCTTGATTTTTCTCATTGAAATTGGACTGCTTTTCGGGGGAC
>CAZCCZ010000003.1:86059-141811 GCA_964497495.1 uncultured Oscillospiraceae bacterium
ACCCATGACCTTGATTTTTCTCATTGAAATTGGACTGCTTTTCGGGGGACACCCATGACCTTGATTTTTCTCATTGAAATTGGACTGCTTTTCGGGGGACACCCACGACCTCGGTTTTTCTCATTTATATTGGACCACTTTTCGGGAAACACCCATAGTAGACAACTGTCTCTATCCGTACTATACTCTAGCTAGTGATTAACTGGATGGGAAGGGTAATTATGGCAACATCGAGGTTTAGTCTATTCATGTTGGAAATTCCTGCAGACCTCACAACATCCCGAATGGCTGAGTTGCTAACATTTCGCAATGATGACGTAAGCAAGATCGTTGTTGATGACTACGATGATACAAATATCGACGGTTACTATGTTTCAAAAGTCAAGAAGAATGAGATCATCTTCAATTTTGGTACAAGTCAGCTTGAACATACAGTTGTTGAACGTTCTATGCTTGTAAAGTTCAATCTTAATTCTGCATTACAATTGTTGATATGTGTTGGGAATGTGTCACTGGTGAATCAGATGATCACTCAAATATCGATCTGTTTTGACAATAGAGTTACTGTTGATGCCAAGCAGATTGATTTGGCACAGTTAGTATCAGAACTGGCTTTCGATAAAAGCATACTTCTAAAAAAAGCAAGGATAAACGAAATCATCTTGGAAAACGGGGTTCTCGCCAATTGCACATTTGAATTTGATCAGTATGAAAATGCAATGAGAATATTGGAAAAGAATAAAGACAGAATAGCACAAATATGTGTATACATTCCATTTCAAAAGGATTATGACATTGACGGAGTATCATGCACGATATATAAATCTGGGTCGCTGATTATACATACAGCTTTTTCATCTTTTTCGGAACAACTGAAAAAAACAATATATCGCCTCTATTCAAAATAGGAGGGACTCAAGATGGGTGAGAATGCGACGAAAATCGGACAGCGACTTGAAGGCTGGGGAAGTAATATTTTTTCTGATATGGCGTGGAAAGAAGTCACACGCGATTTAGAAATAGCATGTACCCGTAAGGGCGTACATAAAAAAAGGACACATGGCATTGATCTGCTTTTGGAATATACTGATCCATATTTGGGTGTAAAGCAAGGCATTATCGTTGAATGTAAGAATAGGCAAATGCGTTCTATCACATTAGATGACGTGAATGAATGGGTTTTGGAATTGCAAAACTTAATCGAATGTTCTCATTCGGCGCCGGAGCTAAAAAGATTAAATTTCGATTCTGAAATATCAACAGGACTGTTACTTGTTCATGCTAATGACGTGTTCGATGCAAAAAGATGGCGCGAAATCTTACGAGCAGTCCAAGTTAAAATTAAGAGAACGAGAATGAGCATATACATAGCTTCGAATATCCAGATTGACATGTGGCAATCCGTCATTAACTATATTCATAAAAAAGATGGAACATTATCATTTGTTTATCCGAGTATAAACGAATCAAATCCTCGTGATACAAACTATATTACAGTTAACTTCCTATTCTCAAAGTATATTTTCGCTGAACAGTTACATAAAGTTGAGGGCACCGGCAGTAACGGCTATCCCATAACAGAGTACAAACGAAACCGTATTGTTTTTAGTTTTGATGATATTGCTGTGGAATCGTTTCAATATCTTTGGAGTATGTTCAAGAAATTCCAGTTTACAGATCACTTAGTCGAGAAGTATATTTTTGTATTCTTCCCAAGAGGTAAAGATGACGTGAAATTTGTGAATGACAACCTAATAAAATCACTGGAAAACGGCATTACACCTCCCATCACGCAACAAGACAAGGAGAAAATTCATATAGAGTTTTTAGAGAATCGTTACTTATCTCCAGTAGATAATTGAGGTGAAAGTAAATGATTAACGAATATGTGGATAATGTTGAATTAAAACGACTATTCGAAGATAAACTACTGACACCAGAAAACACAAGATATTTCTACAAGAAGCGTGGTATTTTAATGGCATCACAAAAGCCAGACGATCTTGCAGATCAAGCATATACCATTTTCTTGGGAACAAGTGATATACAAGAACTGCAGGATATGATGAATGTTGATGGCAGCTATATCCAATCTGCCGTTTTTCAATTGGAATGCACAGCCTACAATCCTGATTCCTTCATAGAGGAATTGGTAGATGATATAAGCGCATCAAAGCGATGGCCAGGCTATAAATATACTATATCTACACCTACAAAAATCACTGATGATGAAGTTACTTTTTCGCTTCAATACGAAAAAGTAAACCGCGGGAGCAACCGCTTCCAAGCATGTGAAATCAAGCGAATCAACGTCAATTTTAGAAGATCTGCAAAGGATCGCTTATTAGTTGATGTTCGACAATCTACAACTGGTGATGCAACAAAAGCCATCACTTACCTAAAAGACCTGGCGCATGCATCCTCTGTTTCCGTTGACGATCCCGATAAATTCATGATAGATTTTATGAGCCTTGAGGCTCTGACATCACGACACAGAGTTGATTTCTTTGATAAGTTCGCTGCTGAGCAGTTTGAAGACTGGTACTTAAAAACAATAAATGGGATGTCAATAAAGCGTGGAAAAAACATTGAAAATGGAGATGAAGAAGAAGATACCGAGGATATCGGTGAACAAGAGATAACTGGCGAATCGAATGACCTTGCCGGGATAAATCAAGCCATTCTTAATGGTCAAGCCCTACGTAGTAACAAGTTCGTTAACACATGCATAGAGCAAGGGTTCTATATTTCTTCGATGAAATATCATTATGTTATGAAGGGCGATGCAACTGAATATGTCATAGCAATAAGTAGTAAAAGAAACGTAATTCATGTAGATATGGTTCGTTCATATCGAGATGATGACGATGACAAACCAGTAGTGTTTCCTTATTCAAAAGATGATCAAGATGCCATTATCCGTATTTTTCAAGAAAAGGTGCAAGAGATTTACTCCGATTTGATGAACGTACAAAAAGCTATCTCATCAGGCTGATATGTGTTTTCTTACAACAATGGTAACTCCATATGCAAGAGTCGTATCATTTTTTGGTCACGTCAAGGATTTTGCGCACATTTGTGGAATCCGAGCGCCAAGCGGTTGTCGCCAGATGATATTTCCAGATTCCCCGAGCCGAAGCACCGTGTAGGCTACCAAGCAGCCACCGTCGCCTGCGGTGGTGGCTTGTACTTGAGAGGCGTTGGGCCTAGCTTCATCCTTACACGATTCCCCGTTTCATAGTGCACCCACCCCCGATTGTATCAATAATATAAGCATTTTCCAACGTGCGTAAGGGAGTGTAACTTGGTAATGAACGATGTTCCTGATTCATATGTCGTAGCATTGTGAATGAACAAGAAAAGAAGTCTATCGGGATTTTCTTGAGGTGGTTTTAATTATGTAATGAATAGACTCCCCTCTTGACCACCATGATAGTGAAAACAAACCCCGTATAATGAAAATTACTGCGAGTAATAAATATGGTGGCGAACAGAGTTGCGGAAGATTCCTGCAACTTGGTTTCGTATCTGCGTCCGGTTACTGCGTTTCTCATGGAACTTATGGATGATTGGTCAGCTTCCAAAGCCTATCTCAGCGATGAATCCATTCGTACCCTGTGCCACAAGCGGCGTAATTCATTGGCGGAGTGCTTCGATTTTGCAAACATCGTTTGACTATATTTTTCGATTCCTCAGTGTTTATCAGAGGGCAATGGTAACTACTTTTTCTTTGCTAACTCAAGGTATAATTTATTAAGACGACCCATTATTCGTTTCAATTCGTCATCATTGTTATACTCTCTGTGCGCTTCTTGCGATAACATTGATATTTCCCTATGCGTTTCATTCCCACTGTCATATTTTGGTATATAAATCCGCGGCCTAATAGGAAACGATCTTGAATCCGACGACTTAAGTACATATTCAAAAGCAACTGGGGTATTCATTACTCCACAAATATAGTGCGCTTCATCATAGGTAATGAACCTTCCATCAATATCTTCACAAATAGAAACGGCGTGGTTTTGAAACTGCGGTCTCTTCTCCCCGCCCCATGCAGTATTTACAGTAGAAATAACAGCAGCGCCCCATTTCGTGTTATCACGGAAGACAACATAATTATCAGCGAAACTATAAGCCCCCACCCTTGCTAATGCGTAAAATTCACCTTTCCTCCCAATGATACGCTCATTATATGTGGTTTGCGCTAAGATTAAGTCTTTATTCTTCTGATAAAAAGCTGATAATCCCGGAGCACATTTTGTTAATTCGCTAAGGGATATTGGCAATCGGGTGTCACGCTTGTCATAAGGGAAAGGGACAATCCTGCCCGAATATTCAATATGAAATGGTGTTATATCAATACCTTTTATCAACGGATATAAATACTCTGTTTCTAATAATTCAATTGTTGGCATCACAGGATGCTTTGACTTTTTAAACTGTACATTCTTTAAGCTTGTACAAGTTCTTGTTGACGGCAGCCCAGATAATTCAAAAATTGTCATCTCTTGCGGGTAGAATTCTATTCCCTCGCGGCCAAGATAATATGATTGCCCTGCGACAGATAGAAAATCTTGTATTTGTTGCTTTGATTCAACGTAAGAAAAGAAGTTTTTTGTTTCATGACAAGTTGCAACAATAGATTTCTGAACATCAAAGTATTCATCCATTGGAAGCGTTTCATGACCATCGTAATTTTTCCTGCGTTTTAAAACATACCAATCGACATCAACACCATTTCGATAATCTACCACTTTATAAGAAATATAATAAGTTAAAAACTTTTGTGTTACAGGCTTGAAAGGATGTCCAGATAACGTCCAGTTCGTGAATTTCCTAAAATAAAGGCGCTTATCGTCCGATAGGTATAGATTCCTGAAACCTTCATACGACTGTTGAAAGATAAGAGGTTCCGGCATAAGGAAGCCTAACACGCCGTCTTTTGAAAGATAGTTTTCTGCGACGACATTTAAAATTAGGGCACAAATATTTAGGTTTATTCCTCCTGTTATGCTGTCGCCAGAGAACAATTTCCTTGAAATACAAAGGGATGCAATTCTATCACGATAACCGGAAGGTAAGCTCTTCCAATCAACCCAAGGAGGATTCCCGACGATAATGTTAAATTTCCCAATATTTGCCGTGGTTAAGTGATTTGTTATAATGCGTGCCCATATTCCGTTCCAATTCTTCCGCTCTAAATCGACTAATACATCAGCAAGTTTATGAATCTGTCTTTTTATCGATTCGGTTAAATCTGATACATCAACTAATTTTTCTAAACACGTATAAACGCCATTCTCGTCAAGATTATGAATATATAGTTCAATGGACGTCATTGCTTTTGAAAATTCCAATGCATCACTAACCATACTTGTAGGGACTAAAATATCTATGGGTGAGGCAAGTGTATTTATCGTGTATTCAAGACAATCTACATTATCATAAATACGTTTTCTAGGTACATACGACGAGTCACCTAAATAAATAGGTATTTCTATTTCGTTTTGATCTGTCAATAGATGCGCAATATTAATAAAGTAATTAACCCTTGCAGTGAGAACGGCAACAGGGTTTAGGTCAATACCCTTGACACGCGAAAGAACCGCAAGTAGTTGCTCTTTGTTATTTTTGCCCCGTGTTTCTTCAAGAACTTTATCAATCATAACCGTAATGAATGTTCCAGAACCACAACAAGGGTCAATGCCTTTCCAGTTTTCAATGCGGGTCAGATTTAATGCTTCATCAACAACTTGTTGAGCTAACCAACGTTTAGTATAGTATTCACCAAGTGAATGCCGAACTGCAGAGGGTATCATACCTTGATATAATTCTTTGAAGAAATCTGTTGATTTTGCACCCGTGTTTAATACAGCTTTATCTGAGTATAGGGTTAATATACTAAAAATCCTAGAAATATCTTTAGCCATATCGGCTGTCCATTGTTCTTTTGTAGAATACCAAGAGAAAAAATCGCCTTCTAGTAGATTAGTGATCCCATAATCTCGGAAAACTGCCCCATCTTCTAGAGTAACAAGGTGGTGTCGGAGAGCCTCACTATCAATTTCTATTAGTGTCTCAAAATCAATTAATGTTTCCTTATAACGAACTATGCTTGTTATACGATAAGCTATTACCTTAACAATAATCATATAAGCAGTTTGCAAGGCAAACAGAGCAATATATTCATCATTACTGCCTTGTATGAATTGTGTGTTTAGCAAACCCTCTAGTGATGCTTTACGGTCTATGATTGCTTGCTGCTTTGAAAGATCATCATGGGAAAGACTAAATAGCTCCTTCCACTCTTCAAATAACATTTTTGTCTTTGGTGTCATATGCGTTGATAAATTAATATATAGCGTTTTTACGAGCGTAAAAGCTATGCCAGTATTTTCAGGAGGCATGCAAAACTGATTGACAAGATTTTCAGAACTCAGGCCAATAAGGCGTAGTTTTATTATCGCTTGAACTAGTCTATCTAGAATATCAAACGATAATCTATTGAATGGTTCGGTTATAATGCCTGCATCGTTGCGTAATACAAAACAGCCTTTTGTACCATCGGTCACAAAACCAACTAATTCTTTATCAAGTGGTACTCCTAAAAGGTAATCTGATATTTGAGAAACAGCTTTATCCTGCTGGCTCCTATTAGACAGCGTTGATGGTTGTTTAAACTCAATGATAAGTGCACCAATGGCACTATCTGCTCTACCTTTTGTAATGTGTCGTTTTGTAGCAACTGCTACTTCTTTTACTGGATTGTATTCAAATCCAAGAGGAACGAAGACATCACGAAAGAAGGCGAATAATTCGCAATCGAAATAATTCTCAATAGTTGCTTCATTGGGTGCTATTTTTGATTTTGCAATAATACGCTTACTTAATTCATCTAAAAGTGTTTTGTATTCAACCGAATGAATGATTGCGTTATATTGCTTCTGTTTCAGGGACTGTAAGCAAGTATTTATTTTATCTGGCATTACATTAACCTCATAGAAAGTTATTTACGAGAAATGTTTCTGACCCTGTTCAATATGATGAACTTGATCATTTCGCTTTCCAATGTCTCTTCTGGTACATATTGAGTATCTGGTATATTGATCACGTTGTTATTAACTATACTCATATCAGTCCTCGTAAATCTCTTGTACTTATATTTATGTTAACTTTTAACTCGCGGCCTGTCAATATATTGATTATTGATGAGACATGAATTTTGCTAAACCCGTTAAATAGCAATAATCTGTTAAGTGCGTCAGTAAGTGCGTCAGTAAAAAAGAAAAACGCCCATGAAAGTCTTATATCATAAGCGTTTGATGGTGGTAGCTCCAAGGGGAATCGAACCCCTGATTTCGCCTTGAGAGGGCGACGTCTTAACCGCTTGACCATGGAGCCACGAATGGCTGGGGAACTAGGATTCGAACCTAGACAATACGAGTCAGAGTCGTAGGTGCTACCATTACACAATTCCCCATCGCGCCAGCCGCAGGCATTATTATACGTGGCGGCCGCCGTCCTGTCAAGCGGTTTATGAAAATGTCGAGCCTTATAATACGTTGCGCCGCCTGCGTTTAACCCTGCCTTTCCAGCCTGCCCAACAGCTCCGCGCCGTCGATGCAGAACCGCATGTCCTTCACGCCAAGTTTGGCGCCGTAACGGTGCGTGCATTCGTTGGCGGCCGTTACCGCCGCGAGCAGGGTCTCCGCGTCCGCCCCCGCCACGGCGGCGACGGAGCGATAACCCGCCTCGTAGAACGCTTCGGCCGCGACCGCCCCGATGCCGTTAATACGCGTAAGATCGCAAAGGGCGTACAGCAGCCCCCTTTCCTCCGGTTCGCTTTCAAGGTATTGCAGAGAAGTCTTGACACCCCGCCGGGCCAGCGCGGAAACCGGCGCACCGACCGCGACGGAAAAATCCGCAAGCGGAACGGGCCTGGGAATCAGGCCGTACAGTTCCCGGCGAAGAAGCGTCAGGTAGGCCCCCGGCACGGCCGAGGCTGAGGCAAGGGCCGCGATTAAGGCGGGCGAGGCGAGCGCCGCATGCAACTGGCCCGCGTTGCGAATCCCCAATCGCTCCAGCGCGGCGAACCGCGCGTACAGATCTTCCTTCAGCATCCTCCGCCCCGGGGTCAGCTCCCGGCGCGCCAGAATATCCCTGAAATCCGAAAGCGTCAGTCTCGCAAGTTCAACGGTACGGGGCATACGCATCCCTCCCGAAATTGGTATCCCGGACGAATCACATCTCTTTCTCCTGAATGATTATAACAGGTTAAACCTGCCAACAGTAAGTCGGCTTTTGTTTCGGGACGGAACGAAGAGTTTAAACTCCCTGACGAGAGAAACCCGTTGGGAGGCTGCGTACCATGACGAACGCGTACTCCGGAACCAGACATTTTACCCTTGCCGAGGTGTACCTGGCGGGCTACCGCATGTTCCGCTCGCTGCCGACCTTCCGGCGCGGACGCAGGAACGGCCTGCTGCCCCGGCATTTTTCGGAACGCCTGATGTTAACCGTAACGGAGGTCAACCGTTGCGCCGTGTGCTCGTACGCGCACACGAAAATGGCGCTGGAAATGGGCATGGAGCCGAAAGAGATCGAAGCCATGCTCTCCGGCGACCTTGCCGGAGCCGACCCGGAGGAATTGCCTGCGCTCCTGTTCGCGCAGCATTACGCGGAAAGCCGCGGCAGACCCTCCGAAGCGGCGTGGCTCGCCGTTACGGCCCGCTACGGCGAGGCGAAGGCGTACGCCGTGCTGGGTGCCGTACGCATGATGACGGTGGGCAACCTGTACGGAATCCCGCTCGGGGGCTTTGTTTCCCGCCTTACCCGAAAACCCTTACAGCCGCGGGACAGCCGCGGAAGCCTCGCGTGCGAGGTCGCCGTGCTGCTGTCTCCGCTCGTTTTCCTGCCGTGCGCGGCTGCTCACGCCCTGGCTGCTGCGGCCGTGGGCGCGCCGGTACTGGTTACGGAATCGGAACCGTAGAAGGAAGACATACGCCAAACATATCAAAAAAAGGTAATGAGGGGGCCGACGGCGAATACGATGAACAACATCCTATACGGGGGGAGGAGAAAAAATGAAAAAGCTGTTGGCCATCATCCTGGCGTTCTCGTTGCTTGGCTCGGCCGCGCTGGCCGAAACCCTCACCATCGATCTGGATAAGGCTACGATCGACGAACTGACCGCGGCCCAGGCCGCGATCGGCGACCGCATCAGCCAGCTTCGCGCGGCGAATGTTCCGGCCGGCGAGGCGATCAAGCTCTCCGGCTCCGGCACGGCCATCCAGTCCGGCGTGGAGGTCACGCAGGTGCCCGCGCGCATCATCGTGACCGGTGGGATGGATGTAACCTTCACCGGCGGCAGTTACGACCTTACCTTCAACCTGTGGCAAAAAGCCTACTCCTGCGAACAGCTCACGGAAGCCGGCACGTACGACGTGCTGGTGGAGGGCGACGGCGACTGGACGATCACGATCGAACCCCTGAAAGACGGCGGCACGCTGGAATGCAGCGGCACCGGCCCTTACGTTACCGACTTCTTCCCGCTGACCGGGGCCTCCATCGTCCACTGCGTCATGGATGCCTCTACCCTGGACGAATGGTCGGCCAGCCTGTATACGTCCATCGGGTACGAGTATGAAAGCTTCGATTCGTGGACGTACGACACCGTCGTCGGCGATTCCGTCTACTCCACGCCCCTCAAGGTGGAAGGGGACGGCATCGTCAAGCCGGTCAAGGGACGCGACCAGTACTACTGGATCATCGACGTACCTCAGGGTGCTTCCTGGTCGATCAGCCTGAAGTGACGAAGACGTTCTCCATATCGGCCGAAAGGCCCGCGGGTTTCGGCCCGCGGGCCTTTATCCTGCCGGAAGCAGGCATTAAGCAATTTCCGTCATGGCCTGTGGGATGGGAAAGAGGATTATTTTTAATCGCGGCGCTGAAACGGCCCGCGGAATTCTTCGCCGGACGGCCCCGGCGCCCGGCGCGCGGACGGCGTTTACCGCACGGGCAGTAACCGTGATACGGTTTGCACAGGATTTCGTTCACGCGGAGTTTGCTCAGCTTCCGTGTGTTCGACGCCTGCATCACCAGCGCGGTGTCCGCGTTCGCGCCGGTTCCGGCCACGGCGATAACGGGTTCGCCGGCCCTCGCCAGCCCGCCGTCTGCCGCCATCAGCGTGATCTCGTAGCATACCTTCACGCCCTCGCAAAAGCAACGGAGAAAGTTGGCGACGACGGCGGGGGTTTGAGAACCGAACAAACCGTCTGTATGAAAGGGCATCGTCCCGAAATGGACCTGATGGCCGTTTGCTCGCAGCGTTTCCGCCGCGTCCGGAGGGAAAAGGTTTCCTTCCGCCGAGAAGCCGTACTGATGGGGGACGACGACGAGGCGGATATCCGTGCCGGTAAAATACTCCGCCGCCCGCAGGGCGGTACGGCCCGTGGTGGAAGCGAGGACGACTTTCCGGATCCCGGTTTCCGCCGCCCGCTGCTTCACCAGGGCGAATGTTTCCAGCGTATGGTCGTCCCCGGCTGTTTCGAAATAAACCGTTTCCCTTTTCATACCCGTCCTCCGTTCGTCTGTTTGGATGCCCTCATGATATACTGGGGCCGTACCGCCGCGCCAGTACGCACTTTTCGGGAACCGGGTACCCGGCGGGGAACCGGGGGAGCCCGGATGGAGGAAATACTGATGATTACGTTCCATGAGAAAACCTACCGTTGCCCCGTAGAACTGACGATCAACCTGCTGGGCGGGAAATGGAAGGCGGTTCTTCTGTGGGAACTGTCCGGCAGGACGCTGCGCTTTAACGAACTGACGCGCCTGTTTCCGGACGCAACGCGCAAAATGCTGACTCAGCAGCTCAGGCAGATGGAACGAGACGGGCTGATCCTCCGGAACGAGTATCTTCAGATTCCGCCGAAAGTGGAGTATTCCCTGACGGATTTCGGCAGGTCGTTCATGCCCGTGCTGCTCTCCATGAACCAATGGGGAGAGGCCTATCTGGCGAAAATGGCGAAAGCCGGGATAGGGAAGGACTGACGCGCGGCCGCCCCGCGCCTGTACGGTTTTCAGATGCGGCGGGTACGGCGAGGCGACGGTCGGCAGCCCTGAGGCAGCGCCGTCGACCCTTCGAAGGGCATTGGCGGAGGTTGGCAGATATCCTTCAATACTTAATTCAATTATGAAATATGTATAGATATATGAGACGCCGCAATGCCGAAATCGTATTCGAATGCCTGATAAAAGGCCATATTGTACAAAATTTCAAGGCGGCCTATTGACACCTTCACCGACGGGTGCTATAGTGTAGAAAACGATTACTGACCCGGAACGCGCTGAACCTGCGGGATTACCTCCGTAAACGTCGGAAATTCCCGCAATCGCTTTTCGGTTTTTTAGGCGTACCCCCGGCAACGGCGAGCCGAAACGGACTTTTTACTGCCGGACAGGGAGAGGACGATGCGGCATGGCGACCATGGTGGATGTGGCCAGACGGGCCCGTGTGTCCGTCGCCACGGTCTCCCGGGTGCTCAACGACCAGGCCACCGTTGCGCCGGAACTGGCAGCCCGTGTGCGCAAGGCGGTGGAGGCGCTGCAATACGAGCCGAACTTCACGGCCCGCAACCTGCGCCGCAACGAGAGCCGCACGCTGGTGATCCTCGTGCCGAACATCACCAACCCTTACTACGCCAACATCATCGCAGGCATCGCGCAGGGCGCGCAGGAGAACGGATACAGTTCCTTTCTATTTAACACCGAGGGCAAGCGGGAACTGGAGGAGCAGATGCTGGAACGTCTGCGCAAGCATCAGGCGGACGGCGCCATCCTCCTGGCGGCGGAACTGGGCTCGGACTGGATCAACGACTACGCCGCGGAATACCCGCTGGTGCAGTGCTCGGAGTTCGACCCCCGCTTTCCCATTCCGCGCGTCTGCGTGGATAATTATCAGGCTACGCGGGACGTGGTGGATTACCTGGTTTCCATCGGGCACACCCGCATCGGCACCATCAGTATCGAGAACCGCTTTTTTTCCACCGCGGAACGGCTGCGCGGCTACCGGGACGGGCTTGCCGGGGCCGGGCTTCCGGTGGAGGAGGACTACGTTCGTTTCGCCCGCGGCGGCTACACCTTCCGCATGGGCTTCGAGGCCGCCCGTTCCCTGCTGGCGCAGGAAAAGCGGCCCACCGCGCTGTTCTGCGTATCCGACATGCTGGCGCTGGGCGCCATCGAGGGCGCGAGGGACATGGGCTTTCGGGTGCCCCGGGACGTGACGGTCGTCGGCTTCGACGACGTGGAATATACGACGATGTTCCATCCCTACGTGACGACGGTCGTGCAGCCCTGCTTCCAGATCGGGCATACGGCGCTGGAGGCGGTTTGCGGGCTGATACGGCATCAGCCGGTGCCCGCGCAGGTCATCCTGCCCCACAAGCTGGTGGTGCGGGAATCCTCGGCCCCGTACGACCGGCAATTGGCGAAATTCACATCCCGCGCAACGGGATGTTGATAAAAAAGGGAGGCTATATCCATGAAGAAACTGCTGGCTCTGGTTCTGTCTCTTGCCCTGGTGCTCGCTTCCACCGCCGCTTTGGCGGAGGGAATCAAGCTGGGCATCGTCACCCCTGACGCGGATCACGGCTTCACCGGCGAGAGCGTCGCGCACGCCCGCGCGGAAGCCGAGGCCCTGAAGGCGTCCGGCGTGATCGGGGACTACATGATGGGCGTGGGCGGCGAAGCGTCCAAGCAAATCCAGGCGATCGACGACATCCTCACCTGGGGCCCCGACGTCATCATGCTCTGGCCGCTGGAAGGCGATCAGCTCCGTAACGCGGCGCAGACCATCGTGGACGAGGGCGTTCCGCTGATCATCTACGACCGTCTCATCGAGAACTTCACCGGTTATGCCGCCGAGATCATGGGCGACAACGAAAAGATCGGCAACATGATGGGCGAATACCTGCTCAACTACTTCGCCGACCAGCTCAAGGCCGGCGAGACCCTGACCTACCTGCTCTTCATCGGCGACAGCTCCACCGTTTCCAAGCAGCGCACCGAGGGCATGACCAGCGTGCTGGACGCCTCCGAGTACAAGGATCAGTTCAAGCTCGTTACCGACGCCTTCCAGACCGACTGGTCCAACGCGAAGTCCCAGGAGTTCATGGAGAACTGGCTGAGCACCGCGGATCCCGCCACCGTCGCGGACCTGGACTTCATCTGCACGCATGACGACGAGATCGTGGACGGCATCATGACCGTCATCGAGGACAGCACGGCGCTGACCAACCTGAAGATCATCACCTCCGTGGGCGGCCGCCGCGAGACCCTCTCCACCTTCAAGAACATCCAGAAGCCCGAACTGCTGACCTACTACTTCAGCCCCTCCTACATCCGCGAGGCCATCCGCCTGGCCGTGGCGACCGTCACCACCGGCGAATACCAGGGCCAGAAGATCGACGGGCAGCTGTTCCTGATCCCGACCATCGAGATCGACAAGAACACCGTGGCCGACTACGAAGCCAGCCAGGAGTACGCCGACCGGTACAGCATCAACTGACCGCCGGTAAACCGATCCAACCGTAACTGATCGACAGACGGCCGGCCGGCGTCATGCCGGCCGGCTCTCCTTCTGAAACCGAGGAGGAAACCGCCGTTGCTGACTGAGATGAAAGGAATCGTGATGGATTTTGGGCCCGTACGCGCGGTAGACCACGTGGATTTCACGGTGAAACCCGGTGAGATCGTCGGTCTGCTGGGCGAAAACGGCGCCGGAAAATCCACGCTGATGAACGTGCTGGCAGGCACGTTTCCCCCCACGGAGGGCGAGATCCTGCTGGACGGGCGCACGGTGCGCGTAGGCAGCGCGCTGCAGGCCATGAAGCTGGGTATCCGCTTCATCCACCAGGAACTGAACCTTTGCAACGACCTGAACGTATTCGAGAACCTGTACCTCGCGCAGGAACTGCTGGGCGCGGGCCGCCTGCTGAACAAAAAAGAAATGGCGGAGCGCACCGGCGAGGTGTTCGCGCGGATGCGCGTGAACATCGACCCCTGGACGGTCGTCAAGAACCTGCAGCCCGCGGAAAAGCAGCTGGTGGAAATCGCCAGGGCGCTGCTTTTCAAATGCGACCTCATCATTATGGACGAGCCGACCACGGCCCTGTCCAACCGCGAGATTGAAAATCTGTTCGTCATCATGCGCCAGCTTCGGGCGGAGGGCGTATCTTTTATCTATATATCCCACAAGATGCCGGAAATCTTTGAAATCTGCGAGACGTATTACGTGCTTCGGGACGGCAGGCTGGTCGGCAGCGGCCGGATCGCCGACACGACCGAAAGCCTCATCACGGAGATGATGATCGGCCGCGCGCTGGCCCAGGACGACTTCACGAATAAAGAGTATTTCGGAACCGACGAGGTGGCGCTGGAAGCCGAGCATTTATCCGGCGACAGTTTTTCGGACATTTCTTTCAGGCTGCATAAGGGGGAGATCATGGCGTTCACCGGCCTGCAAAGCTCCGGCCGGGACATGCTTGCGGACGCGCTTTTCGGCGTCATCCCCTTCACGGGCAGTCTGAAGGTCAACGGCAGGAGCATGCAGAAGGTTTCCATCCGCGGTTTTATGCGCCGCGGGGTGGCCATGGTGCCCCGCTCGCGCAAGGAGCGCGGCATCCATAACGACCTGAGCATCGTGGACAACAACTCGATGGGCTTTTACAACACGCGCATGAAGAGCCTGCTGATCAGCCCCAAAACGGAACGGGCCCGCTTCCGCCGCGTGAAGGAAGAGCTTTCCATCAAGGCGGATAACCCGAAAAATCCCATCACCTCCCTTTCCGGCGGCAACCAGCAGAAGGTGATCCTGGGCCGCTGGCTGGAAACCGACGCGGACGTGCTGATCTTCGACAACCCCACGCAGGGCATCGACGTGGGCACCAAGTTTGAAATTTATCACCTGATCCTGAACCTGGCCCGTAAAGGGAAAGCCGTGCTCGTGTTTTCGCAGGAGTTCCCCGAAATTTTCAAGGTGGCGGATTCCTGCGTGGTCATGTACAAGGGCAGGGTCAACGCCGTGCTCCCCCGCGCGGAGCTGACGGAAAAGAATATGATGTATTATTCCACAGGATCGAATTTGGAGGGCATGAAGCATGAGCAAACCGACCGGGCGCAGTAACGGCGGGCAAGGCGTCGCTTTGAGGACCGCGGGAAAGAAGCTGTTCTCCGATTACAGCTACATGGTATCCTTCATCCTCATTCTGACCATCGCCGTGTCCGTGAACCCCAACTTTTTCAAGTGGCGCAACATCACCAACATCTTCGTGCAGTCCTCCATGATCGGCGTCATCGCCCTGGGCATGACCATGGTCATCTGCGCCGGGCAGATCGATATTTCCGTAGGCGCGCAGGTCGCCATCATCTCCGGCTTCGGCATCGAGGTGCTCAACTATACGCACGACATCTGGCTGATGCTTCTGTTCTGCCTGGCGTTCGGCGCGTTCATCGGCACGTTCAACGGCCTGCTGGTCGCCAAGGGCCGTATGCCCGCCATGATCGCCACGCTCGCGGTGCAAACCTCCTGCCGCGCCATCATCAACCATTTCGGGCAGGGCGGCCCCTTCACCGTGGCCAACGGCATCTCCACCGAACCGTATTACGAGGCTTTCCGCGCGGTCGCTAACGGAAACGTGGACGTTTTCGGCGTTAAATTCCCGTACCCTATGCTGATCCTGATCCTCGTATCGCTGCTCTTCGGGCTCATCATGCAGCGCACGCGCTTGGGCAAGCACATTTACGCCGTGGGCAGCAACGAGGTTTCCGCCCGGCTCTCCGGCGTCAACGTAGGCCGCACCAAGATCGCCGTGTTCAGCATTACGGGGCTCATGTGCGGCTTCGCCAGCTGGATCTACGCTTCCCGCCTGATGGCGGTGGCGGCCGCCAGCGCGGGCAACCTGTTCGAGATGGACGCCATCGCCGCCGTCGCCATCGGCGGCACCGCCATGAGCGGAGGCCGCGGCAAGATCATCGGCACGTTCCTGGGCGTCATCATGTTCAAGATCATCAACAACATCCTGGTGGCCGCGCAGGTGCCCACGTTCCTCAACGGCGCCATCAGCGGCGGCATCATCATCATCGCCGTTCTTTTGCAAAACGTCCGCGGCGATAAGAAGTAAAGGAGGGCACGGCCCATGCTCAACATCGGTATCATCGGCTGCGGTAAGATCACGCAGGTGCGCCACGCGCCGGAATACGCGGAAAACCCGCAGTGCCGCCTGACCGCCTTCTACGACTTTATTCCCGAGCGCGCGCAGGAAACGGCGGAACGGTACGGCGGCAAGGCATACCCCAGCGTGGACGCCCTGCTGGACAGCGGCGTGGACGCCGTCAGCGTCTGCGTGGCCAACGCGGATCACGCCGCCGTGACCCTGAAAGCGCTGGAAAAGGGCAAGCACGTGCTGTGCGAGAAGCCCATGGCAACGACGCTGGCGGATTGCGAGGCCATGGCGCGGTCGGCGCGGGAACGCGGCCTCACGCTGATGCTGGGGCACAACCAGCGGCTGGCCGGGGCCCACGCGGAGGCCCGCAAACGCGTGGAAGCGGGGGAGATCGGCCGGGTCATCAGCTTCCGCACGACCTTCGGCCACCCCGGGCCGGAAGGCTGGACGGGGCAGAAGAACTCCTGGTTTTTCGATCCGAAGCGCGCGGTGTTCGGCGTGCTGGCCGATTTGGGCATTCACAAGACGGATTTGTTGCAATACCTGCTGGGCGAGCCCATCGTGGCCGTCAAGGCGTCCTTCCGGACGCTGGACAAGAAATACCCGGACGGCTCGCCCATCGACGTGGACGACAACGCCTTCTGCATCTACCGCACCGAAAGCGGCGCCACGGGCACGATGCACGTAAGCTGGACGTTCTACGGGGAGGAGGACAACTCCACCGTTCTCTACGGCACCAAAGGCATCCTGCGCTGCTACGCGGATCCCGTATACTCCCTGATCGCGGAACATCCCGGCGGCGAAACGGAAAGGGTCGCGCTGGACGCTATGACCTCCAATAAAGAGCAGACGTCGGGCGGGCGCACCTCCACCGGCGTGATCGATACCTTCGTTCACAGCGTCCTGACCGGGGAAAAGTCGGTCTGCGACGCGCAGGAGGCGCTACGGTCCATGCGCGTGATCTTCGCGGCGCAGCGCTCCGCCAGGGAAGACCGGGAAATCATCATCGAGGCGTAAGGAGGAACGACGGTCATGAAGAAAAGACCCGTCACCATCTGCAGCGGCCAGTTCGGCGACCTGCCGACGGAAGAATTGTTTCAAACCATGCACGGCCTCGGCTACGACGGCCTGGAAATCGCCACCCAGTCCCACGTGGACGTGGACAGGATCGTGGCCGAACCGGCGTACCGGAAGGAATACGCGGCCCTGCTCCGCAGGTACGGGCTGGAAATCGGCGCGCTGTCCGGCCACCTGGCCGGGCAATGCGTGGGCGACCGGTACGACCCGCGGCTGGACAACTTCGTGCCCGCGAAGGTGAAGGGAAACCCGGAAGCCATCCGCGCGTGGGCGACGGAACGGATGAAAACCATCGCCCGGGCCGCGCAGCTGCTGGACGTGAAGGTGGTCACCTGCTTTTTGGGCAGCCCGATCTGGGCGTTCTGGTATTCTTTCCCGCAGACCACGCCGGAAATGGTGGAGGCGGGCTATCAGACGATCAGAGAGCTTTGGTCGCCCATCTTCGACGAGTACGACCGTTGCGGCGTGAGGCTGGCGCTGGAAGTGCACCCCACGGAGATCGCCTTTGACTATTACTCCACGAAGCGCCTTCTGGAAACGCTGGAATACCGGCCCACGCTGGGCCTGAACTTCGACCCGAGCCACCTGCTGTGGCAGGGCGTGGACCCCGTGACGTTCCTGAAGGATTTCAGCAAATACGTCTACCACGTCCATTTGAAGGACGTGCGCCTGAACCGGGACGGGCGCGCGGGCGTGCTGGGCTCCCACATCGAGTTCGGGGATACCCGCCGGGGCTGGAACTTCGTCTCGCTGGGCCACGGGGACGTGGATTTCGAGGGGATCATCCGGGAACTGAACCAGGAAGGGTACGAAGGCCCCCTGTGCGTAGAGTGGGAGGACAGCGGAATGGAGCGCCTGTACGGCGCGGCGGAAGCCCTCGCGTTCGCGCGCAGGCTCAACTTCCGACCCTCGGCCGTCGGGTTCGACGCGGCGCTTAAGATGGATTGACCACCGCTTCCTCCAGCGCCTGCCGTACGGCCAGCGCCGCGGCGGCGTTGAGGTTCAGCGGCGTCTCCTCCAGAAGACGGATCTGCACGGTGTGCTTCTGGGTGAAGATGGACTTGGCGTAAAGCGTGTCCAGCATCCAGAAGAAAAGGTCGCGCTGGCCGCGCAGCCACGTGCAGTAGATCACCAGTTCTTGCGGGTCGTACGTCATGATGATGGTGGAGGTGGTGTCCACCAGATAGCCGATGGCCTGGGACAGCACGCGGGAGGCGGCTTCGTCCCCGTTCTGCGCCAGATCCAGCACCTGCGCCACCGTGGTCAGCTTGGAGGTGGCCTGCGCGTTGTACTGCCGCACGATGCCGATGTCGGAGCAATACAGTTCCAGACAGCCGGTGTTGCCGCAGGGGCAGGGAATACCGTCCTTACGCACGGTCAGGTGGCCGATCTCGCCGGACAGGCTGTGTTCCCCGCGGTATACCTGGCCGTTGATCATCAGCGCCGAGCCGATGCCTTCGCAGATGGACAGGTACGCGCAGCTCCGCGGGTTGCGGATCTCGCCCGTCCGGGCCAGCAGATCCAGCGCGGCGTATACGTCCTTATCCACCACTACGGGGCAGCCCAGCACCTGCCGCAGGCGCTGGGCGACGGGGAACTGCTGCCACCTGGGCGCGCCGCTCATCTGCAGCACCACGCCGGTGGCGAAATCCACCGGCCCCGGCAGCGTAACCCCCACGCCCAACAGCTTTTCCCGCGCGATTCCCGCCCCCGTCAGACAGCGCTCCAACAGCTGCACGGCTTGCCCGGTGTAGGTTTCCGGCCCGAGTTCGCCCATGGCCAGCGGCATTTCCTCCCGGGCGACGGGGCGCAGGGAAAGGTCGAACACACCTGCTTCCAGGTGGTTCAACCGGATGCTGATGCTGCCCACGCAGCCGATGTTATCCGCCAGCCGGTACTGGTCGGCCCTCCGCCCGCCGCTGGAGGCCGCCATGCCCCGGCAGACGATCAGACCGTCCTCCGCCAGCCGCGCCACGGCCCCGTGCACGGTGGAAGGCATCAGGCCGGTGGCGGCGCACATCTCCGGCTTGGAGATGCCGGGTTCCCGGTAAATCAGCTGCAAAAGAGTGACCAGATGGGCGGTCTTGACCGGCAAACGCGGCGTTTTCGGGGGCGTCATTTTTTTCAACAGCTTTCATCAAACTTATTTCCAAGGTAGAATGAAGTTGCCTTATTGTAGCAGGTCCCCGGCGGGCCTGTCAAGGCGGGACGGAGGAACCCATGTATTGGGAGGAACTGCGAAAACGGCCGGAGGGAACGCCGTTTCGCTATGCGGTGCTTGATTTCGACGGCACGGTCAGCCTGATCCGGGAGGGCTGGCAGCCGATTATGATTCAGTACTTTTCCGAGGAACTGGCGGCCACGCCGGAAGGAAAACGGGAAAACGACGGGAAACTGCGGGACAGGGCGCGGGAGATGATCTTCTTCCACACGGGGAAGCAGACCATCTACCAGTGCATCGCGCTGGCGGAAGCAATATCCGGGATGGGCGGGCGGCCGCTGGACCCGCAGGCCTATAAGGACGAGTATCTGCGCCGCCTCCTTGCCAAGATCGACGGGCGGCTTTCGGGCCTCGCCGACGGAAGCGTGGACCCGGAAACGCTCACCGTGCCGGGCACCTACGACTTGCTGAACCTGCTGGCCGCCCGCGGCGTGACGCCGTATCTGGCCAGCGGCACGGACGAGGAGCACGTGCTCAGGGAAGCTGCGCTGCTGGGGCTTTCGAAGTATTTCGGCCCCCATATCTACGGCGCCCAGAAGGATTACCGAACCTTTTCCAAAAAGATGGTCATCGACCGGCTGGTTGCGGAAAACCGGCTTGCTGGCGAAGCCCTGCTGGGCTTCGGCGACGGGTACGTGGAGATCGAGAACGTCCGCGGGGCCGGCGGGTACGCCGTTGGCGTGGCCTCCGACGAGGCCGCGCGGCGGGGCGTCGACGCCTGGAAGCGGGAACGCCTCATCCGCGCGGGCGCGGACGCGATCATCCCGGATTACCGGGAGATCGCCGTACTGGAAAGCCGCCTGTTTGACGCGGCGAAAGGAGAATAACCATGCCGTTTACACAGTTCGACCGTTCCCGTTTGCACCTGCTGCCCATCGCGCAGCGGGAGCACGATTTGGATTTGAGCGTGATGATGGACCCGGCGGCGGAAACGGACTACCGCCACCCGACGATCGAGGCGCTGGCGCAGCGCATCCGCGCCGCGCGCGAAAAAGGCGCGGCGGTCGTGATGATGATGGGCGCGCACGTGATCCGCGCGGGCGCGGGGCCGGTGCTGATCCGCCTGATGGAGGAGGGGTGGATCACCCACTTCGCCTTCAACGGCGCGGGCGGCATCCACGATTTCGAGTTCGCCATGATCGGCGCCACCACGGAGAGCGTGGCCAAATACATCAGCGAAGGGCAGTTCGGCCTCTGGCAGGAGGACGCCCGCTACAACGAAGCCGTCAACCGGGGCGCGAAGGAGGGGCTGGGCTTCGGGGAATCGCTGGGGAAATACGTATGGGAAAACCACTTTCCCCACCGCGAGATCAGCCTGCTGGCGGCCTGTTACCGCAGGCAGGTGCCCGCGACCGTGCACGTGGGCATCGGCTGCGATATCGTGCACGAGCAGCCCAACGCGGACGGCGCGGCCATCGGCGAGGCGACCTACCGGGATTTCCTCATCTATTGCCACACCATCGAGAATATGGAGAACGGCGTGTTCCTCAACTTCGGTTCCGCCGTCATCGGGCCGGAGGTATACCTGAAGGCGCTTTCCATGTGCCGCAACGTCGCTAAACAGGAAGGGCGCTCCATCCGGCATTTCACCACCGCGGTGTTCGACCTGCTGCCGCTGGAAGGCAAGAACGTGCACGACGCGCCGCCCAAATCCGACCCGCGCTATTATTTCCGGCCGTGGAAAACCATCATGGCCCGCACCGTGGCCGACGGCGGCGAAAGCTTTTACGTGCAGGGGCAGCACCGGGACACCGTGGCGTACCTGGGCCGGCTTTTGCTGAAGGGGGAGTAAGCGTGAGGGAGGAAAGGCTTGCCGATCTTCTTTCCCGCTTCGGGAGCCTGCGCGTCGCGGTGGTGGGTGACCTGTTTCTGGACGAGTGGTTCCATATCGACCCCGCGCTTGACGAGCCTTCGCTGGAAACGGGGCTGCCCGCGTGGCAGGTGACGAGCACGGCCGCCAGCCCCGGCGCTGCGGGCACGGTGCTCAACAACCTCCGCGCCATGGGCGTGGGCAGCCTGTACGCCGTAAGCTTTACCGGCGAGGACGGGAACGGCTGGCGTCTGCGGCAACTGCTCGCGCAGCGGGGCGTGGACACGGCCCACGTGCTCAGCGTGCCGGAACGGATGACGCCCGCCTATATGAAGCCCATGTTTCAGCGGGGGGAACGGCTGGAGGAAGGCAACCGGCTGGACGTGAAAAACCGCCTGCCCACGCCCGCGTGGGTGGAAGAGCGCATCATGGCCTCGATGGAAACGCTGGCCCCGCTAACGGACGCGATCATCGCGCTGGACCAGCTGACGGAGACCGATACGGGCGTGGTCACGGCCCGGGTGCGGGGGAAACTGGCGGAACTCGGGGAGCGGTACCCTTCGCTGATCCTCTTCGCGGATTCGCGCTCCCGCATCGCGCAGTTCAGGAACGTCATCATCAAGTGCAACCGTCAGGAGGCGGAACTGGCGCTTGGCGAGGCGCTGCCGCCCGAGCGGGCGATCGCGGCGATGCGGGCGCGCACGGGAAGGACCGTGTTCGTCACCCTCGGAAGCGACGGCATCGCGACCGGGGAAGGCCCCGCGGCTCCCGCCGCGCGCCAGAAGGGGCCCATCGACGTTTGCGGCGCGGGGGACGCCGCCACGGCCGCGCTGGTCTGCGGGCTGTGCGCGGGCGCGACGCCCGGGGAGGCGGCGGAACTGGGCAACCTGTCCTCCGGCGTTACGGTGCGCAAACTCGGCACCACGGGTACCGCCTCGCAGGCGGAAATGACGGCCCTCTATCACGAACAGTTTGGGGAACGATTATGATTGCACTGTGTTTCGACGTCGGCGGTTCCAAGTACGTCACCGGGCTGGTTACCGGGGAAGGCCGCGTGCTGTGCTCCGAGCGCGGCGAATGGGCCGCGCTTACGCCGGAAGGCGTGATGGAGGCGCTGACCGCCTCCGGGCGGCGGATGCTTGCCGCGCATCCGGAGTATACGCCGGAGATCATCGGCGTGACCATTCCGGGGCTGGCCGACGCGGAGAAAGGGCTGTGGGTGGAAGCCAGCTTTTCCGGCATCCGGAACCTGCCCGTATGCGGGCTGCTCCGGGAGGCGTTCGGCCTGCCCGCGTACGGTGAGAACGACGCGAAGGCCTGCGCGCTGGCGGAAAAGCTGTACGGGGAAGCGCGGGGCACGGATAACTTTCTGTACGTCACGGTTTCCAACGGCGTGGGCGGCGCGGTGTTCGCCGACGGGCGCCTGCTGTACGGCGGCGGCGCCGCGGGCGAGTGCGGGCACGTGACCGTGGTGGAAAACGGGCGGACGTGCAAGTGCGGCAAGAAGGGCTGCCTGGAAGCGTACGCGGCGGGCCCGGGGATCGCCCGTACGTACGAGGAGCATACGGGCCGGCGCGAGGAAGGCGAGGAGATCGCCCGCCTGGCGCGCTCCGGGGACGCCGCCGCACAGGAGGTTTTCCGGCTGGAAGGCGTTTACCTGGGCCGGATGATCGGCATGGCGGTCAACCTGCTGAGCCCCGACCTTGTGGTCGTGGGCGGCGGGCTTTCCCTCGCGTTCGACCTGTTCGGGCCCTCGCTGGAGGAAACAGTCTGGTCGCACGTCTACCTGGCAGCCAACCCCGGCCTGCGGGTGCTGCCCACCCCGCTGGGCTATCAGGGCGGGTTGCTGGGGGCGGCGGCGCTGGCCGTATGCGGCGGGGCCCGGCGGTACGGGTATCACGGAAAGGCGGTATGAAAGATGGATGCGCAACAAACGGTAACGGCTTATCAAAAAGAGCTGATCGGCGCGGTGAACGCCATCGACGCGGAGGAGTTGGGCAAGGCGCTGGAACTCCTGATCGGGGCTTACCGCGGCGACCGGCAGGTGTTCGTGTTCGGCAACGGCGGCAGCGCCGCCACGGCCAACCATTTCGTCTGCGATTTCGGCAAGAACGCCGTTCCGGGGGACAGGCGCCGTTTCCGCATCCTGTCTCTGGCGGACAACGCGGCCACGATCACCGCGCTGGCCAACGACATCGCCTACGAGGAGGTTTTCCGCCAGCAGCTGATCAACCTTATGCGTCCCGGCGACGTCGCCGTCGCCATCAGCGCCAGCGGCAACTCCCCCAACGTGGTTCGCGCCTGCGAGTACGTGCGGGAAAAGGGCGGCCGGCTGATCGTGCTGGCCGGTTTCGGCGGCGGGAAGATCGCCCCGATGGCGGACGCGGCGCTGGTGGCGCGCATGGAAAGCTACGAGCGCGTGGAGGACATTCACCTGATCATTCTGCATATGATCGTTTGCTGGTTCAAGGAACATCAGCATCTGCTGCCCTGACTTTTTCATCAAGGGCGCTTTTCCTGTCCGGGCGGCCCCGGAGCTCTCCCCGCGCGCGACGCGGGAGAACTCCGGGGCCGTTATCGCGCTTGGCGGCGCGGTTGACAAACCCCCCGCGCCGTTTATAATAATTTTATCAACACTCCGCGCGCCGTTTCCGCAACCGCACGGCCGGCCGAGCCGTTCCGCAACGACGACCGATAGGGGAAAACCGATGAAAAAAGCATTAGGGCTGCTGCGATCCAAAGGGTTTACGACTGTTTTTTCCTTCCTCCCGCTGGCGCTGGGCATGGTCGCCTACATGGAGTATTACCGGCTGCTGCTGGGACGGTACGACGTTTTCTATTCGCTGTACAGCTCGCTGAGGCTTTATCTGGCCTCGACAGACGCTTCGGCGGACAAGGTGCTGGCCGTGGGGCTTGCCCTGCCTTTCCGCGTCTGCCTGGAGGCGGGGCGCTGGACGGGCCTTTTCGTCACCACGACGGTCGCCACGCGGCTCCTGAGCGGCGCGATCCGGGACCTGCGCGCGCGCCTGAAGGCGGCGCGGCCCGAAGCCGTCGCGCTGCACGGGCAGGAAAAGTACCGCGCGCTGCTTGCGGAATCCATCGGGAAGGAAGCCGTACCGGCGGACAGCGAAGGCGCGTTCAGGGCCCGGCGGCACATCGTGGCGTTCGGCAGCGACGCGGAAACCTTCCGCTTCCTCGACGACCACTTCGCGCAGCTGAATGGCGGCAGGCCCGGCGCCGCGTCGCGCCAGATCTACCTGTGCACCGCCGGAATGCCGCGCACGTATTACGGGGGCCGGGGCTTCGCTATCAGCAACATGGCGGAAAACACCGCCCGCATGTACTGGAACCGGCTGTACCTGCGCCGCTTCGGCGACCGGCCCGAGCGCCGCGTGGTGATTCTGGGCTTCGGGGATTACGGCCGGCAGTTGCTGACGCAGGGGTTGCTTGTCAACGTGTTCACGGGCGCGCCGGATATGCGCTACGATGTGTTCGGCGATCCGGCCCCGTTCCTGAACGCGCGGCGGTCGCTGGACGGCTTTCTGGCGGTCGACCGGGAGGAGGAAGGCAAGGACTGCGTGTTCTTCCACCGGGAACCCTGGGATACGGCCATCGAGGTGCTGTGCGCGGCGGACAGGATTCTGCTGGCGGACGACGCGGAGGAGGAGAACCTGCGCGGCCTCAACCGGCTGGCGGAGCTCAATATCCGAGCCGCCGTGCACATTCGCGCGTCGGACGTTACGCTGGCGCGGTGCCTGTGGCCCCGGCGAAGGGTGGAGGAAAACACGCACGACGCCGACCTTTGCGTGTTCGGCACCGACCGGTCGCTGTACACCCGGGCGATCATTCTGGAGGAATCGCTGCAGCTTACGGCGCGCTGTATCCACGCGCAGTACATGCGCAGGGTAAGCCGCCCCGCCTGCGCGGGCTGCGCCCAGCCCGGCACCCTGCCGGACTGCGCCAAAGCCTGCGAAGCGGTGGAGAAGGAATGGACGGAGATGGAGCCTTTCTACCAGAGCTCCAACATCGCGCAGGCCGACCATATGCCGGTCAAGGCGCGGCAGTTGCTGGGGCGTGATTTCGCGGTCACCGGCGCGTGCGCGGCGGAATGCCGGGCACGCATCAGGGAACTGACGGATGCGGGCCGGCTCGCTCCCTATCTGGCGATGGAACACAACCGCTGGATCCGCAACCAGAGCCTGCACGGCTGGGTATACGGCCCCGAGCGGGACAACCGCGCGAGAATCCATCCGCTGATGGTGCCGTTCGATTCCCTGCCGGAGGCCCAGAAGACGAAGGACAAAGACGCCTACGACGTCCTGCTGGACGTGCTGGAAAGCGAGAAAGCGGGCGAGTCTCGTGTATAATCCCGAACCCATCGATACCGGCTCCGTCACGTTACCCGGCGACATTCTGGAACTTGCCGAAAAGCTGGCGAAGAACACCCACGAGGTATGGGCCCTGAACCGGTTCCGGGAAGGCTGGACGTACGGGCCGCAGCGTAGCGACGCTCTGCGCACGACCCCCTGCCTGGTGCCCTACGAGGCGCTGCCGGAGGAGGAGAAGGCCTACGACCGGCGCACCTCGCTGGAGACCCTGAAAGTCATCCGTCTGCTGGGTTTCCGGATCGAGAAAGAACCTGGCGACCTGAAAACAAAATAGCCGGGCGGCGGGAACGCGGCGGACGCCGCGCGCTACCGCAAGTCCGGTTCCCCGATCGTTAACACCAGTATCCTGTGCGCCTCCCGTGCGCTTTGAAAGCGCCCGGCGATCCGAAACATCAAGCGGTCGCCGCGGGGCAGCGCGTGGAGCGCGCGCTCGTCCGTCAGATACAGGGTTTTTACGTATCGCACGCCGTTTACATAGCTTTCCAGCGCCTTCGGGTCGTCAATTCCCCATCGGATCGTCGCGCCCGTTCTTTTCAGCGATGGGTGGTGTTTCGCGTTTTTTGCGGTCAGCGTGGAATACGCGTCGAAAAGAACCGTGCAGCGATGAAACTTCGCTTTCAGCGCAGCGAGAAGCGCCCGGATATCGTCCTGCGAGAGGTACATGAACAGCCCCTCCGCCACTGCAAGCACGTTCCCCGCATCCGTCCGTACGCCGTCCATCCAGCCCGTTTCCGCAACGGAGGATGCGATCGTGTGATAGAAGGCCGTTTCCCGGTACAGCCTCTTTTTAACTTCGATCACCGTAGGGAAATCGAGGTCGTACCACGCGCAGGCGGGCGCCCCCAGGCGCAGGTACCGTGCATCCAGCCCACAGCCCAAATGCAGCACGGTGCAGCCCGGGTTTTTTCGGATGAAATCGCCCGTATATTCGTCCAGAATGGCCGCGCGGAGGGCCAGCATGACCTGCGTCTTATTCCGTATTTTCAGCCTTTCGGCGTCGAGACCGAGTTTTTCGAGAGCCTCCCCGGCGAAAGGGTCGCGGAAAATTCCTTTGCGGTTCATTTCCGCTTTTCCGTACAGCGGGATGAGCATGGTTTCCATTTCACCCGAAAATGCTGGGTTCATAGGCGGCCTCCGTCTTTTCTGATTATGAAATGAACTGGATAACGTGATAGGTTCATTATATTCGTTCCGTATCCGCAAGTCAACATATTGTGAACTTTCGCACGCCCGGGTTCATATTCATGGTATACTGTACGGGAAAGGCGGGAAAAGGCGTGAACGGATACGAGAAGCGAACCCTCGGGAAAAGGGAAGCGATTCTGGAAGCGGCGCGGACGCTGTTCGCCCGGAAAGGCGTTACGGAAACCAGCGTTACGGAAATCGCCGCTGGGGCGCGCGTATCCCGCGTGACGCTGTTTAAATATTTCGGAAGCAAGGAAGCGCTGGCCAGGGAAGCCATGCTCTCGTGGATCGATCTGTTGACGTCGGAATACGAAGGCATCCTTTCCGGCGAAATGCCGTTCAGGGAAAAACTGGTCGCGCTTCTGAGCGCCCGGTTCGCGGGCCGGGAAAGGATCGGGGAACGGTTCATCTGCGCTACGGCGTGGGAAGACGAAGAGCTGCAGAGGCTGATCGGGGAGTTGGCCGTCGCCCGCGCGTACCCCGTCGCTACGGAACTGATCCGGGAGGGAAAACGCACGGGCGACATCGACCCTTCGCTGAGCGACGAAGCGATCTTCGCCTACCTCTCCGCCTTCGGCCCGGTCGTCCGCAACCCCGAATACGCCCGGAAAGGAAAGGCGTTTCAGGCCGACCTGTTCAACCTGTTTCTGGGCGGCCTGGTTACGAACTGGCGAACGCCGCGGGACGGGGATTAGCGGAACGGTCCGACCCACTTACGCCTCATTTCTGTCAAGGGGCGGACATATGGAGCAAGCGCCTTATCACAAAAGCATCCGGTGATCGCTCGGCGCGTTGCATCCGCCGCCGGAATGTGATACGATTGACATACGAACCATGCGTTTCAACCCCGTTCCCCGCCCCGTGCGCGGGAGGCGGCGGGAAGGAGCGTCGAAAGCCATGCGCAGGGACAACCTCGTTCGGAAGATCATCCTGTATACGGCGGCGCTGATCGTGCTGCTGGTATGCGTGCTGGCGACCTACGCCTTCGCGACCTATTCCGTTCTTTCCAACGAGCTTCGGCAGGAAGCGGCCAGCATCCTGCAGGTGTACGGCGGCACGCTCAGGGGCCGCATCACGCAGATGGACGCCACCCTGCAAAACCTGCTTTTACAAAACTACAACAGGCTACAACTGCTTAAAAGCCCAAGCGAGACCAGCCGGTTCTATGCTTTGCAGGATATTCACAACTACATCGGCGACGTGATCCTGAACGACACCGGCGTGGGCGCACTGGTGGTGGCGGATACGGAATACGGCCTCTGCGTGGACGCGCAGGCTTCCTCCGTAACCTACTGGGAGCGCGAGGCCCTCCGGCAGTACACCGTCGAGTGCGCCCGCAGGGATGACATTCCCCGCGCATGGCGTTTCGTCACCCTGAACGGGCGCGCGTACCTGTGCAAGATGTCCGTGTACAACGGCCGCGCCGCGGCGGCTTATACCGCGGCGGACGTTTTTCTCGCCGCCGTGCCGGGGGGCGGCGAGCGGGGGCAGACCCTCGTATTGACGGACGCGGACGGCGTCGTGGCCGCCTTCTCCGGCAACGCGCTCGCCGCGGAGCAGGTGGGCGCGAATCTGGCGGATATTCCGGCGCGGGGCGCGCAAACGGCGAGTTACGCCGTGGCGGAGGGGCAGGTGGCGCTGCACCTGCGCATCCCGAACGTGATCGTCTGGAACCAGGCGCGTATCCTGATGGCCGTGGCGCTGGCGGTGATCGTGGTCACCCTGTTTACCGGCGCGATGATCGTGCGTTACGTCACCCGCGAGGTGGTGCGTCCCATGAACCGCATGACGGAGGATATGCGCCGTATCGACGCGGGCGAATACGCGCTGCGCATCGGCGGCGAATACGGCACGCAGGAGTTCACCCAGCTTAAGGATACCTTCAACCGCCTGATGGACGTGATCGTCCATCTTCGCATCGAAGCCTATGAAAAACGCATCGCGCTGCGGGAAATGGAACTGAAAAGCATCCGGCTCCAGCTTCGGCCGCATTTTTTCCTCAACGCCATCACCACCATTTCCAGCCTGAGCGTGCAGGGGCGCGACCGGGAGATCGGGGTGTACGTGGACGCGCTTTCCAAGAACATCCGCTACATGTTCAAATCCGGCCTGCACACCGTGCCGGTGGGCGAGGAGTTGCGGCATATCGAGCACTACTTCGACATGCAGGAGTGTAAATATCCCGGCTGCCTCTTCCATTTCGTCGATCTGCCGGAGGAACTGGAAAGCTGGCCCGTACCGCAGATGCTGGTGCAGACGTTCGTGGAAAACGAATATAAATACGCCGTTTCGCTGGATAACGTGCTGACCCTGCTGATCAACGTTTCCAAAGAGCACTTCAAGGGGGAGGACATGCTGCTGATCCGCATCGAGGACGACGGCAAGGGCTACCCGGAGGATGTGCTTCGCTATATGAACGGCGCCGCGCCCCGCCCCGCGCAGGAGGGGGAACGCGTGGGCCTGTGGAGCGTCCGGCGCATGATGGCGCTCATGTACGAGCGGGACGATTTGATCGAGCTTGCGAATATCGAACCTCACGGCTGCCTGAACCTCATCCGCGTGCCCGCCGCGCCGGTGAACGAGTACCGGGAAACGGCGCAACGGGAATGACCCGCCCGCCGGAAAGGAGACCCCCATGCGACTGCTGATCGTGGACGACGACATGCCCGCCGTAGAAGCCATCCGCCGCGCTATCGACTGGGACACGCTGGGCATCGAGACGGTGGAAACGGCCTACAGTGCCGCGCAGGCGCGGCGGGTGCTCCGGCGCGGGCAAACGGATATCGTCATCAGCGACATCGAAATGCCGCAGGGTTCTGGGTTGGACCTGCTTTCCTGGGTGCGGGCGCAGGGGCTGGACGTGGAGTTTCTTTTCCTCACCTGCCACGAGCGGTTCGACTATGCCAAGAGCGCCCTGAAGCTGGAAGCGGCCGAGTACCTGACCAAGCCGTTCAACGCGAAGCTGACGGCGCTCTCCCTGCAGAAAACGGCGGAGAAGATCCGGGAAAAGCGCCGCCTGCGGGAAGGCCGACGGTACGGGGAATGGCGGCTGGAAAACCCGCGGCAGGAGGAACGAAATTTCTGGCTCTCGCTTTTCAGCGGCGTCGCCCTGCGCGACCGGGAACCCATCCGCCGGGAGATCGAGGCGCGGGGGCTGGACGTGGACGCGGACGCGCGTTACCGGCTGGTGGCGACGCGCGTGATGGAATTCGAGCCGCAGGCCCGCGAGCTGGGCTGGGAACTGCTGTACTATATTCTGGAGAACACCCACGGCCGCCTGCTGACGGGGCGGGAGGAGAACGGCCGCGCCGTGCGCCGCCCGGGCGCCGGAGGACTGTGGTTTTTCACCGCCGTGGAGGACGCGCCGGACGGAGACCTGCGCGCGCGCTGCGAGAACGTGATCGCGGCCTGCGAGGAAGCCGCCCGCGTGAAGGCCACCTGCTGCATCGGGGACGCCGTGTCCATCGAAGCTCTGGCGGACAGGCCCGCCGCCCTGCAGGCGCTCATCGAGCGCAGCGTGGCGTTTTACGGGCAGGCTTTCCTGGAAGGCGAGGCCGTGGCGGCGGGCGCGGAAACGCAGGTGCTGGAGACCGGCAGGCTGGAAGAAATGCTGCTCAACCACGATAAGGTGCGGCTGCTGAACGCCGTGAAACGCGCGCTGGCCAGCCGTACGGCGCTTAAAACCCTCAGCGAGCGCACGCTGTTTTTAATTCAGCAGGAGCTTTTGCAGGCCGTGTACGCCCACCTTATGCAGGCGGGCCTGCAGGCGGCCAGCCTGTTTTCCGACGAGGATTCCGTGCGCCTTGCGGACGCGGCCTGCCGTTCCGGCGTGGATATGATCCGCTGGGCCAACTACCTGCTGGAACGCGCCTTCGCCCACGAGGACGAGGCGCGCCGGGCCGGGGGGCTGGTGGAACGCATCCACGCCTTCATCCGGGAGCATTACCGCGAGGACATCGGCCGTAACGAAATCGCGGCCGCGTTCTACCTGTCCCCGGAGTATCTGGCGAAGCTGTATAAAAAAAAGACTTCCAAATCGCTGGGGGACGCCATCCGGGAGCAGCGCGTGGAGCAGGCCAAGCGCCTGTTGCGGGACCCCGGCGTGCGCATCGGGGACGTGGCGGGGGCCGTGGGCATCGACAACTTCTCCTACTTTACGACCCTGTTTAAGAAAGAGGCCGGCGTCACCCCGCAGGAGTACCGGCGGGACGCGGAAAGCGACAAAGCGTGACGGGAATGGTACGATATGGCCAAATACATCCCAAAAACGAAAAAAGAACGCCTGAAATTGATAGCGTTCCGCCGGAACGGACCTTATACTGATGGCAGAAAAGGAGGTTTTCCTATGAAAAACTCACGTAAACTGCCCCGCGTGGCCCTGGCGGCCCTGCTGATCCTCTGCCTCGCGCTGGGGACGGCAAGCCTCTCCCTGGCGGAAACGTACGATAAGGTCGTTTTCGCCTACGCCACTTTCAACAACATCCCGACCGACGAAACGCTGACCACCGTGGAGGAAGCCATCGACGCGATCACGCGCGACAAGATCGGCGTCGAGGTGGAACTGCGGCCCATCTCCATCTGGGATTACGCCAATACCGTCAGCCTCGCGCTGCAGGGCGGCGAGCAGATCGACGTGTACCAGACCCTCGGCGATCTGAACACCGGCATCAGCGCCGGTATGTGCCGGGAGATCACCGACCTGATCGACGCCTGCGCCCCCGAGACGAAGGCGCTGATCGGCGAGAAGTGGCTGGCGGCCTGCAGCCAGGCGGGCAAACTGTACGGCATTCCCACCTTCAAGCCCATTGCGCTGACCCCCATGCTGGTCTACCGGCAGGACATCGCGGACGAGCTGGGGCTGGACATGAGCAAGGTCAACGGCACGGCGGACATTACCGCGGTGCTTCAGGCCGTGAAGGACGCCCACCCGGACATGATACCCATGGCGGCCGTCAACACCGGCAACATCGGCCTGGGGCTGACCATTCCGGACGTGGATTACCTGACGGACAACTACTACTCCCCCAAGGGCGTGCTGATGAACGACGAGCTGACCGTAGTGGATTACTACGCCTCCGACGCGTTCAAGGGCCTCTGCGACCTGGCGCGCACCTGGTATGAGAACGGCCTGGTCATGAAGGACGCGGCCACCACCTCCAGCACGGCGGCGGAACTGATGTCCTCCGGTAATTACTTCTGCTACCTCGCCTCCTACAGCTACCCTGAGGCGGACACCGCGGCCAGCCTGGAAGCCCAGTGCGGCGGCTTCGACCTGGGCGCCAAGATCGTGGGCAGCGCTTTCCTGGACACCACGTCCATCAACGCGCTCACCTGGTGCGTATCTTCCACGTCCGCCGTGCCCGAAGCGGCGCTCAAGTTCCTCAACCTGACCTTTACGGACAAGGACGTTTGCAACCTGCTGATCTACGGGCTGGAAGGCCGCGACTACGTGAAGAACACCGACGGCACCGTGAGCTACCCGGAAGGCCAGGAAGCGGCCACCGTGCCTTACACGGCGCAGCTTTCCTGCGGAACGATGGGCAACTTCTTCATCATGTACCCCATGGCGGGCACCGACCCCGCGTCCCTCGTGTGGGAGCAGGAGCAGAACCAGAAGGCCAAGACTTCCGTAGCGATGGGCTTCACCTTCGACAGCAGCGCCGTGAAGACCGAGTACACCGCCGTGACCAACGTGATCGACCAGTACCTGCCGGGCCTCGTGTGCGGCAGCGTGGACCCGGCCACGGAGATCCCCGCCTTCCTGGAAAGGCTGAAGGAAGCCGGGCTCGGCGAGATCATCGCGGCCAAACAGGAACAACTGGACGCCTGGGTGGCGGCCAACCAGTAAATCTTCCCGCGCCCGTCGCGGGGCGGATACGCCGCCCCGCGACGGCCTTGCGGCAAATGAGACGGATTTGAGGAATGCGCATGGCTAAACGTCCGAAAAAGCGCCTGGCCAAAACCGGGCCCCTGCTGCTGATCGCCGCGCCGGGGATCCTGTATCTGCTGATTAATAACTATCTGCCGATGTTCGGCGTTTTTCTGGCTTTCAAGGATTTTAACTATTTCAAGGGCATATTCGGCAGCGACTGGTGCGGGCTGGATAATTTCCGCTTCCTGTTCAAAACGCGGGACGCGCTGATTATGACCCGCAACACGCTGCTTTACAACGCCGTTTTCATCGTCGTGGGCACGGTGGCGGCGATTTTCGTGGCGATCCTGCTTTACGAGCTGGGGCAACGCCGCGTCGTGCGGTTTTTCCAGTCCGCGCTGATCCTGCCCAACCTGTTTTCCTGGGTGGTGATCGGCTTCGTCGTCTACGCCTTCCTGAACGCCGATACCGGCTTTATCAACAACACGGTCTGCAGGGCCTTCAACCTGACCCCCGTCAGCTGGTACTCCACGCCGGGCCCGTGGCCGGGCATCCTGACCATGGTCTATCTGTGGAAGTACCTGGGCGTTTCCTCCGTGGTGTACATCGCCAGCATCGCCGGGATCGACAAGGGCGTGTACGAGGCCGCGCAGCTGGACGGCGCCAGCAAAGTGCAGCAGATTCTGAAAATCACGGTGCCTCTGCTTCGGCCCACGGTGACCATCATGGTGCTGATGGCCGTCGGCCGTATCTTCTATTCCGATTTCGGGCTGTTCTACCAGGTGCCGCAGAACTCCGGCCGCCTGTTCGACGTAACGCAGACCATCGACACCTACGTATACCGCGGCCTGATGGAATTAAACGACGTGGGCATGTCCGCCGCCGCCGCGCTGTACCAGTCCGCGATCGGGTTCCTGCTGGTGATGGGCGCCAACGCGCTGGTGCGCCGGCTGGACGCCGACAACGCTTTGTTTTAGGAGGCCGCCATGAAACATCCGCACAACGACGTCCGGCGTTTCCGGCGGTTTTCCGTTATCGTGCTGGCCGTATTCTGCATCGTCGCGGTGCTGCCCATCGTGCTGATCGCCGCAGCTTCGGTAACGGATGAAAAGACGCTGGTCGCGGGGGGCTATACGTTTCTCCCCGCGAAACTGAGCCTGGACTCGTATTATTACATGGTCAAGCAGAGCTCCATGATCCTGCACGCCTACGGTGTCACCATACTGGTAACGGCGCTGGGAACGCTGACCAGTCTGTTCTTAACCACCACGCTCGCCTACCCCATGTCCCGCCGCGATTTCCGGTACAAGAACGCGCTGGCGTTCTTCGTGTTCTTCACCATGCTCTTCAACGGGGGCGTCGTATCCTCCTACATCATGTGGTCGCGCGTATTCGGCATTAAAAACACGCTATGGGCGCTGATCGTGCCCAATTACCTCGTAACCGCCTTCAACGTCCTGCTGGTACGCAACTACTACATGAACAGCATCCCCCACGAAATGGTGGAATCCGCGCAGATCGACGGCGCGGGTGAAATCCGCATTTTTGTGAAAGTCATGGTGCCGCTGGCGGTTCCCACCATCGCCACCGTCAGCCTGTTCACCGGGCTCATCTACTGGAACGACTGGATCAACTGTCTGTACTACGTGACCGATTCCAGGCTCTACGGGCTTCAGAACCTGCTGATCCGCATCATGAACAACATCCAGTTCCTCAAAGTCAGCACCAACGCGGCGCTGCTGGGCACGCAGAACGTCGATTTGCCCGGTTCCTCGGTGCGCATGGCCATGGCCGTCATCGGCATCCTGCCGGTGCTGATCATCTTTCCGTTCGTGCAGAAATACTTTATCAAAGGCGTCGTGCTGGGCGCCGTGAAAGGTTGAGGAGGCGGCAAAGCGTGAAGGTACGGGAAATCGTGGACGGCATCGTCGGCAAGACGGGCGTGGGCCCGTTGCCGGAGGAGAAAACCTGCGATCATCTGATGGCGGGCAGCTTCGACGGCGAGGTTACGAAAATCGCGGTCACGTTCATGGCGACCGCGGAAGTCATCCGCAGGGCCGCGGCGCTGGGCGTAGAACTTATTATCACCCACGAACCCACCTGGTTCACCGGTCGGGACGACACCGGGTGGCTGGCAGGCGACGAGGCGTACCTGCGAAAGAAGAAGCTGATCGAGGAAACCGGGGTCGCCATCTGGCGTTTCCACGACCACATGCACGCCGCCCGGCCGGACGGCATCTTCCGCGGCTTCGATATGGAGACGGGCTGGGGAAAGTACCATATGCCGCCGGACGACTCGGTTCCGTTCTTCGCCGCGCACGGAACGCGCTTCGACGGCTGCTACCAGCTGCCGCCGACTACGCTGGGCGGGTTGGCCGCGTTTTTCAAGGAACGGTTCAACATGCCGTACGTTCGCGTAATCGGCGACCCGGACATGCCGGTTTCCCGCGTGGGCCTGCTGCCGGGCGGCGGCAGCCTGGGCCTCGGGACGGAGCAGATGCCCATGGAACTGATGCGGGCACGCGATCTGGACGTGATCCTCTGCGGCGAAGTGACGGAGTGGACGCTGCCCGCCTACGTGCGGGACGCGTGGCAGCTCGGCCTGAACAAAGCCATCCTGATCCTCGGGCACGAGCGCAGCGAGGAACCCGGCATGAAGCATCTGGGCGCGTGGCTGATGTCCGTTACCGGTGGGATCCCCGTGTACTTCCTGGACGCCGGCGAACCGTTCACCTACCTGTAGGGCGTTCTTGCGCGTTCTCGGACGCGACCGTATTTTACTAACGGAGGTACCGACCGATGGCTGTTTTTACCTGCGATTTCTATTCCCAGGCGCGCTGCGGCATGCAAACCTTTACGGCGATCCTGCCCACGGACCCGCCGCCCGTGGAGGCGAAGCCCCAGCCGTACGCCGCGGGCCCGTGGCCGACCATTTACCTTCTGCACGGGTACAGCGGCAACCAGGTGGACTGGCTGTACCGTTCCGGGATCGAGGGCTGGGCCGTGCAGCGCGGCTACGCGGTCGTCATGCCTTCCGGCGCCAACCGCTTTTACCTGGACAACGAGGAGACGGGGGAACTGTACGGCGCGTACGTGGGCCGGGAACTGGTGGAGGTTACGCGCAAGATGTTTCCGCTTTCCGCGCGCCGGGAGGATACGGTGATCGCCGGCCTTTCGATGGGCGGCTACGGCGCGGTGCGCAACGGGCTTTTCTACGCGGATACGTTCGGCGCGATCCTCGCGCTGTCCTCGGCGCTGATTACGGATGAAATCGCCGCGATGACCCCGGATAAGGGCGGCAACCATATGGCGCCTTACGGGTACTACCGGCACACCTTCGGCGATCCCGGCAAGCTGCCGGGAAGCGACAAGGACCCGAAACATCTGGCGGAGGAAAGGCTGAAGGCCGGCAACGCGCCCCGCCTGTTGCTGGCCTGCGGCTCGGAGGATATTCTATATCAGCCGAACCTGGATTACCACCGTTATCTGGACGGTATCGGCTACCCGCACGAATGGTGGGTGCGCCCCGGCGTTCACGATTTCGACTTCTGGAACCGGGCGATGCCCGCTGGCATGGACTGGCTGAAACAGGCGTGACGGGGGTATGCGCGTGAACAACGGCGCGGAAAGGGTTATGACGCTGCGCGTGGAGCTGGGGCGGAGCCTTCCGGTCGGGCGCGTGCCGGAAGGGGAACTGGTCATCATCCCCATTACGGGCGGGACCTTCGAGGGCCCTCGCCTGCGCGGGCGCGTGCTGCCCGGCGGGGCGGACTGGAACACCCGGATTTCGGCCGAAACCAGCCGCGCCTGCGCCCGCTATTGGCTGGAAACCGACGACGGCGCGATTATCTCCGTCGCCAACGAGGGCGTGCTGAGCGCGGGCGACGACCCGGACGCCTTGCGCACGGCGCCCTCCTTCCGGTGCGATCTGGACGGCCCGTATGCCTTCCTGATGGCCGGCGGCTACGCGGGCACCCTGCGGAGCCTCGGGGAACGCGCGGTGGAGATCGGAGTTTGGCGGCTTGCGCAGGGACGCGCGCCGATGTCACGTTTCTGTTAACCGCTTGACAAACGCGAACCTCCATGCTATGGTAATGCCAACATCATCTCGAGGTGACAACGGCATGGCGACGCTCAAGGAAGTAGCCCAGAAGGCCGGGGTTACGGTTACGACGGTCTCCCGGATGCTTAACAAGCCCGAAAAGGTCAGCCCCGCGACCACCAAACGCATCCGGCTGGCGATGCGGGAGTTGGATTATCAGCCCAACGAGATCGCGCGCTCGCTTTCCAAGAAAACCAGCAATTTCATCGGCCTCATCGTGCCTTCGGCGCGCAACGCCTTCTTCGCCAAGGTGATCGAGCGCATGGAGAAGCACATCACCGCCAACGGCTACAAGCTGCTTCTGTGCGTGTCCAACCACGAGCGAAAAAAGGAAATCGAGTATTTTTCCATGCTGCGGGCCAACAAGGTGGCCGGCGTGATCATCGCCAGCCACACGCAGGACATCGCCGAAAGCATCTCGCTGGACGCGCCCATCCTTTCCATCGACCGTATCATTTCCCCCAACATTTCCGCCGTGTGCTCCGATAACCTGAGCGGCGGCCGGATGGCGGCGGAGCTGTTGATCGCCAAGGGGTGCAAACGCATCGCCTACTTCACCGGCGGCGTGACCCTGCGGGGCATGAGCGCTTCGCTGCGCCAGCAGGGGTTCGAGCAGGCGCTGGCCGCTCACGGGATGGAGCCCATCATCCAGTTGCACCGCGAAGACCGCTTTATTTCCATGAAGTATCAGGATATCATCGCGGCGTTTTTCCAGGCGCACGGGGATATCGACGGCGCGGTGTGCAGCAACGATATCCTTGCCGCCGAGATCATCCGCTACGCGCTCAAGCACGGCGTCGACGTGCCGGGAAAACTAAAGGTGATCGGCTACGATGATATCGACCTTGCGGCGCTCTACACCCCGTCCATCACCACCATCCACCAACCGGTCAACGATATCAGCCGTTTCGCGGTGGAAAGCATCGTGCATTACGGGGAACGGGCCCTGCCTTCTTCCACCATTTTCCCGGTCAAGCTGGTGGAAAGGGAAAGCACGTGAAGCCCCCGGCGACGGCGGATGTTATGCGTTTATATTCTCACGAATCACTCTAAACGGTTGATGGAAAACGGATTCCGGCGCGCCGAAACGGTGCGCCGGAATTTTATAAGATTTGATTGTCATACGGTTGACATTTTTTCTGCCTCCGTTTATAATGGGCTCATCAGGAGTCCCGCCGTCACGGGGACGATAAACCGATAAGGAGGATTACCATCATGAAGAAATCCCGGTTCCTTGCGCTGATCCTCACGCTTGCGCTGCTGGCCACGCTGGTTACGACGGGGGCCGCGGCCGAGGGCGAAGTGAAGCTGACCTATTACAGCACCTCCGCCGAGGTCAACTCCATGTTCGAGGAAATGTTCGCGCGCTATCACGAGATCAACCCCAACGTGACCATCGAGCTGATCCCCACGGGCGTGGGCCTTGGGCAGCAGGAGCAGCTTCAGTCGCTCTTCGCTTCCGGAAGCGCCCCCACCTTTATGAACATCGACCCCTCCACCGTTCTGGACTATCAGGACAAGCTGTACGTTTTCGACCCGAACACCGACTGGTTCCAGTATTACAACGACGGTGCGCTGGAAGCCGGCAAGTTCGGCGGCAACATCTACGGCATCCCCTTCTCCACGCAGGGCTACGCGCTGTGCTATAATAAGCGCGTCGTGGAAAGCGCGATTCCGGATTTCGACCCCTCCGCCATCAACACGCAGGACTCGCTGCGCGCCTTCTTTGAGAAGCTGGACGCCGCGGGCGTACCGCCCACGATGATCCACGGGGCCAACTGGTCGGTCGGCTGCCATTACCTGGGCCTGGTGTACGCCGTGCACGGCCGCGACACCGCCAGCGGCGACGCCTTCATCGAAAGCCTGATCGACGGCTCCGCCGACATCGCGAAGGATCCGCTTTTCCAGGGCTACATGGACACGTTCGACATGCTCATCCAGTACAACTACCGCAAGAGCGACCCGCTGGTGGGGGACATCAACGCGGACGACCAGGCCTTCGCCGCCGGGGAGTGCGCCACGTTCTTCATGGGCGACTGGATGTGGACGATCATCGGAACGCTGGAAAACAAAGATCTGGAATACGGCTATATCCCCGTACCGTGGAGCAACGACCCCACCGCATACGGCAACAGCGAAGTGGTCGTATCCATGCCCAAGGTGATGTGCATCGACGCTTCCCAGAGCACGCCGGAACAGCAGGCTGCGGCGCTGGAAGTGCTCAAGTGGATGCTGACCACCGCGGAAGGGCAGGAGTATTTCATCAACGCCGGTTTCTCCATGCCGATGAACAACGTGCGCAGCGACGCCACCTATAACGCCATGACGCAGGATATCGCCAAGTATTCCGCGGCGGGCAAGACCATCAACATCGGTTGCTTTACCTACCTCACCGGCGACGCCTGGGCGCAGACCGGCGACCTGATGCTCCGCTACATCGTCGGGGATATCGACCGCGCGGGGCTGGCCGAGGGCATCAACGCCTTCTGGAAGACGCAGACGAAGCACTGACGAACCGACCTCATTACCGATGCGGCGCCGGCGCGTTTGCGCCGGCGCCGCACGCACAAAACCAGGGAGGCGACCCCGGATGCGAGAGAAGAGCCTTCTGCGGAGAAGCGGATACTTCCTGGCCTTCAACGGCCCCACGCTATTCGCGTTTTTCAGCGTTCTGATTCTGCCGTTTCTATACGGCCTGTACCTGACCTTTACCGACTGGAACGCCATATCCGACACCTACCGCTTCGTAGGCTTCCAGAATTATGCCACCGTTTTTGCCGACAAGGAATTTTTAAAGCAGTTCCTGGTCACCTTTAAATACGTCATCATCACGGCCCTGTTGGTGAACCTTCTGGCTTTTACGCTGGCGTATTTCCTTACCAGCGGCATGCGCGGCCAGAACTTCCTGCGGGGCGGGTTCTTCATCCCCAACCTGATCGGCGGCATCATCCTGGGGTATATCTGGAAATTCATCTTCGCAAACGTCTTGACCCAGGTGGGCAAAACGTTCGACATCGCCTGGATGAAAACGTCGTTCCTGACCAACACGGACCGGGCGGTGTGGGCGCTGATCATCGTGACGGTGTGGCAGTACGCCGGCTACCTGATGATGATCTACATCGCGGGTTTCGTGGGCATTCCCAGGGACGTGCAGGAGGCCGCGGACATCGACGGCGCGCACGGGCTGAAAAAGCTCTGGCACGTGACCATTCCCATGATGGTTCCGTCCTTCAACATCTGCCTGTTCATCACGCTTTCCCGCGGCTTCATGGCCTACGACCTCAACCTGTCCCTTACCAACGGCGGGCCGTACGGCTCCACGCGGCTGGCCGCCATGCACGTGTACCAGAAGGCTTTCCAGTCCAAGCAGTACGGCGTGGGCCAGGCGGAAGCCATTATCCTGTTCGTCGTGGTGGCCGTTCTTTCCGTTACGCAGGTGCTGCTGAACAAGAAACGGGAGGTGGAGGTATGACGGCCCGGCTGCGCAAGCGGTATATCCCGCGCACGGTGCTGATCTTCCTGCTGCTCGTTTTCTTTCTGATCCCGTTCTACCTCGTGCTCAACAACTCTTTCCGCACCACCGAGCAGTTCGTCAACGCCCCGTTCCAGCTTACGGGCAGTCTGGACCCGAAAAACTACATCGACGCGTTCAACAAGATGAAGTTCATGAACGGCATCCAGAACTCGCTGCTGGTCACCGTCGTCAGCGTCGCCGTAATCCTGCTCACCTCCTCGATGTCCGCGCATTACCTGGTGCGCAATCCGGGAAAGCCGAGCAACGTGATCTTCGGCGTCATGGTCGCCTCGATGATCGTGCCGTTTCAGGCGGTGATGATCCCGCTGGCCAAAATTTACGGCACGATCAACATGTACAACAACACCTGGACGCTGGTGTTTTTTTACTTGGGCTTCGGGCAGGCGTTCGCGGTGTTCATTTTCCACGGGTTCATCAAGGGAATCCCGCTGGAACTGGAAGAAGCCGCGCTGATCGACGGCTGCGGGCGGCTGAAGAACTTCTTCCGCATCGTGCTGCCCAACCTGAAGCCCGTCATGGTTACCGTGCTGATTCTGGACGTGCTGTGGATCTGGAACGATTACCTGCTGCCCAGCATGGTGCTGCTCTCTCCGGGGCTCCGCACGCTGCCGCTTTCCACGTACGGTTTTTTCACCACCTACAGCGTGGACTACGCGCCGCTGATGGCCGGGCTGGTGCTGACCATCCTGCCGGTGATCGTGCTGTACCTGCTGTGCCAGAAACAGATCATCGAGGGCGTCGTGCAGGGCGCGATCAAATAGGGCATCCGAGAAACCGCGTAGCGCGGCAACCGGCGGCCGCCGGATTTCCGCGTGCCGGGAACCGCACAAGAAGGAGCGAACGGTATGGAAATTCAAATTACGCCTTCCGGGAAATTCCCTTTCTTCTTCGGACGGACGCTATATGACCGGGCGCGGGAGGCGATGTTCTTCAACTGGACGGCCTCCGGCTTTACCCTCCGGTTTTTCGGAGCCCGGCTGGAAATGGACGTTACCGCAATCGCCGAGGATTTTCCCGGCGAGGAGAAGAACCTGCCCTGGATCGCGGTGTTTGCCGACGGCGCCGAAAAACCCGACCGGCTGACGAGGCTGGAGGAAGGACGGCAGGTTTGCCTGCTGTTTGAAAGCGAACGGGCGGGGGAGCATACGCTGACGGTCGTCAAGCGCACGGAAAACTCCAAGGGGCGCGCAGGGCTCCACCGGCTGCTGCTGGACGGCGAGCCCCTGCCGTACGATGCGCCGGAACCGCGGTGTCGGCTGGAATTCGTGGGGGATTCCATCACCTGCGGCTTCGGGGACGCCATGTCCCCGCAGGCGTCCGCGTTTACCAACGGGCAGGAGGACGGGCTGGCGGCCTACCCGGCCGTGACGGCCCGGCTGCTGAAGGCCGATTATCAGAGCGTCTGCATTTCTGGCATTCCGCTTTGCCATGCCTCCGATCCGGCTTTTCGCCTGCGGTTGCCGGAGTATCCGGGTTTCACGCCGCCCCCGCGGGCGATGGAGGATTACTACGCCTGCGCCGACCGCAACCATCAGGAGGCGGACGGCGCGAAGGACGGCTTCGAGCCGTGGGATTTCAGCCGTTTCCGCCCGGACGCGATCATTTTAAACCTGGGCACCAACGACGCCTTCCGCATCGGCGTATCCGGGAACGACCCCGCCGAGGAGGCATACTTCACGAAGCGTTACGAGGCCTTCCTGCGGCTCGTGCGCAGGCTCAACGGCCCGCGCCCGGTGATCGCCTGCACGCTGGGGCCGATGAACTATTTCCTGTACGACGCGATCGGGAAAGCGGCGGGCGCCTACTGCCGGGAAACCGGTGACGAACGGGTTTTCTGCCTGAAATACGGGCAGATCGACCCGTGGAACGAAGGGTACGGGGGGCTGACGCACCCGAACCTGAAAACCCACGAACGCATGGGCCGGGAGCTGGCCGCGGCGCTGAAACCGTGGCTGTGACACAGGAGGAAATGCCATGAACGTTCTTCCCGACGGCGGCGCGCCGTGGTCGCCCCCCGCCGTGCCGGAAACCATCCCGCAGGGGGATATGCCCGGCGACAGCATCCATATCGCGGAGCACCACGTTCGCAAGGCCAACCTGATATTTCCGGAACTGCTCCGGCTTCTGCCCCCCGTTTGGGCCCTAAACCCGTACCGCCGCGCCGTGGTGGCGGTGTGCGGCGGTTCCGGCGTGGGCAAATCCGAGACCGCGTCGCTGCTAAGTTACTATTTTACGCAGGCGGGGGTGGGCGGCTACACCCTTTCCGGGGATAACTACCCGCGCCGCATCCCCCTGTACAACGACGCGGAAAGGCTGGGCCTGTACCGGCGCGCCGGTATGCGGGGGCTCGCGGAGAACGGCCTGTGCTCGGCGGAACGCGTGGAAACCGCGCGCGCTCTGCAGGCGGCCGGGCGGGATGCCGACCCGGCTGTCGCTGGGGAATATCCGTGGATGGTCGTCTACCAGCGGGAAGGGCGGGCCGCGCTGGCAGCCTACCTTGGGTCGCCCGCGGAGATCGATTTCGACGAGCTCAGCGGCATTCTCGCGCAATACAAGAACGGCGCGGACACGATATGCCTCAAGCGCATGGGCCGCGAGGAAACCGCGTTGTGGTACGAGGCGGTGGACTTTTCCGGTACCGGCGTGCTGATCCTCGAATGGACGCACGGCAACAGCGGCTGGCTACGCGGGGTGGACGTGCCGGTGTTTTTAAACAGCACTCCTGCCGAAACGCTGGCCTACCGCAAGGCGCGCCACCGCGACGGCGGCGCGGACAGCCCCTTCACCACGCTCGTGCTGGCGCTGGAACAGAAGCAGCTGGAAGCGCAGGCCGTAAAGGCGAAGCTGATCGTATCCAAGGCGGGGGAACTGCTGACCTACCCGCAGTACCGCCGCCTGACGGCGGAGGGATGACCATGTCGACGAAAACCCCGCGGCCCATGCCCTGCGGGCCGATGCTCAACGCCTACCCGGACAGCCTCGGCGGTACGCTGAGGGACGTCGTGCGTTTCTTACAAAGGGACGGGGTGCGCGGCGCGTTTTCCGCCGCGTATATCCTGCCCAGCCTGTTCAACACCGACCTCGACCGCGGCTTTTCGGTGATCGATTACGGCCTGAACGAGCTGTACGCTTCCCGCGCCGATCTGGAAGCGCTCGCCGCGCTGGGTGTGGACCTGAAACTGGACATGATCCTGAACCACGCCTCGGTGCTTTCCCCGCAGTTTCAGGATTTGCTGAAAAACGGGGATTCATCGCCTTACCGCGATTTCTTCATCGACTGGAACCGCTTCTGGGAAGGGCGCGGGCGGATGACGGAGGGCGGGTACGTCCAGCCGGACGAGGCGGAGATCCGGGATATGTTCTTCCGTAAACCCGGCCTTCCGCTGCTGACGGTGCGTTTCCCGGACGGCCGCCGAGTGCCCTACTGGAACACTTTCTATCAGGAGGTGCGTTACCCGCGCCCGGACGCGCAGGACCTGATGCGTGTCGCCGGTTTACAGTACGCCTCCGCCGAGTGGCTGGCCGGGGCCGTCTGCCGCGCGCTGGACGAGGGCCGCGCGCCCGACGGCATCGACTTCGGCCCGTGGGAGGCCGCTCGCCCCGCCGTGACGGACTGGCTGGAGGCCAACCGCAAGTACCTGGGCCAGATGGACTTGAACGTCCGCTCTCCGCGGGTGTGGGCGTTTTACGAGCAGACGCTGCGAACGCTGGCGGGCTACGGCGCGAAGATCATCCGGCTGGACGCCTTCGCCTACGCGCCCAAGGCGCCCGGCAGACGCAACTTCCTGAACGAGCCGGACACGTGGGAGCTGCTGGCGCGGGTGCGCACAATCGCCGACCGGTATGGCCTGACGCTGCTGCCGGAAATCCACGCGAGTTACGCCGAAAAGACCTACCGGAAGATTTCCGGACAGGGATACCTGTGCTACGATTTTTTCCTGCCGGGGCTCGTACTGGACGCGCTGGAACGCGCGGACGGAAGCCTGCTGGCCCGCTGGGCCGAAGAACAGACGCGGGAAGGCATCCGAACGGTGACCATGCTGGGCTGCCACGACGGCATCCCGCTGCTGGACCTGAAGGGCCTCCTGCCGGACGACCGGATCGAAAGCCTGATCGCCGCCGTCGTCGCGCGCGGCGGGATGGTGAAAGACCTGCACGGGCAGAAGAACGTCTACTACCAGGTGAACGCCGCCTATTTCAACGCCCTGGGCGGGGACGAAAGCAGGCTGCTGCTGGCGCGCGCGCTGCATCTTTTCATGCCGGGCAAGCCGCAGGTGTGGTATCTGGACCTGCTGGCGGGCCGCAACGACGCGGAAGCCGTGCGGCGCGCCGGGCCGGGCGGGCACAAAGAGATCAACCGCGCCAACCTGACGGACGCGCAGGTGGAAGAAGCCCTGATGCAACCGGTGGTCCGGGACCAGCTCGCGCTCCTGCGTTTCCGGAATGCCTGCCCCGCCTTCGGTTTCGACGCGGAACTGACCGTACGGCAGCCCGGTGCGCACGCGCTGGTGCTGGAATGGCGAAAGGACGGGCATACGGCGCGGCTGACCGCCGATCTCGAACGGTGTTCCTTCCTTGCCGAAGGCGAGGCCGACGGGCGACCTTTCGTTATGGAGAGCAGGGCACGGCGCTGACATCCCGAACACCCCTCATCCCCTCGATTTTTCGAGGGGTTTTTTGTCGCTGCCCGGGGTCGGACGCAAGTACAGAAAATAAACATCGTCCGGCAACTTCCCAAGGGAGGGGCAAGTGGATGCCGACCGCGCGCCGATGGCGCGTTTTCAGGGCCGCAGCCTCGAAACGGCGCAGCCGGAATTGCGCTTCCGCGCCCGCCGGGAACGAAAATACCCTGTTGACGTTTCGCGGCACGGGGAGTATCATGTTGCCGACCGAGGTGGGCCGGTATCCGGCGCACCCGGGTGAAAGAACGCTGCGCACGGTCCTCCCCGGTGAGGGAAGCTGTTCGGAAGCGCCATATGCGCTCTGTTTCGTCGGTGTCGCAGGGCAGAGAAGCCTGAATTTTTGGGCTTCTCTTTTTTTATATATAGATCATCGGGCGTCGTTGATTCGGTAGGCTGGCCGAGAGGAGGTGAGTTCATGGAATCGCGGGCGGATGCAAGGGTTCAGAAAAGCAAGGTGATCGCGGTGTGGCTGCTGTTCGGCGCCGCGGCGCTGATCGCGCTGCTGGGCGTTTTGTACTTCGTCTACAGCATCGTAAACGGCGTAACGTTCACGGTGATGCAGGCCGACATACCCGGCGCCGCTTTCGGCGCGGTCATCGCGTTTCTTGGAGTGCGGTATATCATGTCGGTTCGAAAATTACGTGAGAAATTATATCAGACCCACTCGCGGTTTTCCTGGCGCAACTTCAAAGCGCGGGGATGATCATCTCAGTTCCGGTAAGGTTTTGGGGATAAGAGTCGGATGAATGAGGTGTAAAAAGATGAAGGCAATTCGTAAGGGCGTTCTGCTGCTGGTTTTGTCTCTGGTTGTTCTTTCGCTGTTCGCCGTGTCCGCGTTCGCCGAGGGCGGCGACCCCACCGGCGCCTCCTACGCGGCCACCACGGGCACGGAAACGCTGGACAGCGTGGCCTCCGTGGCCAACCGCGCGATGTACGGCGCCAACTTCACGTGGGTCATGATTTGCGCGTTTCTGGTGTTCTTCTTCCAGTGCGGCTTCGCCATGGTGGAAACCGGGTTCTGCCGCGGCAAGAACGCGGCCCATACGATCACCATGAACTTTATGGTGTTCCTCGTGGGCGCGGTGGGCTATTTCCTGGTCGGCTTCGCCATCCAGATGGGCGGTTCCGGCGGCGCGCCGGGGTTGGGCGCGGGCGGCGCGGTGCTCAACGCCATGACCTCCATCCCCGGGCTGGGCGGCCTGTTCGGGCATAAGGGCTTCATGCTCGCGGGCACGTACGACGCGGGCGTGTACGCGCTGTTCTTCTTCCAGATGGTGTTCATGGATACGACCGTCACCATTCCCACCGGCGCGATGGCCGAACGCGTGAAGTATTCCGCGGTCGTCATCTCCTCCTTCTTCATTTCCATGATCCTCTATCCGTTCTTCGCCAACTGGGTTTGGGGCGGCGGCTGGCTGGCCACCCTCGGCGCGAAGTTCGGCATCGGCCACGGCGTGGTAGACTTCGCCGGTTCCGGCGTCGTGCACTCCATGGGCGGCATGCTGGCGCTGGCCGGGGCCATCGTTATCGGCCCGCGCATCGGGAAGTTTAAAAAGGACGGCACCGCGCGCGCCTTCCCGGGCCATAACATTCCCATGGCCATCATCGGCACCATCATTCTGTTCTTCTGCTGGTTCGCCTTCAACGCGGGCTCCACGCTGAACTCCGCGGATTTCCGCCTGGCCATCGTCGCCACCAACACCATGATCGCCGGGGCCATCGGCGGGCTGGTGGCGATGTTCTACATGTGGGCCAAGTACGGCAAGCCCGACCCCTCCATGACGGCTAACGGCACGCTGGCGGGCCTCGTGGCCATCACCGCGCCCTGCGCGTTCGTCAACGGCATTTCCGCCTTCGTCATCGGCCTGATTGCCGGCCTGCTGGTATGCGTCTCCGTGCGGTTCTTTGAGAACAAGCTGAAACTGGACGACCCGGTGGGCGCCATCTCCGTGCACGGCGTCAACGGCTTCTGGGGCATCCTCTCGCTGGGCCTGTTCGCGGATGGCACCTACGGCGACGGGCTGAACGGCGTGGCCGGCAACGTGACCGGCCTGTTCTACGGCGACGCTTCCCAGCTGGTGGCCCAGCTGATCGCACTGGGCGTGCTGCTGGTGTGGGGCTTCGGCGTGTCCTTCCTGTTCTTCAAAGTGCTGGACAAGGTTTGGGGCATCCGCGTCGCGCCCGAGGACGAGCTGGAAGGACTCGATATTCCCGAAATGGGCGTGCTGGCCTACCCGGACGAACAGCTGGTGCGCTCCGAGTTGGATTACGATTCCGAGGATAACGCGCCTATCAAGCAGCTGAAGCGCTTCGGCAAGAACGGCGTGATCGTCAAGAAGTATCCTGTGCCCGCCGCGCCCGCCCCGGCTCCGGCCGCCGCTTCCGCCGCGGTCGTGGTCAAGACGGAGCGCGCGCCCGGACAGCCCAAGCTGACCAAGGTGGAGATCATCGCCAAGCAGAGCAAGTTCGAAGCCCTGAAGACCGCCATGAACCAGATCGGCATTACCGGCATGACGGTGACGCAGGTGCTGGGCTACGGTATCCAGAAGGGCAAGACGGAGTTCTACCGCGGCGTGGAAACCGAAACCAACCTGCTGCCCAAGGTGCAGGTGGAGATCGTAGTGAGCAAGGTGCCCGTGCGCACCGTGGTGGAAACCGCCAAGAAGGTGCTGTACACCGGCAGCATCGGCGACGGCAAGATCTTCGTGTACGACGTGGAGAACGTCATCAAGGTCCGCACCGGCGAGGAAGGTTACGACGCCCTGCAGGACGTGGAGTAACCCGTCAACACAGTTCTCAAACGGCAAGCGCCCCGAAACCTTTGGTTTCGGGGCGTTTGCCTTGCTTCATATTTTATGGGAATCCGGCGGCTGCGTGGAAAGGCGGCCGTGCTTCGGCGCTTCCGGGTTACGCTTTGCCGAACGCCACGATCGCTTTCGGCCTGCGGATGCGCGGCAGCACGCTTTCCGTGAGGCGGAAGAAGTGGTTGAGGTCGCGCTGTTCCAGATAGCCCGCGGCCAGATCCTGCCCCACGACCAGATCCATGTTCTCCGGTTGCGCGCACAGCAGCACCGCCTGGTTCTTGCCCAGCACGGGGGATTTGAACAGCCTTCCGTCCACCAGCTTGCTCACACGGTCGATTTCCATCAGGCCCAGCGCCTGCTGCAGGCGCTGCATCTGCATGTAGAGGGCCGGGCTTACGACGAGGGTGTACGCTCCGTACACGCCCTGGGACACCAGCGCTTCGATGCCGGCGGCTACGTCGGTAAAGGCGTTTTCGCCCTGGGACCAGTCCCCCTTGGCGATCTTGTTGACGCCGTGCGCGCTCAGCAGCCCGTCGTACCCCAGCTTATCGTTGCCCAGGAAGATCAGCCTGTCTTCTTTCAGGGCCGCCGCCTGCGCCGCCGCCATGACGGCGGTCAGGTCAACCGGCAGCCCGGCTTTCCGACTCTGTTCCAAATCCCGCGAATAAAGGGTGAAATCCTCATACAGGGTAGGGATTTCCACAACCCTGCGCCCTTTGGTGACGACGAAACCGTCCGAAAGGACTTCCGCCTTCTGCTCGGCGTCGTCGATAGGCACTCCGCCTGCGCCGGGCCCCAGCGGGCCGGTCATGGGAAGCACGCGTCTGCCGACCAGCACGTTCTTCGCCGTGCTCACGGTTGCTTCGTCGATCTGCCGCCACAGTTCCTCCGTGACGGGCGACGACGTTCTGGATAGATAATCCATTATTTCCGCCTCCTTTGGCGAATGCGGGCAAGGCCCGCGAACGGAAGTTTCCCGGCGTGAACGGGGAAACGGTCAGGTGTTTTTCAGGCTCCCCACGGTGGGTGTTTCGCCGCCGTCCGCCGCGACGGGTACGGGGAGGCCCAGTTCCTCCATCATTTCCTGCACTTCGGCCCTGCCGGAAGCGAAGTGTTCGGCCTCGCGGGGGTCCAGCGCGTACAGCAACGTCATCAATTCGCCCACGTGGGCTTTCTCCTCGTCGCGGATATCGCCGATTACCTTTTTAGCCAGTTCGATATCCGTCGCCTGTACGTGCGCGTCGTAGAGGAAGATGGCTTCCAGTTCTCCCGCGATGTCCAGACGGACCGCCTGGATCAGTTCTTCCCGGTTCATTTTCCGCGATACGTTGGCCTGGAAGGGATTTGCGAAGCTTGGCATTGTGGAACGCTCCTTTCGTACGGTCGCTCGTTCTTTCTCTACATACTTATCCGCCGCAGGCCGTTTTGAAACCGTTATTCGGTTTTGGTTTCCTCGTCGGCCATGGCGTCGAAGCCGTCGCTGCGCGACAGAGACCCGTCCGTGTTCACCCACAGCGCCTCCACGCCCTCGAACTTCTGAAGCAGCGCTTTGCCTTTTTCCACCGGCAGGGTGAACAGCGCCGTGGAAAGCGCGTCCGCCACGCCGGAATCCCCGGCGAGCACGGACACGGCCCACATGTACTCCGCCGGGTAGAGCGTATCCGGGTCGATGATATGGCAGTACAGCTTGCCGTCCACCGTATAGTAGCGCTGGTAGCTACCGCTGGTCACCAGGGAAAGGCCGTTCATTTGCAGGGTCATCAGGCTCTGGTCGGCCGCCGTCAGGTCAGGGTTCTGCACGTTTACGCGCCACGGGGTGCCGTCCGCGTGGACGCCTACGGCGCGCACGTTGCCGCCGATGCTCAACAGCGCGCTGGTTACGCCGTCGGCGGCCATCTGCCTGGCCACTTGCTCCACGGCGTACCCCTTGGCGACCGCGCCCACGTCCAGCCGCATGCCGGAGTCGGCCAGAAAGACGGTTTTCGCGTCGGCGTCGATCACCAGATCGTCGATATTCGTATGCCCGGCTGCGGCCCGCAGTTCCTCCATGCCCGGCAGGGCGGCGTTTTCCGGGTCGGCCAGGCCTGCTTCCCGGTAAGCGTGCCAGATGGCCAGCACGCTGCCCATGGCGACGTTCATCCGCCCGTCCGTCTGCCCGGCCATTTCTTTGGCGAACGTCAGCAGGCCGAGGATGCGTTCGTCCACCACGACCGGCGCGGTTCCCGCCCGGTCGTTGACGGTTTTCAGGTTGACAAGACCTTCGTAATCATTGTAAATATCGTAGAGCTTGTGGTAAGCCAGTAGCTCCTCGTGCGCATCGTTCACGATTTTTTCCGCCTCGGCCTGCGTGGGCGCGTACGCGGTGATTTCGGAATAGGTGTCGAACACGTCGAAGTAGCTGCCCTTGTAACGCGCGGGCGCCCCGCCGGTTCCGACGAACTGGAAAAGCGCCGCGGCCAGAAAGGCGACGGCCACAAACCCCAGCACAATTCTCCACGGTTTACTCAGCGTTCCGGCCCCCTTGCCCTTTTCGTCCGGCGTCCGGTCGGGCGCGGCCGCGCCCGTGTCCTTTGGTAACTGTTCCATAGAAACCTCCGCATTCGTATTGCTGAAAACGCTCTCGTTGAAAGCCGTTTGCCGGGATGGTATAATACTGCGTAAGACTGCACCCCGGAAACGGAGGAAAGGGCCTGATGAAGCGCAGGGACTGGCTGATCGTGGGAATCGTGCTGCTGGCGAGCCTGACGCTTTTTCTGCTGCGCCCGCGCGCCGCGGACACCGTCGAGGCGGCCTACCTGCGCATTTCCGTGCCGGGCCAGACGTACGAGCTGGTGCCACTTACGCAGGAGCGGGAAATCGTTGTCGAGCAAGCGGACGGTTCCCGCAACGTGGTGGAGGTTTTTCCGGGCGGCTTCCGCATGAAGGAATCCAACTGCCTCAATCAGGACTGTATCCTGCAGGGGGACGTGACGACGGACAACGTGGCGAACCGCGTGCTGGCCAACGAGGTCATCTGCCTGCCGCACAGGCTGGTGCTGGAACTGGTCACCGCGGACGGGCAACCCGTGGAGGCCGAGCCGTGAACCCGACGAAGAAACTGTCGCTTTCGGCTGTGCTGGTCGCGGTGATGCTTGTTCTGGGCTATCTGGAAAGCCTGATTCCCGTTTCGTCCGTGCCCGGCATCAAGCTTGGGCTTTCCAACTGCGTGCTGCTGCTTTCGTTGTATTGGCTGGGCGCCGGTATCAGCTTTCAGATGATGGTTCTGAAATCGATCCTGCTGGGGTTGCTGCTGGGCAACCCTATGATGATTATCTACAGCCTGGCCGGTGGTGTGCTGAGCCTGACTGTGATGAGCCTGCTGGCAGGCAGGCGCGGCGTTAGCCCCGTGGGGGCGGGCATCGCGGGCGGCGTTACGCATAACGTGGGGCAGATCCTGGTGGCGATGCTGATATTGCAAACGCCTTCGCTGGTTTATTACCTGGCCGTGCTCATGCCGGTAGGCGCGGGAATGGGACTACTGACCGGCAGCGTGGCTACCGTTCTGATGCGCACCATACCGCCGCTCAAGCGTCTGGAAAAGCACGAGGACTGACCCTGCCGCGGGCCGATTTCCCCCGGCGTTCCGGCACGGATGTCAAAGACCCGCTGCGGGGTGCCGCAGGGGTCTTGGCACGATGGGAATTCCCGGATTACTTCAACGCGTTCGGCAGCGCGACGCCCAGCACGCGGTAGATGGTCTGCAGGCTTTCGTTGAGCGCGCGCAGGTCGGCCGCGTTCAGCAGCACCGCCCATTCGCCCACCAGCGTGCGCATTTTCTTGCGGATCTTCTCCAGCTCGGCTACGCCGTTCTCGCAGATGTGTACGTTCACCATCCGGCGGTCGGCTTCGTCGCGGTTGCGCTCCACGTATCCCTGCTCGATCAGCCGGTCGATCAGCGGGGTAATGTTCGGTTTGGCGATCCCCAGCCTGCGGGAGATCTCGCTTACGTTCATGGCGCCGTTGTCGTTGAGCATCGCCATGACCTGCACGTGCGAAAGCGGAATGCTGAACTCCCGCTGGATCACGTCCATGTGAAGCAGCCGCTTGCGGAAGATGGGCAGGGTAAGGAACAGGTTTTGGGATACGCTGTCGATAAGCGCTTCGTCGCCTGTATGTTTACGGGGCATACCGTCACCTCCTGTGTCGCGCGCCTTACCGTGGCGCGAAAGGGTGGAAAGAACTACTGATAGTATAACTAATTTGTTTCATCTTTGCAAGCATTATCTTACGGCGCCCGTTTTATGGAGATTTTTTCCGTTTCCGAAGAAAGGGAAATCATTGCAAAAAATGGTCGAAAAGCCGGCCCGGAAGTTTACAGAACGAGAAAAACCGTGCTAAGATGAAACTTAACAGATCAACGTGGACAGGTGGTGGGCTGCATGGTGGACGATATCATCGCCAGCATGGCGACGGGTATTTCCGGAACGCTGGTCTACGGCGCGATCGCGCTGGTGACGCTGGTGGGCGTCTTCAAATGTATCTATCCCGTGCTTCGCAACGGCGCGATGCTCAACCGCGCCATTATGAAGCTGGAAAGGAGCGCCGCCGGAGGCGAGCGGCCCGTGTGGCGCGAGGCGCGCTTTCTGGGGCGCGCGCTGCGGCCGGAGTGGCAGCGGTTCCTGCTGAACGCCGGGCAGCTTGACCTGCGCGGCATGCCCTGCAACACGCAGGAATACATCAACGAGGATACGGTCATCTACAAGCCGGGCCACGCGCAGCTTGCGGAACTGATTCCGAGCCTTTTAACCTCGCTGGGCATTCTGGGCACGTTTCTGGGGCTGATGGCGGGGCTTACGGGCCTCGACCTGGCGGACGCCGCAAAAACCATTTCCAGCATTCCCACGTTGCTGACTGGCATGAAGTTCGCCTTCGCCACATCGGTAGCCGGCATCAGCTGTTCGCTGGCGTTCAACATGGTCAACCGCATCGCGGTGGGGCACGCCTTCAAGGCGCTGGATTCCTTCGACGAGGCGTTCTACGAGCTGGCCATGCCGCGCCCGCTGGACGCCGACGTGCAGATGATCCTCCAGAAACAGGACGAGGGCAACGGCCTCCGGCTGGCCGCCGACCAGATCAGCAGCCAGATGGCCGGCGCCGTGGAGATGGCGGTGAGCCGCGCGGTGCATCCGCTGACGATGTCGCTGGATAACTTTTTACAGGGCACGACCCGCGAGCAGTCGGAGAGCGTGCGGCGCATCGTGGACCAGTTTGTGCGGCAGATGAACGTGTCTCTGGGGGAGCAGTTCTCCGGGCTGGCGGACACGATCTCGGAGGAGATGAAGCACGTCCGCAGGGACGGCGGAGCCGCTGCGGACGACGCGCGGGAAAAGAAACAGGACGAGCTGATCCGCCTGCTGCGGGAAACGGCGGAACAGCAGGCTGCGGCCGCGCGCGAGGCGAGCCGGGCGCAGGGCGAGATACTGGCGGCGCTTAAGGCGCTGAAACAGGACGGCGCGGAAGCGCCCGCTGTCGCGTCGCACGGAAAGCCCAAGGCCCACGTCCCGGCCGGGACCGCGGGGGGCGCCTGATATGCCGCGCAAGGCTTATTCCCGCCGCCGCGCGGGACGCGTGGACGGGGGCGCGGCATGGATCTCCTATTCGGACATGATGGCGGCGCTGCTGCTGGTGTTCGTGCTGGTGCTGTGCTACAGCGTTTACCAGTACTTTTCGATGCTGGAGACCAAGACCAACGAGCTGAACCTGCAGCAATCGCAGTTGCTTAGCAAGCAGAACGAGCTGGACAGCGCGCTTACGGCTATCGACGAGCAGAAAGGGCTTCTGAACACCCAGCAGCAGACCCTGACCGATCAGGAAGCCACCATCGCGGCGGCGCAGGCGGCGCTCAAGGAGAAAGAGGACGCGCTCGCGCTGGCGCAGAGCGACCTGGAAGACGCCAAATCGCTTCTGCAATCCCAGCAGACGGCGCTGGACACGCAGGAGCAGAAGCTGCAGGACCTTGTCGGCGTGCGCACCCGCATCATCCGCGCGCTGAGCGACGCGCTCGCTTCCGCCAACCTCAAGGCGACGGTGGATAAGAACACCGGCGATATCATGCTGGAAAGCTCCGTATTCTTCGACGTGGGCAGCGATACCATCAAGGAGTCCGGCCAGGCGCTGTTGAACCGGTTCATCCCCCTGTACCTGTCCGTGCTGTTAAGCGACGAGTACGCCGACTATATGGGGGAGATCATCATCGAGGGGCATACGGACACGCAGGGCACGTACCTGACCAACCTGGAGCTTTCGCAGCAGCGCGCGCTTTCCGTGGCCACCTATTGCCTGCAAATGCAGGGGCTGACCGCCGCGCAGCAGGAGAAGCTTCGCCGGATGCTGACCGCCAAGGGCCGCAGCTATTCCGACCCGGTTTACGCGCAGGACGGCACCGTGGACATGGACGCCTCCCGCCGCGTGGAGTTCAAGTTCCGCCTGAAGGACAGCGAGATGATCGACGAAATGCGCGCGATCCTCTCCACAAACGGGGAGTAAGCCCGCGCCGGGACAATGTTTTTCATTTGCAACCCGAAAGGATGGCTCGCTTGCGAATCCTGAAAATCCTGATGATCCTGATGATCGTACTGGTCGTGGCCGCGCTGGGTACGGTGGGCTACTTCTTCGCCACCGCGAAGGTAACGGTGGCGGCTTATAAAGCGGCGGGCACGCCCGCCACGCAGCAGGCCGCGCTGTATGACCAGCTGAAAACGCAGGTAGCCCGGAATGAATTTCAGGGCACGCTTTTCATCGCCGGGCAGACCCTTGGCGACGCGGCGGATTACGCCTTTATCACCTACACTCTGCGGCTGAGCAACCAGTGCCTGGTGCCCATCGACACCGTGGAGGTGCAGGTGGTGCCGGGCACCGGCGACGTGCTGCAGATCGGGGATACGGCGGTGCGCTCGCTGGAGGCCAAATCCCAAGGGGACATCGCCGCCACCATCCTGACCGCCGTCAACAGCAATTCCGTGCGGGAACTGATCGTTACCTATTACGTATGGGGCGTAAGCTTCTCCATACGCCAGACCATCGGGAGTTAGGCCGCCTGAAGGCGGGATTTCGCGGCGGTTACGCTCGCCGCGGCGCACGGGGGAGGTGCCGCGCCTGCGGGCACGGGCAGGGGCTTTCCGCTCGCCCCTGCACTCTTCGGGTCGCCTCTTCAGTTTGTAGCATTTTCTGTTAATTCAAGGAATGTGCCCTGCGGGGCACAGCAGGGGCTTTCCGCTCGCCCCTGCATCCTTCGGGCGGCACTTTAGTTAGTCGTGCTCACTGTTTATCAAAGGAATGTGCCCTGCGGGTGCGACCAAAGGGCTTTCCGCTCGCCCTTTGGGAACCTTCGGAATCGCCTTCTTACACGGCGGTCTACGCGCAAGGGGTCGCACTGGGAGTACAGGACAGTCGTCCGCCGCTACCTGCGGTAGCGCGACCGACAATCCTGTCCGTCTGTCGTGCGACCCCTCGCGCGCTCCGCCTGCCGGTATTTTGGCGATAGGCGAAATATCTGTCCGGGTTGGCTTGGTTTTCTTACGATTTGCAGACAGATGAAGATTTTCGCCACTACATCTCGTATCCCGGCGATAATGGAATTATATACAGGAGTGGCTTGTTTTCTGTCGATTTACTATCTGTTAATCTGAATTTCCACTTTAATGTTTATATTTCTATAATGGCGAATTGGTATCCGGATTGGCGGCACTATCAAACACGAAATTTGCCGAACAGCGGTTTTCACCCCCGCTTGCGCACTGTGGCTCAAGGGGTGCGTCGCTCCCTCGACGGATGGACTGGACCGTACAACGCCGTGATAGCGTTGAAGCTGT
>CAZCCZ010000004.1:0-61852 GCA_964497495.1 uncultured Oscillospiraceae bacterium
TGCCGATGTTTACGTGCGGCTTGGTGCGTTCAAAATGTGCCTTGGCCATGGATGTTGCCTCCTTATTTCAGTTCCGTTTTCTCCGGTACGTTGTATGCGGTTGGAGCGGGTGATGGGAATCGAACCCACGTATCCAGCTTGGGAAGCTGGCGCTCTACCATTGAGTTACACCCGCACGTCCGCACGACTCCGCCCAGACAAAGGTTATTTTATCGGTTTTCCCATGCGTTGTCAACTGATATTTCGGGGCCGCGCCTTCGCGCGGGCGCCGTGGCCGCGCGGCGCGGTGAACGCGGGGCCCGTTACGCGTCTTCCGCGTCCGTCCGAATCACCGTATATCCGCCCGCTTCCAACGCCGAGAGCGCCTCGCGGAAGCGGTCTTCCTTCATTAACAGGTAATCCGTGTCGAAGGTGGAGATAGCGAACAGGGGAATGCCCCTGTCCGCCAGAAGCCCGGTAAGCCGGGCCAGCACGCCGACCAGCGAAAACGTCAGCGAACCCGCCACGCGCAGCGCGCGCCACCCGTCCTCCCGCGCCAGCGTTTCGGCGGGCACGTTTTCCGTAGGACAGACCAGCGAAAGCTCCGCGTCCGTTTTGCCTGCGAAGCAGAACGGCAGCGTGAAGTCGACGGCGGCGGGATCGGCGATTTTACATACGGTGAAAGCCTGTCCAAGCGCTTCGATGGTCACCGGCGTTTCTCTCCCCTTTCGCGCCTGCGGCGGCGGTTCAGCGCAGATATTTCACGCGCGCTTTGTCATAGAAGCCCCGCATCGTCGGGCTTTCGTCCGGGACGCCCACGATGATCAGGTTGAAGGGCGTAGACTGAACGCCCAACAGCTTCCTCATCGCCTCCACGCGCCCCATGCTCGGGTACAGGCCGCACCAGCAGGTGCCGTAGCCCAGTTCCGCGGCCTGCAAAAGCAGGTTTTCCGTCGCGGCCGCGCAGTCCTGCGGCCAGAAGCCGCCTTCGGGCGCGTTGGGCAGCGCCTCGGGGACGCCGCACACTACGATGCCCAGCGCCGCGTCCGGCAGGGAGCGGCAGTAGGGCTGAATGGTCGTAATCTCTTTGCGCAAGGCGGCATTCTCCACCACCACGAACTCCCACGGGCGGGAATTGCACGCGCTGGGCGCGCACATGGCCGCCTCCAGCATCAGGTCGATATGCTCCTGCGGGATCGTTTGCCCCGCCCTGTACTTGCGCACGCTCCTGCGCGCGCGGATGCCCTCGGTCAGATTCATGCGGAAAGCTCCTTCCCGAAACGTCGGTCGTCTGTTCGGTTCCTCGTATCTTGATGATACCACGGCCGTCAAGTTTTATATAGATACGGTTGGACGCGCAAAGCGGCGGGAGCGCTGCTCCCGCCGCCGGATAAACGGTTCCTCCGTGCCTATTTGGCGGCCAGTACCTTCTCCGCGATCTGGTCGGCGCACAGGCCGTACTCCCGCAGCACGTCCATGGGCTTGCCGGACTGGCCGAAGCGGTCTTCCACGCCGATCTTGCGGAACGTGAAGGTGCCCTTGCCCGCCAGCGCGGCGGCCACGGCGTCCCCCAGACCGCCGATCACGCTGTGCTCCTCGACGGTGAACACCTTGCCGCATTTGGCCGCGTAAACCGCTACCAGTTCCTCGTCCAGAGGCTTCAGGGTGTGAAGGTTCACCACCGCCACATCCATGCCCTTGTCCGCCAGCAGTTTGGCGGCGTCCAGCGAAACCTCCACCATGGTGCCGTAGGTGAACAGCACCGCGTCCTTGCCTTCGCGGATCACGTTGCCCTTGCCGACGGTAAAGGGCATATCGTCGAAGATCGCGGTGGGCAGGCGCGCCAGGCGCAGGTACACGGGGCCGTCGATCTCCACGGCGGCGCGCACGGCCTTGACCGTTTCGTTGGCGTCGCAGGGGCAAATAACCGTCATGCCGGGGAGCACGCGCATCAGCGCGATGTCCTCGATGGCCTGGTGGCTGCCGCCGTCCTCGCCCACGGTAAGTCCCGCGTGGGTGAAGGCGAGCTTCACGTTGTTGTGGGGATAGCATACGGAGTTGCGGATCTGCTCGAAGCAGCGGCCGCCGAACACTGCGAACGTGGAGCAGAAGGGGATCAGCCCCATGGTGCTCATGCCCACGCCGATGTCGATCAGGTCCGCTTCCGCGATGCCGCACTCGAAATGGCGGCCGGGAAACTCTTTGCGGAAATACCCCGTCATGGTAGCGGACGCCAGGTCGGCGTCCAGCACGACGATCTTGTCGTTTTCCTTGCCCAGCGCTACGAGCGTTTCGCCGTAGGCTACGCGGGTGGCTTTCTTCTCGCTCATGGTTACGCCTCCAATTCCTTGAGCGCCTGCGCGCGCTGTTCTTCGTTGGGAGCCTTGCCGTGCCAGCCGCTCTGGTTCTCCATGTAGGAGACGCCTTTGCCCTTGACGGTGTGGCAGATCAGGCACGTGGGCTTGCCCGCTTCGGGGGGCTGGTCCAGCGCATCCAGCACCTGACGGATATCGTTGCCGTCCTTCACTTCCACAACGTGGAAGCCGAAGGCCGCGAACTTGGCGTGAATATCGCCCAGGCTCATCACCTGGTCGTTGGAACCGTCGATCTGCAGGCCGTTGTAATCCAGAATGAAGGTAAGGTTATCCAGCTTGTAGTTTGCGGCGGCCATGGAGGCTTCCCAGATAAGCCCCTCCTGGCATTCGCCGTCGCCCAGCACGGCATATACGTGGCAGGGGTTGCCCGTGTGCTTGGCGCCCAGCGCCATGCCCGTCGCGATGGAAGCGCCCTGCCCCAGCGAACCGGTGGAGGCGTCCACGCCCGGGCACTTCTTCATGTCGGGGTGCCCCTGCAGGGGGCTGTGAATCTGCCGGAAGGTGGGAAACAGTTCCGGAGAAAAGTACCCCCTGCGCCCCAGCACGGCGTAGAGCGCGGGCGTGGCGTGCCCCTTGGACAGCACCAGCCGGTCGCGGCCCGGAGCTTTTGGGTTTTTGGGGTCCACGTTCATTTTGGAGAAGTACAGGGCCGTCAGTATCTCCGTAACGGACAGGGAGCCGCCCGGATGGCCGGAGCCCGCGTCGGCGGTCATGTTGATGATGTCGCGCCGCACCTGTTTGCAGGTCGCCTGAAGTTCCTGGATAGTCATCATGATCACTCCTTATCATGCCGCCGGGGTCCGAACCACGGCGGAGCGCCGAACCGCTAAAAAACGCGCCCGCACGCCGTTCGTGTTTCCGTGCTGGCGCAACGTTCCGGGGGTGGGCGGCTGAAGATGTGCGCACTTATTATAAGCGGGCGAAGCGGCGAATGTCAAGCCGGGAAGCGCTGTAAACGCCCGAAAAACAAACTCCTTGACCCCGCAGCGCCTCCGCGCGCCCTTGACAACGGAGTTCGATCACGGTATGATGCGTTTGTCCAAACGTTTGCACAGTCTGCCGGAGCCGAAACCGGGCGTTCCGGGGGAGGAGGAATATGGCAACGAAGGCAACCATCAAGGACGTCGCGAAGCTCGCGGAGGTTTCCCCCTCCACGGTCAGCCGCGCCCTGCGCGATAACCCCCGCATCTCCCGCGAGGTGCGCCGCCGCGTGCGCGAAGCGGCGCAGGCGCTGGATTTTCACCCCAACCAGATGGCGCGCAGCCTGGTGCGGCAGGAAACCCGCATCGTGGGCGTGCTTTTCGCGGAATCGGCCTCCCTCAGCATGGGGCATCCGTTTTACCCGGCGGTGCTGCAGGGGCTTGGCAAGGTGGCGGGCGAACGGCGCTACCACATGCTACTGAGCACGGGCGCGGAAAACATGAGCGAGGCGGAAGCCATGCGGGCCATGGCGGACAGCGGTTACGCTTCCGGCCTCATATGCCTTTCAACGCTCACCGGCGCGCCCGCCGCGGACGTATCGCTGCCGGTGGTCGAGATCGGCCACCCGCTCGACCCCGAAAACAGCTGCTACGTAGACAACGACAACGTGCGCGCAGGCTACGAAGCGGCGCGCTTCCTGTTGGAACGCGGCCACCGCCGCCTGCTTTTCCTTGGATACGACGGGCGCTACATCATGATGGCCAACCGCCTGAAGGGCTTCAGGCAAGCCATGGCCGCGTACGGAGCGCCTGTGCGGGAGGATTGGATCGTGCCCGCGAAGCTGATGGAGAATACGCCGGACATTACCCGCCTGGATGGGATTTTCAGCGCTCCCGACCGGCCCACCGCCGCGGTGAGCATGGACGACCCGCTTTCCATCGGGCTGGCCGGCTTGCTGGGCGCCATGCGCCTCTCCGTGCCCGCGGACGTGAGCGTGGTCAGCTTCAACAACACGCAGGCGGGCCGGTACCACGCGCCCGCGCTCACCTCCGTGGACGTGCATCCGCGCGAACTGGGCGAGCGAGCGATGACGCTGCTGCTGGACGTAATCGCCGGTACGGCGGACACGCCCGCCCATATCGACGTTCCCTTTACCCTGATCGAGCGCGCCTCGGTCGCCGTGCTTTCATAAAAAGGAGAGTTCCGTTTTGAAACAACTGTCTCTGGGTTCCATCTACCATATGCCCTGGCTGGAGTACCGCCACGCCACGCCGGAAGGCGAAGTGGTGCTGCGCCTGCGCGCAGGCCGCGGGGAGTTCGAGCGCGTCTCGGTGCGCGCGGCCAACCCCTATAACCATCCCGACCCCTGGGCGGGCGCGCCGGAATACGACATGGCCGTGGCCTACCGGGACGATCTGTTTGATTTTTACGAGGTTCGTTTCCACTGGGACGATCCCCGGCTCAAGTATCTGTTTCTTCTCTACGCGGACGGCGGCCGCACCTTCAAGCTGGACGCGTCCGGCCTGCGCGCGGGCTTGGACGGCCCCGACGACATCAGCGAGAGCTTTACCTTCGCCTACGCCTATCCCGCCGACCCCATGCCGGAGTGGGCGCGCGGCAGCGTGGGCTACCAGATTTTCCCCGACCGGTTCCGCCGGGAGGGTAAGGCGGAAGCCGGGCTGGAGCCGTGGAACAGCTGCCGCGTGCAGAGCGAGTGCCGTTTCGGCGGCAACCTGAACGGCATCCGCGCGGCCGTGCCGTACCTGAAGGAACTGGGCGTGAAGATCGTCTACACCACACCGATCTTCCGAAGCGACAGCGCCCACCGGTACAACATATTCGATTATTATCAAATCGACCCGCTGCTGGGCACGCAGGAGGACCTGAAAGCCCTGTGCGACGAACTGCACCGGAACGGGATGCGCCTCGTGCTGGACGGCGTGTTCAACCACTGCGGGCTGGGCTTCCAGCCTTTCGCGGACGCGCAGGCAAAGGGCGAAAAAAGCGAATACCGAGACTGGTTCTTTTTCGACGGAGTGGAGACCTTCGGCTACCGCGCCTTCGGCCACGAGCCCTACATGCCGAAGCTCAACCTGCGTAACGAAGCCTGCGCCGACTATTTCCTCAAGGTGGGCCGGTACTGGCTGGAAACCTGCGGTATCGACGGCTGGCGGTTGGACGTGAGCAGCGAGGTCTGGCCGGATTTCTGGCGCAGGTTCCGCGCCATGATGAAGCAAACGAACCCGGACAGCCTGATGGTGGCCGAGTGCTGGGACGACAGCCGCGAATGGCTCACGCAGGGCGATATGTTCGATTCCACCATGCACTACGTGCTCAGCCGCGCGATCTGGAAACGGTTCTGCACCCACGCCGACTCCACGGCCGCCTTCGACGCGGCCATCAACGACGCGGCGATGCTCTACCCCAAGCGCACGCAGGACGTCCTTTGGACGTTTCTGGGTTCCCACGACACCGAACGGCTGCTGACCCGCGCGGACGGCGACGTGCGGATGCTGCACGGCGCGGCGTTCTTCCAGTTCACCGTTCCGGGCGTGCCCATCGTCTACTACGGCGACGAGCTGGCCATGGAAGGCGGCCCCGACCCGGACAACCGCCGCCCCATGCGATGGGATAACGTGGAGAACAACCCGACGCACGCGCATTACCAAAAGCTGGCCGCGTTGCGCGCGGGCCGCGAAGCCCTGCGCGTAGGCGCCTTCCGTACGTGGCGCGCGGAGGAAAACGGGCTGTACGCCTACGAACGCTTCACCGACGGCGAAACGCTGCTGTGCGTGGTAAACACGTCCACGGAGGCGGTGGTATCCCAACTGCCGTTACCGGCGGCACTCGCCGTCAAGGCCGCCCTGCACGACCTGTACGCGGACAAATCCCTTCCCGTATGGAGCGGGCTGGCGGAGGTACGGCTGGGCCCGGGCGAAGGCATGGTGCTGGAATAACGGACGGATGCAAAGACCCGGATCGGGCTTCTTACGGCCTGATCCGGGTCTTTCGTTAGTATGTCACTCGTTCCTGCGGCGGATCGCTTCGCTGATCAGCACCGCCGTGCCTTCCCCGTAGCCGTCCAGCGTTTCCCGGAAGCGCTCGTCGGCGACGTACATCTGCCCCAGCCCGGCCAAGATTTCATCCGTGCACGGGTAGAAGCGCTCGGTGATGTGCTTTTGCCATTTGGCAAGCGTTGCGCGCACCTCCGGGCTTGTGGGGGAACGCCCCGTCAAACCCGCGAATTCCTTCAGGATCGCGTCGCTCTCCGCCTTCACTTCACTCCACTCCCGTTCTCCGTAGGCGGCCGTCCGCTTCTCACTCTCGCGGTACGCGTCGGTTTCGCCCCAGCGCTCCTTCGCTTCCCGCGCGTACCGGGCGCGTTCGCGTTCCACGTCGTTTTGACTGAATGCCTGAATATCCATGCAATCCTCCCCGTTCGCTACGCGCCCGCACAGGTCGATCAAGCCCTGCAGACGCTCCTTTTTCAGTTCGAGCAGCTCGCGATGCCGCTCCACGGCCCGTTTCCGGTCGCGCGCCTCCGCCACCAGCATCGGCGCGATCTCTTTCAGCGGAAAGTCCAGTTCCCGGAGGAACAGAATTTGCTGAAGCCGTACGAGGTCGGCTTCGCCGTACAGGCGGTAACCCGCATCGCTGGTCGCCGCAGGCGGCAGAAGTCCCAGACGGTCGTAATACCGCAGTGTGCGCGTGCTGACGCCCGCCAGTTTCGCCACTTCGTGAACGGTTCGCATTCCGGTTTCGCCTCCGATCGCGGCCTTTCCGTCGCCGCAGATACAGCATAAGCCTTGACGTAACGTCAATGTCAAGTGATCTTGAAACTTTTCTCTGCCGGTTATAAAAGGCGCGCCCGCGGCGAACAAAGCCGCGGGCGCGCACATGGAAAACGACGGTACGTGTTACAGCAGGCTGCCCATGCTGCCGATTAACCCGTATACGGTGCTCATGGCCACTGCCGACAGCGCGCCCCCCACGAGCCAGATAAAGAGGATCTTCAGCATCTCCGAGGCGCCGATCACCGCGATTTTCGTGGGTACCAGCCGCTGCTCCGGCATGCCCGTGATCCACGTGACCAGCGCGGAGAGCAGCGCGTAGCTCGCGATCACGCCCAGCAGCACCGCCGCCGCGGCCGCGTAGGGCGAAAGGAGGCTGGCCGCCATGCTCAGGAGGGAAACGGCCACGCTCGGCAGGGTGACGATCGCTGCCAGGTTGCTGGCCAGCAGGAAGGAAAAGCGCACCTTTTTCACCACGCAAAGGTAGACCAGCGTCACCGTTGCGGGGAAGGCGATCGCGATCAGCTGGCACAGCACGGCGATACCACCCACGGACGCGGCCATCTTGCCCGCGATGTAGTTGACGCCCTGGTTCAGGCTGGCTGCGTCGCCCGCGAGCGCGGTACCGGACAGGGTGGAAAACCCCGTGAACACGCTCATCACCGCGCCGCGCGTAACCAGAATTGCCGCCAGAAAGGTCAGCAGCAGCGAAAGCCCCGTCACCACGCCGCCGGTGTAACGGTCGTTGCGTTCCATCAGCCCGCGCAGCGCCTCGCCGGGGTCGCGGAAAACTTCCATAAACAGACGCGGTAAACTGGTGATCGCGTTGAGCAGCTCGTTATCCCGGCCACCGCGCGCGCTGTAGCGGCCGTATACCTGCTGGTACCCCTGCGGGAAGCCGTTGTACCCCTGCGCGCCCGTCGTGGGGTCGAAGCCGTAACCTGTCTGCCCGTACGCGCCGTCACCGGTTCCCCGGCCATTTCCCGCGCCCGCGGGCTGTTGCGGCCGGTAGCCGCCGGTCTGGTAGGCCGTCGGGTCGAAGCCCTGCCCGTAGCCGCCGTTGGAAGGCGGATAACCTGGATACCCCTGCGCGCCGGAGACCGGCGTTCCGCAGGCGGGGCACACGCGCGCCCCGCCGGGCAACAATGCGCCGCATACCGTACAGTTCATTCGTATCCTCCCGAATCAAAATCAAAGCACACGCCGAATGAAAGTTCGTAAACCCTGCGTCCGGCCTGAACCGGGCATTCTTCATCATACCACGCAAGCGGGGCACGGGCAAGCGGAGGCAAGACGGCGGTTTCGGGCTCCCGGGCTTTCGCCGAAAGGGTTTGCCGCGTTCGCGCGCGGCGATGATTTTACAGATTTTTACGTCTGTTCGGGTTCCGGAAGCGTAATTTTACCGACCAAATCCGTATCCAGCAGATAGACGCGCATGTGACCGTCGTCCAGAATCTGGTCCGCGGGCAGGGCGTTCAGGTAATCGCTAAGAGTCGAGAGCGCGTAATACCGTTCGTCCCAAAAATCCGGCTCGGTGCACAGCGCGGCGACGCGCAGCTCCGCAAGCGCCTCCCCGACCTGCGAAAGCGGCAGGTTCATCAGGGGCACGACCGGGTTGCTGGTGAGCACGTACCCCTTCGCGCGCAGCGCGTACTGGTAACCCGCGCGGGTGACGAGTATCTTCTCGTCCGCCGGCACCAGATCCCGTAGCTGCAATAGCATCCGGTACCGTTCCAGAAAGCCCGTATCCTGCGCCGTACCGGCATCCGTAAGCATCGGCCTGCCGTAGCGGTAGAAGCTGTTCCAGTACCCGGTTTCCCGTGTGCCGTCCACGAAAGATACCACGCACAGCAGCGCGCACAACAGCGCGGGCAACCGCCGGGCCCAATACGCGGCTTTGGGCAGACGGCGTTTGAACGCGGCCGCAAACCCGCCCGCCGTTCGCCCGGCCCACGCGAGAACAGCGGGCCATTCGGCTTCCGCGGCCGCGAGCACCGCCGCGATGGCGACGCAGGCCAACATGAACCATTGCAGGGTATAGCGCTGCATGGTGAGGAAGGAACCGGAAAAGCTGTACAGGGACGTGTCCAGCAGGCCCGTCATGGGCGCGAGCGTAAAGAGGGTGAACAGCGAAGCCGTCAGTACCGCCGTTACCCGTTCCGCGCGGGCGCGCTGCTCTTGCGTACCGGTGACGTACACGGCGGTCGGGCCGTCCGCCTTCGGCATCCCGGCCAACGCCGCGCGCACGGCCGCCCGCGTTTTCATCCGCCGGACCACCAGCAGGATCAGTGCCACGGCCAGACCGATCAGCGCCAGCCGAAGCCCCCACAGCCCTACGGGCGTGGCGTACGCCATGACAATGTCGTACTTCGCCTTCCAGAAATTCAGGTGCGTAGTGGTTTCTTCCAGTTTATACTCGCCTTCCATATACAGCGGGTACCACGGGGCCTGCGTGAAGGTGGTCATCAGCCGCCACGGGCTCATTTGCCCCCATTGGAAGTAACACCACAGATTACCCGCGTACGCGGCCAGCGTGCCCGCCGCGCCGCCCAACGCAAGGCCAACGGAACGCAGCAGCGTGCGCCCGGCGCTTCCGTCCCGCCGGTACAGCGCGGTAAGCCAGCATAGCGCCGCCCAGCCCGTAACCAGAAAGGGCAGCACCACGAAGCACACCACGTGCGTGCTCATGGCCGTAAAGCAAAGCACGGTTACGAAGGCCAGCTTGCCGAGGTAACGCTTCCCGTTCCCGTCCGGGCGCAACTCCGCCAACCCCGCCGCGGCCACGAGCACCCCCAGGCACCGCCAAACGTCCCGCGGGGCGCTCGCGTAGGAGAACACGAAGTTCGGCACGAGGTTAAACAGCAGGAGCCCCAGCAGAATCCATTTTTTATTACCGCGCGTCAGCTGGATCAGCAGCGCCGCGTAAGCCGCCAGCAGGTAGAAGATCAGCAGCCCGAGGCCGGTGAACAGCGGTTTGTCGTAGGGATAGCCGTAAGTATCCCCGGTGTGCATCAGCCCGTAGGCCATGTACAGTTCCATGGACGGAAAATGCGAATTGCCGCGGAACTGCCCCGTCGCGTCATCCTTTTGCAGCAGCTCGCTTAGGTCGCGGTCCTGGCAGTACCGCAGACCCAGCGCCATGTACTCCCCGGAATCCGCCTGCGCGCTGTCGGCGCCGGTGGAGACGCGGATGCAGACGGGCGCGAGCAGCACGGCCATCGCCACGGCGAAGCACAGCGAGACCAGCGCGGCCCTGTCCAGCCGGATCAGGCGCTTTCCCCAGGCGAGGGCGCGTGCAAGAAGCGCCTTGAATTTCCCGATGTGACGGATGAACAGGAACAGCAGGTACGCGGCGGCGGCCAGCGGCAACGCCCCGATGTAAACCCACTTGTCCGCGCGAGGCCAGACGGCCGCCAGCAGCAGCGTCCACAGGTATTGAATCAGCGGCGTTACGGAAACGCCCGCCAGAAACGCCCCCAGCCGACTCCGCTTCGCCCACAGGCGACGTTTGGCGAAAAACAGTCCCAGCGCCAGCGCCTGCAGGGCGCAGCTGGCCAGATAGAGGTTGCGCCACCCGTTACCAACCGCAAGCCAGTCCAGCATCAGCCCTTCCTCCCCGCCTTCGCCAGCCTGTCCGTCTCGGCGATGAAGTAATCGTTGATATCCACTTTTTCACCAAGCAGCTTTTCCCGCTTCCGCCCGCCTTTGGCCTCCAGTTCGGGGTCGGCCAGCAATTCGAGCGCCTGTTGCAGCGCGCGCTCGTACCGGTCGTCCCCCTCGTTAAAGTTGTACAGCAGGTGGAAGCGTTCGCTTTGCTCGCGTGTGCTGCCGCTTTGGATCACGTTCACGTACAGGGCGTGCACGCCCAGCACCGCCGCCTCGCTGGCCATGGTCGCGCCTTCGCTGTACACGATCTTCGCGAAGGCCAGCACGTGGTGCGCCAGCGCGAACGGCGTGCGCAGACGGTACGGCTCCATGTCCGGGGAAAGCGGTTTTTCGCTGCTTACCCACACGCGCACGCCCGCCGCCGCCAGCCTTTCCACCAGCGAAAGCTGTTCCGCGTCCGTCAGGCCGTGCTTGCCCACGTCGTGGCTTGCGTTCCACGCCACGAAACGAACCACCGCGTAAGGTTCGTCCGGGTTGAAGCCCACGGCCCGCAGCACGTTTTTGTCCGGCGTGAACACGTTCGGGTGCAGGTAAAAAAGCTCTTTATAGGTATCCACGCGCTCCTGCTTCGGGCCCAGGTCGGTCAGGAAGGTGCGCGGCGTCAGGATTTTCGTGCTCAGGCGCTTGCAGATGCGCAGGCTGAACCGGCTGACCTCGGTATCCTCGTAGATCAGGTGCGGTCTGCGGCAGACCCACGCGGCCACGGCCATCATGGGGGATGCGCGGCCGATGACGACGTCCGGGCGGAACCGCAGGGCGTGGCGGGCGTGGTTGACGCACAGGCGGACGAACAGCCAGCCCTTTTCGACGATGTTGCGGCCCGTCCCCTTGGCGCAAAGCACGTAGGGAATGCCGTAGTTTTGCAGCAGTTCCACCGCGCCGTCCTTGTCGATGGCCAACACCAGCGCCTCGTCCCCCCGCGCGCGCAGCTTTTCCACGATGCCGTGGAACTGGTGCGCCCAGGCGGGGTGGTCCACCGAGAACATGATCTTCATTCCATCGCCCTTTCTGCCCCGATAAGATCCGGCGGGTTTCATTTCATGATGATGCGGAGCCGGCCTTCCGGCTGGACGGGCGCAAGCTTGCGCTGTTCGTACAGGATGCGGTTCTCGTTACGGTTGATGCGCACCATGCTTTCCATGGCCACGCCGAAGGAAAACATCAGCACCGCGATCAGCAGGCAGAACGCGGCGATGAGCCCGGCGAACAGATAACCGCTGAAGTAGCCCACCTTCAGGTAGTGGATCAGGAACATCAGCCCGAAGACGAGCGTCGGCACCAGAAAGCACGAACCCAGCAGCCCGAAGAACTTCATGGGGTAGTAATCGCGCAGCAGGCCGGACAGAATGCCGACCGTGCGCTTGAAATACGTCCACACGCTGCCCGCCACGCGGCTTTTGCGATCCGGGAAATAGCGCACGCCCACCGGGGCCTCCCCCATGGCGACGTTCTGGAACTTGAAGCTCACGAAACTTTCCTGCGTGTAGGTGAAGCGTCCGTAAAAGTTGATTTTCAGCAGCGTGTCCCGGCTGTAGGCGCGGAAGCCGCAGCTGACGTCGCTGAACTTCTGGCCGCAGAAACGGCTGACCAGCCTGTTCATCCCTTGGTTGCCCCAGCGTTTGACCGCGGGCATGTGCTCGATCTTTTGCCCGTTCAGAAAACGCGTCCCGGCCACGAAATCGGCCTCTTCCCGCAGGATCGGGTTGATCAGGCCCTGAATGTCGGCGGGGTCGAACTGCCCGTCCCCGTCCATGTTGACCATGATGTCGTAGCCGTGGGCCACGGCGTAATCCACCGCCGTGCGGAAGGCCACCCCAAGCCCCTTGTTGCGTTTGTGGCGCACGACCATCGCGCCCGCCGCAAGCGACAGGGCGGCGGTATCGTCCGTACTTCCGTCGTCCACCACCAGCAGGCGGCGCTCGTCGATCCCCTCGAACGAGCCGGGAATGGACGCCAGCACGGAAGCGATCGTTTCCGCTTCGTTATAGCATGGGAACGCAACCAATAGCTTCATCGGGGGTTCCTCCCATCGGTTTGTTGCGGCGCCGCAACCCGTTGTGCGGGCTCGCGGCCCCTTCGCCCGGAAAAGAGCGCCTGGGACAGGAACAGCAACAGCGGCGGAGCCAGGAAGTACAGCGGCATGGCGTAGCGGAAATACCCGTTGACCGCCGAGAACAGGCACCCGACCAGCGTAAACAGCGCGGGCAGAACGGCAACGGCGTTTCCGCGGCGTTTGCAGCCCAGGATGCCCGCCAGCGCGAACAGCGCCAGCCACCCGTACAGGCCGGGTGCGCACAGCAGGCGGAACGGCGCGCAGGCGAACAGGGACGTAAGCGCGGTTTTCAGCCCTTCGGCACGGCTGTTGACCGTAAAGTCGAACACGCCGTTGATCAGCGTCGTTCGCCCTTCCATGCCCAGCAGGAACGTCGGCTTGATGGTGCTCACGTAGCCGGGCATCAGGTATCCGTAACTATTGTGGAAAAAGGCGCTGAAATAGGTAGCCGGGTATTGTACGCTCAGCCGGAGCCACAGCGAGAAGAAAGCGTTTTTCTCCTCGGGGGTCGCGTCGGCGTTCCACAGTTTCTTGACCGGGTCGGAAAGATCGCCGTTATAAACGCTTTGCAGTTCTTCCGTCGGCAGCACCGCGTCGATCACGTCGCGCTCCCCGTCCGTCAGCGTTCCGCCCGCGGCGACCCGAGCCACCTGTTGCAGGGGGGCCGACCACGTTTCCGTTTCCGGCGCGGCCTGCACGGCAAGGCCGGGAATGGCGACGAGATACAGCAGCGCCATCGCCGCGCCCAGCGACAGCAGCGCCGCGAGCGGAGCGCGCCACTGCCGCGCGCGGCCAAACCCGCGAATCAACAGCGCCAGAAGCGTAACGCCCGCCAGCGCCGCGCCCGCGTTGCGGAGCAGGCCGCAGGCGGCAGCGCTCAGGCACAGGCCTGCCGCGACCCCCGCCGAAGGCCGTTTGCTTCCCGCCGCGCGCCAGACCATCAGCGTGAACCACAGCACAGCCATAGCGAACACCGTATCCTTGCCCACGCAGAAGGCGAACAGGGGGAAGATGGGGCAAAGCGCGTAAAAAGCGGCCGCGAGCCACGTAAGCCAGCCCGGCGCGGACGTTTCCGCCATGCCGCGCAGGGTATAGGCCAGCAGCCACGCCATCAGCAACGCCTGCACGGTCACGTACAGTGCCACCGCCGCGTCCGCCGAGCCCAGCAACCCCTTCCCCGCCTGCACGGCCAGCCATAGCAGGCCCGTCTGCGCCAGGGGGTTGCCGTTGCTCAGCTCCTTGCGGCCGAAGATCATCGCAAGCTGGGTGATGCTGTCGTTGCTCACCGTGCCGGGCCAGACCGCAAGCAGGTACGGAAGCCAGCAGGCGAGCAACAGCAGCAGGTACCCCCATACGGGGATGCCCCCGCGGCGCTCCGTCGGCGGCAGAATAAAATCGTCCCCGTCGGCGGCGTTGCGGTACGCCCAGGCGCCGCGCGCGGTTTCCGTGCGGCGGCGGTAGGGCGCGGAGGCGCGCGCGGGGGTTTCGGTGTTTTCCGTATCGCGCGTACGGGCCGTCTGCGCCCGCACGTGCGCGGGCACGCTGTCCGTGGGAAAAGCGGTCGGCTCGGTGCCAAGCGTATCGTTCATCCAGTCCGTCTGTCCCGGATGGGCCACCCATTCCGGCAGGGGCGGGGCGTAGGGTTTCGTATCGGTCGTGCTTACGCCGGTCTTACGGCTCGCGCGCACGGCCCACACGGGGGGCGGCTGGGGCGCGGGCGGTTTCCCGGCCGCGGCGGCCGAGGCGGCCGTTTCCCGTTGCGTCGGGGCGTGCCCGGCGGACAGCACGTCCGTCAGCAGCGCCATACCCATGTAAAAGGCGGGCGCCTTTCCCGCGAAGCAGAGCAGCGCAAGCCACGGCTTCGACGACACCAGTTCCGCCGTTCCCGTCTGCGCGAAGCTCTCGCCCAGCGTGACCACGGCGGCGAAAAGCGCGGCCAGTATCCACAGCCGCGGCTGCGAAAACCCGCGGCGCAGCCTTCCCAGCCGCCGGTAGCCAAGCCCCAGCGCCACCGCCGCGGCAAACCATACGCCCGTATCGGGAAGCGTGCGCGTCCAGCCCGCAGTACCCTCCGCCCCCGCGGGAGCCGTCAGCACGGCGCAGAAAGCGACCAGGGACAGCGCCCAAAGCAGCGCGAGGAGCAGCGTTTTAACGCGGGCCGATTGCACAGCCGTCCCTCCCTATTTCCTTTCTCCGTAAAACCGTCGCATTCGGTTGTATCTTATCGTTTTTTCAAAAGGCTGTCAAGGAAAAGGGCAGGTCGGCGCGACCCACCGCGCGTACGTTCCGGCAAACGTATCAAATACACGCCGCCCTGCTGTTTTCATACCGTTTCCGTTGCACAGCCGGCAAAAAGGAAGTATGCTGTCAATACGCGAGGACGGAAAGGAGCGAGGCGGCATGTGGGAGTACGACAAGCGCTTCGAGCGCATTTATACGCAGGGCACCATGCGGCCCATGGAGATTTGGGTGGATAAGCAGACGGGCGTCAACTACCTGTTCCACCAGGCGGGGTATTCCGGCGGCTTCACGCCGCTGCTGGGCGCGGACGGCAAACCCGTGGTGACGCCCGAGCACGTGGACGGGAATTATCGTTGAGAAGACAAGAGAGAACGGCGGAGGAGCCATGGCCCCTCCGCCGTTCTCTTCCGTTTCACCGGCAACCGCTTATTCCGCCAGCGCCCAGATAATCCGTTCGGTCATTTCGTTTCCTTTAATATACGGTCCGCCCGCCGCGATATCCTTCGTGCGAGCGCCGGACACCAGCACCGCTTCCACCGCGGTCTCCACGGCCGCGGCTTCCCGCGTTAACCCGAAGGAAAGGTTAAGCATCATGGCGGCGGACAGGATGGTGGCTATCGGGTTGGCGACTCCCTGCCCCGCGATGTCCGGCGCGGAACCGTGAATGGGCTCGTACATGCCGCGCGTGCCCTTGCCCAGTGACGCGGAAGCCAGCAACCCGATGGAACCGGTCAGCTGGCTGGCCTCGTCCGAAAGAATATCCCCGAACAGATTGCTGGTGACGATCACGTCGAACTGGCCGGGATTCTGGATCAGCTGCATAGCGGCGTTGTCCACCAGCATGTCCGTGCAGGCCACGTCCGGGTATTCCGCGGCCAGCGCATGGACGGTTTCGCGCCAGAGGCGGGAGCTTTCCAGCACGTTGGCCTTGTCCACGCTGCACAGCTTTTTACCGCGCTTTCGCGCGGTGTCGAAGGCAACGCGGGCGATGCGCTCCACCTCGCCCCGGGAGTAAATTTCAGTGTCGTAGGCGGTTTCCCCCATCGGCCCCGTTCCGCGCCCCCGGGGGCCGAAATACATACCGCCGGTCAGTTCTCGCACGATCAGCAGGTCGACGCCCCTGGCGGCGATATCCGCGCGGAGAGGCGACGCGGCGGCCAGGTCTTTCTGAAGTTTGGCGGGGCGCAGGTTGGCGAACAACCCCAGTTCCTTGCGCAGCCCCAGCAACGCGCGTTCCGGCCGCAGGTGACCCGGCAGCGTGTCCCACTTCGGGCCGCCCACCGCGCCCAGCAGCACGCTGTCGCTGTTCAGGCACGCTTGCAGGCTCTCCCGCGGCAGGGGCTCGCCGAAACGGTCGATGGCGCAGCCACCCGCAAGCACGGTTTCGAAGGCGAACGTATGCCCGAACTTCTCGCCCACGGCGTTGAGCACCGCCACGGCCCCGTTGACAATCTCCGGGCCGATGCCGTCCCCCGGCACCAGCGCGATGCGAACTTTCACGCGATTTTTCCTCCCGCCATGGCGTTCATCAGGCCGCCCGCCTCGATGATTTTCTGCAAAAAGTCCGGGAAGGGCGGAAAGGCATAGCTTTCGCCCGTGGTAAGGTTGCGGATGGCGCCCGCCGCCAGATCCACCTCCAGCGCATCGCCGGTGTGGAAATTCCCGTCGCACACGATGATCGGCAGGCCGATGTTGATGGCGTTGCGGTAGAAGATGCGCGCGAAGCTTTTAGCAATTACGCAGGAAATGCCGGCGGTTTTGATGGCCAGCGGCGCGTGCTCCCGGGAGGAGCCGCAGCCGAAGTTGACGCCGGCGGCGATGATATCCCCCTTCTTCGCCTTTTTCAGAAAATCGGGGTCGATGTCCTCCATGCAGTGCGCCGCGAGCGCCTCGGGATCGGAGGTGTTCAGGTAGCGCGCGGGAATGATGACGTCGGTATCCACGTGGTCGCCGTAGCAGAGTACGTTGCCTTTCAGCAGCATGGCACGGCCTCCTTTCGATATCGGTTCATTCGCCATGGTCCAATCGTCCGCAACCAGCTATACATTCTTATAAACACAAAGCAAGGTATCGGCAGCCCCCGAAGCGTGCAGGGGCGACCGGAAAGCCCCTGCACGTGCCCGCAGGCACGGGCGTTTTCCCAGCGCCCGCAGGCGCATCCCCTCTCCCGGGGAAGGTTGGGGAGGAATTCGCAAACCCTTCCCCAAAGGGAGCGGATGCGACCGAAACCCTTCCCCAAAGGGGCTCGTCCAGCGCCCCGCGCGACCGCCTTAGCGCCCCAGCATCTCCGGCGACGCGATTCTCCCCATCACCGCCGAAGCCGCGGCCACGGCAGGGCTGGCGAGGTACACTTCGCTCTGCGGGTCGCCCATGCGGCCCACGAAATTGCGGTTGGTGGTAGCCACGCAGCGCTCGCCTTTGGCGAGAATACCCATGTGCCCGCCCAGGCAGGGCCCGCACGTGGGCGTGGATACGGCGCAGCCCGCCGCGATGAACACGTCCATCAAGCCTTCCCGGACGGCCTGCAGCCAGATCGCCTGCGTGGCGGGGATGATGAGCGCGCGCACGCCCTTGGCCACCCTGCGGCCCTTCAGGATTTCCGCGGCCGTGCGCAGATCGGAGATGCGGCCGTTGGTGCAGGAGCCGATCACCACCTGGTCGATGGGGATGTTCCCGATCTCGTCGAAGGTCTTGCCGTTTTCCGGCAGGTGCGGGAAAGCGACCACGGGGGTAAGGCGCGAAAGGTCGATCACCAGCGTGCGCGTGTACTCCGCGTCCGGGTCGGCGGCGAAAACCCTCGGTTCCTTCGCGCCGTGTTCCTTCAGGTATTCCAGCGTAAGCTCGTCCACGGGGAAGATACCGTTCTTGGCCCCCGCTTCGATGGCCATGTTGCAGACGCACAGACGGTCGTCCATCGTAAGGGCTTTCACGCCCTCGCCGGAAAATTCCAGCGACCGGTACAGCGCCCCGTCCACACCGATCTGCCGGATCAGGTGCAAAATCACGTCCTTGCCGGAGACGTACTTTTCCGGTTTACCGATCAGCACCACGCGGATCGCCTCCGGCACGCGCAGCCACACCTTACCGTAGGCCATGGCCGCCGCCATGTCCGTGGAGCCTACGCCGGTGGAGAACGCGCCCAGCGCGCCGTACGTGCAGGTATGGCTGTCCGCGCCGATCACCAGATCGCCAGCCGTCACCATGCCCTTCTCCGGCAGCAGCGCGTGCTCCACGCCCATTTCCCCGACGTCGAAAAAGTTGGAGATGCCTTTTTCGCCCGCGAACTCCCGCACCTTTTTCGTCTGCTCCGCGGCTTTGATGTCCTTGTTGGGGGTAAAGTGATCCATCACCAGCGCGATCCGTTCGCAGTCGAACACGCAGCCGCAGCCCGCCTTTTCAAACTCGTTGATGGCTACGGGCGCGGTGATGTCATTGCCCAGCACCAGGTCGGTATCGGCCAGGATCATTTCCCCGGCCTTCAGGGTTTCCCGGCCGCAATGGGCGGCCAGTATCTTTTGCGTCATGGTCATGGGCATCGGGCGGATTCCTCCTTTTGGTGCAGAATGTATTCGATGGAATCGGTCAGCGCCTGCCAGCTGGCGGCGATGATGTCCGTGGATACGCCGACCGTCGTCCAGCTGGTTTCGCCGTCGCTGCTTTCGATAAGCACGCGCACGACCGATGCGGTGGCCTCGCGGCCCGAAAGCACGCGCACTTTGAAATCCGTCAGGCGCACGCGCGCGATTTCCGGATAAAACACGGCCAAAGCCTTACGCAGCGCGGTGTCCAGCGCGTGCACGGGGCCGTTGCCCATGGCGGCGGTCGTTTCCGGTTTGCCGTCCACCTGGATGGAAAGCATCGCGGAGGCGCTCTGCTCGCCGTCCGGGAAGGGGTACTCCCCGCTGATACGGTACATGCTCAGGGTGAAATGCGGCCGGTAGCGCCCGAGCGTGCGCAGCACCATCAGCTCGAAGCTCGCGTCCGCCGCCTCGAACTGGAAGCCGTCGTGCTCCAGTTCTTTCAGGCGGGCCACGATAGCCGCCACCTCGGGGCTTTCCCGCGTCAGTTCCGGCGCGACCTTCGTAAGTTTCGCCAGCGCCGTGGCGCGGCCGGAAACCTCGCTCATCAGGAAGCGGCGCTCGTTGCCCACCGTCTCCGGCGGCACGTGCTCGAAGCTGCGGCTGACCTTGCTGACGCCGTCGATGTGCATGCCGCCCTTGTGGGCGAAGGCGCTGGCCCCCACGTAGGGCTTGCCCGCGAAAAGGGACATGTTGCACAGTTCGGAGATCTGGTTGGCGGTGTGGCGCAGGGTTTTCAGGTCGCCCTTGCAGTCCAGCCCCATCTTCAGCCGCAGGCCGGGGATGATGGCGCTTAAGTCCGCGTTGCCGCACCGCTCCCCGATGCCGGTGAAGGTGCCCTGCACCTGCACGGCCCCCGCGCGCGCGGCCAGCAGCGAGGAGGCGACCGCGCACCCGGCGTCGTTATGGCAGTGGATGCCTACGCGAATCTGCGGGAAGGCTTCGCACACCTTCCGAACCGCCGCCTCGATCTCGTCCGGCAGGACGCCGCCGTTGGTATCGCACAGGCACAACGTGTCCGCGCCCGCGTCCCGCGCGGCGGCCAGCACTTGCATGGCGTACGCCCCGTTGTTCCGGTAACCGTCGAAGAAGTGCTCCGCGTCGAAAATCACTTCCCTGCCAGCATCCCTGACGCAGCGCACCGTATCCGCGACCAGCCGCAGATTTTCCGCCAGCGTGGTGCCCAGCACCTCCGTTACGTGCAGATCCCAGCTCTTGCCAAAGATCGTCACGCTGGGCGTACCGGCCCCCAGCAGCGAGCGGACGTTGGGGTCGTCCTTCGGGTCGGTGCCCTTGCGGCAGGTGCTGCCGAAGGCGCACAGGCGCGCGTTTTGAAGCCGAAGCTCCCCCACCTTCCGGAAGAACTCGATGTCCTTCGGGTTGGAGCCGGGGTTGCCCGCCTCGATATAGTCCACCCCGAACGCGTCCAGCGCCTGAACGATGGCCAGCTTGTCGCTTACGGAGAAGGAGATGCCTTCCCCCTGCGCGCCGTCCCGCAGGGTACTGTCGAAAATTTCAATCTTCGTCATGTTCAACCTCGTCTCTGAGCTTCCGGCGCCGCCGGGAGAAACCGAAGGAAGGGTTATAATTTCCTTTGTGTTCGCAGAAGGCGGTAACGATTCCGTGTCACGCCGCCTTGCTTGCCGGGAGCCGCCCGAAGGTTTCCAAAGGGCGAGCGGAAAGCCCTTTGGCGCGCCCGCAGGCGCGTCCTACGGGGAAGGCTGGGGGAGGGGATTGTTATATCCCTTCCCCCAAAATGCGGTTTCACCCGCATTCCCTACAGCTTATTCATGCCGTTGATGTACGCCAGAATGCTGGCCTCCATCACGTCCGTGCTCAGCCCGCGGCCGGTCACCACACGGTCGCCGCAGCGAATCTTCACGATGGCTTCGCCCTGCGCATCCTTGCCTTCGGAAATGGTCTGTATGGCGTAATCCTCCAGTGAATGCTCCGGCGCGGGAATCAGCTTGTCCACCGCGTTGAACGCCGCGTCGATGGGGCCGTCGCCCAGCGCGACTTCCTCCGCGCGTTCCCCCTCGTGCAGCACGCTTACCACGGCGTTGGAGGTGACGTAGTTGCCGCTGTTGACGGTGAAGCGTTCCAGCTTGTAACCGCCGCCCACGGCCGCGCCAGAAAGCCGGTGCAGCGCGAGGGCCTCCAGATCGTGATCCGTAATGACCTTTTTCCGGTCGCTCAGTTCCTTGAAGCGGGCGAACAGCTTGTCCAGTTCCGCCTTGTCCAGCGTATAGCCCAGCGCGCTCAGGCGCTCCTCCACGGCGTGGCGGCCGCTGTGCTTGCCCAGCACCATGCGGTTTTGCATCAGGCCGATGGATTCCGGCGTCATGATCTCGTAGGTGGCGCGGTTGGCCATTACGCCGTGCTGGTGGATGCCCGCCTCGTGGGAGAAGGCGTTCTGCCCCACCACCGCTTTGTTGATGGGGGCGTTCACGCCCAGAATGCTGTACACCAGCCGGCTTACGGGGGAAATGCGCGTGGTGTCGACGCCGCAGGTAACGGGGTAAAGGTCGGGCCGGGTGTGAATGGCCATCACCAGTTCTTCCAGCGCCGCGTTGCCCGCGCGCTCCCCGATGCCGTTCACGGTGCACTCCACCTGCTCCGCGCCCGCCAGAACCGCTGCCAGCGAGTTGGCGACCGCCAGCCCCAGGTCGTCGTGGCAGTGCACGGACAGGGTGACGGCATCGATGTTCTCCACGTTCTGCTTCAGGAACCGTATGGTGGCGGCCATTTCGTCCGGCATGGCGTAGCCCACGGTATCCGGGATGTTGATCACCTGCGCGCCCGCGCGGATGGCGGTATCCACCGCTCTGGCGAGGAAAACGGGTTCGGAACGCAGGGCGTCCTCAGCGGAAAACTCCACCAGCGGGGCAAGGTTTCGAGCGCGGGCCACCATGGCGGCGATCGTGTCCAGCACTTCCTGTTCGCTCATTTTGAGCTTGTACTGCATATGCACCGGGGACGTGGCCAGAAACGTGTGGATCAGCGGATTTTTAGCGTCCTTCACCGCTTCCCACGCCGTGTCGATATCCTTAGCGGTGGCGCGGGCGAGGCTGGCGACCGTGCAGTTTTTCATCGTTCTGGCGATGGTCTGCACCGATTCGAAATCCCCCTGCGAGGCGATGGCGAACCCGGCCTCGATCACGTCCACCTTCATGCGCTCCAGCGCCTGCGCGACTTCGATTTTTTCCGCCAGGTCCATGCTGCAGCCCGGGGCCTGTTCCCCGTCGCGCAGCGTCGTATCGAATATCCGTACCTGTCGCATACGTTAACGCTCCTTTTTTATCCTTCGCGGGCCAACGCCCGCCCATCGGCGGGTCGGCGGCCCGAAGATTTCCGAAGGGCGAGCGGTAAGCCCTCCGGCGCGTCCCGCAGGGCGCGCGCCTCAATCCCTGTATACCGCTCCCTTGTCCGCGGAGGAGACCATAGCCGCGTACCGCTTCAGGTAGCCCGTCAGCGCCGGGCGCTCGGGCGGAACGAAGGCGGCGCGCCGCTTCTCGATCTCCTCCCCGGATAGTCGGAGGGTCAGGCGCTTGTTCGGAATGTCGATGTCGATGGGGTCGCCTTCCTTGACGAGGGCGATCAGCCCGCCCGCGGCGGCTTCGGGGCTGATGTGCCCGATGGCCGCGCCGCGCGTGGCGCCGGAGAAGCGGCCGTCCGTAATCAGCGCCACGCTCCTGTCCAGCCCCATGCCCGCGATGGCGGAGGTGGGGCTGAGCATCTCGCGCATGCCGGGGCCTCCGGCGGGGCCTTCGTAGCGGATCACGATCACGTCCCCGGCGTTGATTTGGCCCGCGTAGACGGCGGCCACGGCGGCTTCCTCACCATCAAACACGCGGGCAGGGCCGCTGTGGGTCAGCATTTCGGGGGCCACGGCGCTCTGCTTGACCACCGCGCCGCCCTCGCACAGGTTGCCGAACAGCACGGCCAGCCCGCCCACGGGGGCGTAGGCCGTTTCCCTGTTTCGGATCACCGTATCGTCCAGCACGCGGGCGTTCTCAAGATTTTCCGCCACGGTCTTTCCGGTTGCGGTCAGGCAGTCGGCGTGGAGGAGGCCCATCCCGTCCAGCACCTTCATCACCGCCGGGACGCCGCCCGCGGCGTTCAGATCCTGCACGTGGTGCCTGCCCGCGGGGGCCAGCTTGCACAGGTTGGGGGTCCTTTCGCTCGCCTCGTTGATTTTGGCAAACGAGAAGGGCGCGCCCGCCTCATGGGCGACGGCGGCCAGGTGCAGCGCCGTGTTGGTGGAGCAGCCCAGCGCCATGTCCACCGTCAGCGCGTTTTCGATGGCGTTATCCGTCAGGATGTCGCGGGCGCGGATGTTCTTTCGCAGCAACTCCATCACCTTGACGCCCGCTTCTTTGGCCAGCCGGATGCGCGCGGCGTAAGGCGCGGGCACGGTGCCGTTGCCCGGCAGCCCCAGCCCCACCGCTTCGGTAAGGCAGTTCATGGAGTTAGCGGTGAACATGCCGGAGCAGGAGCCGCACGTGGGGCAAACCTCGTCCTCGATCTGCCTCAGTTCCGCCTCGTCCATCTTTCCGGCCATGTACGCGCCCACCGCCTCGAAGGAGGTGTTCAGGTCCTTGCCGTCCAGCGAAAGCATGGGCCCGCCGGAAACGAAGATGCAGGGCAGGTTGAGCCGCACGGCCGCCATGAGCATGCCGGGCACGACTTTATCGCAGTTGGGGATGAACACCAGCGCGTCGAAGGCATGGGCGCGCGCCATGCACTCCACGCTGTCCGCGATCAGCTCGCGGGTGCACAGGGAGTAGCGCATGCCCTCGTGCCCCATGGCGACGCCGTCGCACACCGCGATGGTGTTGAACTCAAACGGCGTCCCCCCGGCCGTCAGCACCCCGTCCTTGGCGGCGCGGGCGATCTGCTGCAGGTGCGTATGCCCGGGCACGATTTCGCAGTAGGAGCTTACGATTCCCACGAAGGGGCGGTCCATCTGCTCGTCGGTCACGCCGCAGGCCTTCAGCAGCGCGCGGTGGGGGGTTCGCTCCGGCCCCTTTTTCACCACGTCGGAACGGTTCATTCCTTTTCCTCCGGTTTTCTCTGCCAGCTCATCTTCGCGCGCAGTTCCGCGCCGGTCTTTTCCAGCAAGCTGTTCTGCGCGGCCCTGCGCATGGCGTTGAAGCTGGGGCGGTTGGCCTGGTTTTCCAAAATCCAGTTGCGGGCGAACACGCCGTTTTGAATTTCAGTAAGAATCTTCTTCATTTCTTTCTTCGTTTCCTCCGTGATCAGGCGCGGGCCGGAAACGTAATCCCCGTATTCCGCCGTATCGGAGATGGAATAGCGCATGAAGTTCATGCCGCCCGCCACCACCAGGTCGATGATGAGCTTCATCTCGTGCACGCACTCGAAGTAGGCGTTTTCCGGCTGGTAGCCCGCCTCCACCAGCGTGTCGAAGCCGGCCTTCATCAGGGCGGTCACGCCGCCGCACAGCACCGCCTGCTCGCCGAAAAGGTCGGTTTCGGTTTCCTCACGGAAGGTGGTTTCCAGCACGCCCGCGCGCGCCCCACCGATACCCTGCGCCCACGCCAGCGCGATTCCCCTGGCGTCCCCGCGGGGATCCTGATGCACGGCGATGAGGTCCGGCACGCCCTTGCCTTCCAGGTACTGCGAGCGCACGGTGTGGCCGGGGCCCTTGGGCGCAATCATGATCACGGCCACGTCCTGCGGCACCACGATCTGCCCGAAGTGGATGTTGAAGCCGTGGGCGAAGGCCAGCGTCTTGCCGGGGGTCAGGTACGGCGCGATGTCGTTCTTGTACAGGGCGGCCTGCTTTTCGTCGTTGACCAGCACCATGATCACGTCGCACGCGGCCACGGCGTCTTTGGTGAGCATCACGTTCAGCCCGGCTTCCTTCGCCTTCGCGGCGGATTTGGAACCCTCGTACAGGCCTACCGTCACGTCGAAACCGCTGTCGTGCAGGTTCAGCGCGTGGGCGTGCCCCTGGCTGCCGTATCCGATCACGGCCAGCTTTTTCCCCTCCAGATACTTCCTGTCGCAATCCTTCTCGTAGTACATGGTAGCCATTGCTCATTCCTCCTCGTTATTCGTCAGCACGTATCCGCCGCGGCCGATGGCCGTAACGCCCGTGCGGCATACCTCGATGATCCCCAGCGGCGTCAGGAACGCGATGAACGCGTCCAGCTTGGTCTGTTCCCCGGTCAGTTCCATGGTCATGGTTTCCGGCGTCAGGTCGATCACCTTGGCGCGGAAAACGGTCACCGCGTCCAGCACCTGCCCGCGGGTCTCCGGCGCGGCGCGCACCTTGACCAGCAGCAGTTCCCGCGCCACGATGCGGGTAACGTCCATCGCCTCCACCGTAAGCACGTCGTGCAGCTTTTCCAGCTGGTGCACCAGCTGATCCCGCACGTACTCGTCCCCCGCCGCCTGGATGGTCATGCGGCTGACGCGCGGGTTTTGCGTTTCCCCCACGGAAAGGCTGTCGATGTTGAAGCCGCGCCGGGCGAACAGCCCGGAGATGCGCGTGAGGACGCCGGATTCGTTGTTGACCAGCATCGACAGGATCAGGCGGTCGGGCGCCATGTCAATACCCCCTTAAAATCATGTCCTTCACGGTTCCGTTAGGCGGGATCATGGGCAACACCATCTCGTCGCGCTGGATGCGCACGTCCACCACCACCGGGCCGGGAAGCGCGAACGCCTTGTCCAGCACGGCGTCCATCTTGTCCAGCGTTTCCAGCCGCAGCCCCCGGGCCCCGAACGCCTGCGCCAGCAGGCAGAAATCCGTGGCGCGGTTGAGCGTGGTGTTGGAATACCGTTTTTCAAAGAACATCGTCTGCCACTGCCGCACCATGCCCAGCACGCTGTTGTTCAGCACCAGCACGATCAGCGGCAGCCGGTTGGTCACGGCGGTGGCCAGCTCGTTCATGTTCATGTGGAAGCTGCCGTCGCTGGTGACCAGCACCGTCTTCTTCAGCCCCGTGCCGATGCACGCGCCGATGGCCGCGCCCATGCCGAAGCCCATGGTGCCCAGCCCGCCCGAGGTGATGAAGGTGCGAGGTTTTCCGAAGCTGTAATACTGCGACACCCACATCTGATGCTGACCTACGTCGGTAGCCACGGGGCTGTCTGCGGGCAGACGTTCGCGAACGGCTTTCAGCAGCAGTTCCGGGTTCAGCACGTTCGCGTCCATGCTCAGGTGGTTGTCCGGCGCGGCCTTGAGCGCCCGCACCTCCGCGAGCCAGGCGGGGTCGGAATGCGAAAGCCCCGCGGCATTGAGCGCTGTAAGCGCCTGCTTCACATCCGCCACCATGGCTACGTAGGCGGGAATGTTCTTGCTGATCTCCGCGGGGTCGATGTCGATATGCAGCACTTTGTGCTTTTTGGAAAATTCCTGTTTGTTGCCCGTGGCCCGGTCGGAAAAGCGCGTGCCCACCGCGATGATGAGGTCGGCGCGGTCCATGGTCTTGATGGCGGCGTAACGCCCGTGCATGCCGGTCATGCCAAGGAACAGCGGGTGGTCGTTAGGCACGGCGGAAAGCCCCATCATGCTGGCGCCGATGGGCGCGCCGATGGTCTCCGCCAGCTTCACCAGGTCCTCCCCCGCGCCGGCCGTGACGACGCCGCCGCCCGCGTAGAGGAACGGCCGCTCCGACGCGGCGATCAGTTCCACGGCGCTGCGCACGTCCGCCTCGTCCGGCGCTTTTCTGCCGGCCTCGCAAGCCTTCGGGGCGGGCGTGTACTCGCACGCCGCGATCTGCACGTCTTTGGGGATGTCCACCAGCACCGGGCCGGGACGCCCGGACCGCGCGATGCAGAACGCCATGCGCACCGTATCCGCCAGTCGGGCCACGTCCTTGACCATGAAGTTATGCTTGGTCACCGGCATGGTGACGCCCGTGATGTCCACTTCCTGAAAGCTGTCCCGCCCGATGAACGCGCAGGGCACGTTGCCGGTTATGGCGACCATGGGGGTGGAATCCAGATAGGCGGTGGCGATGCCAGTGACCAGATTGGTCGCGCCCGGGCCGGAGGTGGCCAGCACCACGCCGGTTTTGCCGGTGGCGCGCGCGTAGCCGTCCGCCGCGTGGGCGGCCCCCTGCTCGTGGCAGGTGAGCACGTGTTTCAGCCAGCCGGAAGCCTTATAGAGCTCGTCGTAGATGTTGATCACGTAACCGCCCGGATAGCCGAAAACCGTATCCACGCCCTGTTCCCTAAAAACCTCCATCAGGATCTGCGCGCCGCTCAGCTTCATTTTCCGCTCCTCCCGCCTATAAAAAAATCCCCGAACCGTATTCCACGGTTCGGGGGTGTAAGCCAACTCCTGCGAGCTTATGCTTGCGCCGTACTCCCTGACCCTGGTATACGCAAAATCACGTTGCCGACCCGTACGATCACCCGTACTAGGACGACAACGCCGATAATGACGATGCCAAGGGACAGCGCTACGTGATTCATAAGCCGCTCCTTTACTGGAATTGTACACACGTTATCATAGGGAAACCGGGTTGTCAAGCGTTTTTTTGCAACTTTACCGAACGATTATGCAGATTTAACCGAACCGCGTCCGCCCGGCCCCGTTCCGGTTATACCCGGAACAGCCCCACCGTCAGGCAGCCGTCGCTCATGAAATAGTTGATGCGGACGGGGTACGGCAGCGTGTTGGTGAAGATCATGGTGATATCCCCGCCGCCCACGGCGGCGTCGAAGCCCACGGGGCAATAGTAGATGCCCACCTCCGCGTGCACCTTGCGCCAGTTGATGTAGATAGGCACCTGGATAAGCAGGTTGTACAGCGTGGTGTTCACCTGGCAGGTGCCGCCGCCGTAGCCCCACAGCGCGGCCGGCCGCATAATCGGCGCGCGGTGATAGCCGGAGGAACGGCGGTACGGGCCCATGAGGTCGTAGGTGTTCACGGTTTCCCCGGGCTGCATGACGGTGCCGGAAATGAAGCTGCTGCCCAGGTAGATGTTCCAGTTGCGTCCCTGGAACTGCAGGGTGTGGATGCCCACCGCGTAGTACGTGCTCATGCAGCTGATCATGTCGCCGCTTTCCGCCTCGTCCCACGGAACGACTTCCATCATGTACCCAACGTCGCTCGCCTCCACGTAGCCCGTGGTGCGCCAGTACGGCAGCGGGTAGCGCCCCTGCGCGTCCATCGTGTCCACGGCGAGCGCGGAGCCGGGGTTGACGGTCTTGAGCACTTCCTTGCCGTTGTCGTCGTAGCTGCGGATATCCACGCTGTGGTTGACGAGCACCAGCCCGATGTGCTTCGTGCATCCGGGAATGTCCCCCGCGTAGGGGTCGATGCGGTCCCATTTGAACAGGGCGCTTGTCAGCACGTAACCGTAGGAATTGTTGTAACGGATGTAGCACCAGTCCCCGTGTACGGCGCCGACGATCACCTTTTCATACTTGGCCACGTGGAACGATCCGCCGTTGCGCTCGTCCATCTTCTTACGCACGTCGAACGCCTTGTAGGCGTAGGCCACGAATTTCTCCTGAAAGCCGGCCGGCGTGTCGGCGGAGGCGTCCGTTCCGGCGGCGTCCGTGTCCGCTTCCGTGTCCGGGTCCGGGTCCGGGTCCGTGTCCGCTTCCGTGTCCGCGTCGGCGGCGTCCGTAACGCCCGGAATCGAGTAATCCCGGATATCGCTCAGGTATTTGGTATATACGTAGCCCGTGGCGCGGCCGGTGTCCACGAGGCTCCATTCGTCTCCAAGCTCGAGGATATATACGAGCGCGTTCCGGTCGATGCTTCCGATGCCGGAGGCGTTCGGATCCGGTTCCCGCCGCACCTTCAGGGTGGACGTCGCGACGGCGATGTACTGTACGGCATCCTCTTCAGCCGGTTCGTCCGCGACCGCCTCCGGATCCTCCAATATTTCCTCATCCTGCGGCGTATCCACCGCGGTGGGTTCCTCCGTTCCTTCGCCAAGCGCGAAACCGTACCCGCACAGCAGGCAGAAGCAAAGCGTGAACGTCAGCAGTCGTTCGGCCCATTTGATCATCGTGCGCATTCTCCTTCGGACAGCGTTCTGGCTCAGGGATTACCGTCATTATACCGGGCGGGGACGCGCGCGTCAAGGCGAGGTGAAGCCTCCCCCGCGGGCGCAGAGTTCGGAAAGCGGCGCGCCGAAAGCTTTTCCACGGGAGCGCGGATGCGGAAGCGATTGTAAAACCCGCCGGGAAACGCGCGAAAATACGCGTATTGTGGCGGAGCGCCCGGATATGGTAAAATACGGGCAGGAAGTGTGTCCGCAACGGCGCCGGGAAACGAAGGAGCGGTGAAAACCAAATGAAGAAGCCAAACGACGTCGCAGACGGCGAGGGGCTGCCGGTTCTGTACGAGAACCTCAGTTTCCTGTCCGAAACCTCCTCCATCGGGCTGGTGATCACGGAACCGGACGGGACGATCGTCGCGGTTAACCAGATGGTGCGGGATATGCTGGGCATCGGGCCGGAAGAAAAACAGCTCGGCAACGTTTCCACGCTGTACACCAATCCCGCCGACCGCAGGCGGCTGTTCCGCGCCATTGCCGACGCCGGCTCCGTGCGGGATTTCGAGGTAAAGCTTAAACAGCCGGGCGACGGCCTGCGCACGGTGCTGGCAAACGTCGACTCCATCAATTGGAAGGGTCGGCCGATGCTGATGACCTCGCTGTTCGACGTGACGCAGTACAAGCAGCAGCAGGCCAGAACGGAAAACAGCTACCAGACGCTGTTCAGCAACGCGCCGGTCGGTATTACGGTAACGGACCAGGACGGGAACCTGATCATCGCCAACAAGGCGGTCGCCCAACTGCTGGGATACGCCGAGGAAGATCTGGCACGCCTCCGCGCGCCCGATCTTTACGTCGACGTGAAAGATCGGGGTCGGCTTCTGGCGCTGGTTAAGAAGCAGGGGGTCGTGAGAGATTTTGAAACCGTGATGCGGCACAGGAACGGCCGCCCGATCACGGTGCTCGTCAATATGGACGTCATCGAGTTCGGCGACCGCGACGGTATGCTGCTCACCTCGATCCGCGATATTTCCGATTACAAGCGGGTGGAGGAGGAACTGATCCACGAGCGCGATTTTTCCAGTACGATCCTGAACATCGCGGCCGTTCTGGTGGTCGTGCTCAACGGCGACGGGAGAATCGCGCGGTTCAACCATGCCTGCGAGCGGCTTTCCGGCTACGGTTTCCGGGATGTGGAGGGCCGTTTCCTGTGGGACATCCCCTTTTTCGATCCCCCGCTTACCCGGGAAGAGATCGAAAACCTCCTCCGGGACGGGCATATAGACACCTACGATACGAAGATCGTATCCAGGAGCGGCCGGAAATTCACCGTATCCTGGACGTTCGCCGCGATGCAGGGGCGCCGGGACCGGGTGGAGTTCATCGTGGCCACCGGCATCGACGTGACCGAAAAGCAGAAGGCGGAAGCAGCGCTGCAGGAGGCGAACCGGGAGCTGGCTTCCCGAGTGACGGAACTCCAGAACCGTTCGCAGGAAATGAAACAGCTTAACGAACTGGGCGAACAGCTGCAAAGCTGCCATACGGCGGAAGAGGTTTGCGCCATCAGCATCCAGTACGTGCGCCGTATCTGCCCGGAAAGCCACGGGGCGCTGTACCTGATCGACGAAGAAAAAAATCTGGCGCAGGCAGCGGGCCTGTGGGGGGAACCTCCCCGGACCCTGGAAACGTTCGAGCCCCTGGAATGCTGGGCCATCCGCCGCGGGCACCAGCATCTGGTGGAAGCACGCCGCCCCGGGCTGCTCTGCGGCCACGTGACAGGCCCCGGGGACGGCCAGTACCTGTGCACGCCGCTCACGGTCAACGGCAAAGCCATCGGCATTCTCCACCTGAACCACGCGGAGGTTTCCGGCGAGCCGGACGCGGCGGCGTTTTCCTACGTCGATCACAAGCTGCATATCGTAGCCACCTTGACGGAACACATCGCACTGGCGCTGTCCAACCTGCAACTGCGGGAGACCCTCCGCCAGCAATCCATCCGCGATCCGCTCACCGGCCTGTTCAACCGCCGCTATATGGAGGAGACGCTGGAGCGGGAACTGAAACGGGCCGTGCGGGAAGGGAAGCCGCTGTCCGTGATCATGTTCGACATCGACCATTTCAAACGCTTCAACGATACGATGGGCCACGACGCCGGGGACGCGCTGCTGCGCGAGCTGGGCACGCTGCTGCTGGAGTCCAGCCGCGGCGGGGACATCGTCTGCCGATACGGCGGGGAGGAATTTCTGGTCGTCCTGCCGTCTACGAACCTAAAAGACGCGGCGCAGCACGCGGAAAAGCTGCGCGTGAAAACCGGCGCGCTGACGGTGTACCATCAGGGGAAGGCGCTTCCGAAGTGCACGATTTCCCTGGGCGTAGCCGCGTTCCCAGGAAACGGCACGGAAGGCGACGCGCTGATCAAATCCGCGGACGACGCCCTATACCGCGCCAAGACCGAAGGGAGGGACCGGGTGGTTTCGGCAACCGCCCCCGGAGACGAATAGCGCCTGCGTCCCTTGCGCGCGGCCGCCCGCGAGGGTACAATAGGAAAGGGGCACGCTCCCGATTCGCAGTAAAGAAAGGGTCGCCATGACGGACGAGCTTCTGTATAAAATCCGCACCCTGCCGGACAGCCCCGGCTGCTACCTGATGAAGAGCCGCGGCGAGATTATTTACGTGGGCAAGGCCGTAAACCTGAAAAACCGCGTGCGACAGTACTTTCACGCCTTCGAGAACCATACGCCCAAGGTGCAGGCGATGGTTTCCCGCGTGGACGATTTCGATATCGTGCTGTGCCGCACCAATTTCGAGGCGCTTACGCTGGAATGCAACCTGATCAAGCGCCACCGCCCGTTTTACAATATCCTTCTGAAAGACGACAAGCAATATCCCTACCTGCGCTACGACCCCAACGAAGCCTTTCCCCGCCTGACCGTGGCGCGTTCCATCGACCCGCACGACGGGTACAGGTATCTGGGACCGTATATCAGCGCGACCGCCGTACGGCAGGTGCTGGCCGAGCTGTGGCGCTATTTTCCCTTGCGTCGCTGCGCCCTCAAGCTCCCGCTGGGGTATCCCTACCGCCCGTGCGTGTACCACTCCACGGGCCAGTGCCCCGCGCCCTGCACGGGCTACATCGGCGAGGCGGAATATAAGGACATTCTCCGCCGCGCCGTGGATTTTCTGGGCGGAGACGCCGGAGAGATCGTGCGGGAACTGACCGCGCGCATGAACGAGGCCGCCGCCAAGATGGAATACGAGCAGGCGGCGGCCCTCCGGGATAAAATTACGGACGTGCAGTCCGTCACTCAGCGCCAGCTGGCCATCCAGACCCGGGACGTGGAACAGGACGTGATCGCCGTAGCCGCGGACGAGAACGACGCGGTCGTTCAGCTGCTGCACATCCGCGGGGGACGCATCGAAGGCGCGCAGGCGTTCACGCTGGAGAACGGCGGCGGGGCAGCGCCCGCGGAGATCATCGAGGGGTTCATCCCCCAGCATTACGAGGACGGCCGCGCGATTCCGCGGGAGATACTGGCGCAGGCCGTGGGCGAGAACCGCGCGGATCTGGAGCAGTGGCTGCGGGAGCGCCGCGGCGCGGCGATGCGGCTGTCGGTTCCCCAGCGGGGCGAAAAGGCCGCGCTGGTGGCCATATGCCTGAAGAACGCAGGGGACGCGCTGCTGAAGCACCGGCAAAGCGAGCACGCGCGCTACGCCCAGACGGTGCTGGCCATGGAGGAACTGCAGCGGGCACTGAACCTGCCCGCGCTGCCGGAACGCATCGAGGGATACGACATTTCCAACACGCAGGGCGTGCTTTCCGTGGCGTCGATGGTGGTGTTTCACGGCGGGATGCCCGAAAAGAAGCAGTACCGGCATTTCCGTATCAAGACGGTGGAGGGCGCCAACGATTTCGCTTCCATGGCGGAGGTGATCGGCAGACGCTTCACGCACGGGCTGGAAGAGAAACGGGAACGGGAGGCGGCGGGCCTTCCGCCGGAAGAGGGGCGGTTCAGCCTCTTTCCGGACGTGGTCTTAATCGACGGCGGCCCCCAGCAGCTTGCCTTCGCCCACCGCGCGATGTTGGACACGGGCGTGGATTTGCCGATGTTCGGGCTGGCCAAGCGAAACGAGGAAATCTACCTGCCGGGGCGGGAAGACCCGATCGTGCTGGACAAGCGGAGCAACGCGCTGCATCTGGTGCAGCGCGTGCGGGACGAGGCGCACCGTTTCGGCATCACGCACCACCGCGCGCTGCGCGGCAAGGCGGGCGTCGCCAGCGAGCTCAGCGATATCCCCGGCATCGGCGAAAAACGCCGGATCGCGCTGCTACGGGCCTTCCGCAGCCTGCCCGCCATCCTCGCGGCGAGCGAAGAGGAGCTGAAAGCCGTAAACGGCATGAACGCGGCGGCGGCCCGCGCCGTGGCGGCGTACGCGAAAAGCAGGAACGAAATACGGGAAGCGGAAACGCCGCCGACCGACTAAGCGGGGGTATGCGAGCATGAAGCCGAAAGCGCCCGACTGGTACAGGCACGCCTGGACGCTGGACGTTCAGGATCAATCCTGGGTGGAGGAAACCGACAGGCAAGTGGATTTCCTGGTTAGCGCCCTGAACCTGACGGGGCGGGAACGCATATTGGACCTTGCCTGCGGCTATGGCCGGCACGCGCTGGCGCTGGCCCGGCGGGGGTACCCCGTAGTGGGCGTGGACATCACGCCGGCCTACGTGGACAAAGCCTCCGGCGAAGCTCTTGCGGAGTGGATTCCCGCTACGTTCTATTGCCTGGATATTCGCGACGTGCGCTTTGAAAACGAGTTCGACGTCGTGCTCAGCATGGCGGACGGGGCTATCGGCTATCTGGAAAGCGACGAGGAAAACCTGAAAATCTTCGACGTCGTCGCCCGCGCGCTTAAGCCGGGCGGCCGGCACTTCGCGGACGTATGCAACGCCGCGCACGCGGAGCGCTGCTTTCCGAAGAAATGGTGGGAAAGCGGAGAAAAATCGCTGGCGCTGGCGCAGTTCGAGTGGGATCCGGCCAGCCGACGGATGCTGTACGGCGGCTGGAACATCCCCTACGGTCAACCCGCCGGAAAACCGGAGATATGGACCGGCGACCCCATCCGGCTGTACGATCTGCCGGAACTGGAAGCCGTTTATGCGCGGCGCGGAATGCGCGTTACGGCGGCTTATTCCGGCTTCGACGGCGCGCCGCCGGACGATCGGCGGATGCAGATGCTGGTCGTCGCCGAAAAGCGGTAGCGATTCCCCTTCGGAATATGTCGGAACTGCAAATTCTGCGTTGCCCGCCTTCATTATCCGCGGAATCATGGTATACTGACCCTGTATCCATTCATTCGTTCTGATCTCCTCAGGCGCGAGCGCTTCAACCGCAGCCCGGTCCCGCGCGTCCGCAGCGCGTCCGTGCGTTTCCCGTCCGCCGGAAAGCGGCGAGCCGGAAGCGGGTGGCAACCCGCCGCCGGAAAGGAACCCCCTTGCCCAAGGATAAAACCGTATTCGTCTGCGCCTCCTGCGGGTATGAAACGCCCCGCTGGCTTGGCTGTTGTCCGGATTGCGGAGAATGGAACACGTTCGAGGAACAGAAGCACGCCCCGCTGCCGGTTTCCGGTAAAACGGCGGAGAAGGCCGCGCGCTACCGGACGGCGCCCTCCGCCGCGCAGGCGTTGATCGACGTAACGGAAACGCAGGAGACGCGCGTTTCCACCGGCAACGCGGAGCTGGACAGGGTGCTGGGCGGCGGGTTGGTGCAGGGCAGCGTAACGCTGCTGGGCGGCGACCCGGGCGTGGGCAAAAGCACGCTGCTCCTTCAGGTGGCCTCGGAGCTCAGCGCCGGGCGGCGCGTGCTGTACGTAAGCGGCGAGGAAAGCGTGCGGCAGCTGAAGCTGCGCGCCAACCGGCTGGCCGTGCGGCAGGAGAGCCTGCTGGTACTCGCGGAAAACAGCGTGGAGAGCATCCTGGGCAAGTGCGAGGCGCTACAGCCGGACGTGCTGGTGATCGACAGTATCCAGACCATGGTCAGCGAGGAAAGCGCCAGCGCACCGGGGAGCGTATCGCAGGTGCGGCAGAGCGCCGCGGCGCTGATCCGCTATGCCAAAACGAGCGGCACCTCGGTGTTTCTGGTTGGGCACGTAACCAAGGAAGGCAGCCTTGCGGGCCCGCGGGTGCTGGAGCACATGGTGGATACGGTGCTGAGCTTCGAGGGCGACCGCCAGCACGAGTACCGGCTGCTGCGGGCGGTCAAGAACCGCTTCGGCAGCGTCAACGAGCTGGGCGTGTTCGAAATGGGCCGCAAGGGCGTTACCCCGGTCGCCAACCCCAGCGAAACGCTGCTTTCCCAGCGGGCGCGGGGCGCCAGCGGCAGCGTGGTGTTCTGCGCCATGCAGGGCAGCCGACCCATCCTTTGCGATCTGCAGGCGCTGGCCGCGCGCAGCTTCTACCCCATGCCCCGGCGTACCGTGGGCGGCGTGGATTCCGGCCGCGTGGCCCTGTTGCTGGCCGTGATGGAGAAGCGCGCGGGTAAAAAGCTGTTCGACCAGGACGTGTACGTGAGCGTCGCGGGCGGCCTGGAGCTGGACGACCCGGCCGCCGACCTTGCGGTGTGCCTGGCGGTGGCTTCCAGCCTGGACAATTACCAGCTTTCGCAGTCTCTGTGCGTCATGGGCGAGGTGGGGTTGTGCGGCGAGGTGCGCCCCATTGCGCAGGCGGAGCGGCGTGTGGCCGAGTGCGTGCGCCTGGGCTTTACCGAGCTCCTCGTGCCCAGACAGAACCTGAAAAGCCTTGCCCATATCGACGGCGCGCACATCACGGGCGTGGATACCCTGATGCAGGCGCTGGCCGTAACCCATTAATCCGCAGGATGTGATTGCCGATGGCCAAGAGTAAAACGCTGGAGCGGCTGCTCCGACTTTTAATCACGCTGGTGGGCGTGGGGCTGGGCGCCCTGGCCGCCGCGCTGGCGCTGCCCTTTTTCCGGCGCACCTACCCCGACCTGTTCGCGGAGCCCTACGGCGCGGCCGTTTTGTACGGCGTGCTGTGCACGCTGGGCGGACTGCTGTTTTTCCTGCTTTCCAAAAGAATCCTGAACCGCGTAATGCAGGTCAGCGGGGCTATCGAGCGCCGGTGGTCCGCCATGCCCACGCAGCAGATCGTACTATCCGGCGTGGGGCTCATTTCCGGGCTCATCGTCGCGGCGCTGATCAACCAACTGCTGCTCTCCGCCGGCGCGACGCTGCTGACCATCAGCATCAGCGCCATCGTATACGTGGTGCTGGGCATGCTGGGGCTACGCATCGGGTACCGCCGCTACCATGAAAGCAAGCAGGCGCGCCGCCGGTTTCGCCTGAAAAGCCGCAAGGGGGACGCTCTCTCCCAGGTGCTGGACGGCGCCGCGAGCATCCTTGGGGACGAGGACGACGACGAGGACAGCCTGCCGGAAACCCCGGAGACGCCCTGCCGGGAGGTTCCCCCCAAACTGCTGGACACCTCCGTGATCATCGACGGCCGCATCTTCGATATCGCCAAAACCGGCTTTCTGGAAGGCGATCTGATCATCCCGCAGTTCGTGCTGGCGGAACTTCGGCACATCGCGGACAGCGGAGACGCTCTCCGCCGCGCGCGCGGCCGCCGCGGGCTGGACGTGCTGGGCAAGCTGCAGACGGAACTGAAGCGCAACGTGGTGGTGGACGATACCGATTACCCCGACGTGGCCGAAGTGGACGTGAAGCTGCTGAAACTGTGCCGCGATAAGAACGGCGTGGTGGTCACCAACGATTACAACCTCAACAAGGTCGCGGGCGTAAGCGGCATCAGCGTGCTGAACATCAACGACCTGGCCAACGCCGTGAAGCCCACGCTGATGGCGGGCGAAGAGATGACGGTTCAGATCGTGCGCGAAGGTAAGGAGCCTGGGCAGGGCGTAGCCTATCTGGACGACGGCACCATGATCGTGGTGGATAACGGACGACGCTTCGTGGGCGAAAGCGTGACCGCCGTGGTAACCACGGTGCTGCAAACCAGCGCCGGGCGCATGATCTTCACCCGGCTCAAGACCCCGGAGGAACCCCCGAAGGACGAGTGACGCCCGCGCCCGCGTGACGCCGCCGGGAAACGCGGCGCAAAACGCCGCCGCGTCCGGGCCGATTACGCGCAACCTGTTTACTTTACGGCGTTTGTGTTGTATACTGTAACTAACGCAGAGACGGAAACCCGCGACCGGGAACTGAATCACCGCAGAAGACCGCCCAGTAAACGGCAGGCTTTGCGGTATACTACGCGCGTCGGGGACGGCGCGTGGAATCAAACACAACGGGAGGGTGACGGCATGAACGCGGAGAAGGCGATTATCACCATCGGCCGCGAATACGGCAGCGGCGGGCGCGAGATCGGCAAACTGCTGGCGCAGCGGCTTTCCGTGCCCTTCTACGACAAGGAAATCCTTACCCTGGCCGCGAAAAACAGCGGCATCTGCGAGGAACTGTTTGAGAATCACGACGAGAAGGCGGCGCCCAGCTACCTGTTCTCGCTGTTCCCCGTTACGGACGCGCCGTTGGGCGGCGAAGCGGAGCTTCCGCTGAACCACCGCATCTTTCTGGCGCAATTCGAGGCTATCGCCAAAATCGCGCTGGAAGGCCCCTGCGTCATGGTGGGGCGCTGCGCCAACTACGTGCTCAAGGAGCATCCGGAGCTGGTAAGCGTGTTCATGTACGGGGACGTGAACGCCCGCATCGAACGCATCATGCGGGTGGAGAACCTTCCCTTCGACCAGGCCAAGGAGCGCGTGCGCAAGGTCGATAAGCAGCGGCAGGGGTATTATAACTTCTTCGCGGACGGCAACTGGGGCCACCGCAGCAACTACCACCTCATGCTCAACACCAGCGGGGTCGCGCCGGAAGCGGCCGTGGACACGATCGTCGCCTACATCAGGGGGAAGGCGTAAAGTCTCCGCCCCGCGGAAAATTCAGCGTCAAGAAGAGCCGCGTTGTCAAACGCGGCTCTTTCGTTCGTCAGCGATACTCCGTGCCATCCCGTAGCTTACAACGCGGGCGGGCCTTTTCGGAAAGCTCAAATCGCGTTGTCACGCGCGGTTCTTTTCTTGTCTTCTTACCGTACCGCCCGCGCACGTCGCTCCCACGGTTACTCTGGATACAGCTCTGCCAGAGCGATCCGGATCGCCTCGTCGTTGAGGGTGCGCAGAGCCACGCCGTCCACCGTCAGCAAAACGTTGAAGGCGTCCTGCGGGTAGGCGGCCAGCGTGCGGGCCGCGCCGCCGACGGTCGTAACGGTCAGCGTCCACAGCGGCTCGCCGGAAGGCTGTTCGCCGGCGTTCGGCCTGCCGGAAACGGTCATGCCCTTCAGTCGCTCCACCAGCGAGGAAAACGCATCGGCCGCCAGCGGTTCCCCGTCGGCGGTGGCGGCGACGTCGTAGACAACGTTTCCGTCCGCATCGGTTTCGATCTGGTTGTTCTCCAGCACGTGCTCCGTATAGGTCGCCCGCACGTCCAGCGTTTTGCCGTTTCCCGAAAAGAGGATCGAGGCCACGCGGGAAGCGCCCATGTCCGCGGGCGCGCGGCTTACGTAGTTCTCCGGCGCGGCGTTTACGAGCGTGGAGACCAGGAAGCTGCTGACGCGGTAACAGTCGCCCGCGTATTCGCAGTAATAGAAGAATTCACCGTCTTTCGCCCCGAGAATCAGGCGGATGCTCTGCTCCCCGGTTGCGGACGTTTGCAGCACGCCGCCCGCATCCACTTGGCCGGACGCACCCGCCCGCTGGTGCACGTCCAGCACGACGGCGGGGTCGTCGAAGCCGTACTGCGCGCGGTTGTCCGCGGTAACCGTATCCATCTTGGTACCCAGCCGGAAATTTTTCAGCGCGTTGAGCAGCGTCGTGGCGGCGTCGCCGTCCATGGGATATACGTAAGGAACAAGAAGCGTGCCCTGATATGCGCCGTCCCCGTCGGCGGCGAAGGAGCATTCCATTTTGCCGCCGGCAGCCGTGGTCAGCTTCACACGGTCGATCAACGCGGGCGTCATGGCGGGCTGCTCCACGGGCAGCAGCATGTGCGCCGTATATTCGAACGCATCGTAAATACCGCTGTCGCACATGTACACGCCGTCGTCGCCGGACCAGCTGTAATAATGGTAGGTCGTGCCCGGCACCTGAACCCCCACGCTGATCCGCACCTCGCGGCCGTTGGCGTACCCTACTTTCACGGTGATCTCCGGCGGGTCCAGCCCCATGTCCGCAAGGTGCCCGCGCACCTCGTCCGCGTCCCCGGCCACCGTATCGGACACGGCTATTTCCGTGGCGGCGGCGACGATCTCGTCCGTGTAACTCTCGTTGACGATTTCCGTATCGCCGTCTTCGCGTAATAAGTACAGTTCCTCGTCCCGGTAGAGCAGGGTATAGCTTTCCCCGTCCGCGTGCGTGACCGTGATGGTATCCAGCACTTTCACGTCTCCGGTTTCAAGGGTTTTGTGGGTCAGTTCCGCCTTCATGTTCTTTGTCAGCTCGCCGGGGAACCGCTTTTGGATCGTCGGCAACAACACCACGAAAGCCGTCGCAACGATCACCGCCGCGCCCAGCAACAGCATCCACCGCACGCGCCGCGAGAACCGCCGTTTCCGCGGCGGCCGGACCTGCTCCGTTTTCTTGGCGGGGCGCTTCAAGCCGTTCTCTTCCATAAGCCCTCGTTATTCATGTTAAGGACGACCGGTCGTTCCCGTTGATACAACCGTATCTCGCCCTGTCGCCGCTTCGCTTTCCACATCCTCTACAGAAAGCCTTTGCCCATCCCCGTGCCCGCAGGCACGGTTCCTCGCTCCTGTGCAGCCTGTCCTACAGGAAGGCGCCTCCGAAGGGTGCAGGGGCGAGCGGAAAGCCCCTGCCCGTGCCCGCAGGCACGGCCCCCCGCTCCTGTACGACCAACAATGTTTGAAGCCGCCTCCGAAGGGTGCAGGGGCGAGCGGAAAGCCCCTGCCCGTGCCCGCAGGTACGGCATCTCTCCTTCATGCGCCGCCGCGCGCGTAACCGCGGCCCCCCGTTTACCGGTTCCTTCTCGGCCCCAGCACCAGCACCGCCGCCAACAACACGGTCAGCGGCAGCGCCACCAGCAGCGCGATGCCCGCGTTCACGGTGCCCGCCTTAAGGCCCGGATGGAACGCCGACTTGGCCATGATATCCAGCGATACGGTCTTCTGCGGCAGCAGTTCGCCCATCAGTTGCAGAATGAACGCCTCGTTAAACGTGCGCTGGTACATGTACTCGTCGGTAAACACCGTGCTGTTGCCGATGGCGAACAGCCGGCTCACGGTTCCGTTGGCGTGCATCCGGCCGGACAGGATGGCCAGCGTCAACTCGCCTTTCACGTCCCCTTCCTGATAGTCAATGGAGGTGTTGCCGTCGGACGGGTCGCGAACGTAGGCGTTGGGGCCGGACTTGAGCACGGTCGCCGCGGAAAGGGCGCCGTCCGTCTGCTCCGGGGTCTGGAAGGCGCAGGCGCCCGCCAGCAGAAGCACGTCCATGCTGCCAGAAATCAGCGGCCCGGTCATATCCAGCTGGTTAAAATACGGCAGCAGGTAGATACGCTCGCCGTAGTAGCTGCCGGTATCCTCTTCTCCCGCCACCACCACGCCGGGGATGGGCACCACGCCGTAGCTGGCCAGAAGGCTGTAGTAGCCAGGCAAATCGGAAGGGTCGGTGTAATCCCGCATTACGAACAGGCTGCCGCCGTTTTCCGAGAAAGCCTTGATCTTCGTCAGCTCGTCGTCGCTCAAATCCTTCTGGGGGCATGCGATCAGCAGCAGGTCCACGTTGTCCAGCGTATCCCCCGCCAGCAGGTCCACGGCCCGGCTGTCGTAGCTGTTGCTTTGCAGATAATCCGTCAGGTTGGAAAGCTCCTTTTCCGTCAGTTCCCCGTGGCCCTGCAGGATGCCCATCACGGGAATATCGGCCTGGGTCACGTATACCAGCGCTTCGGTCAGCTTTTTTTCGTAAGCCAGCCCGGCGTTTTCGAAGGTGCCTTCCTCCTCGTTATACCCCTTGGTGACGAAATCGCTGTACGTCAGCACCTTGTAGCGGCCCGTGTCGTCGCAGTTAACCACCACGGCGTTGGTATCCTCAGCCGTGCCGGAAGCGTCGTCGGCACTGGAAAGACTGGTTTTGAAGCGGGTCAGCACGCCGGGATTCTGGGCGATGTTGGTAGGCAGCACCGTGATCCGGTCGGAAAGCAGGCGGTACCGTTCCAGCACCCGTTCCAGCTGGCTGTCCAGATTCCCGTTCTGGTAAAGCAGATAAAGCTGAACGGGGTGTTCAAGCGCGTCGGCCACCTTCCGGGTCTCCGCGCCCGTGGAGGCGTAGCCGTTGAAGCTGAAATCCAGCGTCCAGCCGTACGTTTCTTCCAGGCTCCTCACGCCCACGTTCAGCAGCACGCACACCGCCACGAACCCGGTCAGCAACGCCGCGCCGTAGCCGCCGTGCCGCCATTTGGGCCTGCGCAGCGCCGCGGCCAGCGCCTTCCCGCGCGCCGCGAAAAACCGTACGAACGGCCCGAAAAGCCGCCCGAGGAAACGGCCCGCCGCCCTCCGTGCGCCGCTCATGCCGCGCCTCCCTGCGAGAAACGCCTCGCGTCCATCACGCGCACGGTTGCCGTAAGGCACACGGCGATGAAGGTGACGAAGTACAGGAGGCTGGAGAAGCTCAGCTGCCCGATAACAAACGGTTTATACCAGTTATAGAGGCTTACGAAGCCCAGCGCATCGGCGAAGAACCCCGCGGGCACCTTGTCGGCGAGCAGGTCGATCATCCACAGAAGAAAGTTGGCCGCGAAAGCGACCACGGCCGCGGACACCTGGTTTCCGGTAAACCCGGTCACGAACAGGTCCAGCGCCAGAAAGCTCATGCTCTGCAGGGTGAACCCCAGGTAGCCCACGAACCACTCGCCCGGGTACACCGTGCCGTAAATGGCGATGACGAGCGTGCACACGTTGGTCAGCGCGATGGTGATGGCCAGTACCGCCGAGGCGGCCAGATACTTGCCCAGCACGATGCGCCCCAGGGAAACGGGGCTGGTGAGCAGCAGCTGGTCGGTGCGGCGCTGGCGTTCCTCACACAGCAGGCGCATGGTCAGCACAGGCGTCAGCAGCATCACCAGCAGTGTTAGCTGCGAAAGGAAGGTCAGCAGCTCGCCGGTAAGCGTGGAAAGGTTGTTCAGGTAGAAAATCACACCGGTCAGCGCCGTAAACACGCCGATGAACACATAGCCGATCGGCGTTCGGAAATAAGCTAGAAATTCCCGTTTGAATACGGTTTGCAACCTGAAAACCCCCCGGAAATGCAGATTTTATTCGGAGATCGCGCGCAGAAACACCTGCTCCAGGTCGTCCTCGCAGCGCGCCATGCGCAGAATGGGCGCACTCAGGGCGCTGCACAGCGTGAACACCTGTTTTTCGGGCATCGCGTTCTTATCGAAGGAGAGGGCGAGGGATACCTCCTCGCCGTTGGAATCGGGTTTAACGGAAACGGAGCGCACGCCGTCCAGATGGTTCATGGCCGAAACCAGCCGCTTTTCGCTGCCCTGCACCGTACACAGCACCGTGACCGTATCGCTTTGCCCCATGTCGCCGATGGGCGCGTCCAGCCTTACCTCGCCGTGGTGCAGGATCACCACGTGGTCGCAGAGCTGTCGGACTTCGCCCAGATTGTGCGAGGAGAAAAGGATCGTTTTACCGGGGCTCAGCTTGCGGATCAAGGCGCGAATCTCCGTGATCTGCTTGGGGTCCAGCCCCGACGTGGGCTCGTCCAGCACCAGCGTTTCGGGATCGCCGCACAGGGCCTGCGCCACGCCTACGCGCTGGCGGTAGCCCTTGCTCAGGTGCCCCAGCATCCGTTCCCGCATCTCGATCAGGCCGGTTTTCAACATGATTTCCCGCACGTGTGCGGAAACCGCCCCGTTTTCCACCAGCCGCAGGGCCGCCACGAAGCGCAGGTACTCCTCCACCGTCATCTCATCATACAGCGGCGGATGCTCCGGCAGGTAGCCCAACTCCCGTTTGGCCGGTTCAGGCTCCAGCAGCGGGTCGTGCCCGTCGATCAGCACGCGGCCGGACGTCGGCGCCAGATAGCCGGTGATGATGTTAAGCAACGTGGTCTTGCCGGCGCCGTTCTGCCCCAGCAGGCCCAGCACCTTTCCTCTGGGCGCCGTGAGCGTTACGTTTTTCAGCGCTTCCACGCCGCCGTAGCGCTTGCTCACGCCCTGAACCTCGATCATTCGCAAGCCTCCTTCGCCGGTTTCCGCCTTCCATTATAACAAAGCTTGCGCCCGAACGGTGTAAATAGTTTATGAACATGCCTGTTCGCCCCGGGAATAAACCAAAGTATGCGTTTAACATCCGCCGGGCCGGGTATAATAGAAGCAGGCACCGGGAACCCGGAACGCTGACGATTCGGAAGGAGAGATTTCCGTGAAAATACTTTATCAGGCCAAGGCGGTATCCATCGGCGGACGAGACGGACAGGTGAAGGTGGACGGCAGCCCCGTCAACTTCGAAATGGCCCTGCCCCCCGAGCTGGCCGGCCACAAGGCCGTGGGCTTCAACCCCGAGCAGCTGTTCGCGGCGGGCTACTCGGCCTGCTTCGGCAGCGCCCTGCAGCACGTGTTCAAGCTGAAACGGCTGACCGTTCCCCAGCCGGAAGTGCACGTGAACGTGGGCATCGGCCGCAACGAGGCGGGCGGCTTCGCGCTGGCGGCGGAGATCGAGGGCGTGTTCACCGGCGTGGATCAGGCCACGGCGGACGATCTGATGGCGCAGGCGCACCTGGTATGCCCGTATTCCAACGCCACGCGTGGCAACATCGAGGTCAAGCTGACGGCGAAGGTCGCGTAACAACCGAATATTCTACGTATACCAAACACCGGCGGGACGCGCGAACGTCCCGCCGGTGTTTGGATATGAAACGGCTATTCCCCCATCTCCCGGTTCACACTCTCCTCGCAGGAGCGCATGGCGAGGATGGTTTTGGAAAACAACTCGTCCAGTTCCCAGCCCAGTTCTTCCGCCCCCTTGCGGATCACGTCCCGGGAGCAGCCCGCAGCGAAAGCCTTGTCCTTGAACTTTTTCTTCACGCTGGAAACTTCCATGTCCGCCACGCTTCTGGAGGGCCGCATCAGCGCGGACGCGCCCACCAGCCCCGTCAGCTCGTCCACGGCGAAAAGCACCTTCTCCATGGGGTGTTCGGGCTTCACGTCGCAGCAGAGGCTGAAGCCGTGGGAGCATACGGCGTGGATCAGCCGTTCCCCCGCGCCCGCTTCCCGCAGCAGTTCCGGCGCCTTCGTACAGTGCTGTTCGGGGTACAGCTCGAAGTCGATATCGTGCAGAAGGCCCACGGTCGCCCAGAAATCGGCCTCGTCCCCGTAACCCTGCTCCTGCGCGAACCAGCGCATCGCGCCCTCTACCGTGAGCGCGTGCCGGATATGGAACGGTTCCCGGTTATACTTTTTCAACAGTTGAAGGGCCTCCGCCCTGGTCATCGCGTCCGCCATGCCGCCGTCCTCCTTCGATGCCGCGTTATCGCAGTCCATCATAGCACAGTTCCGATGAAACCGCAAAGCGCGCGCTTGCGCCGTCCGGTGCGAAATGTTACAATCGGGACGTGCCGCCGCGCCGGAAACCCTTTGCCAGGCATGTAAAAACGTTTCCGATTTTTTCGCTCCCCCTGCATGAAACGGGCTTGGTCGCCCGTTGTTATGTAGTGGAGCAGAATGGCCCGCCGCGCCACCGGCGCAAGGCGGTGATGGAGGCTCTGCGATGCCCGATTTCGAGGCGCTGTACGAGAAATACGCCACCGATGTGCTACGCGTATGCTACTTCTATCTGGGAGACCGGCAAAAAGCCGAGGACGTATGTCAGGATGTGTTCGTACGCCTGATGGTCAACGCGCCGGACCTGGAAGAAGGCCGGGAGAAAGCCTGGCTGCTGAAGGTGGCGCTTAACCGATGCCGCGACCTGTGGCGCGGTTCCTGGGCCCGGCGCGTGGTGCTGGGCGGCCCGGCCTTCGAGCTGATCCCCGCGCCGGACGCGACCGCCCGCCGGGACGACGAAGAAGCCGTGATGTCCGCCGTACACCGGCTGCCAGCGCCGTTTCGGGAAGTGATCCTGTTGCACTACTACCAGAACTACGGCATCAACGAGATTTCCGAAATCACGGGGTTGCCGGAGGGTACCATATCCAGCCGCCTCTCGCGGGGGCGCAAGAAGCTGGAGAGCATTTTTCAGGGAGGGGACGCGCAATGAATCGGCTGGAAAGACTGCCGGAGATCGCCGAACGCAATTTGGGCGGGTTGAACGCCGATCAGCGCCTGTACAACAAAATCAGGCTCGCCGCCGAAAAACGGGAGGGCGCGTTCCGCGCACGCTTCCGGCCCACGCTGGCCGCCTGCCTGTCGGTGGCGCTGTGCCTTACGGTCGGGCTGTGGGCCGCGTGGCCCATGCTTGATCCTGCGGCCGGCAGGAACGCGCTGCTCAGCAGCGGCACGGCCGGCGGCCCCATGAACACGGGAGTTCGCCTGCAGGCGCTGGACGTGCCTTCCGGCAGCGTGAGCGTGGGTGGAGTATCGGAAAACACCGCCACCTACCGCAACCTCTACGCCGCGGAACGCAACGGCAACTTTCCGCTGGTCATGGTCGGGAACGCCGTTTACCGCATGCTCATCAGCCCCACCAACATGGATCCCGCCCTGTTGGGGGCGAGTCTGGGCGACGTTACGGAATATACGCTGGAGCCGGGGCTGAGCGCCGGCGGAATCGTCAGCAACACCGTTTCCGCGGGCGATACCGTATACGCGGTTTCGGGCATGGAGGGCGCCGCGGCGGCGGCCTACGTTAACGGCTCGCTGCGCTTGTTCCAGCGCGTGAGCTTCGCGGGCACGGCGGTGCTGGGCGGCGAGACGTTGGAAGACACGCTGGCTTCCGCACCGCACGTTTCCGCGCTGGAAATGACCGGCGCGGGCATCATCGACGACCCCGCGACGGCGCAGAGCCTGGTGCAGACGCTGCTTGAAAACGCGACCTACGAAAACGCCTCCTCCGGCACGGACGACACCCGCAGCCTGCAGCTCGCGCTGGATAACGGGTTGATCCTCCAGATGATGGTGGGCGACGACGCCGTAAGCGCCTGCGGCACGTGGAGCTGCCCGGAATTCTTCGAAGCCTACGCCGCCGCCACGTCGAAATAAGGAATTGAACCGTATTTTGAGCCGTCCGCATGATATGCGGGCGGTTTTTTCCTTGTTTTCCGGCGCGTTCGCCGCGGGACGCCCGGCCTTTTCGCCCGTTCCTTTCCCCCTCCGCGCGCTTCCCTTCGCCGCCAAAACGTGCTATGATGGGTGCGGCCGGAACGCTCGAAGCCCGTGCGCGGGCGTTCCCTTTTCGCCGGTTTGAAAACGAAACGGAGGCCCTTTGATGAAGCGCATAAGCGTCGTCGTCCCCTGTTATAACGAGGAAGAAGCCGTGCCCCTGTTTTACGCCGCGTGCGCGGAAGCCCTCGCGGGCCTGCCCGCCGAGGCGGAGTGGTGGTTCGTGGACGACGGCAGCGACGACGGCACGCTTTCGCGGCTAAAAGACCTGCGGGAACGGGACGCGCGCGTGCACTACATCAGCTTCAGCCGGAATTTCGGCAAGGAAGCGGCCATGTACGCGGGCCTGGAAGCCGCCGTAGGCGATTACGTCGCCGTGATGGACGCCGACCTGCAGGACCCGCCTTCCTTTCTGGGCAAGATGCTGGAAGAGCTGGAAACCGGCGCGTACGACTGCGTCGCCACCCGCCGCGTTTCCCGCAAGGGGGAACCGCCCCTGCGTTCCTTTTTCGCCCGGCGGTTCTACCATCTCATCAACCATATCAGTAAGACCGAGGTCGTGGACGGCGCGCGGGATTTTCGCCTGATGACCCGCCGCATGGTGGACGCCGTTCTCTCTCTCAAGGAGGTCAGCCGTTTCAGCAAGGGCATTTTCAGCTGGGTCGGCTTTAAGACCAAATGGCTGGAATACGAAAACGTGCAACGCGCGGCCGGGGAAACCAAGTGGTCTTTCTGGCGGCTGCTGCTCTACTCGCTGGACGGGATTATCGGCTTTTCCACCGCGCCGCTGGCCATCGCCAGCGTCATGGGCCTGGCCTTCTGCCTGCTGGCGTTCGTGCTGATCCTCTTTTTCTTCATCAAAACGATCATCTGGGGCGATCCGGTGGCGGGCTTCCCCGCCATGATCTGCATCATTCTCCTGCTGGGCGGCATTCAGCTTTTCTGTATCGGAATTCTGGGCCAGTACTTAAGCAAGACCTATCTGGAATCCAAGCGCCGCCCGCTTTACATCACACGGGAAAAGGAGTGAACCCATGCGTACCACGCGCGCTTTCCGAATCGGAGCCGTGCCCATCGGCGGCGGCTCGCCCGTGACCGTGCAGAGCATGACCAACACCGACACCCGCGACGCGGCTAAAACGCTCGAGCAGGTACGCGCGCTGGCGCTGGCGGGGGCGGACATCGTGCGCGTCAGCGTATACGACGATCGGTGCCTGCCCGCGTTTCGCCGGATCGTGGACGGCTCGCCCGTACCCGTCGTGGCGGATATCCATTACCGCGCGGATCTCGCGGTGGGGGCGCTGGAAGCTGGCGCGGCGAAGGTGCGCATCAACCCCGGCAACATCGGCTCGGCGCAGAAAGTACGGCTGGTGGCGGACTGTGCCAAGGCTCATCACGCGCCCATCCGCATCGGGGTCAACAGCGGCTCCATCGAAAAGGACATTCTCCGCCGCGACGGCAGCGTGACCGCGCGTGGCATGCTGGACAGCGCGCTGAGACACGCGATGCTGCTGGAAGCCGCGGGCTTTTCGGACATCGTGCTGAGCCTGAAAGCCGCGGACGTGCCCCTGACCGTGGCCGCCAACGAGCTTGCCGCGGCCCGCACGAATTATCCGCTGCACGTGGGCGTTACCGAAGCGGGGCTGCCCGGCGACGGGAACGTGAAAAGCGCCGTGGGCATCGGAAGCCTGCTGCTGCACGGCATCGGGGATACCATCCGCGTGTCGCTCACCGGCGACCCCGTGCCGGAGGTAGCCGCGGGCATCGACATCCTCAAGGCCTGCGGCCTGCGACGGGATTACGTCAACGTGATCTCCTGCCCCACCTGCGGGCGCACGAGCATCGACGTGGCCGCCATCGCCGAGCGGGTGAAACGGGAGCTCGCGGACGTGCGCGTGCCGCTGACCGTGGCCGTGATGGGCTGCGTGGTCAACGGCCCCGGCGAGGCGCGGGAGGCCGACGTGGGCCTCGCGGGCGGCGGGCTGGCCGAGGACGGCGGCTACGCCGTGGGCGCGATTTTTGAAAAAGGCAGGCCGCCGGAAAAGGCGGAGGGCGACCTGGCCGCGCTGCTGATCGCGCGCGTGAGGCGCGTCGTTCGGGACAAGGCGGAAAGCCGCTGAACCGCTCCGCGCGGGCCGGCCCGCGTTCGTCGTTTCAATCGAAAACGGAGAGATGCAGTTTTGAACAAAGCCGAACTCATCCACATCCTGGAGGAGACGCTTCCGCATCTGCGCGGGAAACTGCGCGTGGAGCGCGTGCTCTACCGCAAGGCCGATAATAAGGCCTATTTCAGTTTCCTGTGCGACGAGCTGGTGCCGGAAGCGGACTTTCTGGCGCTGGAAAGGCGGCTGCGCGGTCTTTTCCCCAAGATGGAACTGGCCCTGCGCGTGGCTTCCCCGGGGCTGAAAGACGATTTTCTGGCCGACATCGGCAAATACACCCCCGTCCTCAAGGATTTTCTGCGCCGCCAGAGCCCGGCACTGCGTACCTGGCTGGACGACGTGGGTTGGAGCGTGGATGGGCAGCGGATTTTGCTTACGTGCCCGGACGATTTCGCCATCGCGTTTTTCCACCGCAACGGTCTGGACGACAAGCTTTCCCGCGCCGTGTGGGACATCTTCCGCCTGCGTCTGCCCGTGGCGCTGATCAAGTGCGGCGAGCGCGAGCAATGGGTGGAAACCATGCGCGCGGAAACCGCGCGCCGCCGCGCGCAGGAGGAAGCCGAAAACCGCGCGGGCAACCCGCACACCGCGGATCTGCCGCCGGAGGAGGCCGCGCTACAGCCGGAGGCCGGGCCGGAAGGCGGACCCACGCCGGGCGTGGGCGGCCCGCCCCCCGCCGCGGGTCCCGGCGACCGGGGCGCCTCAAAGAAGCGCGGCGCAACCCCCGTAAGCAGGGGCGCGGTGCTTAAGGGCCGCCCCGTCGCGGACGAGCCGGTGCCCGTGGGCGACCTGCGCGAGGACAGCGGCGTGGTGGTGGTGGAAGGCGAGATTTTCGGCGTCACCCCCGCCCGCGAACTGAAGGGCGGCGAAACGGTGATGGTCACCTTCGCCGTGGGGGACGACACCTCCACCGTGTACTGTAAAGCATTCTACAACTACCGCATGAAGCGCGCGGGTCCGGGCCAGACGCCCAAGCCCCCCACCGACGAGGAGAAAAAGCGCGTCAACGACCAGGTGTCGCAGATCGTCAACGGCGTTCGCGTGCGCCTGCGGGGCGAATGCCGGCAGGACGCGTTTATCGGCGAACTGTCCGTCAACGTCCGGGACATGCAGCAGATGCCCAAAACGGAGCGGTCCGACCACGCGCCCGGGGACGGGAAGCGTGTGGAACTGCACATGCACAGCAACATGAGCGCCATGGACGCCACCGCCGACGCGGCGGATATCGTGGCGCAGGCGGCGAAGTGGGGCCACCCCGCCGTGGCGATCACCGACCACGGCGTGACGCAGGCGTTCCCGGCGGCGTTCGGCGCGGCCAAGAAGCACGGCATCAAGTTCATCCCCGGCGTGGAAGGTTACCTGTGCGATCTGGTGCCCCTCGTCGCAAACGCGGACGGGCGCGCGCTCACCGCGCCCACGGTGGTGCTGGATTTCGAGACCACGGGGCTCTCCCCGGCTATCGACCGCATCATCGAAATCGGCGCGGTCAAGCTGGAAAACGGGGAAATCACGGAGGAGTTGAGCCTCCTATGCGACCCCGGCGTACCGCTTAAGCCCAAGATAACAGAAATCACCGGGATTACCGATATCATGCTGCGCGGCAAGGAAAGCCCCGCGGAGGGCGTGCGCAAGCTGCTGGATTTCATCGGGGGCTGCGCCGTGGCCGCGCACAACGCGCCGTTCGACCTGGGTTTCCTCGCCGCCGAGTGCGCGCGCATGGGCGCGGATTTCTCCGCCCCGGTCATGGACACGCTGGTGCTTTCCCGCAGGCTGCACCCAGATTGGCGCAGCTTCAAGCTCGGCGCGGTCTGCCGCCAGCTGGGGGTGTCGCTGAAAAACGCGCATCGCGCCGTGCACGACGCGGCGGCGACCGCCCGGTGCCTGCACATCCTGCTGGGCGAGGTCGCCGCGCTGGGCGCCTCCACACTAAGCGACGTGGACGGAGCCGTGCAGGGCGAGAGCATGAGCGACACGCACCACATCGTACTGCTGTGCAAAACTCAGAAGGGGCTGGAAAACCTCAACCACCTGGTGAGCGAGGGCCACGTGCACTATTTCCACCGCCACCCCAACATGCCGCGCCACCTGATTGAGAAATACCGAGAAGGGTTGATCGTAGGCAGCGCGTGCGAGGCGGGAGAACTGTTCCGCGCGGTGGCGGAGGGCAAGCCGGACGAGGATCTGGAGCGCATCGCGGCTTTCTACGATTATCTGGAGATCATGCCGGTGGCCAACAACCGGTTCCTGCTCCGTTCCGGCGAGGCGCGGGACGAGGAACAGCTACGGGCGTTCAACCGCCGCGTCGTGGCGCTGGGCGAAAAGCTGGGCAAGCCCGTGGTCGCCACCGGGGACGCCCATTTCATCAACCCGCAGGATTCGGTGTACCGCGCCATCCTGCAGGCGGGACTTGGCTACGAGGATTGCGACGAGCAGCCTCCGCTGTATTTTAAGACCACCGACGAAATGCTGGCGGAGTTCGCCTACCTGGGCGAGGAAAAGGCGCGCGAGGTGGTGGTGACGGCGCCGCGGGCCATCGCCGACCAGGTGGAAAACCTTCGCCTGTTTCCCGCGCACCCCAAGGGGGAGGATACCTTCCAGCCCTTCTGGCCGGACGCGGCGGAAAGTATCGAGACCATGACGTGGTCGCGCGCGCGGGAGCTGTACGGCGATCCGCTGCCCCCGCCGATCGAAAAGCGGCTGCAGAAGGAGCTGAAAAGCATCATCGGGTACGGCTTTGCCACGCTGTACTCCATCGCGCAGAAGCTGGTGGCCAAATCCGTGCAGGACGGCTACCTGGTCGGTTCCCGCGGAAGCGTGGGCAGTTCGCTGGTAGCCACCATGTGCGGCATCACGGAGGTCAACCCCCTGCCCGCGCACTACCGCTGCGAACACTGCCGCAAGGCGTTCTTCACCCCGCCGGAACTTGGGGCCGTAGGGCTGGACCTGCCGGATAAAACCTGCGAGCTGTGCGGCGCGCCGCTGAAAAAGGACGGTTACTCCATCCCCTTCGAGGTATTCCTGGGTTTCAAGGGCGACAAGGTGCCGGATATCGACCTCAACTTCTCCGGCGAATATCAGGCCCGCGCGCACGCCTACATCGAGGAACTGTTCGGCAAGGGGTACGTATACCGCGCCGGCACCATCAACGGGCTTGCGGAAAAAACCGCCTTCGGCTTCGCGGCCAAGTATCTGGAGGAACGCGGCATCCACGCGGGGCGCGCCCACAAGGAGCGGCTGGCCGCTGGCTGCATCGGGGTAAAGCGAACCACCGGCCAGCACCCCGGCGGCATCGTAGTGCTGCCCAAGGAATACGACATCTGCCAGTTTACGGCCATCCAGCACCCGGCGGACGATACCGAAGGCGGCACGCTGACCACGCATTACGATTTTAGCTCCATGCACGATATTCTGGTCAAGCTGGACTGCCTGGGCCACGACGACCCCACCATGCTGCACCGCATGGAGGAACTGACCGGCGTGAGCTTCAAGGATATTCCGCTGGACGATCCGCGCCTGATGAGCCTGTTCACCGGCCCGGAAGCGCTGGGGGTGACGAGCGCGCAGATCATGAGCCCCACCGGCACGCTGGGTATCCCGGAATTCGGCACCCCGTTCGTACAGGGCATCCTGATGGATACGCGCCCCACCACCATGGAGGAGCTGATCCGCATATCGGGTCTGAGCCACGGCACCGACGTGTGGCTGGGCAACGCGAAGGATCTGGTGGACAGCGGCACCGCGCGCCTCGGGCAATGCTTCTGCACGCGCGACGACATCATGAACTTCCTGATCTCCAAAGGCGTCGCGGACAAGATGAGCTTCGACACCATGGAGAGCGTGCGCAAGGGCAGGGGCCTCAAGCCGGAAATGGAAGCCGCCATGCTGGAGCACGGCGTACCGCAGTGGGCCATCGACAGCTGCAAGAAGATCAAGTACCTGTTCCCGCGCGGCCACGCCGTGGCGTACGTGACCATGGGCCTGCGCGTGGCGTGGTACAAGGTGTACCGGCCGCTGGAATACTACGCGGCGTACTTCACCATCCGTGCGGACGGCTTCGACGCGGGCACGATGATCCTCTCCAACGCCACGCTGGCCGACCGCCTGAAGGAATACGACGCCCGGGACGAACGCCTGAACCAGAAGGAAAAACTGGAGCAGAACGCCCTTCATATGATTCTGGAAATGCAGGAGCGGGGCATCCGGCTGCTGCCGGTCAGCCTGTACCACAGCGACCCGCGCCGCTTCCTGCCGGAGGGAAGCGACCTGCGCTGCCCCTTCCTGTCCCTGAACGGTTTCCCGGAGGCCGCGGCGGACGCCATCGTGGAAGCGCGGGTCACGCCGTTCCTGTCGGTGGAGGATTTGAAGTTGCGCGCTCATCTGGGCGCGGGCGTAACGGATATGCTTCGCGCGCAGGGCGCGCTGGAAGACCTGCCTGAAACCAGCCAGCTGGATATGTTTTCCATATTGGGCTGAACCCGCGGATTCCGCACGGATTCGCCGGCAGTGGAAACGGGTATTCCAAGGGCGGGAAGCGGCGTTGACAACCCGCCGTCCCCGATGGTATGATGACACAGAAGCTCCAAGGCTTCGACAACGGAAAGTGAGGAAAACCCATGGCAACCGTGAATAAACAGATGTCTATCAAAGAGGTGCTGAAACAGGACGACGGCACTGCGGAGGTTTTTTTAAGCTTCGGCATGGCCTGCCTGAGTTGCCCCTACGCCACGGCGGAATCGCTGGCGGAGGCGTCCGCCGCGCACGGCGTGGACGCGGACGCGCTTGTGGAAAAGCTGAACGCCTACCTATCCAAAAAAGGATAATATTGTAAGCCTTTTCCGGTAAAACCCCCGTCACGCGGGGAGTTCCATGTTTTCCATATCCACGTTTCCTGTCCGTGGATTGAATGTGGAAAAGTTGCGGAAAGGAGCCGTATCATGAAAGTACAATCGGCGCAGGAGGCCCTGTTCGTCGCCTGCGAAATGGAACGCGGAGCCATCCAGCTTTACGAGCGCGCGCTGATGCTGCTGCGGAACGCGGGCCGCGATAAGGAGCCGCTGTACGCGCAAGTCTCCTCCATGCTGGCGGACGAAAAGCAGCACCTGGCCCAGTTTCAGGAGCTGTACACGGGGTTGGAAGCGGCGCTGGAACAGCGTCTGGCGCTGGCCGCCGTCGCTTCCGACGTGCTTTTTCCGGGCGGGCTGATGGGCGCGGTGCGTCAGGGCCTGCTGGAAAACGAACTCGGCATGCTGCGTTTCGCGGCCCGGGCCGAGGAAACGGCCGCGGCCACATACCGCGCCTTCGCCGCGCAGGCCGCCACCGAGCGCGCCGCCGAAATGCTTAACGGCATCGCGCTGGAGGAAGACAAGCATCTGCGCGTACTGCGCGAACACGAAGCTTCGCTGAGCGCCTGACCCGCATTATCGTAAGCGTCCGGTTTCAAACGCCGCCGTGCGCCCCCGGCGCCGCGCGGCGTTTGCCGTTATCGCGAATCCGTCACAAAGGGGGATGCCTGCGTATGCCGCCGGAAAACCGCGGGAACCGGAAAACAAACCCCACCGTCAGGCTGGCGCTGTGCGGCATGATGGCCGCGCTGATCTTCGTGGCAACCTACTTCGTCAAGCTCCCTATGGCGATGACCAACGGCTACGTGCATCTGGGGGACGGCTTCATCCTGCTGGCCGCGTCGCTGCTGGGCTGGGCCGCCGTACCCGCGGCCGCCCTGGGCAGCATGCTTGCCGATCTGCTGGGCGGGTATGCCATGTACCTGCTGCCGACCTTTCTGATCAAAGCCGCCGTGGCGGCCGTGGCGGTGCTTGCGCTGCGCACGAAGCACGAATGGATGAAGGTGCTTGGCTTCGTCGCCGCGGAGGCCGTGATGGTGGGCGGCTACTTCATTACGGAATGGCTGATTTTGGGCTACGGGCTGGCCGCGGCGGGCGCAGGCCTGCTGGGCAATACCATGCAGGGCTTAAGCGGCGTGGTGGTGGGACTGCTTTTGATCCCCATGACGAAGCGCATCCGGCCGTAGCCGTCTGAAAGCTCGGCAGGGCCGCCCGTAATTTTCAAGAACCGCTTGCATTTTCAGGGTACAGATGGTAAACTGTTTTCACGACTCCCAAGGAGGTTGTTTGAAATGTCCGTAGTACAATGGATTATCAGCACTCTGCTGATGCTGTCCGCAATCGTCATGATCGTAACCGTTTTAATGCAAAGCAGCGAGCGCACCGGCATCGGCGCGGTCAGCGGCGCGGCGGAAACGTTTTTCGGCAAGAACAAGGCGCGTGGCATGGACGCCAAGCTGGCGCTGATTACCAAGATCTGTACCGGTTTGTTCGTCAGTCTCAGCATCGTGATGATGTTGCTGAAGTAAAGGCTTACGTCCGTCCCGAACGGGATGCCGTAAACCAAAGCTGCGTTTGCGCTTTCAGCATGTCCAGCGGCCCTTCTCTTGCGAGGGGGCCGTTTTTGTCTCCGATTCGGGAAAGGAGGAGGCGCGCGTGAACCCAACGACCGTTACCTTCCGCAGGGAGGAGCCCGCCGATGCCCGCGAGGTGGAAGCCCTCGTCCGGGAAGCGTTCTGGAACCGGTATGCGCCCGGATGCGACGAACATTATCTGGTGCATACCCTCCGGCAATCGCCGGCGTTCGTTCCGGAACTGGATATCCTCGCCGAAGCGGACGGGCGCATTATCGGCAGCATTTTCTATGCCCGCGCCCGGATCCTGACGGACGCGGGCGGCGAGCTGCCCGTGCTGACCTTCGGCCCTCTGGCCGTACTTCCGGATTATCAGGGTCTCGGTATCGGCGGGCGGCTGATCCGCCATACGCAGGCGCTGGCGCGGGAGTCGGGCGGCAATGCCATCCTGATCTACGGCGATCCGGCGTATTACGGCCGTTTCGGCTTCGTAGCGGCGGAAACCTACGGCATCGGGACATCCCAGAACCGGTACCTTCCGGCGCTGCAGGCCTTCGAGCTACGGGAAGGCGCACTGGCGCACGCGGCGGGCCGTTTTGACGAAGGTGCCGCCTACGACGTGGACAGGAACGACGCGACGGCGTACGACCGGGGCTTCCCGCCCAGGGTCAGAGAGGCGGATACCCCTTCCCAGTTACGGTTTCAGGAATCCCTGAAACAGTCGCGGCCGCGGTAAGGCGAGAAAAAGCAAGGCGTCCGGCGCAAGGCAAAAGCTTTGCGCCGGACGCCGTTTGTCAGCTCGGGCCAACGGTTCGGATGTTTTCAGGCCATCGTTTCCTGCGCGGCCGCCTGGGTTTCCCCAACGGGCGAGGGCGATTCCGCACATTCCGGCTTGGGCACGTGGTATTCCGCACCCTCGTTGTAATATACCTTCTCGGGCGGTATGTCCAGCATTTCCGGGTTCCTGAGGCACCGCTTCATCCACGTGAACAGCTTGGCGAACGTCGAGCCGCCGCACACGCGCTCGTCTACCGTAATGCCGACCGGCAGCGTGCACCAGCGTTTGGGCGCGCCCTTCGCGTCCACCGTATATCCGCGCTCCGGCGTACCCAACGCCAGAAACATGGTCGTGTTGCCGAAATTGTAAATATGGTGGTATACGCTGTGCAGGCCGATGGAGGCGTTATTGGTGATAAACATGCTGGTGTGGAAGGGAAGCTCGTCGATCACCGCGCCCGGCAGGAGCCCGTACCGATCCAACAGGCGGATAAGCCCCGCGATCACCGACGTAAGCCCCGGTACCCCCAGTGCGGCGGAAGCGAGCTTGATGGCGAAGCTGGGCTTCTCCGGCTCGCGGTTGGCCTCGATTTTCCGAGTGAGGCGCGCCTGCACGTCGTAGATCGTGTCGCTGGGGTCGAAAAAGACCTTGATCACGTTCTCCTGCAGGCTTCCGTCCGGTGTGTTCATCAGGATGGTCATGGAGCAGGTAAGCTCCGTGCGGTTATAATACTGTTTATTTAGAATAAAGCGGTTGACTTCCGGCACCTGGGAAATGGCCCGCACAAAGCTGGCGATGATGATTTCCAGGAAGGTGATCTTGACTCCCTCGTTGTTGCGTTTGTCGGCGATGTAGCGGACGAGGGGTTCGTATTCCACGTCGTGGTTCAGAAAAACCATTGCGTCGCAGCGCATGGGCATCAGGTACGGCGTGGCCTGCACGATGGGGTCCAGATGTTTCACGCGACGGCCTTCGGGGCGATGACCGAACATATGATGACGTCCTTTCGTTCCGGCGAACGCCGGAAAATGGACTTCACGTGCGGTTGGAAGAGTCCTGAATGGATGGAAGATAATGACGCACGTAAAGATAGTTTATTGTAGCCTTTCGGATACCCGCCGTCAAGCAGAACCGAAAAGCGCGCCTGCCCCCGGGACGGAAAAAGCGGGGGCGCCGTCGGCCGGTATCCCGGCGCGGCGCCCCCGCTTCGCTTCACTCGGTATATCCCTTATTTGCACTGCATCTTGGCGATCTCGTCGGCCAGGTTGTCCTGCCGCTTTTCGATGCCTTCGCCGCGCTCGAAGCGCTCGAACTTGACCGGCGTCACGGTGGCGCCGATCAGCTTTTCCACCTCGGCGGTGTACTGGCGGATCGACTTGTCCGGGTCCTTGACGAACGGCTGCTCCACAAGGCACTCGTCCTTGTAGTATTTCTCGATCCGGCCCTCGACCATCTTATCCACGATCTTCTCCGGCTTGCCCTCGTTAAGCGCCTGCGCGCGGAGAATTTCCTTTTCCTTCTCCAGCTTTTCCGCGGGCACTTCAGCCTTGTTGACGTAGGAGGGGCGCGCGGCGGCGATCTGCAGCGTCAGGTCGTGGTAGTAAGTCCGGAAAGCCTCGTTGGCGTACGTTTCGGGCTTGTCGTTGTCCACTTCCAGCAGCACCCCGATCTTTCCGCCCATATGGATGTAGGTCTCCACCACGCCGTTTACGGCTTCGTAGCGGGCGAAACGGCGGATGCTGATCTTCTCCCCGATGGCCACGGTCGCGTCCGACACGAGGTCAGTGATGGTTTTGCCGTCGTCGTCCACGAACTTCTGGGCAAGCAGCGTTTCCACGTCCGCGGGGTTCTTGGCCGCGATATGCTTGGCGATCTTGGCGCAGAAGTTGACGAAATTGTCGGTGGCGGCAACGAAGTCGGTCTCGCAGTTGATTTCCACGATGACGCCGGTCTTGACGTCCGGGGTTACGTAACCGGCCACCATGCCCTCCGCGGCGATGCGCCCGGCCTTTTTGGCGGCGGCCGCAAGGCCCTTCTCACGGAGCCATTCGATGGCCTTTTCCATATCGCCGTCGGCTTCGATGAGGGCTTTCTTGCAGTCCATCATGCCCGCCTGGGTCGTCTCGCGCAGTTCTTTGACCATTTGAGAAGTGACGTTCGCCATATGGGTTTCTCTCCTTAACTCTTATCGTCGGCGGCGCGGCAGCGGTTCCCGCGCTCATGGGAACAAGCGGCGCATGCGCGCCGCCCGTATAAAAATCGGCTTACGCCTGCTCGTCCGTTTCGGCTTCCTCGGCGGCGGGGGCTTCCGCTTCTTCCTCGTCGGCGGCGGAAGCGTCCTGGCGGCCCTGCTTGCCTTCCAGCACCGCGTCCGCCATCTTGCCGGCGATCAGTTTGACCGCGCGGATGGCGTCGTCGTTGCCGGGGATGACGTAATCGATCTCGTCAGGATCGCAGTTGGTATCCACGATGCCCACGATCGGGATGCCCAGCGCGCGGGCTTCCGCCACGGCGATGTGCTCCTTACGGGGGTCAACGATAAACAGGGCGCCGGGAAGCTTTTTCATTTCCCGGATGCCGCCCAGGTTGGCCTCCAACTTTTCGCGCTCGTGCATCAGCTTGATGGCTTCCTTCTTGGGCAGCGCAGCAAGCTGGCCCGTCTGCTCCATCTTGTCGATCTGGTTCAGGCGATCCACACGGGTGCGGATGGTGCGGAAGTTGGTGAGCATGCCGCCCAGCCAACGGTTGTTGACGAAATACATGTTGCAGCGCTGCGCTTCGGATGCGATGCTTTCCTGCGCCTGCTTCTTGGTGCCCACGAACAACAGGCTCTTGCCCTGCATGGACAGGTCGCGGACGAACGAGTAGGCCTCGTCCGCCTTGCGGACGGTCTTTTGCAGGTCGATGATGTAGATACCGTTGCGTTCGGTGAAGATGTACTGCGCCATCTTCGGGTTCCAGCGCCGGGTCTGGTGGCCGAAGTGTACGCCGGCCTCCAGCAGTTGTTTCATGGAAATAACAGCCATAGATAGATACCCTCCTTGTTAATGTCCACCCCTTGCGTCTTCCCGCACGGACGCCGCGGCTCTCCGCGGCACAAGCGTACGGTCGGCAAAGGTGCGTAGTCGAAGAGAAGTATAGCACAGTTTCTCGCGCCGCGCAAGCGTTGCGTCAACAAACGGGCGGCATGCCCGGGAAGGTTACAATTCGCCTCCGGTGTGAAAAGCGTTCACACCGGAGGCGAATCGGGAATTGCATTAACGCCGGGTGCGGCTATACTGATCGGTGGAAATCCGGGAGATTCCCGGATTTTCCGGTGTTTTGGGAGAATTTGGAGATCGAGGCGGGCGGATTGTACGAGAAGCATGACCGGGCCTATCTAAAACTGATTTTCCCCGGAAAGCCCCCGGAGGTCACGGGGGCAACGCGTCTTGCGGAGGACCTGAAAATGAACGCGATGTCCGTCAGGCTGCTGACGGCCTACATCAAATGCCGGTACGGAGGCGAAACCGGCGTCGATCCGGATTTCAAAACCATCGACGACATCGACACCTACATCTATTTCGAATACGACTGCACCCGTTTCCAGTTTTAAGGATCGGGCAGAGAAAGAGGTACGAGTAAAGATGGATTACTATCTGATACTGCTTCCGGTGGCGCTTTTGCTGATTACGTCCAAAATTTTCATGAAGCTGTGCGAGCGGGTCAACATGCCCTCCGTGATCGGAATGCTGATCGCCGGCCTGCTGGTTGGCCTGATCAATTACATTCCCGGGCAAACGATCCTTAACGAAACCAGCGAAACCGGCATCAGTTTCTTCGCGCAGGTCGGCGTGATCCTGATCCTGTTTTCCGCGGGGCTGGAAACCGACCTGAAGCAGATTAAGAAGATCGGCGGCCCGGCCGTTATCATCACGATGGCCGGGGTCATCGTGCCGATGGGCCTCGGGTTTCTGGTTTCCACCCTTTGCAACGGCGGTTTCGCGGCCCTGAGCGATACCGATACCCTGCTGATGAACATCTTCTACGGCACGATTCTCACAGCCACGTCGGTCAGCGTCAGCGTGGCGACCCTGAGGGAACTGGGCAAGCTCAATTCCAAGGTCGGAAACACCATCGTGGCGGCGGCCATACTGGACGATATCGTCGGCATCGTCGTGCTGTCGATCGTGCTGGCGCTCAAGAGCAACGGCAGGGCGGACGCGGTGAACCCGTGGCTCGTAATCCTGAAAATGTTCCTGTTCTTCTTCTCCATCGCGCTGATCGCCTCGCTGATCTCCCGGTTTTTCCACCGGCTGGACCGCAAGTATCCCCACCATCGGCTGATTCCGATTTTCAGCATATCGCTGTGCTTCGTCATCGCGTACGTCAGCGAGCGGTACTTCGGCATCGCGGATATCACGGGCGCCTACATCGTCGGGCTGATCCTGTCCACCAACCCCGATTCCGCCTATATCGACAGCAAGGCCGAAACGCTGGGCTACATGATCTTCGTGCCGCTCTTCTTCGGCAATATCGGCCTGTCCACACAGTTCAGCCACATGAACGCGGGCATGCTCCTTTTCGGTATCCTGTTCATCGTCGCCGGGATGTTCGGCAAAATCGTTGGCTGCGGCGGCTCCGCGCTCTTATGCGGCTATAAGTTCAACGACGCTCTCAACGTGGGCGTGGGCATGATGGCGCGTGCGGAGGTGGCGCTGGTGACCGCGCAGAAGGGCGTGGAATACGGCATCATCGATACCTCGATCATGCCGTTCATCGTGCTGCTGATCATCATCACGAGCTTCGTAACGCCGATCGCGCTCGGGGCGGCCTACCGCGCGGAGAAGCGGGAAGCGCTCGCAGGCAAGAAGCCTCAAGCCGCGAAAGCCTGAGGAACCCGGCGCGCTCGCTTTTGACACGGCGGGGCAACCGGTGTATAATACGATCTCGATAGCCGGACGAGCTATCAAACATCAGCGAAGAGGTGCTTTTCAAACCGGTATGTTGCAACCGACCAAAAGGGCGATCATCAGCTCGTTCATCCAGCTTCTCAACCAGCATCCGCTCGACCAGATCACCGTGACGGATATCGCACGGGAATGCGGCATCAGCCGAAGGACGTTTTACCATTATTATCAGGACATATACCAGCTCCCGGAAGACCTTTTTCTCTCCGAGACACGCAGCATCCTGAAAGGGGAAATCGACCTCCGTTCGTGGGAGGATTGGTTTCTGAAAATGATGAATTTCGCCTTTCAAAACAAGAACGCCGTCAACCATATTTATCATTCCGTACGGCGGGAGTATCTGGAAAGGCACATATTCACCATCGCGGATAAGACCTTCACGGACTACATCGCCAGGCTGGCAAGCGATTCGGTGTATAAACAGGAAGACATCGACATGATCGCCTCGTTTTACACCAGCGCGACGGTGGGCCTCGCCTTCGACTGGATCCGCAGAGGCATGGTGGAAGACCCCAGGCAGGTCGTCCAGAAATACGTGAAGCTCCTCCGGGGTACCGTGCAGTGCGCGCTGGACAACTGCTGCGAACCGGCGTTGCAGGAAGCCGGCCGGATATGAAAAACAGGCGGCCGCCGTACAAGTACGGTGGCCGCCTGTTTTTGTTATTATCCCTTCACGCTGCCCAGTACGATGCCCTTAACGAAATACTTCTGCAGGAAAGGGTATACCATGATGATCGGCAGCGAGCCCAGAAAAATCTGCGCGGAACGCAGCGTGCGGTCGGATATGGTGGCCAGCTGCTGGATTTCCTCGCGGCTGAGCATGCTGTAGGAGCGCTGCACGACGATGGTCTGGATGTAGCTTTGCAGCGGGTAGTGTTCCGGGTTGTTCATCAAAATGAGGCCGTCGAACCAGCTGTTCCAGTGCCCCACCAGCGCGAAAAGCAGCACCGTGGCGATCGCCGGGGTGGACGTAGGCACGTAGATACCCCACAGCACGCGCCATTGCCCGGCGCCGTCGATGCAGGCCGCCTCCGCGAGTTCCCGGGGTATCTCCCGGAAGAAATTCAGCATCAGGATCACGCTGAACACAGGCACCGCTCCAGGCAGCACCAGCGCCCAGATCTTGTCCAGAAGCCCATACTGGCGAATCGCCATATACCAAGGAATCAGACCGCCGCTGAACAGCATGGTGATGAAGAAGAACCACGCGTAGATAGAACGTGCGCGAAAATCCGTCTTTTCCTTGGATAGCGGAAACGCGCAAAGGATGATCAACAGCAGGTTGATGCTTCCGCCCAGGGCGATCCGTTCCAGCGACACCAGCATCGAGGTCCAGAACTGGGAACGTTTGATGACGTAATCGTAGGAGTTCAGGGAAAAATCCACCGGCCAGAACGTAACGGCGCCCGTGGCGGCCGCAGAGCTGGAACTGAAAGATACCGCCGCGATGTGGACCACCGGTACCAGACAGGACAGTGCGGCCAGCGTAAGAACGACGAGGTTAATCAAATTGAACCAGTCGAACGGTTTGGTTCGGACGTTCGCTTGCATACTTCCCGCCTCCCCTAAAAAATACGGTAATCGGCGAAAC
>CAZCCZ010000004.1:61862-123552 GCA_964497495.1 uncultured Oscillospiraceae bacterium
AGAAATACGCCACCGAGACGAACGCGAAGGAAATGACCGACTTGAAAAGGCCTACCGCCGTCGCCACGCCGAACTGCGCTTCCAGCATGCCGATGCGGTACACGAACGTGTCGATGATATCTCCCGATTCGTACACGGTGGGGCTGTAGAGGTTAAAAACCTGATCGAACCCTGCGTTGAGCAAATTTCCGAGGCTTAAGACCATCAGCAGCACGATCACCATACGCATGCCGGGAAGCGTGACGTGCAGGGTCTGCTTCCACCGGTTGGCTCCGTCGATCTGCGCGGCCTCGTACAGGTTCGGGTCGATTCCCGTGATCGCCGCCAGATAAACGATGGTGCCGTACCCGAACTCCTTCCACGTTTCGGAGAAGATCAGCGAAAAACGAAACCATCGGTTGTCGCCCAGAAAAAAGACGGGCGTTCCGCCGAAGGCCTTGATAAGACGGTTTACCAGGCCGTCGGACGGGGAAAGCATATCGATCAGAATTCCGCCCAGCACCACCCAGGAAAGAAAGTGCGGCAGATAAATCGTCGTTTGGATTACGTTTTTATAGCGCTTGCCCTTCATTTCGTTGATGAGGATCGCAAAGACGATCGGCACCAGAAGCCCCAGGATGATTTTAAACGAGGCGATGACGACCGTGTTGTTAATGACGGACAGAAAGTTGGGCAGGTGAAACACGTAGTTGAAGTTATCCATCCCGATCCACTTCTGGTTGCCGAACAGGCCCTTGGCGGGAATGAACTTCTGAAACGCGATCACGATGCCGGCCATCGGGATATAATGAAACATAATCAGCAGAATGACGCCCGGCAGCATCATCATGTGCAAAGGGATCTCCCGCTTGAATTTCTGCATCCTAATTCACATCCTGCGGTTGCATGATACCTAAACAGGAAAGGGAAAGGCAACCGAAACGGTACCTTTCCCTTTGCCTGTCAAGGGATCGCGTTAGTTAGCGGCACTCAGCGAATCGTGCCAGGCGTTGACTTCGTTGGTGATGTCCTCGCCGCCGAGCTGGTACCAGTTCTGCACGAAGGTGTCGAACTCGTCGATGGAGGCGGCGCCCATGATGATCTTCACGAACACTTCGTTCTCCATCTGCTCCAGCGTGGCGCGGCGCTCAACCATCGTCTCGGTCGGCGCGCCCGTGAACGATTCGACCATCAGCTGATTGTTGGCGCGGTACGCCTTCAGGATGTTGTATACGCCTTCGACTCCGTAGATCTTGTCCCAGCCCCACACGGAACCGTCGCCGGCCAGGTACGCTTCCACGTTGGACTCGATTACGGCGGCCTCGCCTTTCAGCGTGTCCAGCGCGTTGGCGTTGCGGGCGGCTTCGATTTCCAGGAAGGCGTTCAGGTTCTTATACGGCGGGTACGGCGTAACGGGGGAGAACTTCCAGACGCTGGTGTTGCCGTTCTCGGCGGGCATATAGTACCAGGAGAAGTCGTTGGTCGCGCCCCAGTTCTCTTCCAGGTGCATATTGACCATTTCCACAAGGGCTTCGGGATGCTCGTACCCCTTGCGCACGGCGAAATACAGGCTGGTGCGGAACTTCAGCGGCACGGACACCTGGGTGTCGTCGCAGCTGGGGATGGCCAGGCTGATCCAGTCCGCGTTCGGATCGTTGTTGTAGTTCTGGTTGAGCGGATACAGCGGGTTCCACTGCTCGCCGAAGTCGATGCCGACCTTGCCGGCGGCGATCGTCTCGGCGACTTTACCGCCGTCCTTCACGCCGAATTCCTGGTCGATCTCGCCGTTTTTATACATTTCGGCCAGAGCCGCCAGAGCCGCCTTGGTTTCGGGCTGCACGCTGCCGTAGGCGAGCTTGCCGTCCGCGCCGGTCAGCCAGAAGTTCGGATAGGCGTGGTAACCGGCGAAGAACCCTTCCAGGCCCATGCAGCCGGAATACAGCTTCTTGGTCACCGCGAGGCCGTAGGTATCGGCCACGCCGTTGCCGTCGGGATCCTGCGTGGCGAACGCGTTGGACACGGCCAGCAGTTCCTGCATGGTGGTGGGGGCCTTCAGGTTGAGTTTCTTAAGCCAGTCGTTGCGGATCCACAGGAACTGTGCGCTTTCAATAGAAGCGTCCAGGTTCGGGATCGCCATCAGCTTGCCGTTAAAAGTGGCGGAGTCCAGCACGGAGGAACCTTCCTCGGAATAGCACTGGCGGGTCAGTTCGGAGGCATACTTCTCGAAGTAAGGCGTCATGTCCTCGATCATGTCCGCGTCCGCAAGCTGTTTAAGCTGAGAGGCCGTTACGGGGATCACGTCGGGCAGGTCGCCGGACGCAAGCGTAACGTTGATCTTCTGCTTGTAGGCGTCGTCCGTGTAGCCGCCCTGCACCGTCCAGTCGTACGTGACGTTGATGCCGAGCTTGTCTTTGTAGAGATCCATCCAACGGTTGGATTCCATCGTCTCGTTCGGGGTTTTCGGCAGCACGTTGCTCGTCAGGTCGTTGTCCACGGCGCGAACGAACGAGATGTCGATAGCGGGGTCGTACTTGCCCAGCGGATCCGCGGTTTCGCCCATCGCGGCTACGAGCGGAACGCTCAGCAGCGCGAGCGATACGACAACGGACACCAGCTTCTTCCAGACACTTGTGTTCATTCCTGAAACCTCCTTTAGTTTTCGACGGACGGCTTTCACAGAACCGTCCCTGATAAAAATATCATAACAAAACGGGCAAACTTGCACAATTTGTACCTTTTATGATGCTTCGCAGCCTTCGACGGGTTAAACGCGCCCGCGGGAAAGAACGTATACAACTATTTACATTTTGCTCTATTCTTGACGGTGTGGGATCTTTTTCTGGATATGATCGGTACGGTAGTCCTGCGGGGCCATGCCGGTAGTCTTCTTAAAGAAGCGTGTGAAGGAACCGGCGGTGTCGTACCCCACGGCCGCGGCGACGTCCTGGATTTTCAGATTGTCGGCAACCAGCAGCTCTCCCGCGCGCTTCACGCGCACGTGTACGATGTAGTCCGACAGGTTCACGCCCGTGGCCTGCTTGAACAGGCGGGACAGATAGGATGGGTTGAGATATACCTGTTCGGCCAGGCGCACCAGCGAAAGGTCCTCCCCCATGTGCGCGTTCACGTATTCCTGCACGTAGGCGACGGCCGTATCCGTGCGGCGTTTGCCCGCTTCCCGCTGAAGGGTGAAGATGCAGCGGATCATCGTTTCCAGATAATTGGCCGCCTCCGTCCAGGAGGCGAAGCTGTCCGGCCGCGTAAGCTGGTTCTGCCCGATGCGGAACGCCAGTTCCACCGTCAGGTGATGGTTGTTGATGTAGGAAAGCAACGAAACCGCCACGCGAAGATAGGCCTCCGTCGCCAGCCCGCTGTTGCGGCTGGGTTCCCGGCGCAGATAATCGGCCACGGGGCGAAACTGCGCCAGGCAGCCCTCCTCGTTTCCCGAATGCATCTGCATTTTCATGATGTCTTCAAAGCGCTGGGCCAGCAGTTCTTCCATCAGCAGGTCGGCGTCGTCGTCCGGCGGGAGCACAGAGGAAGCGTCGCTGCCGAACAGCTTGCTGTCGAACTCCGTATCCGTCATCAGCACTTCCGAACCGCTTCCCGTCTGGAAGCTCAGCAGGCGCGTCAGCTTTTCGTAATGGGGCGCGATCTTATTCCACGGCACACAGTGGTCGGTAAAAATGAGGCTGATGGTATTGTTGACGGACGCCTTGCAGGCGCTTTGCACCAGTTCCAGCGTGCCTTTAAGGAAAATGACCGCCTCCCGGTACCGCTGTTCCTCGCCGCTTTCCCCGCCCGCCGCGGGCTTGGGCTGCAGAAGCGATACGATCCTTTCCTCCTCGTCGAACACGGTCAGTTCGTGGAATACGCCGCCCAGATACTTGTTAAGCACCCAACGCACGGAAAACCTGCGCTGCATCAGCAGGGCGTAATCCTTGTCCGGGGGGGCGTGGTCCAGGCTGCCCACCAGCAGGAACAGGGGCGCGCGGCGATCCAGCTTGATATCCAGCTTCTGGAACAGTTCGGTATCCGCCAGGCTTTCCGGCGCGCCGTGCAGCAGCCGCATGCAGAAATCGATCTGGAACGTTTCCCGCGCGGTGTGCATTTCCTGCTGCGCCTGCCGCACCAGATCCTTGGTCTGTATCTCCTGGCGGATCTCGTCCAGCGTTTCCCGGACGGCCGCGAGTACCTTGTCGTGGCTTTCACTTTTCAGGAGGTACTTGGTGCCCGAATACTTGATCGCCTCGTAGATGAAGGAAAAATCGTTATAACCTGAAAGGAAGATCACCCGGCAGTTCGGCCAGTTGTGGTGAATCTGCTCCAGAAGCTGAATGCCGTCCATGCCGGGCATGTGGATGTCCGACAGCACCAGATCCATGCGCGTGCGCCGGAGCAGGTCGATCGCTTCCTCGCCCGAGTACGCCTTGTAGACGTCCAGGTCCATATCCTTGCTGCCCTGCAGCAGCTCGGCCATTCCGTCGGTGATGAATTCTTCGTCGTCCACGACCAGCAACCGGTACATCTACTCGGCGCCTCCCTTCTGGTAGCAAATCGTCAGGATTACGTTCAGGCCCCCCAGTTCGCTTCTTTCGATGCCGATGCCGCTTTCCCCGCCGTAGACCAGCCGCAGCCTTCGGTGGATGTTTATCATTCCCGTGATCTCCGCATTTCCCGAATTGTCGGTCACCGTGGCGGCCAGCATGGCGATCTGCCCGTCCGTCAGGTTCTGTCCGTTGTCCTCCACGCAAATCCGCAGGCGGTCGTCTTCACACAGGTACCGCACGCGGATGCGCCCCGCCTGCGTCCGTTTGCCGACGCCGTGCTCGAAGGCGTTCTCCAGCACGGGCTGGAGAATCAGCCGCGGCACGGACAGGGACGCCACCGATTCCGGGCAATCGGGAAAATCGATCTTCAACCGCTTGGAAAACCGCATCTGCTGGATGGCGGCGTAGGTCTGCCCGTGCTTCACGTCCTCGCGCAGGGGCACCATATCGGCTCCGTTGCGGGTGATGAACTGGTAATACTCGCCCAGCAGTTCCGAAAACTGCACCAGGTGTTCGTCGCCCACCCGCGCCATCGTGTTGATGATGAAAAGGCTGTTGTACAGGAAGTGAGGGTTGATCTGCGTTTGCAGCTGTTTCAGTTCCGCCCGCTGCGTCAGCAGTTTCTGCTGGATCAGCTGGTCGATCAGGCTGCTGAGTTTACGCACCATTTCGTTAAAATGGTCGAACAGATATCCGAATTCGTCCCCGCTGTTATGGGTCAGCTCCACGTCCAGCTTGCCGTTTTCCAACTCGCGGAACGCGTCCACCAGCTTATACAGCGGCCGGTGCATGTATTTATAGATCGTCAGGGAATAGATCAGCGCCACGCAAAGCGCGGAGATCAGGATGATCCAGAACCAGAAGGAAGGCGTCGTGGTCACGCTGCGGATGATGCGCGTGGGCATGTAACGGACGAGCTTCGCGTTGAGCTTCGCGGACGATACGACGGCGCGGTAATAGGTTTCCCCTTGGTAGGAACGCATTTGAAAGGAGCCGTCGGCGGTAAGCGGGCCGGCATCCGACGTATAATAGTCCAGGCTCGCGTCCCGGTCGGCGATGAGTCCGTCGCTGTTGAGGCACAGGATGGTGTGGCTGTCGTCGTAAATGTTCAGCGCGTTCAGGGAATTCCCGAGCGCGTTGCGATCCAGCCGTATCTCGATCATATACAGCGGGTTTCTGCCCGACACGCTGCCTTCCTGCAGGGTGGTCAGGCAATAGTCCCCTTCGTACTGAACGATCTGGTCGCCGCTGGCGCCCCTGGGCACGCGCACGTTCAGGAAATGGTCCTCGTCAAACAGGTTGACGCCGTTCGGGGAGGAGATGGTGCGCCGGATGCCCGTGATATGGGCGCGCACGTCCCGGATCAGCGTGCTGCTGTTGCGGATGGTGTTCAGCCTCTGCTGCAGGTTGTTCATGCTGACGACCAGCGAATAGGTATCCATCACTTCCCACCGGATCGCCAGCTTGTTCAGGTCGACGTCGTTGAGACAGTCGAACTGCAGCAGCTTCATCTGGTCGATAGAGTTGACCAGGTCGCCCAGATACGTGTTCATCTGCGCGACCGTCGTTTTCGCGATGTCGTCCTCCATGTTTCTCATCCATTGCCGGTAGACCAGAAGGCTTGTGGTGTACATGGGAACGAGGATCAGCAGAAAAACCAGCAGGAGCCGCAGGAAAACGCTGTGTATCCCGGTGCTTTCTCTCGTTCTCAACGTCATTCTCTCCCTATCGTCCGCATCGCGCCCGCAGGCCCGTTCCCCCGTTCCCGGAACGCCCGCCGAAACGCGCGGGGGTTCTCCCCGGTTCCGGACAAGGCCGTCCGCGTCCCACGCCTGCACGCGAACACGCCCCGGCGGACGCCCGGTCGGCCGAAAAAGAATGGAACGGCGCTGCGGGTTACCCCCGCCGACGCGTTTATTATAGGGCGAAAGGGATAAACCCGTCAACGACTCGCCGATATTTGCGCATCCCGCGCGCGGGACGGCGGCCGCCGTTCCGTTGGGCCGCTCATTTTCCCTGTTTCCGGTACAGGTCGCGGTACTCCCTGGCGGTCATGCCCGCGATCTGCTGGAAATGCTCGCAGAACACCTTATAGGAGTGGTATCCCGTCTGCTCCGCGATTTCGTAATGCTTCTTCTCGCTGTCCATCAACAGCTTTTTCGCCTTGCGGATGCGAAAATCGTTCAGCCATCCGCTGAAGCCCACCTGCGTCTTTTCCTTCAGCAAGCGCGACAGGTAAGTCGGCGAAATGAACAGCCTTTCCGCGACGTATTCCAGCGAAAGGTCTTCCGTGTAATGCTTTTCCATAAACCGAAGGGCGCGGCCCACCAGCCCGCCCGAGTACCGCAGCACCGGGTCGATCGGCCCGCCGCAGACCTCCACGAACCTTTCGCGCAGCGCTCCGGGGGTGCCGGCCAGCAGCGCGGCGTCTTCCCCCGGAACGCCGTACGCCAGGCCGACGGCCTGCCAGATCTGGTTAAGCCTGTCCGTGAACAGGCGAAACGGCGGGGTCGTGCTCGCGAGGCTGTCGAACAGCCTTCCGGCCAGCCGTGCGGCATCATCCGTTTTTCCGTCATGCACCGCCAGCAAAAGCTGCTCCCGGAGGGCGTTAAAATCGGCCGGTTCCGCGTCCGCGAACAACCGGTGTTCCACGAAAAGCACCCTTTCCTCCGGGTACCACTCCCGTCTGTCCAGAAGCGCCAGCGCGCCGTCGTAGCAGGCCGGAAGCTCCGCAAGCCCGGCCGCCGCGTCCGAAACGATCAGCGTCCGGCCCCTTCCGGCGAAAGCGGCGCAGTCCGTTCCCGCCGCGGCCAGCGCCGCGCGCGGGTCGCCGTTGGGCAGGTTCAGCAGGGCCACCGCCGCGTTCCGCCCATGATCGAGGGCCGTCAGCGGGGCGAACGCCTTCAGCGCCTGGTCGAAGGCCCGAAGCGGTTCCCACTCCCCCTCCCCGACGCCGGTCAGCAGCGCGACGGCATACCACGGGCCGTCCAGGGAGAAGCCCAGTTCCGTCAGCGACGCGTCCAGTTGCCGCCTGTCCGGGCTGCCCGCCAGCAGGCTGGTTACCAGATGGTTCCTGAGCAGCGAGAGGTTGCTGTTGAAAAGTTCGTCCCTTCGCTGAAGGCGGCTCATTTTCTCCCGTTCGGTTTCAATTTCGCCCTTCACGCGGAGCACGGTCGCCAGAAGCTGTTCCATCCCGGCGGGCTTGAGCAGATAATCGCTCACGTTGCACCGTATGGCTTCCATCAGATACTCCTGATCGGCGTACCCGGTAAGCAGAATCACGCGCGCGGCAGGCAGCACGCCCCGGAGCGCGTGAATCAGCGCGATGCCGTCCATCTCCGGCATCCGGATGTCGCACAGGACGATATCCGGTTGCAGTTGCGCGGCCTTTTGCAGGGCCGTCCGGCCGTTTTCCGCCTCGCCAACCCACTCCACGCCGTACTTTTCCCACGCTACGGACGTGCGGATGCCGTACCGTACGATGGGCTCGTCGTCCACAACCAGCAGTTTCACGCCGTTCCCTCCTTCCCGGGCCGTATCACGGGATGGCGGATGACGAATTCCGCGCCGCCGTCTTCCGGGCACCGGCAGGCAAGGCCGTATTCGCTTCCGAAGCTCAGGCGAAGCCTTTCGTTGATGTTGAAAAGCGCGTAGCCCCTTCGGCCCACGGGTTCCTCGCGGATAATCCGTTCCATCGCGTCCTGGTCGATTCGCTCGCCGTTGTTGCGCACGCTCAGCAGAAGGGTTCCGTCCTGTTCGCGTATGCTTACCAGCACTTCCCCCTCTTTCCCGCGGATCCCGTGCGTAATCGCGTTTTCCACCAGCGGCTGAAGCATGAACTGGAGCACCAGGCACGTTTCCAGCCCTTCCTGCATATCCACCGAATATTTCAGTTTCTCCCGCAGCCGGGCTTCCTCGATGAGCAGATAGCTCTTGACATGCAGCACTTCGCTGGACAGCGGTATCAGCCCGTCCCGCGGACGCTCCAGCGTGATGCGGAACGTGTCCGAAAGCGCCTTGATCATTTTCAGGGCCGTTGCGTTATCGTTCACGGCGATCGTCCAGTAGATGGCGTCCAGGGTGTTGAACAGGAAATGCGGGTTGATCTCCGCCTCCAGCGCGTGGATTTCCGCTTCCTTCAGTTTCAGCGTGCTGTGGTAAACCTGATCGCGCAGGTACTGCAGCCGTTCGGACATTCCGTTGAACCTGCGGGCCAGGGAGCCGATCTCGTCGTTCGTCCGCGCGTCGAAACGTCCCTGATAATTCCCCTCTTCCACGTCCCGCATCAGGCCGCCGAGTTTCATCAGGGGTTTGGTCATCCATCGCCGCAGGAAAGCCATTTCCACAAAGAACAACAGGACGGCGATCAGCGCGGCGCCCAGCAGCATGGCAAGCTGAGCCCTGCCGAACCGCTGGGTAGCCGCCTGCAGAACGCTGACCGCCACGGTATGGCCGTCCAGCAGCCGCCAGCTCATCAGGTAGTACGCCGTTCCGTTCCGGGAAACGGAGAAGGGTTGTTGATCGTTCTCCGTTTTCAGGCAGTCGGCCAGCGCGCCGCTGCCCAGCACCCAGCCCTGGTCGTCCTTCAGCGTGTTCAGCAGTACGGCGCCGTCCGTATCCAGAAGGATGAAGCTCGCGTTGGCCCAATAATCCCCCGTCACGAATTTGTTGTTGAAAACGTCCTGATCCAGACGGATCTTGATATACCCCAGGTTGTTGGACACGTACGCCGTATCCCGGAGCAGGCGGCAGATGTTCAGCCCCTCGTTGACGCTCCAGAACCACTGCCCGCGCAGCTGGTCGGCCTTCTCTTTTTCCGACGGCGTCAGCGCGATCTGCCGGGACGTGCTGCCGGAAACGAGGCAGCGGCCGTCCATCGTATACAGGATGATGCCGTTGACGGCTTTGGTGCTGAAGGGCAGCATCAGCAGCGCGTTCTGCGCATCCCGGACGACGGCGGTATAATCGTCGGCCGTGCTTTTCCCGGTCATGAAGCGACGCACCGCGTCGTTCCCGATGATGTATTTCGTCATCTCGTCGAAGTTGGCGATCGACGAATCCAACGTGTTGGCGACGTTTTGCAAATTATAATAGGAAGAAACGTTCCGTTCGTTTTCCGTGATGCCGGATACGTCGTAAAACGCGATTCCCGCGATGACGACGAAAGGCAGAAGCCCCACGACGATGCTTAGGAGCACCTGCCGCGCGCGCAGGCTGAGCCTGTTGGAAAGCGGGTACGACGCGTTCCGCTTTTTAGGTTTTTCCATGCCCCGCCCCTCCGTTCCACTCGGTAAGCGTCCCCATCGTACCCGGAAATGCGGTGGGCTGTCAACATCTGCGTTCTTTGTATCCTGTGCAATTTTCGTTATGTTTTTTACGCCGGGTGTCCGCGGCGCGGCGGCGGGCATGATCTTTTTTGCTTTTTCCGGTTAATTATCCGTCGTTTTATACACGCGGACGGCATGCTATACTTTACCTATCAAAAAAGGAGGTTTTCCTTATGAAACGTTTGTTGGCCCTTCTGCTGGCCCTGACCGTAACGGTGGGCCTGTCCGCGACGGCGCTCGCGGACTGGACGACCGAGGACGTCACGCTGTCGATCATCCACGAACATACGGCCGAGGCGGCCGTGACCGTCGCCAGTTCCCGCAACTTCCTGAAGGTACAGGACGAGTTTGCGGCCGAGCATCCCAACGTCAAGCTGGACGTGACCGCCCTGGGCTCCAGCGAGATTTTCAACAAGCTCACCATTCTGGCCGCCGCCAATGATCTGCCGGATATCGTGTATCTGAATACGAAAGTATACGGCGCCATCAAAGACGACAACATGCTGGTGGATCTGACCGGATACGTGGATCCGGCTAATTACCGCGACGGACTGAAGACCTTCTCCAACAACGGGCAGATCAACGGCGTGCCCACGAAGTACACCACGTACGATTACGTTTTCTATAACGCCCAGCTCTGGAAAGATGCCGGCTACGACGAGTTTCCCACCACCTGGGAAGAGATGCTGAAAGCCAACGAATACTTCGCATCCAAAGGTATCACTACGCTGATCATGGGCAACAAGCTGGGCTTCTTCATCACGAACGGTTATTTGGACGCCATCATGTACGAAATTTGCGGAGAAGAATGGATCAACCATCTCGCCGCCGGCGACGGGCAGGCCAACTGGACGGACGATTGTTTTATCCAGTGCCTCAACGAGTTGCAGACGCTAATCCCGTTGTTTAACAAGGATTTTGTAACGGCGGACGATCAGTGGGCCGTGGCGGAGTATTGCAAGGGCACCGCCGCCGCCACCGTTTCCGGCAGTTGGGTTCCCGGCAGCATCAAATCTTACGAAGACGATTATCCCGGCATCACGGCCGGCACCCGCGTAGCCGCGCTGCCCACCATGAGCGGCGATCCCGCCGTCGTCAACTATGCCGCGCCGCAGGGGTTGGGCATCAACGCCAACCTGACCGGTTCCAAGCTCGATGCCGCCATCGCGTTCGTACAGTACATGGGCAGCGATAAATACAGCCAGTATCAGGCTGCGGACGGCGAACTCGGCCCTGTGCAGGTTGATGTGGATCCCACCAACCTGGTGCAGATGCAGGTGGACCTGTTCGACGTTATGAACAGCCATGAGAACAAACCGATTGTCGGCGGCCTGATCAGCTCTGCGGAGAGCACCGCCCTGTCGGCTTCGCTGAACAGCTTCATGGCGGGCGTGATCACCGCCGACGAATGTGCCGCCGAGGTGCAGGCCGCCGCCACGCGCTGATCCGCAAGAACAATATCCAGGTTCTATGCGCCTTCACCGCGCCCTGCGTGGGCGCGGTGAAGGCGTTGTAATGCCCCGGATTAAACCCAATGGAGGAAAACATGATCGACAGGCTTCGTCCCGGAAAAGGGGTCATGCTAGCCTATTTACTGCCAGGTTTTCTGCTTACCGTCTGCATGCTGATCCTGCCGCTTCTGACGGCCGCGGGTTTCAGCTTCTGCAAATTCACCAGCGTCAAGAACATCGCGTTCGTCGGACTGGATAATTACCGCACGCTGTTTGCGGACAAAAACGTGCTGAACTCCCTGAAAAACAACCTTTTTCTCGTCGGCGTCTCCCTGGTGGGGCAGTTGGGCATCGCCTTTCTTTTGGCGATGATGCTCAATTCCCGCCTGACCCGCCTCAAACAATTTCATCGCACCGTGGCTTATTTTCCGGTCACGCTTTCCGCCGTGGTAGTCGGGTATGTATGGTCGATGGTGTTCGACTACAATTTCGGCCTGCTTGCCAGCCTGATGAAAGCGCTTGGTTGCGGGGACCGGGTGGCACCCTGGCTGAGCCAGCCGAGCACCGTGATGATCTGCGTGTGCATTCCGCTGATCTGGCAGTATATCGGCTTTCATCTGGTTATCATGCTTTCCGCCATGTCTTCTATCGATAAGGAAATATATGAAATGGCGGAGATCGACGGCGCGGGCGAATTCCGCAAGGCGGTCAGCATCACGCTTCCGCTGATTCGCAACACGCTGATGGTATGCGTATTCCTTTGCATTTCCGCCAATATGAAGGTGTTTGACCACATCATCGCCATGACGAACGGAGGCCCCGGATACTCCTCCAGCGTGCTGGCCGTATATACGTACATCATATCGTTTAACAACATGAACTTCGGCTACGGCAGCGCACTGTCGGTCGCTGTGTTCGTGGTTACCGCAACGCTCGTCCTGGCGTCTCAGCTTCTGTTCCGCCAGAGAAAGGAGGCCTGACCGTGTCGCAGTCGCCAACATCCGGCCTGTCCTCCCCGCGCGTGCCGCAGGGGGTGAAACGGTTCCTGATCAACCTTCTCCCCCTGATATTTTCTGTTTCGTGTATCATACCGCTCGTATGGCTTTTGTATTCCACGATGAAAACCAACTCGCAGTTCGAAGCCGACGTCATGGGCCTGCCGAAGTCGTTTTATCTGGACAATTACGCTTACGTGCTCAACACCACTCCCATCGGGCACTACCTGTTCAATACCCTGCGGAATACCGCGATCGCCCTCTTTTTCGTGTTGCTGCTCGGGTTTATTAACGGATACTTCATCTCCCGCTTCCGCTTCAGGGGCCGGAAACTGCTGTACTCGCTCTATATTTCCGCCCTCTTCATCCCGATCCACGCGCTGCTGCTTCCCACGTATCTGATGTTTTCTTCGGCGCATATGACCGACCAGTGGTATTCCACGATTCTGCCGATGATCAGCCTGGAATTGACGACAACGGTGTTTCTGGTTTCCAGTTACCTTACCACGGTGCCCAAAGAGCTTGAGGAGGCGGCGGCCATCGACGGCAGCACCTTTTCGCAGACGTTATTCCGTATCATCCTGCCGGTATGCGTGCCCGTGTTGGTCACAGCCGGAATCATTTCGTTTTTCCACTGCTGGAACGAGTTTTCCTATTCGCTGGTGCTTCTGTCCAAAGAGAAGTATTACACAATCTCGCTCGCGCTTACACGTTTCAAAGGCGAGAACCGGATCGATTACCCAAGGATGATGACGGCCATGGTTATCGCCATGACGCCCGCTTTGCTGATGTACGTCTTTTTTTCAAAATACATCATCCGCGGGATGGTGGCCGGCGCCCTGAAAGGGTGAACCGAAGCCCGGCCCGTTTCCACGATCCTTTCGGCCGTCCCGGACGGCCGGATCGTATAACCCGACAAACGAAAGGAGTACCCAACATGAAAAAGGCGTCCCGTTTCCTGGCGTTCTTCCTGTCCCTGAGCCTGATCCTCGGTCTTGCCGGCATCGCCGGCGCGGAGGGCGACTGGACCACCAAGCCCATCACCATCACCATGATGCAGGGCAACAGCCAAGAATCCGAAAAAACCATCGTTACCTCCGCCGCCTACCGCGCGATGATCAACAAATTCAAGGCGGACCATCCCAACGTAACCATCGAGGAAACCATCATTCCCGACAACTACAACACCACCATGATGCAGTACGCCGCGGCGGACAGCCTGCCGATGGTGTTCAGCTACCTGTACGCCAACCTCGACACCATCGCGGGCGGCGGGCTGGCCGCGGACATCACCGATTACGTCGATCCTTCCCTGTACCTGGACAAGCTGGCGGGCTGCACCTACAAGGACGGCCGGATTTACGGTCTGAACATGAAGTTTACCGATTATAACCTGTGCTTCTACAACGAAGCCATGCTCAAGGAAGCCACCGGCTCCACCGAGTTTCCCAAGACGTGGGACGAGTTTCTGGCGCTGGACCAGTATTTCGACGCCAAGGGCATCGATCTGGTATCCATGGGCAACAAGGGCAAGTGGTTCGCGGCGGTCGCCGTGTTCAACCCCTTCATTTATGAGTTCTGCGGCCCGGATTTCCTGAATTCCATGATCGCCGGAGACGGCAAGTACAGCTGGAACTGCGACGAGTTCATCCGTGCGGTCAACGAGTCCGCGAAGCTGGCCGCCGTGTGCAACCCCGATTTCAACTCTCTGGACGACGTGACCGCCGTGGGCAACTACGCCTCCGGAAAGGCGTTCTGCACCATGTACGGCGGCTGGACCACCAACACGATCTCCATGTACAAGGACGATTATCCGGACGTCGTAAACAACACCCGCTGCACGCTGGTGCCCAGCTTCAGCGGCAAGGACGAGGATATCTCCGTCGTGTACGCCTCCACCGAGACGTACGGCATCAGCTCCAAGGTGACCGGCGACGAGTTCGACGCATGCCTGGCCCTGATTAAGCAGATTGCTTCCGCCGATTACGCGCAGTTCAACGCCGAGCGCGGCAACACCGCGCCCATGTCCATCGACCTGAGCGGCGTGGATCTGTCCAAAGCCCTGCCGATGGTGCAGGATTTCATGAGCCTCCACAACGCCGGGCACAACACTGTAAAGTCCCTGTTCACCTACCTTCCCACCGCCGTTAACGACCAGTTCCTGATCGATTCCCAGCTGGTGCTGGCCGGCAGCATGACGGCCGAAGAAATGGCCGCCGACCTGCAGACGTACCAGGAAGACTACGAAGCGTCCCTGAACTGACGGCCCGCCGGGGGGCGGCGAGGCGGTTTCCCGCCCCCGTCCCCCGGACGCCGGAAAGGCCGGCGTCCTCTTCCGAATCCGCGAAAGGAGCAAACGGATGAAAAGCAGGCTGAAGCCCTCCGCCGCGACGATGACGCTGTATCTGCTGCCCAGCGCGCTCGTCTACATCGGGATCTTCGTGGTTCCCATCCTCCTTGCGATCTATTTCAGTTTTTTCGACTTCAAGACCATCAACGTGAAGACGTTCATCGGCCTGCGTAATTTCAGGCGTCTGCTGGTGGATCGCAACGTGCTGGGCGCGCTGTGGAACAACCTGTATCTGGTCGCCGTCAACCTGGCGGGGCAGGTCGGCATCGCGTTCGTGCTTGCCAACATGCTGCATTCCCGGCTGATCCGCCCGCGAGTCGCGAATTTTTACCGCACGGTCATCTATTTCCCGGTCACGCTGTCCGCTATCGTCATTGGCTACGTGTGGCTCCTGATTTACGATTACCATTTCGGCCTGCTCAACTGGTTTTTAACCGCGGTCGGCCGCGGCGACGCGGTGCGGGCCTGGCTGGGGGAAGCGGACGGCGTGATGACGTGCGTCAGCATCCCGATGATCTGGCAGTACGTGGGCTTCCACCTGATCATCATCATGTCCGCCATGACGGCCATCGACCCCGGCATTTACGAAATGGCGTCCATCGACGGCGCGTCAGGCTTCCGACAGGCCATGTCCATCACCTTCCCGCTGATCAGCAAAACGCTTGGGGTATGCGTGATCCTGTGCGTTTCCGCCAACATGAAGGCCTTCGACCACATCGTGGCCATGACCAACGGCGGCCCGGGCTACAAATCCACCGTGCTGGCGCTGTACGCCTACCGCGTGTCTTTCACGCAGAACAACCTGGGGTACGGCAACGCGATTTCCGTAGCCATCATGGTCGTCATGCTGCTGATACTGGGCGCTACCCGCGGCCTCGGGAAGGTTGCGAGCGCACGGATTAAAACGTTGGACTGAGGGGGCGAACGAAGATGAAACAACCGCATATCCGCGCCCGTTCCCCGGTCGGCGCGAAGGAAACCGCCGCGAAAGTCCTGCTGTACGGCGTCCCCGGCCTGTACGCGGCCACCTGCATATTCCCCATCCTCTGGCTCGCCTACACCTCCTTCAAAACCAAAACGGAGTTCGCCGCCAACATCCTGGGGCTGCCCAAAAGCTTCTACACGGAAAATTGGGCGTACGTTTTCGAAACCCTCAATCTTCCGCACTATATGTTCAACACGGCGCGCATCACCGTGCTCGTGATCCTGCTGACGCTCGTTTTCTCGTTCATCAACGGCTACTTCATATCCCGCTTCGAGTTCCGTTTCCGCAAGACCCTGTTCGGCCTGTACATGTGCAACCTGTTCGTGCCGGTGCACGCCGTGATGGTACCCACGTATATCCTGTTCGTGAAAATCGGCTTCAACAACCACTGGTGGTCCACGATCCTGCCGCTGGTGTGCATGGAAATGACCACCGCCACCTTCCTGACCAACGGATACGTATCCACCATACCGCTGGAACTGGAAGAGGCGGCTTCGATAGACGGAAGTTCCTTCACCCGCACCCTGTTCACCGTCATGCTTCCCATAATCCGGCCGATTCTGGTCACCATCGGCATCATCACGTTTTTCCATGCGTGGAACGAGTTCGCCTACGGGCTGGTCATGTTTAAGACCGAGAACTTCTATACCGTTTCGCTTGCGCTGCAACGTTTCAAGGGGGAATATTTCACCGATTATCCCCGCATCATGGCCACGATCTTCGCCTGCATCATTCCGGCCCTCGCACTGTATATCCTGTTTTCCAGATATATCATCGAGGGTATGATGACCGGCGCGGTGAAAGGATAAAACCAATATAACGGAGGTACTGATTATGGAGATTCGCAAGGAATGCCGGCTGGAAAAGCTGTACGGCCACACCCATCCCGTCCGGGACGATTCGGCGGAAGTGCAGTTTATGAAGGCCGTCTGCGCGGGCGACACGGAAAGGGCGCTGACCTTTTTTCACGAGACCAAGCTGTTCGGCGGCGAAAAGTGCGCCGTGGACGTCCCTTACGGCCGCTTCGAGGGCTTAGGCGGCGTCGCCGCCTTCGCCGGCGGCTGGCTGGATCGCTTCGGGGCGCAGGCCGCCACGTTGGTACCGGTGATCCAGACCATCGCCAACGGCCGCGTGGCGCTGGAAGCCGTCGTCAATTTCGTCGTGGACGGAAAAATCAACCAGGTGCCCATGTTCATCGTCGGCGATTTCCGCACCGCGACGACGCTGGACGAAGTGCGCGTGTACTGTCATTTCACCTTCGTGCCCGGCCTGCAGGCGTACCGCAAGCCCATGTTTACGTCCGCCCACAGGGAAGCGGGCGACCCGGGGCTGCTGACCGGCGCGGTGCGCGAGTACTACGAGGCGCTGCACCACTGCCCCGCGGTGGACGTGGACCGGATTATGGGCTGCATCGGCGAGGGCTGTATCTTCAGCGGCTACGAGCGCTGGGACGCGGAGGGCGAGCCCGCCGTCACGCGCGAAAATATCCGTAAGGCGTACGAGTTCATGCGCACCTACATCCCCCGCTGCGTGGGCATGCGGTACGAAACCATCATCGACGACGGGCGCACCTGCGTGATCGAATGGGTGCACATCGTATCCCGCGCCGGGCAGGAGGAGCTGAGCCGCATCGCGCTGTCCGGCATATCCGCCTACGAGCGCGGCGAAGACGGAAAGCTCTGCTCCATCCGCATCAGCGATTACGCCGGTTGCGAGCGTACCATCGAGTGGGACAAGGTGGACGTGCCCGAAGCCGAAGCCAAGCGCATCAACTTCGTGGAATCCTTCCCGCCGTACGTGGGTTGCAAGTCCCTGGAATAAGCCGGGCAAAGCGGCGGACATAAGGCAAGCAAACGCGGGAGGGGACGGCTGCACCGTCCTCTCCCGCGTTTGCTTGCGGCCTGGAACGCCGTTTCCGGCCTTCTGCCGTTCCCCCGAAAGAAAGAGACGGGCCGGGCGTCCGCACGCGGCAGGAAGCGGAGCGCGCAAAGTAGAAATATGCAACGGCCGCACGCCGCCCGGCCTCCGGGCGGAACGGGGCCGCCGGCGTCATCCGGCCCTAAGGCCGGCGGCGCGGCAATCATCGGTTGAGGAGATATGGAAAGGCCATGAAAAAGCAGGCATACAACCCTTACCTTCCCTCCTGGGAATACGTTCCGGACGGCGAACCGTACGTATTCGGCGACCGCGTGTACGTGTACGGCTCTCACGACCGGTTTAACGGATACGTGTTCTGCCTGGGCGACTACGTATGCTGGTCCGCGCCGACGGACGACCTGAGCGCCTGGCGCTGCGAGGGCGTGATCTACCCGAAAACCGCCGACCCGCTGAACCGCGAGGGGAAAATGAACCTGTTCGCGCCGGACGTCACCGTGGGGCCGGACGGCCGTTATTACCTGTACTACGTGCTGGACAAGGTCGACATCGTATCCGTCGCCGTGTGCGACACGCCCGCCGGGGAGTACCGTTTTCACGGCTACGTGCGCTACGCGGACGGAACGCGCCTGGGCGAGCGCGCGGGCGACGAGCCGCAGTTTGATCCCGGCGTGCTGACGGAGGGTGAAAACACCTATCTGTACACTGGTTTCGCCGGTCCCGGGGACAAGGGCAGGCACGGCGCGATGGCGACGGTGCTGGGCCCGGATATGCTGACCATCCGGGAAGAGCCCGTGTTCGTTGCGCCGGGCTGCGAATACGCGCGGGGAACGGGTTTCGAGGGTCACGCGTTTTTCGAGGCGCCCTCCATACGCAGGCACGGCGGCCTTTATTACTTCGTCTATTCCTCCACAGTTATGCACGAACTGTGTTACGCGACCAGCGAACGCCCCACGGGCGGCTTCCGGTACGGCGGTGTGATCATCAGCAACAACGATTCCCATATCGCTTCCTACAAGCCGCCGGAGAAGCCCGCCGCGTACGGCGGCAACAACCACGGGAGCATCGTGGAGATCGCGGGCCGGTGGTATATCTTCTACCACCGTCAGACGAACGGTACGTGGTACAGCCGTCAGGGGTGCGCGGAACCGATCACTTTCCGGGCCGACGGCTCGATTCCGCAGGTCGAGCTCACGTCCTGCGGCCTCAACGGCGGCCCCCTGCGGGGCGAAGGCGAATACCCGGCTTACATCGCCTGCAACCTGTTCACCGGCACGGATCACCCCATGTCCGGAGAGCCCGGCCTGCCCAGAATTACGCAGGAGGGGCGCGACGGCGACGAGTTGGACGGCTACGTCGCGGATATCCGGGACGGGACGACAATCGGGTTCAAATACTTCCGGTGCCGGGGCGTGCGCCGCGTCACGATACAGGCCCGCGGGTACGCCGACGGCGCCTTCGACGTCCGAACCGCCTGGGACGGCCCCGCGCTCGGCTCCATCCCGATCCGCTATACGAACGTATGGGAAACGTACGAAGCGGATATCGCCCTTCCGGACGGCGATAATGCCCTTTACCTTGTATATCGCGGCGGCGGAGTCGCCATGCTCCGGTCGTTCGCCCTGTCGGGCGCGAAGGCCTGACGGAAACGGGCCGCGGCACGCGCGCGGGCGGGAACGCCCCGGCTTCCGGACGGCGCGAATGCCCAGCGCTTTCCGCTTGACGGGGCAAGCCCGGCACGGTATAATAACGAAAGCTTCCCGCGTGCCGCCACGCGGAAAAGACGTTCATAAGCATAGAAAGGGGGAGCATCCATGCGCAAACCGCGCCGCTGGCCGGTCGTTCTGTGTGCGCTGCTGTGCGCGTTCGCGTTTTTCGTGCTCCTCTCCGCCCTGATCGAAGCGCCCGCCGCGCCGGCCGAGCCCGCGCAGGCGAACCTGCCCGTATCAAACGCCGTGCTTCTGCCCGCCGTGCTGCCGTCGCCGGAAACCCCGCCGGAAGCGCGCGGTATCAGCGGCGCGTGCCTGCCCTTCGTGCTCTTCTTCAGCCTCGCCCCGGTGCTGCCCAAACTGGCGCCGGGCCGGGACGCCAACGGCCGCGTACTTCGCCGGCGGCGATACGTGCACAGCTATTATCCGGTTTTCAAGCAGGAGTTGGCCTGCGGCTGACTTACGTTCCCCCCGAACCCTGTTCCCACCGCGGGTCCATGCGGCGGGGCGTTTCCGCGCGTGCGGGCGCTTCCGTCAGGCGGGGTCCGCGCGGGGGCGGGGTTCGGGTCGTTTGATTCGGGAATCATCATACCGCCTCATTCATTAAATGGGAAGGACGATTGACAAACATGAAAGTCAACAACCGCAAACGCAGAAAGATGAACCGCCGCACGGCGGCGATCATCGCGCTGAGCATCGCGCTGATCGTCACCGTCTTCATCGGCTACGTCGGCCTCAACGGCATGTGGATGGACAGCCGCGGCCTTTACAAGCTTCAGGCGTGGGTGCCCCAGACGAACGTGACCAAGGAAACGTGGCCCAAGCCCATCGCGCTGGGCCTGGACCTGCAGGGCGGCGTGTTCGTGGAATACGAAGCCACCATGAGCGACGAGTTGAAGAACGACGGCTATAACTTCAACACCCTGCTGGAAAACACGATGGATATCATTTCCCGCCGTCTGAACGAAAAGGGCTTCACCGAGGCCACCGTGACCAAGATCGGCTCGGCGGGCATCCGCGTGGAGATTCCGGACGTAACCGACCCCTCCGCCGTGCTGGACCTGATCGGCTCCCCCGCGAAGCTGGAGTTCCTGGACGCGGACGGCAACGTGTTCCTGGAAGGGCGGGAGCTGAAAACCGCCACCGCCACCACGGACGAGGACGGCAAGCCCGCCATCAGCTTCACGCTGACCAGCGAAGGCGCGCAGCTTTTCGGCGATATGACGGCCAAGAGCATCGGCAAGACCATCACCATCCAACTGGACGGCAAGGAGCTCATGAGCCCAAACGTCGACGAGGCGATCTACGGCGGCAGCATCCTGGTAAAAGGCTCCTTTACGCAGGATCAGGCCGAAACCTACGCCCTGCAGCTTCAGAGCGGCGCGCTGCCGCTGGATCTGCGGCAGGATAAGCTGGACACCATCTCCGCCACGCTGGGCGACAACGCGCTGACCACCAGCGTTAACGCCGCCGTTATCGGTATCCTGCTGGTGTTCCTCATCATGATCGTCCGCTACCGGCTGGCCGGCGTACTGGCGTGCTGGGCGCTGTGCGTCTACATCGTCCTGCTGTTCTTCTTCATCGCCGTGGTGCCCGGCATTCAGCTTACGCTGCCCGGCATCGCCGGTATCATCTTGAGCATCGGCATGGCCGTGGACGCGAACGTCGTCATCTTCGAGCGCGTCAAGGAAGAGGCGCACGCGGGCCGTCCGATGATCCACTCCGTACGCATCGGCTTCAAGAACGCCATGAGCGCCGTGCTGGACGCCAACGTAACCACCATCATCGCGGCCATCGTCCTGCTGTTCTACGGCACCGGCTCGGTGCAGGGCTTCGCGACCACGCTGCTGCTGGGCGTTATCGCCAGCATGATCACCGCGATCCTGGTGACGCGCTTCCTGCTTTCGCGCATGGTAACGATCTTCAAGAATCCCTCGCTGTACGTGACCAACATGAAGAAATTCGCGGCAGAGGTCGCCGCGGGGGAGGCGCAGTAACATGAAATTAACGATCAAGAACCACGCCAAGGTATGCCTGATGATATCGGGAACGATTCTGCTGATCGCGCTCGTCATGTCCCTGCTGGGTTACGGAGTCAATTACGGCATCGATTTCGCGGGCGGCCTGAACATCGAGTACAACATGAACTCCACCTTCAGCCAGGCGGACGTGGAAACCGCGTTGCGCAGCCAGGGGCTGACGGACTTCAAGGTTTCCACCTCCGGCGACGCGGGCACGACGCTCAACATCCGCATTCCCAAGCTGAGCAGCGAGGAGGAAATCCAGACGCTCCAAAGCGGTCTGGAAGCGGAACTGCTGGCAAAGTACCCCGCCATGGACGCAACCAACGCTACCGCCAGCTACGTTGGGCCCACGGCGGGCGCGACGCTGGTAAAGAACGCGATCCTGAGCGTCGTGCTGGCTTCGGCTCTGATGCTCGTGTACATCGCCCTCCGTTTCAGCCTCTACAGCGGCATGGCGGCCGTGTTCGGCCTGATGCACGACGTGCTGATCATGTACAGCTTCATGGTAATCCTTCGCAACGTCATCCAGATGAACAGCTCCTTCATCGCCGCGATGCTGACCATCGTGGGTTATTCCATCAACAACACCATCGTTATCTTCGACCGCATCCGCGAGAACAACCGGAAACCGGACTATTCGAAGCTCAGCCGCGTGGAGGTCGTCAATACCTCCATCAGACAAAGCCTGGGCCGTACCGTCAACACGACGCTGACCACGCTGGTCACCATCGTGTCGCTGTACGTGCTGGGCGTCGCCTCCATCCGGGAGTTCAGCCTGCCGATCATCATCGGCATCCTCGCGGGCCTCTACAGCGCCAACCTGATCAACGGCTACGTGTGGGCGTTCCTGGAGGATAAATTCGCGGGCCGCAAGAAGAAGGCCGCCAACCTCAAGGCGAAAAAGGCGTAACCGGGCCGTTCGGCCCGCCGCCCAAAAGGCCGCGCCCCTCATGGGCGCGGCCTTTTCGCGTTGACAAATCCCCTTCGCTCACGCTATGATGACCCGGGAAAGAGGGCGGTCCGTTTTGAACATACGGCTTCGGTGGGCGCGTGCCGCGCGCGGGAAAAAGTGGCTGCTTCTTACCGGCGCGGCGCTGGTGCTGGCGCTGGCCGTGGAAGGGGTCTGCAACCTGCGCGCCTGGACGACCCGCAACCTGACGCCCGTGCCATTATCCGTAAGCGACATCGCCGTGGAAAGCAACGTGTCGGTGGAGCAGAGCGAAGGCGGCGTATACGTTGAAAACGCGGCCAACCGTTTCGTCGATCTCGTGTGCCACCCGCAGGCGCTCGCCCTGCGAACCGTGCAGGTGAACCTGCAGGGGGAAGGCGTCGTGCAGGTTTCGGTGTTTCTCCGGGACGAAGCCTCCGCCTTTACGTCGGAGCAGACGTACAGCGTCACGTTGATCGCGGGCGATCAGGTGTTGAGCGCCTGCTACGCCGAAGCGGAAAGCGCGGGCGCGGCGGGCGAGGTGCGCGTGCGCCTCAACCCGCAGGACAACGGCCTGTTCGCCGTAACGGGGATCACACTCAACGCGCGCGTGCCGTTCCAGTGGCAGCCGTTCCGCATGGCGCTGGTGTTCGCAGCCTCGCTGGCGCTCCTGCGCGCGCTGTTCCTGGGCGGCTTCCGTACGGCGTACGATCCCGCGCGGCTTTCGCACCGGCTGATCGTCGCGGTGCCACTGGCGGGCCTCATGGTGTTCATGCTGTTTCTGGCGCAGTGGATCCGCCCGGATATCCCGCTGTTTCAGGGCGTCAACGACGAGGCGGCCGCGCAGGGAGACGACGTATACGCCGTCCTGTACGAAGCCCTCCGTTCGGGCAGCCTGTCCGTTCCCCGCGAACCGGACGAGGCGCTGCTTGCGCTGACCAACCCCTACGACCAGAGCGAGCGAGTCGCCAAGGGGGTGAATTTCCCCTTCGATTACGCTTATGATAACGGAAAATATTACGTGTATTACGGGGTCGCGCCGGTGCTGACCGTCTACGCGCCTTATCACGCCCTGACGGGGCGGGCGCCCGGCTCCCGCGACGCCACGCTGATCATGGCCTGGCTGGCCGTGGTTTTCGTCGGCTTCGCGATATGTGGACTGGCGAAACGGTACCTTCCCGGCGTAAGCGTGTTCGCGCTGTCGCTGGGCTGCGTTACGGCGGTCTTCGCCTCCGGCGCGCCGCTGCTGCTGGCCTGCGCGGATTTTTACTATCTGGCGGAGCTGAGCTTCGTCACCTTCTGCGCGGGCTCCGTCGCCTTCGGGCTGCACGCGTCCGTGCAGCCGCGCCGGGGCCTGCGGTACGCGCAGTACGCGCTGTCCGGCGTATGCTTCGCGCTTACGGCCATGAGCCGCCCCGGAGCCCTGCCGATGCTGGCGGCGTTCCTGGCCCCGCTGTTCGTGTGCGAGCTTATCCGCAGGCGCGCGCGTATCGGGGATGCGGCGTCTTTCCTCGTGCCCGCGCTGCTGGGCGCAGGGGCGCTGATGTGGTATAACGCAGCGCGCTTCGGCTCGGTTTTCGACTTCGGGCAGGCGTACCAGATGAGCGTGGCGGATATGCACTGGAACCGCGTGCGGCTGATGGAGCTGCCGCAGGCGCTGTACCACTACCTGCTGGAGCCTCTGGCATGGAACAACCGTTTTCCGTATCTTTCCGCGGGCTACCACGCCTCGCCCACGGCGGGCCGGTACGTGTTCACCCTGCCCTGCGCGGGGATGCTGGCGTTTCCCGTCGTCTGGGCGCTGGCGCTGTGGCCGCTGGCCTCGGCGCGCTTTCCCGCGGAAACGCCCCTGTTGCGGCGAGAACGCAATTGGACGCTGCTGCTGCCGCTGCTCGTATCCCTGCCGCTGATGCTCGTATCCTACGGGCTGGCAGGCGCGATCCTTCGCTACACGTGCGATTTCCGGCTGTTCTACGCGCTGGCGGGCGTGCTGTGCGCCATGGCGATGGCGACGCGCGCGAACACTCCCGAAAAGAAGGCGCTGGCCGCCGTCTGCGTCCTGCTGTGCGCGGGCTCGCTGTTCGTGGGCTTCGCGCTGCTGTTCGACAACGAGCGCAACTACGTGCTGCGGAATTCCCCGCAAATCTACTACGGCCTCCAGCGGATGTTCTTCCCGTACTGACGGGCCGCCGCGCGGTTTGACGCGCAGGCCCGGCCGGTTGTATAATGGGTCGTCGCGGCCGGCGTTCCCCGCCGCGCTCTCCCTTGCGAAAGGAGCCGCTCCCATGAGGATCGCCGTTTCATCCGCCCGGCCCGGGGCCGCCGCGCGCAACCCTTCGGGCGCGCGCCCCGCATGAGCGCGCCGCTGCCCTTCACCCTGCGGGGGCGCACAGTGCGCGGTAAGCGGCTCGGCACGGAACTGGGCTACCCCACCGCGAACCTGGATTATCCGCCCGTAAGCGAATTGCCGCCGGACGGCGTATACGTCGCGCGCGCCACGGTGGACGGCCGCGATTACACGGCCATCCTCAACCAGGGCCGCCACCCCACCGCACCGGCGGGCCGCCCCACCGTGGAAACGCACCTGCTGGGCTTCGGTGGCGGGGACCTGTACGGCCGGGAACTGACGCTTACTTACCTACGCTATTTACGGCCCGAACGCCGTTTCGCGACGCTGGAAGCGCTCCGGGAGCAGCTTCGCGCCGACGAGGCGGAAGCGCTGAGCTGGACGAAGGCGCAAGGTAAGCGATGATTCAATCGCTTACCGGGGGGCCGAAAACGGAAACACGCCCGGCTGACCGCCGGCTTTAAGGAGATTTTATGGACTTTACCAACCCCATCGAAACGCAAAACGCCGCCTACCGCTACGAGGAGGATGGCCCGCAGGCCGTGGACCACGTAACCTTCGGCGTAAGCCGGGGCGCGATGATCGCGGTGCTGGGGCACAACGGTTCCGGCAAGAGCACGCTGGCAAAATTGTTGAACGCCCTATACCTGCCCACGGAGGGGCGGGTGCTGGTATGCGGGCTGGATACCGCGCAGGAAGGTCTGCTATGGGACGTGCGTAAACACGCGGGCATGGTGTTCCAGAACCCGGACAACCAGATCGTGGCGACCGTGGTGCGTGAGGACGTGGCTTTCGGGTTGGAAAACCTGGGCGTGCCGCAGCCGGAAATGCTGCCGCGTATCGACGACGCGCTTTCCGCCGTGCGCATGACGGAATACGCCGCCGCCGCGCCGCATATGCTTTCCGGCGGGCAGAAGCAGCGCGTGGCCATCGCCGGGGTGCTGGCCATGCAGCCGGACGTGATGATTCTGGACGAGGCCACCGCGATGCTGGACCCCTCCGGGCGCGAAGAAGTTTTCTCCACCGTACGCAAGCTCAACCGGGAAAAGGGCATCACCGTGGTGTGGATCACCCACTTCATGGAGGAAGCCGCCCTGTGCGACCGCGTGACGGTACTAAACGACGGAAAGCTCGCCATGGACGGAACGCCGCGGGAGGTGTTCAGCCGCGTTACGGAGTTAAAAGCGCTGGGGCTGGACGTGCCTCCCATGGCGGAACTGGCGCGGATGCTCGGCGAGGGCGGCCTGCCGCTGCCCGCCGGGATCCTGACCGTGGACGATATGGCGAAGGAGCTGACCGCATGGCTATCCAGGTAGAACACCTGACGCATACCTACCTGCCCGGCAGCCCCTTTTCCGCCACCGCCATCCACGACCTCACGCTGACCATCGGGGACGGCGAATTTGTGGGCGTGCTTGGGCATACGGGTTCCGGCAAGACCACCTTCGTGCAGCACCTCAACGGGCTGTTGAAACCCACGGAAGGCCGCGTGATCGTGGACGGCACGGATATCACCCAGAAGGGCGTCAAGCTGCTGGACGTGCGCCGGAACGTGGGGCTGGTGTTCCAGTACCCCGAATACCAGCTTTTCGAGGAAACCGTGGCCAAGGATGTGGCTTTCGGCCCGAAAAACATGGGCCTCGGCAAGGAAGAGATCGACGAACGCGTGCGCTGGGCCGTGGAACAGGTGGGCCTTTCCTACGCCGAAATCGCGGAAAGCTCACCGTTCGAGCTGTCCGGCGGGCAGATGCGCCGCGTGGCCATCGCGGGCGTGCTGGCCATGAAGCCCCGCACGCTGATTCTGGACGAGCCAACCGCGGGGCTGGACCCGCGCGGACGGCGCGCCATTCTGGATATGATCCGCCGCCTGCACGCCGAAACCGGCATGACGGTAATCATGGTGAGCCATAACATGGACGATATCGCCGCGCTGGCTACCCGCCTGCTGGTAATGAGCCGCGGCGAACTGGTGATGACCGGGACCCCGCGGGAGGTGTTCCGCCGCCGCGAGGAGCTGAAAGCCATCGGGCTGGGCGTGCCGCAGGGCGCGGAGCTGTGCTTCCGCCTGCGCGAGGCGGGTTATCCCCTGCCGGACGACCTGTATACGCTCCCCGAGGTCCGGGACGCGATCCTCGCGCTGGCCGCGCCGAAAATCGCGCGGGCCGAAGCCTCCGGAAAGGAGGCGCGCGCCTGATGCTTAAGGATATCACGCTGGGCCAGTACATGCCCGGCAACACCGTGGTGCACCGCCTCGACCCCCGCACTAAAATCATCCTCACCACCGCGTACATCGCCATGATCTTTCTGGTGGGCAGCCCCGTGTGGTACGTGGTACCCACGCTGTACGTGGCGCTGGCGGCCCGGCTGGCGGGTCTCAGCTTCGGGCAGTTACTCAAGTCCGTGAAGCCCCTGCGCTTCCTGCTACTGCTCACGTTCGTGCTGAACCTGTTCTTCTCCGGCGGCTCCACCGTGTGGGTGCGCTGGGGCGTGGTGGCGATCACGAAGGAGGGCGTGCTGCTGGCCGTCCATTTCAGCATGCGGCTGGTTTTTCTGGTGGTGGGCACCTCGGTGCTAACGCTTACCACCTCGCCCGTGGCGCTGAGCGACGGCATCGAGATCCTGCTAAAACCGCTCAAGGTCGTACATTTCCCCGCCCACGAGCTGGCGATGATGATGACCATCGCCCTGCGCTTCATCCCCACGCTCATCGAGGAAACGGACAAGATCATGAAGGCGCAGCAGGCGCGCGGCGCGGACTTCGAGACCGGCAACCTGATCGCGCGCGCCAAGGCGATGGTGCCGTTGCTGGTGCCGCTGTTCGTCAGCGCCTTCCGCCGGGCGGGGGAGCTGGCCATGGCGATGGAGGCGCGCTGCTACCACGGCGGCGAGGGCCGTACCCGGCTGCGCGTGCTGCGCTTTACCGCCGAAGACGGCAAGGCCTGCCTTGTCTCGGCCGCGGCGCTTGCCGCGGTCATCGCGACGCGGTCGCTGCTGTAAAACCGATTGAACCAACGGGAGAGGGGGCGCGGCATGACGGCGAACCATGCGGAATTACTGCCTGACGCGCAGGCGGGAAAGCCGTCCGCGGTCCCCGAAGCGGCGGAAACCCCCGCCGGCTGGGTAGCCCGCGAAGGCCTGAACGCCGAGACCGGCGCGCGGCGCATCCTGCTTACGCTCAGTTACGACGGCACCGCATACGCGGGCTGGCAGCGGCAGTTGAACGCCGTAAGCGTGCAGCAGCGCGTGGAGGAAGCCCTGCGCGCGCTCACCGGCGAGCCCGTCGCCGTGACGGGCGCCAGCCGCACGGACGCGGGCGTGCACGCTTTGGGGCAGTGCGCGCATTTCGACACGAAAAGCCGTATCCCCGCGGACCGGTTCCCCTACGCGCTCAACGCCTGCCTGCCGCCGGACATCCGCGCGCTGGAAGGCCGCGAGGTGGACGGCCGTTTCCACGCCCGCTTCGACGCGAAGGGCAAGCAATACGTCTACCGTATTCACAACGCGCCGCACGCCAGCGCCCTGTACCGCAACCTGACCGCGCACGTGCCCGTGCCGCTGGCCGTGTCCGCCATGCGGGAGGCCCTGCCCGCGCTGCTGGGCACGCACGATTTTTCCGCCTTCCAGGCCAGCGGCGGCACGGCCAAGACCACGTTGCGCACCCTGACGCGCGCGGAGCTTGCCCAAGACGGGGACGAGATCACGCTGACGGTCACGGGCAACGCCTTCCTTTACAACATGGTGCGCATCATCGCGGGCACGATTATCGAGGTCGGCAAGGGCAAGCTCTCCGGGGACTGTTTCCGCCGCGCCCTGACGGACGGCGACCGCCTCTCGCTGGGGCCCACCGCCCCCGCCTGCGGGCTGGAGTTGACGCGCGTCTACTACGCGTGGGACGCCGTGCCGCCGGAATAAGCAAAAGCAGGTAGAAAAGGGTTTTCGTTCCTCGCGGCGAATGTTCCAGTGCAAGAAAACGAAACGCAGGCGGCCGTGCGGCTTTCCGCGCGCGGCCGGATTAAACGATAAAGGGGTAAAGCATGGCAAGCGTCAACGATCTGGCGATCGATCTTGGCACGTCCACCATATTGATCTACATGAAGGGCAAAGGCATCATCCTGCGGGAACCCACCGTGGTCGCCATCGACCGCGACACGCGGGACGTGCTCTCCTTCGGCGAGGAAGCGCGCCGGATGATCGGCCGCACGCCGGGCAACATCCTCGCGCTGCGTCCCCTGCGCGAGGGCGTGATCTCGGATTACGAGCTGGTCAGCTTCATGCTCAAGGGCTTCGTGCTCAAGGCCGTCGGCAAGCACATGTTCGCCCGCCCGCGCGCCGTGCTGGCGCTGCCCACGGGCGTGAACGAGATGGAGAAACGTTCCATCATCTCCACGATGTTCGACGCGGGCATGCGGCGCACCCAGCTGCTGGACCGCACCATCGCGGCGGCACTGGGCGCCGGGCTGCCCATCGACGAGGCGTACGGCACCATGATCGTGGACATCAGCGCGGGCGTCAGCGACATCGCGGTGCTCTCGCTGGGCAAGGTGGTGGTCAGCGACTGTTCCAAGACCGGCGGGGACAAGCTGGACGACGCCATCATCCGCCACCTCCGCCGCAAGCATAACCTGCTTATCGGGGAGCGCACGGCGGAAGAGCTGAAAATCAACATCGGCTCGGCCATCCCGCGCAGCGACCAGCTTTACATGGAAGTGACCGGCCGAAACCTGATCACCGGCCTGCCCAAGACCATGCGCATCACCAGCGACGACGTGACCGAGGCCATCGACGAGCCGCTGCAGCAGCTCATCGAGGCCATCCACGGCGTGCTGGAGCATACGCCCGCGGAGCTGGCGGCGGATATTTTCGACTACGGCATCCTGCTCACCGGCGGCGGCGCGGAGATGTTCGGCCTGTGCGAGGCTATCGCGGACGCGCTGAAGGTGCCCTGCTCCGTGGCCGAAGACCCGCAGACCAACGTGGTGATGGGCTGCGGCAAGGCCATCGAGAACCTGGCCGACCTGGGCCGGTACCTGGACGAGAATCGCCGCAGGCTGATCGGGAGATAAAAAAGTGAAAAGCGCCGCCTGTTAAGCAGCAGGCGGCGCTTTTATATAATTACGGAGATTTCGTCGCGGCACGGGGCGGCTCCGTAAGCAGCCTCACCGCCGCCGCGGTCAGAAACGGCGCGCTGAACATGAAGGGAAGGGCGTAGCGCACGTACCCCGCCACGGGGGAAAACATGCACCCCAGCAACACCAGGAACGCGGGCACGTAACACGCGGCCAGCCGGAATTTACGGCGGCGGATCAGCAGCACGGCGCAACCGATCAGCAAGCTGGCGTAGAAGCCGCTGCAACAGAAGAAGTTGATCAACGGTTGGTTCTGGAAATAATCCGGCAGGAAACGGAACACGTCGCTGGAAAACAGGTGCCGGGGCTTGAAAACGGGATAGAGCGAAACGAGGCTGGGAAATCCGTAATCGAAGATCGCACGGAAACGCCCGATGTCCCCCAGTGTCAGGTAGGGAACCGCCATTTGCAAAAAGGCCTGCGCGCTCGTGCCGGGGTAGCGCAGCGCCAGCCGGAGGCTCAGCCTGTCGAACGCGCGCACCGTCTCCGCCGTGGCGTCGGCGCGCCAGGTATCCTTCACGGGGTCGCTCACCTCGGGCAGGTAGTTTTCGGCCAGCCCGTCCGTCGGGATGCAGGCGTCGATCGCCGCAAGCTCGTCCGCGGTCAGTTCCGCGCCGTGTTCCCTCACAATCCGCGCGACCACCTGGCATTGAAGGGAACGGGTTTCCGCCTGCCGGGTTTCCAGCGTGGTCACGTTCAGCGCCGCGTTGGCCGCCGCGGTGAAACCCGCGTAAATCGCGACGGCCGCGAGCGTACAGGCGGCCATGCGGCGCAGGCTGCGGCCTTTGGGCCGTATCAGCGGGAACGCCGCCAGCATCGACAGCGCGTACAGCGCAAGACCCGCGTTGCGCATGAAGCACAGGAACGCGCCGATGGCGACGTGCAGCAGGCAGTTCCACCAGGACCGGAAAAACGCGTCTCCGCGCAGGCTGATCTCCGCGAGCTCGCAGGTCAGCAACAGCACGGCGATCGCGAAGGGCACGTCCTTGACGATAAAGAACCCGTAGTACGCAAACAGGGGGCACAGGGCGTAGAAACCCAGCATCGCCCACACCAGCGCGCGGGGCACGCCCATCCGCCGGGCGATCGCCAGCGTCCAGACCAGCGCCAGCGCCAGTGGAACGATCTGCGACAGACTCACGACCAGCACGGCCGCCGTGGCGTCAAGACCCACGAACAGGCTGCCCTTGATAAGCAGTTTCAGCAGCAGCGTATGGAAGATCGGGTTGTCGTCCGTGTAGGGCAGTTCCCCGAAGGCTTCTCGTATCTGCTGGCCCGCGGTGGTCTCGATCACGCCGGGGGCCTGCGTAACGATGTGCGGCAGCCAGCAAAGCAGCAGGATACCCAGCCAGAGCCAGAAACGCCCGCGCGGTTCAGGCCGCGGCGCGGCGGCGGAAACGCGGCGGACGTCCCGTTTGACCAGCGCGGAAACGCCCGCCGCCAGCAGCGAGATCGCCGCGTACAGGGCGAGCGTGAGGGAAGCAAACATCCACAGCGCGGCCCCGAAATCGCCCGCCGAGCCGAAAAGCAACCCCCAGTCCGATTGGGAAACAAAACTCCTGTCCAACAGGATGCAGAACGTATAAAACCCGGCCAGAAAGGCGAACACTTTTCGGTGCAGGCCGAAACGCCGGGCCAGTTCGAACAGCATAAACAGGGCGAGCCCCTGCGTAACCAGCGGCAGGGCCTGCGGCGCGCCGCTCCCGAACACGGCGCTGAAGTTGAGCGCGGAGACGGGGTAGAAAAGCCCCAAGCAGGCGAACGCGCCCAGCAGCAGCTCCGCGCCCGCCCAAACGAACCGTCGCGCCTTGCGAATGGGAACCCGCCTCCTTTCGCGCCGCGTACCCGTGCGTTTTCAGCCCGCCGCCCGAACGGTCCCCACCGTGCGGCGGAGGGATTCTACAGCCGGCTCAGCTCGTCCAGCGAAAGCTCGAAGCTGGGCACGAATTCTTTCATGAATTCCGCGACCTCCGGCAGGTCGGACTGGCGGATGCTGTCCAGCACGTAGGCGCGGGCCTGGTCGAACTCGCGGTTGCCCAGGTTCTGCTCCTCGATGCACTTGATGTAGGCGCAGATGCGGTCCGCCGCCTTGACCAGCTTCCATTCGTAGGTCTTCTCGTCTGGCAGCAGGTAGGCGGCGTAGGCGGGGCGCAGGTCTTCGGGCAGCATGGATAAAAGCTGCTCGCTGGCCATGGCCTCGATGCGCTTGTACGCGCCCTTGATTTCGGGATTCTTGTATTTAACCGGGGTGGGCAGGTCGCCGGTGATCACCTCGCCCACGTCGTGGTACAGCGCCAGCGAAAGCACGGCTTCGGGGTCGACCGTCCTGCCGTGGCGTTCGCGGGCGATCACGGCCAGGCCGTGCGCGATCAGCGCGCACTGCATGCTGTGCTCCATGTCGTTTTCCGGCACGGTATTGCGCATCAGTCCCCAGCGGCGGATCAGCTTCAGGCGGTTCAGATAGGCGAAAAACGGGTTCATGGCTCCTCCTTGCGGGTGGCGTTCGGCTGCGGCACGGCGGGAGGGAACGGGCCTTCAGGCGGGAGACGGTTATTCGTCCTCGTCCGCGCCCTGCAATACCAGCGCGGGGATCTCCGCGGGGTCGTCCACGCGGTAGCGCACGTCGAAACCGGCCAGTTCGTCGCGGCTGCGGAAGCCCCAGGTGACGAGCATGCAGTCGAATCCCGAATTCTGCGCGGTTTCCGCGTCCACGTCGCTGTCCCCCACGTATAGGGTGCGCTCCGGCGCGGCCGCGAGCGCCGCAAGCGCGTCCAGCGGCATGACGGGCGCGGGCTTGCGCGGCACGCCTTCCCGCCCGCCCACGGCGACGGTGACGAGGCTGCCGAAGAAGACGCGGCAAAGCGTCCGCACCGCCTCGTCGTTTTTATTGGAGACCACGCCCAGCTTCAGCCCGGCCTCGTGAAGCGCGGCCAGCGCCTCCGGCACGCCGTCGTACGGGCGGGTGCGCAGGCTGCAATGGGCGGTGTAGAAACGTTTGAACTCCGCAAGCGCGTTTTCCATGTTCGGATCGTCCGCGCCGCCGGGCAACGCGCGCTCGATCAGCTTGCGCACGCCGTTACCCACGAAGGAGCGCACCTCGTTCTCCGTGCGCGCGGGGTATTCGTACAGCCGAAGCGTGTGGTTCACCGCGTCGGTCAGGTCGCCCAGGGTGTTGAGCAGAGTGCCGTCCAGATCGAACAGCACGGCGTCATACCGGAACATCGGCACGGGCGGCCGCGCAGGCTTCGGCGGGCCGCTCCTCCTTTCGTTTCAGGTCGCGGAGCACTTTGAACGTCAACGGAACGGTAAGCAGCAGGGCGCAGAAGTCGGAAACGGTCTGGGAAATCTGCACGCCCAGCAGCCCCATTACGGAGGGCAGCAGCAGCACTGCGGGCAGGAAGAACAACCCCTGCCGCGAAACGGCCACCAGCGAAGCTTCCCGCGCGTACCCCATGGTCTGGAGCATCATGTTGCTGATCATGATGAACCCGGAGAACGGCAACAGGATGCTTTGCAGCCGCAGCGCCAGCGAGCCGATGGCCGTGACCTCCGGATGGCCTTTCAGGAACAGTTCCACAATCTGCGGCGCGAACGCGAACGCCACGGCGGCGGCGCCCAGCAGCACGAAGAACGCGATCTTCACGGAAAACCAGAAAGCCTTGCGCACGCGGTCGTACCGCCCGGCGCCGTAGTTGAAGCCGCAAATCGGCTGGAAGCCCTGTCCGAAGCCGATCACGGCGGAAACGGTGAAAAACATCACGCGGCCCACGATGCTCATGGCGGCCACGGCCGAGTCGCCGAAGGCGCCCGCGGAAAAGTTGAGCGCGACGGTCGCCATGCTGGCCAGCCCCTGCCGCAGCAGGGACGGGATACCACCGCGGAAAATTTCCGCGTATACGGAAGCCTTGAACGTGAAAAGCCCGGGCTTGATGCGGATAGCGCCGCCCCGGTGGGTGCCCGCCAGCAACAGCGCGAAGCTCACCAGCTGGCTCAGGATCGTCGCCAGCGCCGCGCCCGCCACGCCCATACCAAGCGTGAAGATGAACAGCGGGTCCAGCGCGATGTTGAGCACGGCGCCCGAAGCCACGCCGATCATGGAGAAAAACGCGTTGCCCTGAAAACGGAGCTGGTTGTTGAGCACAAGGCTGGAAAGCAGCCACGGCGCGCCGATGAGGATATAGCGTGCGTAATCGACGGCGTACGGGGCGATGGTCTCGGTGGAGCCGAGCCACCGCACCAGCGGATGGAGCACCGCCAGGCCCATGCCGGCCAGCAGGATGCCCGCGAACAGGGCGGAAAAAAAGCCCGTAGCCGCCATCCGTTCCGCGTTCGTATCTTCCTGCGCGCCCAGTGCCCGGGAGATATAGTTGCCCGAGCCCTGCCCGAACATGAAGCCCACGGCCTGCATGATGGCCATCAGCGGCAGGCACACGCCCACGGCGCCCGTGGCGCTCGGGTTCCCGATAAGCCCTACGAAGTAGGTATCCGCCATGTTATAAAGCGCGGAGATGAGCATGCTGACGATGGTCGGGGCCGACAGGGAAAACAGCAGCCGCGGAATGGGCGTGTCCGTCATGCGGCGCAGCCGGGCCTCCGGCGTTTGGGGAAGGGCCATGATACCTCCTTGTTAAACGGCGAACGTGCCGATGAGTAAGTTGTAACACAGCGGGAAGGGAAAAGCAAGCGCGGAAACGGAGCGATGCCGCCGGCGCCGGGACGGAAGAAACGCCGGAAAGGACGGTTCGTCATTTCTCACGCACTTTTAATCCGTTTCTCATTGACGCAGGCGTCCGGCTTTTCCATAATAAGGCGTACAATTCGAGAAAACGGCCGGGCGCGGAGCGCCCGCGCGAAAGGAAACGAAGACATGGAAACCGGTTTCGATCTGACGGCGTATCTGAATAAGGGGGCGGAAACCCTCGTGGGCGACATACTCCGGGCAACGCTTCAAAACCCGAAGGAAGCCGCGTTCCTGGCCCGGTACCACAGCCGCCAGAAACAAATGGAGAAGCGCCGCATGGCGTTCGAGGCGCGGGGGTTGCATATTCCCGCGTTCCTGATCGCCAGCATTACGGACGTCTGCAACCTGTACTGCAAGGGCTGTTACGCGCGCGCCAACGGGCAGTGCGGCAAACGGAGCGGGGAAGCGCCGCTGACGGGCGCGGAATGGGACGGCGTTTTCAGCCAGGCCGAGGACGCGGGCATCGGCTTCGTGCTGCTGGCGGGCGGCGAGCCGTTCCTCCGGCCGGACGTGCTGGCCGCGGCGGCGAAGCGCGAGGGGATTCTGTTCCCCGTCTTCACCAACGGCACGCTGCTTACGCGGGATACGCTGCGCCTGCTGGACCGGAGCCGGAACATGGTGCCGGTCGTAAGCCTGGAGGGCGGCGAGGCGGCCACCGACGCGCGGAGGGGAGACGGCATATACAAGCGGATCGACGCGGCGGTGGACGAGATGGCCGGTTTGAAGCTGCTTTTCGGCGTATCCGTAACCGTGACGACGCAAAACCTCGCGGAGGTCACCGCGCCGGAATTTCTGGAATCGCTGTACCAGAAGGGTTGCAGGCTGGTGTTCCTGATCGAGTACGTGCCCGTGGCACCCGGTACGGAATCCCTAGCCCCCGGCGACGCGGAACGCGCGAAGATCGAAACGGCGCAGGCCGCCCTACGGGAACGTTTCCCTGGCATGGTGTTCCTTTCCTTCCCCGGAGACGAGAAGTATATGGGCGGCTGTCTGGCTGCGGGGCGCGGGTTCTTCCACATCAACGCGCACGGCGGCGCGGAACCCTGCCCCTTCTCCCCCTATTCCGACGCGAGCCTGAAAACGGGCACGCTGCTGGAGGCGCTGCAATCGCCTTTCTTTCAAAAGGTACGTGCCCTGAACGCGCTGGAGGGCGCCCACGAGGGCGGTTGCGCGCTGTTCGCAAAGGAAGCGCAGGTGAAAAGCCTGCTGTTTCCCACGCGGGAAGCGACCGTCCCGGACACCGAGACGGCATAACGTTCCCGGCCGTTCCTATGGGCGAAACCTGAGAATCACACAAGACCGGCGGCAGAATGCCTCTGCCGCCGTCGTTCGTAAGTGATACCCCTTGCCGTCCCGTAGCCGACAACACAGACGGGCCTTTTTCAACAAGATGCGGCGGCAGAATACCTCTGCCGCCGTTTTTCCGTCCGTTACGCTTCCGGTTCGTCCTTCGTCCAGCGCCCGGTTTCATGGAAGCGCTCGATCGCCGCGCGCGCCTCCCGGACGATCGTATCCGGGAACTCCATCCGGGTCAGCAGCGCGATGGCGTTGCGGCTGTCGGTCGGCCCCGGCAGGAGCCTGTAGGTGAAAGCGATGTCGCCCTCCGCCTCCTCCTGAAAATGGTACTGGCTGAACCCGTCCAGCAGGCGGATCAGCTCGTAGTCGTGCGTGGCCGCCATACACAGGCAATTCTGCCCGGAGAGATACCGGAGCGTGGCCGACGCCGCGGCGATGCGCTCCTCGGTGTTGGTGCCGCGCAGGATCTCGTCGATAAAGCAGAGAACCGGCAGGGGGCCGCCCGCCGCGGCCAGAATGCGGCGCAGGCTGCGGATCTCCACCACGAAATAGCTTTCCTTGTCGCGCATGTTGTCCCGCAGGGCCATGGAGGTAAACACCTTCGCGCGCGGCATGCGGAAGCGGGACGCCGTGCACACGCCGATGGTCTGCGCGAAGATCAGGTTGAGGGCCGCGGCCTTCAGGAACGTCGATTTCCCGGACGCGTTGGAACCCGTGACCAGCACGCAGGCGTTCCAGTCCATATCGTTGGGCACGGGGTGGTTCACCAGCGGATGCCGCAGCCCCTCCATGCGCACTTCCAGCGTATCGGCAAACTCCGGCTCGCATACCGCAAGGCCCGCGTCCCGCGCCGCCTTACGGTATTCCGCCACGGCGATCAGCGCGTCCGTCTCCCCCACCACGCGATAGATTTCGCGCAGCGCGGCCTGATGCTTTGCGAAGAAAAACGTCAGCTTGCCAAGGCAGATCATATCCAACTGCAGGGTGATGCGGAGATAGTCGGTCAAAAAGTCCAGGTCGTTCTGCCGCTGCATCGCGAAAAGCAGGTTCCAACGCACCACGGGCTTCATTTCCAGGTACAGGGCCTGCAGCTTCCCGCGCGTTTCTTCCAGTTCCGGGGGGAGGAGGGCCGCCAGCTTCCCGGCGGCGTTGACGACCGAAGCGATGTGCCGGATCGCGTTGATTTCCGGCATCCAGCGTTTGCCGGAAACGTAAAATACGGTCAGATCGGCAAGCAGCAACGCCATGAGGCCGAAGAACAGCGGCGTGTACAGGCACCCCAACGCGATGATCGGCACGGGCGAAACCGCCAGCAGGTAATAAAGATAAACGCGGCGGGGCCGTTTGTCCTTCGGAGCGTACAGGTAGGCGCTCGCGCCGTGGAAACGCCGCTTGCCCAGTTTGCCGAAGAGCTGGATCATCTTCGTGCGGCGCTCGTCGTTTTCGTCCATCGCCCGCAGGAAGCGCCTACGGTCGGCCAGCGCCGCGTCGGGTGCGTCCGGTTGCCGTAGCATGGCGTAAAGCGCCTCCTCGCCGGGGGTGCTCCGCGTCAGGTTTAATGCGCGGAAAACCGTATCCATCTCCAGATCGTTCCAGGTCACGTCGTCCGTCGCGTCGCCGCTTTCGGATTTCGCGCGCGTCCGCCAGTATTGGGCGATGTCTTCCATCGCCTCGTCGTCCGCGTCTTCCCTGGCGGCGGGTTTTCCCCAGCTTCCCAGTATCGCCCGGAAACGGAGGCCCCGCGTCCTGCGACGGTTGAAAACCACGTACAGGACGCATACGCAGATCACTGCGGCCAGCCACAGTGCCGGACCCAGCATGTTTTCGCCTTCTTCCCGGATTTACGGAATACGCTCCCACTTTTTCACCGGCCCGGCGCACCCCAGATTTTTCCTGGCCGCCCTCAGCTCCACGTAGCACCCGCACTGCGCGCAAAGGCCGTTCGCCAGCTCGTCGCACGTTCGACACGCTTCCAGCCGCGCCCGGTAGACGCCGGGCGCGGCTCTCTCTTCCGGCGGGACGGCGGCCAGCCACTCCCGCATCAGTTCGTACAGGGGTTTCTCGCTCTCCATGTCGGCCAGCAGGCAGCGGCGGCAGATCATTTACAGGTGATTTCCGCCACGGAGCAGGCGGGCAGGTCGAGCACGAGCCTGCCGCCCTCCGCTTTCACGCCGGCAAAGGGCTTCGGGGCGAGCCGGGTATGCTCAAAGTTGTTATACGCGTCCATCGCGCCCGCGAGGATGCGGCCTTCCGCCGTCTTCACGGCAAAGCCGTCCAACGCCACCTCCGCCGTAAGCGGCCTGTCCGCCGAAACGTTGGCGACCGTCAGCGTCAGCGCGCCGTCCTTCACGGAGGCGCTCGCGTGGAGCTGGGCCAGATCCTCCGCCGCTTCGCCGCTTTCCACGAAGCAGTCCACCGCCTGCGCGTCCTGGTGCGCCTTGTACAGGTCGAACACGTGGTAGGTGGGCGTGAGGGCCATTTTATCTCCCTCGGTCAGCACCACGGCCTGCAGCACGTTCACCGTCTGGGCGATGTTGGCCATCGCCACACGGTCGCAATGGCGCATGAACACGTTCAGCGTCAGCGCCGCCACCAGCGCGTCCCGCATGGTGTTCTGCTGGAACAGGAAACCGGGGTTGGTGCCCGGCTCCACGTCGAACCACGTGCCCCACTCGTCCACGATCAGCGCCACCCGGTGCGCGGGGTCGTACCGGTCCATGATCTGCAGATGGCCCTTGATGATCGGTTCGATACCCAGCGCCTTGCGCAGGGTCTTGTAGTAATCCTCCGCGGTAAACTTCGTGGCGCTTCCCTTATGCTGCCAGTCCGGCCCGATGACGGTGTAATAGTGCATCGTCAGCGCGTCCATAAAGCGGGCGGCGTTCTGCATCAGCACTTCCGTCCAGCGGTAATCCGCGTCCGAGGGGCCGCAGGCGATGCGGAACAGTTTATTATCGCCGTAATTACGGCAATAGGTCTGGTAGCGGCGGTATTCGTCCGCGTAATACTCCGGGCGCATGTTGCCGCCGCAGCCCCAGCTTTCGTTGCCCACGCAGAAGTATTTAACGCCGAACGGCTCTTTGCTTCCGTTGTCCACGCGCTCCTGCACTACAGAGGAGAGGCCGTCGCTGTTCAGGTATTCCACCCATTCGGCCATTTCCCGCACGGTGCCGCTGCCCACGTTGCCGTTGACGTACGGCTCGCACCCGATCTGGCGGCAAAGGCTGACGAACTCGTGGGTGCCGAAGGAGTTGTCCTCCACCACGTAGCCCCAGTTGGTGTTGACCATGCGTTTGCGCTGCGCTTTGGGGCCCACGCCGTCCCGCCAGTGGTATTCGTCCGCGAAGCATCCGCCCGGCCAGCGCAGCACGGGCACTTTGATGTGTTTCAGCGCCTGCGCCACGTCCGTGCGCACGCCGTCCACGTTGGGAATGGGCGAATCCTCCCCCACGTACAGGCCGCCGTAGATGCAGCGGCCCAGATGCTCGCTGAAATGGCCGAAAAGATTGCGGTTGACCGTGCCTACGGGGCGTCGCGCGTTGACGGTGATGTTTGCCATATCTTTTCTCCTTATCACGAATAATTCGTTTGTCCGGCGGCTTCGGGGCCCACCCCGGAGCATTTTCGCGTCGCCGGTATTGTAGCATGAAAACGCCGCGCGCGCTACGCCCGACCTTCCCTGCCGTACGATTTTTAGGCCCGGATGTCGCCGCGGGCGCGCGAGGCGTCTTTCCGTCCTTTCGTTTCGGCCGGTTTGGATGTATGATGATATCAGATAATAACAGCGCCCGTTCTGCGGGCGGGGAGGCGCGCGGCATGGAGATTGCCCTGCGGGAAAACGGTTTGTTTATGGACCTGGACGTTACACCGGAAGGGGACGTGCGGCTGCTGAACCTGTCGGACAGGGCGCTGCACGCGCCCGAAAACAGCCCGTGGTTCCGGCTTCTGGAATTACAGGAATCCGGCGGGAACCAGGACGACAACTGCGGCAGCAGGCACACCGGCACGCAGCCGGGCAGCCTGCTAAGGTACCGGAGCCACGACGTTTTCACCAACGAATACGGAACGAAGCTGGAGCTCCGTCAAGGCTGGCGCGGGCTCACGGTCGTCAGCCACGTCCAGTTTTACGCCGGCGTCCGCGCCCTGCGCAGTTGGACGGAGCTGGTCAGCGCCGAAACGGAGGAGGTTCACCCCGTCGAGTACCTTTCCTCGTTCGCGCTCACCGGCCTGGGCCGCGGTTCGGACGCCGACCACGCGGATCACCGCGTGCGCATCCCGCACAGCACGTGGTACGGCGAGGCGCAGTGGCAGACGTATCCGCTTTCGGCGCTGGGCTGCACGCCCCTTTTCGACGGGAAAGGACGGTTTTCCATGAAGCGCGTGGCGCTCGCCTCCACGGGCACGTGGCCCGCCGGCGAGCACCTGCCCATGGGGACATTCGAAGAAGCGGGCGGCGCCGCGGTCACCTGGCAGATCGAGACGGCGGGTTCCTGGAACTGGGAGCTTTCGGACGTCGAGGGCAGCCTGTACCTGCTGCTTTCCGGCCCTTCCCTGCAGGAAAACGGATTTTCGCTGATCCTCCGGCCCGGCGAAAGCTTCGTTTCCGTTCCCTGTGCCGTGGCGTGGGGCGCGGACTTCGACGACAGCATCCGGGAGCTTACCAAGTACCGCCGCCGCATCCGCCGCCCGAACGGGGACGACGAACACCCCAGTGTGATCTTTAACGACTACATGAACTGCCTCTGGGGCGACCCGACATCCGAAAAGGAATATCCCCTCATCGACGCGGCGGCGGAGGCAGGCTGCCGGTACTACTGCGTGGACTGCGGCTGGTACTCGGACGGGCCGTGGTGGGACGGCGTGGGGGAATGGCTGCCCAGCCGCGCGCGCTTTCCGGAGGGCATCGGCGCGGTGATGGCGTACATCCGCCGGAAAGGGATGATCCCCGGCCTCTGGCTGGAACTGGAGGTAATGGGCATCCGCTGCCCCATGTCACAGAAGGTGTCCCCGGCGTGGTTTTTCCAGCGCAACGGCAGGCCCGTGATCCGCCGCGGCCGTTACCAGCTGGATTTCCGTAATCCGGAGGTCGTCCGTCACGCGGACGCCGTGGTGGACAGGCTGGTGAACGAGTACGGCGCGGGCTATATTAAAATGGATTACAACTGTAACGCGGGCATCGGCACCGAGGCGGGCGCGGACAACGCCGCCGCGGGGCTGCTGGGCCACACCCGCGCGTACCTCGCCTGGCTGGACCGCGCGCTGGCCCGCCACCCGGGGCTGGTGATCGAAAACTGCGGCAGCGGCGGCATGCGCATGGAGTATTCGCTGCTGTCCCGGCTGAGCGTCCAGTCCGTGACCGACCAGACGGACTATCTGAAAATGGCGGCCATCGCCTGCAACTGCGCCACGGGCGTAACGCCGGAGCAGGCGGCCATATGGAGCTATCCCCTGCCGGAAGGGGACGAGGAGGAGACGATCTTCAACATGGTCAACGCCATGCTGCTGCGCATCCACCAGAGCGGGTTTCTGCCCCGCCTCTCCCCCGCGCGGCAGGCGCTGGTGAAAGAGGGGATCGCCTGCCATCTGGCGATCTGCGAACGCGTGAAGGACGGGTACCCCTTCTGGCCGCTCGGCCTCGGCAGTTTCCGTTCGCCGTTTCTGGCGCTCGGCATGGACTGCGGCGATACGCTCTACCTCGCGGTATGGCACGTGCAGGGGGACGGGAACACCGTCGAGCTTCCCCTTCCCGGCCGCCGGGCAACGGAAGCCCGTTGCCTGTATCCGGCAAACAGGCCGGCATCCGTTATGCTTACGGACGCCGGCCTGCGGGTAACGCTCGCGCCGCGCACGGCGCGGGTATTCGAGCTGAGAAAGTAGCGGAGATCAGATTTTCAGATCTCTCCGGGCGAAACGGTAATACGCCAGGGCGACCAGCCCGGCCGTCAGCCCCGCGCACAGCAACACGTACGGCACACTCAGCCCCGCCGCGTCCCCCACGATGTTTTTGGCGTCGAAGTAGGAGAAGGGCGTGAAGGCCTTCAGCCAGCCGATCTTCCCGTTGATGTCCACGGCCGCGGAAAGCAGGTAGGCGGCCAGCATCACGCCCGTCGCCACGCCCGTGGCGGCTTTGGGGCGGTTCAGCGCCGCCGCCGCCGCGATGCCCAGCGCCAGGAACAGAAGCTGCACCAGCAGCATGCCCGCCATCAGGGTCGCCACGGTACCCCCGGCGCTCTCGCCGAAGAAGCGCATCGTAGCCGCGGCGGCGGCCCAGTTGACCAGCGTGAACGACGCGGCCAGCGTCAGCGCGGCAAGCCCCTTGGCCGTCAGGATCTGCGTGCGTCTGGCGGGCTTGACGTAGAGGAATTCGCTCGTCTTGTCCCGTTCCTCCTTGGAAACGATCACCGCGCCCAGCATGGAGGCGTGAATGGCGGCCAGAAGCATCAGATAGGGGTACATCATACCGTAGAAGCCGATGGCCGTGGTGAAGTCCAGCTTGCCTACGCCGAACATCGACCGGAGGCCCAGCGGAAGCTGGGCGAGCATCAGGGTCATCGCGGAAGGGTCCTCCGCCATAACCGCGAACTTGCTGGCGGAAGCCGCCATGAACAAACATACGCCGAGGCTCCAGAGCAGCAGCGAACGGAGCCCCTTTTTCATTTCCCTTTGATAAACGTTCATCGTTCCGTTCCCTCCCTTTACGCGGCGTGGACGTCCCGGCGGGTGTAGACGGCGTACCCGGCGAGCACGCACAGCGCGGTCAACGCCGCGCCCGTGACGAGGAAGCTCGTCTGGTAGGACGATTTCTGCAAAACCCGGAGGGTGTCGAAGTACTTGAAGGGCGACAGGTAATACAGGTCTTCGCGTTCCAGCGCCGCCGCCGCCATGCCGACGAGGAAAAACCCGAACACCGTGCTAAGCGCCAACGGCAGCACGGAACGGATTTTGGGGACGGCGGTTCCCACGCAGAACCCCATGGCCAAGAAAATAACCTGAATGAAGAAGAACGAAAGCGACATCAGCAGGAAGCGCGGGTAGTCCACCGGCACGGGGGAAACGGCGGCGGCCGCGGCAGCCGTGGCCGCCGCGTACACGGCACCGGTGACCGCCACGCAGGTGAAAGTCGCAAGCAACTTGGCGGTCAGCACCGACGCGCGCGTACGCGGCTTGGTCAGCAGGAAATCCGCGGTCTTGCCCGTATGCTCCTTGGTCGTCACCGACAGGCCCAGGTACATGGCCTGCACCGCGCCGCACACCGTGAGGAAGGTGATCACGAAGGCGTAGAAGCCCGTGACGGAGCCGATGCTTTCCACCGAAAGGCCGAAGGCGGCCTGAATCACCGGCGGGAAGTTGGCCAGCATCTGCTGGATGGGCGCGATGTTCTGGGCGAAGGTCGGAAACATCCAGAACAGGAGCGCCGAGCCCGCGCCAAGGGACACGATCCACAGCAGCGTGTTTTTACGATAACAGCGCAGTTCGTGAAGGTAGATATTCATTCGCGCTCCCCCCTCACTTGTAGTAGTGCAGGAAGATTTCTTCCAGGTCAGGTTCCTCGACGCTCACGTTGGCAAGGTCGAGCTCCGCGAGTTTCCGCATCAGCGGGTTCACGCCGCCGCGATAGATGAAGCTTACCACGTTGCCTTCCACGCCGAGGCTGGTTACGCCCTCTAGCGCGAAATCCTCCGTGCGGGGCGGTTCCTTCGTTTCCAGCGACACCTTCTTGTACCCGTTGTCCTTCAGGGCGCCGATGGCGTTCACCTCGACGATGCTGCCGTCCTTGATGATGGCCACGCGGTCGCATAACTTGCTGACCTCGCTGAGCACGTGCGAGGAAAACAGCACCGCCGCGCCCTTGCGGTTCTCCTCCCGGAGAAGCTCGAAAAAGCGCTGCTGAATCAGCGGGTCGAGGCCCGCGGTGGGCTCGTCCAGAATGATCAGCTTCGGCTCGTGCAGAATGGCCTGCACGATGCCCACCTTCTTGCGGTTGCCGAAGGAGAGATCGTCGATCTTCTTTTTCAGGTCCAGGTCGAGGATCGCCGCCAGTTCCGGAATGCGCCCGGCGCAATCCCTTTTATAAAAGCTCGCGGAGTATTTCAGCAATTCGTCCACGCGCATCCCGTCGTAGTAGAACACCTCGCTGGGCAGGTATCCCACGTCCTGCGCGATCTCCGGCGCGAAGCGGATGCAATCCTTCCCGAAGATCGTCGCGCTACCGGACGTGGGGCGGATAAGCGCCAGCAGCGTGCGGATGGTGGTGGATTTGCCCGCGCCGTTAGGCCCGATGAAGCCGAAAATTTCCCCCGGCTCCACGGTGAAGCTCACGTCCTCGATGCCTCTGGCTTTTCCATAATTTTTCTTCAGGTGGCTGACCTCGACGATGCTCATAAGGGCGTCCTCCTTTGTGGCGCTTCGCTTGCCGAAGCGCGGTCTCCGGCAATGCCGGAAGGGATGTGCCGTTCGGGCGCCGCGTTCCAGCCCTTCGGCCCCGAACCCGTTTCAGAATACCCCATTTCTTTCCGCGCCGCAAGCAAACGCGGCCAACGTGCCGTTTCCGGGCGGCAAGTTGCAAAGAAAAAGCCCCCGGCGCAGTCGTGCGTCGGGAGCCGCGGGATCGGAGGCCCGTTCGGGTAAGCGCGCCGGGAGCCTTTTTGCGCATGTGTTCTCACATTTCGATAACCGCGGGCGCGGCGGCCTCGGGTTTCGGCTTGCCCGTGCGGGCGAGCATCGCCGCCAGCAGCACCGGCACGGCGTAGAAGAACCCGAGCATGTAGCGGATAATCGCCACAGGCCCCACCAGGCACGTGCACCACAGGCCGAGCAGCAGGGCGAACGCGGCCGTCCACCGTTTTTCCCTGCGGTACGCCGCCCACCCGAGCCCGGCGATGGCGAGCCACACGAAGAAGGCCGTGTCGGAAAGCAGGCGCACGCCCGGGATGTGGAAAAGGGACAGCGTTTTGTCGTACGTTTCAATAACGCCGCGCAGCCCCGGAAAATAGGAGTGCTCGTCGATATGGTACAGGTCCATCTGCACCACGCCCAGGTCGAAGCGGTAGATCATCTCCGCGCCGGGCAGGAAATAAGGCAGGTTCTGCACCAGGAAGGCTTCCGCGTAGGACTTCATATGGCGCACGCCCATGCGCGCCCACAGGGAAATCAGCTCCGGGATGCTTTCATCCACCGCGTCGTAATCCGTCGCCCATTTCACCGGGTCGGCCACCGCAGGCACGTAATACTGGCCGGATTCGCCGCCGTACAGGGCGTCCAGCACGCCGTCCGTGTCTTCCGCGATGGCGGCGGGGTCGTCGCGCAGCGTCCGCGCGATCTGCTGCAGGGGAATGGAAAGGAACTCCACCTTGCAGGGGCTCGCGGCCTCCGTAACCCACACCAGCGCGCCGTTGACCAGCAGAAACGCCGCCACGCAGCCCGCCAGCAGGCCCGCCACGCGCGGGCGGGCGCCCTTCGCCCACACGATCGCGAAGGGAACCATCAGCAGGAAGGCGTACAGGCCGTTGTTGCGCATCAGCATCATCAGCACGGCGGTCAGCACGAAACCGGCGATACGCCACGGTTTGCGCAGCGTCGCGTAATCGTCCCGCCACAGGTCGACCAGTTGGAGGACGAACAGCAGGATCAGCCCGCCGAACAGGGTGTCCTTCTGGGCGCAGAACGACCAGATGGCGTAAAACGGGAAAAGTGCGAAAAGCAGCGTTACGAACACGCGGGCGAACAGCGGCGCGTTCCGCTTCCGCAGCCACCGGCAGGCGTAGGCCAGGATGCCCGCCATCATCGCCATCTGCACCGCGCAGTAAATCGCGAGGCCCACCGCGGCGGAGCCGTCCGCGCTCCAGTTGATGCCCAGCATCATCAGCCACCCCATCATCAGCGTGTGCAGCAGGGGGTGGTGGGTGGTCAGTTCCCAATCCAGATAGGTATAAAACTGCGTGCCGGAATCGTACACGAAGGTGCCGGGCCAGAAGGCCAGCCATACGGGAATCCAGCACAGCAGCAGTAGCGCGAACACTACGAACCCGTTGCCGAGCAGGCGGCTGAAAAGCGATTCCGTACCCGTAGCCGGCTCCCTTTCCACAAGGCGTTTCGCGCCCTCGTAGACCAGCAGCAGCCCGGCGCCGAAAACCAGCGCGAACAACAGCCACAGGAACAGTCCGTTAAGCGCCGTGCCCCACGTAACGGCTTTGAACGCGCCGTCCGCCTCCAGCCGCTTACCCGCCACCGTAAAGGCGGAAAACAGCAGCCCGACGATCAGGGATATGCGCTTCAGGCGCACGTCCCCGCATAAAAAGGCGTGGCGGAACAGCAGAAACAGCGCGGCGACCAGCACGATGCTCAACGGCTGGCTCGCGAACGCCGGGCCGCCCTCGCCCAGGCCCAGCGCGTCCGGCAGGCGCCAGACGGCAAGAACGGATATCACCAGCGCCGCGGCGGCGGCGCGCACGTTCGCCGAGCCGGTTTTTCGGAACGGACGCATGGCGGTCATCCTCCCCCTCCGATTGGTTGGTTATTTCCGCGCGGCGTTTCGAACGGTATCAGACCGGCCGGAACGAAAGCGCCGCGCGCGAATCGCACGTTTGCATCGTAAGGCTTCCGGCGGGTTTCGTCAAGAGGCGGCGGCGCCGGACACCCGTTCTTAACGGCGGGAGCCGTTTTTAAGCGTCCTTCCCGCGAACCGGCGGAAATTTTCGAACGCGCGCATGGAAAATGAACGATATTCGTAAAATACGGAAAGGAATAGGAATATGGACGTCGAAATGATTTATAATCATGTCTTGCACGGCGGGCTTCCGGCCCCGCCGGCGGTCGAAACCATGGAAATCGCGCGGCCGGCGGGCCGGTTCGGGTTGGCATCGCGCGTGGTTCGCGCTGTCGACAGCGGCACGAACCAAACGCGCGTTGCGCGCCCGTTTGTATAGGGGGTTTGCATCCATTTGAACGCCGATTCGCTGAAAATCGCCATCGTCCACGACTGGCTCGTTACCTACGCGGGGGCGGACCGGGTGGTGGATCAACTGCATCAGGTTTTCCCGAACGCGCCGATCTATACGCTGGTGTACGACCGGAAACGGATGCCGGAGCGGTTCAGAACCTACGACATCCGCACGACGCACCTCCAGAAAATCCCTTTCGCCACGCGGCTGTATAAAAACATGCTTACCCTGATGCCGGGAGCCTTCGAGCGCCTGGACCTGACGGAGTACGACCTGGTGATCTCCTCCTGCTCCAGTTGCAGCAAAGGCGTCATCACCCGCCCGGACGCCGTGCACATCTGCTACTGCCACACGCCCACGCGCTACATCTGGGATTTTTACTACACCTACCTTCGCAACGCGGGGTTCCTGAAACGGCTGATGATCCCGCGCATGGTGCAGAAGATGCGCCTTTGGGACCGGCTGGCGGCCGACCGCGTGGATTATTTCATCGCCAATTCGCGCTTCATCGCGCAGCGCATCCGAAAATATTACCGCAAGGACTCCACGGTTATTTATCCCTGCGTGCACATCTGCGATATTCCGCCCGTGGAAACGCCGGACGATTATTATCTGGTCGTGAGCCGTTTCGCGTATTACAAGCGGGTGGACGTGGCGATACAGGCCTGCAACCGGCTCGAAAAAAAATTGGTGATCGTGGGCGCGGGCGACGAGGCCCGGAAGCTCCGCGCGCTTGCGGGGCCGACCGTGGAGTTCCGCGGGTCGGTCTCGGACGAAGAGGTTCGCCGCCTGTACAGCCGCGCGAAGGCGTTCCTTTTCCCGGGAGAGGAAGATTTCGGCATCACGCCCGTGGAAGCGCAGAGCGCCGGCTGCCCGGTGTTGGCTTACGGCAAGGGCGGCGCGTTGGAAACCGTGCTGGACGGGAAGACGGGGCTTTTCTTTGCCGAGCAGAACGTACCGTCGCTGACGGAGTGCATCGAGCGTTTCGAAAAGGACGGTGTGGCCTGCACGCGCGCGGAAATACGCGCCAACAGCCTGCGTTTTTCGGAGGAACGGTTCCGGGAGGAAATCAGCGCATATTGCGACCGAATCCTCGCGGAGCACCGAAACGGCGAGGCCGGCCAGGCCTGACGGTACGACCGTTGCGGATGCGGGAAAGAGGGAACCGCGCGCGGGGAAACCGGTACGCGCAACGCGCGGCGGCGGTTTCCCCGCGCGCGGTTTTGCGTGTTCGCCGGTTGCGCTCGCGCGGGGCCGCGCTTTGTGGTATGATGGATTTCAGCGACAGGGAAAGACGGCCGGAGTCCGAACGGTCGATACTGAGGATAACGAACGATGACGACGCCCGGCCATCCGAATAAAGCGCGGCTGTGCATCTACGTGGATCACTGGTCCAACGGCGGGGAAGAAAGCTACGTGATGAATCTGCTGCGTCACTGGGATCTGACGCGGGTCACGTGCGAGATCCTGACGGCGCAGATTGAGACGGACCGCTACGGCCCTGAACTGGAAACGCTCGGCGTGCCGATGTACACGATCCTGCCGGAGAAAACCGCAAACCCCGTGGCGCGGGTGTGGAAAACCTGCCGGGCCATCCGGCGTTTTCTAGTCTCCCGCTCGTACGACGCCGTATACTTCCAGCTGGCCAACGCCGTGACCCTTTACTACTGTCAGGTCGCGAAGCGGGCGGGCATCCCCGTGCGCGTTACGCACAGCCACTGCGCCGGGCTTAAGAAAACGCGGGGCTACCTGCTCAAGCGGCTGGCCCACGAGATCGGCAAGCGCGCGTACGGCGGTGCGCCCACCCTGCGGCTGGCCTGCTCCGGCGCGGCGGCCGCGTGGCTTTATCCCGCGCGTCGGCTAACGGCCTGTAAGGTCATTCCCAGCGGCATCGACGTGGCGCGGTTCCGTTTCGACCCTGAGCGACGGGATGCCGTTCGCAAACAGCTTGGCCTTGAAGATCGGTTCGTGCTGGGTACGGTAGGCCGGTGCGAAGAGGAAAAGAACCAGCGTTTTCTGCTTTCGGTAATGGTCGCCCTTCGGGAGCGGCTGCCGGAGGCGTCGCTGCTGGTGGTGGGCGAAGGCAGCCTGACGGAACGCCTGAAACGGGAGGCCGAAGCCAAAGGCGTGGCAGGGCAAACCCTTTTCTACGGCGCGGCCGAGGACGTACCCTCGCTGCTGTGCGCGATGGACGTGTTCCTGTTGCCGAGCCTGACGGAGGGCAACCCCCTGTCCAGCGTGGAGGCGCAGGCAAGCGGGCTGCCCTGTCTGCTGTCCGACGCGATTCCCAGCGAAGCCAGATTGACGGAGGCCTTGCGGTTTTTACCCGTCAAAGGCGGGCCCGGCCCCTGGGCTGACGCGGTGCTGGCGATACGCGACGGCCGCGCGGCGAAGAGCCGCTCGGTTGAGGCGCTCGACGGGGACGCGGATATCCGGATGATCGCGGAGCGGGTATACCGGCTGCTGTTCGCAGACGACGCGCGAACGGAGGAATCGCATTGAAAATTTGCCATGTGATCTGCGGCCTGGAGAACGGCGGGATCGAGACGGTATTATACAATTATCTCTCCCGCATGGATTTTTCCGGCGACGAACTGCATCTGATTACCTACAGCGAAACGGCGCCGGAATGCGTGCGGCGCTTTCAGGCACTCGGTTTTCAAATCCACCGGATACCGCCCAAACGGGACGGATTTTGGGCCAGCAACCGGAGCATGCGCGAGGTGATCCGGCGCGGGCGTTTCGACATCGTGCACGCGCACATCTCCGAATGGAACTGCCTCCCCCTGTATTACGCCCGGCGCTTCGGGGCGAAAAAGCGGATTCACCACGTACACACGCTGAAAACACAGACCGGCCTCCTGAAAAAGTGCTTCTTCGCGGCGCTCAACGCGCTGGCGATCCGTCTGGCCACGGACTGCGCGGCCTGCTCCGAAACGGTCGCGGCGGCGTGGTTCGGCGCGCGCAGGCTGCGCCGCGGAGGCGTGTGGATTCTGAAAAACGGCATCGACGTGAAACGCTTTCTGCCGGACGCGGAAGCGCGCGCGGAAGTCCGCGCCCTGTGGAACGCGGCGGACGGCCTTTGCGTGGGTTTCGCGGGCCGCCTGATGGAAGAAAAGAACCCGCTCTTTCTGCTGGACGTGTTTCGGGAACTGCGTAAAAAGCGGGCGGACGCCAAACTGGTATTCTGCGGCGACGGCCCTTTGAACCCGGCGCTGCGCGAAAAGGCCTGCGCCCTCGGGCCGGGGGACGGCGTGCTGTTTCTCGGCATCCGTCAGGATATGGAGCGGATGTATCAGGGGTTCGACGTGCTGGCGATGCCGAGCCTGTACGAGGGCTTCCCACTGACGGCCGTGGAGGCGCAGGCGGCCGGGCTGCCCTGCTGCTTTTCGGATACCGTTTCCCGTGAGGTGCGCCTGACCCCGGCGTGCTCCTTCCTGCCGCTGAAAGCCGGGCCAGCCGCCTGGGCCGAGGAAATCCTCTCGCTTGCGGAAAAACGCTCCATGGACGGCGGCGGGGCCGCGGCGGTAACCGAAGCGGGGCTATCCATCGACGGTCAGGTTGCCAATCTGGAACGGCTGTACGGGAAAACGCGCCCGTCGGAAGGCGCGGCCGGGGGAGGAAAGCGGACGTGATGGAGCCGTTGATCAGCGTGATCGTCCCCGTGTTCAACGCGGAGGCCTACCTGGGGGCGGCCGTCGAAAGCGTGATCGCGCAGCGTTACCCCGGCTGGGAGCTTCTGCTGGTGGACGACGGCTCCACGGACGGAAGCGGCGCGCTCTGCGACCGTTACGCGAAGGGCGACAAACGCATTACCGCCTGCCACATTCCGAACGGCGGAGTCTCTGCGGCGCGTAACTACGGGATCGAGCGCGCCAAAGGCGAGTACGTATGCTTTCTGGATTCGGACGACCTGCTGGCGCCCGATCATCTTTCGGTGCTGCTGGCGGGCATCGGGAACGCGGACCTTTCCCTGTGCGGCCTCCGAACGTTCGGCGACGGCTTTAAGGCGCACTGGTTCGATTATCTTACCAACCGCGTGCGCAACCGCCTTTACACCCTTCCGGCTTTTCGGGCCGACGTGTTGACCACCTGGTTTCTCCCGTACGTGTACACCTCCTGCAACAAGCTTTTTCGCAGGGACGTGCTGAACCGGTACGGCATCCGGTATCCCTCGGGCTGGAAAATCGGGGAGGACGCGATGCTCTGCCTTGCGTATCTCTCCCACGCGGAGCGTATCCGCTGCCATTCGGCCCGCACCTACCATATCCGCTTCCGGGCGTCCTCAGCCACCCGCCGGTATGATGACGGGCGCCTGAACGAGCAGTTGCGGCTGTACGACGCCTTCGACGAATTCTATCGCATCTCCGACAGCACCCCCGACCCCCTGCTGCAATGCTACCGGATCGGCAGGCGGCTGGACGTCCTCACGGAAGCCGCCGCGCGCGGCGCGGAACCCGGGAAGCGGTTGCGGGAACTGCTGGACGAAACCGGCCTTCCGACCGCCTTTTCCTGTTTCCGCCGTCCGTGCCCGAAGTATTTCCGCTTTCTGAAACCGTATCTGACCCCGAAGCACCACCGGAAAATGCAGCTTGTACGGGAAGGAAAGCTGGAGGAATACCTGCGGGCCTGCGCGGAATAACGTTCCGCGCCCCGGCTCCGTTCCCCGGCCTAACCGCCCGATGAAGGAGACAACCCGCATGGAAGGGCCCTTTTTCAGCGTGATCGTCCCCGTGTATAACGTGAGCGGATATCTGGACGCCTGCATGGCTTCGGTACTGCGCCAGCCCTTCGCAGATTTTGAGGTCCTGCTGGTGGACGATGGTTCCACCGACGGCAGCGGCGAACTCTGCGACGCCTACGCGAAAAAGGACGCCCGCGTCTGCGCGTTCCATCAGGCGAACGGAGGGCCCGGCTGCGCTCGGAACACCGGTCTGGAAAACGCAGCGGGCCGATGGATTCTTTTTCTGGACGGCGACGACCTGTGGCTGGAAAACTGCCTGACTCCGCTTCACGACCTCATCCTGGCCAACGCCGGTCGGGATGTGTTCGTGTGCCGGTACCTTACGTTCTCGGCGGAAGAAGGCCCGTTCTCGCAGCCGTTCTCCACCCGGCCCTATCGTTCGGGCGAAGCGGCCGCGGTTCCGTACGGGGATTGCGTGCTGCGCTACCGGGACACGTCCAACTGGGCCGTCTGGAAGCTGGCCGTACGGCGAGCCCTGCTGACCGACGACCCCCTGCTTTTCCTGCCGGACGTGCGGTACGGCGAGGATTTCTGCTGGACGCTTCGCCTGTTTGAGCGCTGCCGGACCGTGTTTTACAGCGACGTAATACTGTGCGGGTATCGGATCCGGCCGAACAGCCTTTCCGGCGCCGATTCCGCGAACGCTCTGAAATATATGGAAAGCATGCTGAACGCCTTCCGTTGGTTTCTGGCGCATCCCCGGGAAAAGGAACAGGCCTTTATCCTCGGTCTGCTGGCAGATACCTACTCGCTGTATATGGTGTACGCCACCGGCGGCGCGGAAAGAAACGGGTGGATAACGATGTATCCGGACAGCCGCCGGATGATGAGCCGTTCGGTCGCCGCGCTCAGTTGCCGCCGGACGAAGCTGATCCGCCTGGCGCTGAGGGTTTGCGGCGCGCGCTGCGCCTTCCTTCTGTGCGCCGCGCTGCGTCGTCGTCTGCCGGCGGGATGACGGAGCCCCTGCCGGGCGCGGGGCGCCCCGCCCGTGTTACCTCGAAAAATCCCCGAAAGGAACGTGCGCATGCTGTACGTCAAACTGATGGGCGGGTTGGGCAACCAGTTGTTCATCTACGCTTTCGCCCGGTCGTACCAGTTAAAATACCGGGAGGATGTCGTTTTCCTCGTACAGAACGGCGACCCTTCCAGGCTGGATTTCTGCAAGCTGGACCGGTTCGACGTCGTGAAGGAAGGCGTTTCGTACCGGGAGGATCCGCAGCGGTTTCCCGCTCCGGTTCCCTATTTCCTTTTCCGAATGTTCCGGAAAGGCATCGGCCTCTGCTCCCGCGGCGACCCGGTAAAGCAGTATTCGCTGGAAGAAAAACTGCAACCGCTGATGAACGCCCTGGGCCTTTGCCAGATGAACGGAAGCGCGTACGTACCGATCCGCCGTCCGCTTTTCGGCGCGTCCCTGATCGCCAGCGGGTATTTCCAATCGGAAGAATACTTCAGGCCGTACGCGGATACGATCCGCAAAGAGCTTCGCATTACCGAACCGCTCTCGGCGGAAAACGCGCCGGTGCTCCGGGACATCCTCTCGTCGGATTCCGTGTGCATCCACATCCGCCGGGGGGATTATCTGCTCGACCAGTTTTCGGCCTTCCGGGTGTGCACGGAGGCGTATTACCGAAACGCCGCGGAAAAGATGCTTTCCCTCCGTCCGGACGCGCGCTTTTTCGTCTTTTCGGACGATATCGGTTGGGTGAAGGAGCACTGGCGGTTCCCCAACGCGACCTACGTGGACCGTTCGAACGGCGCCACGCAGGACCTGCGGCTGATGAGCGCGTGCAATCACTTCATCCTGTCCAATTCCAGCTTCAGCTGGTGGGCGCAGTACCTGGCCGACCGCCCCGAAAAAATTGTCATCGCGCCGGACAGATGGTATAATGACGGACGGAAAGCGGATATTTACCTGCCGGCGTGGGTACGGCTTCCCGTTTAGGGGGCGCGGGCGCGGAACCAGAGCGCGGCTCCTCCCCAGCCGCGCGGCATCTCCCAAACGCGCGCCGCGGTATCGCGGCGGTTAATCTGCAAGTGGATGTGATGGCATTGCGCGAACTGGTCAAACAGCTGCGGGGCATCTTCGACGCGCGGCAAAAAAGAGGGCTTCTGCTGATCCTCGTCGGTCTGATCGTCTGTTCCATGCTGGACGCGCTGGCCGTGGCCCTGATGGGTTCTTTCACGATCCTGCTGCTTAATATGGACGCGGTCTACACCAACGCGAGCCTGGGGCATGTATACAACCTTCTCGGTTTCCGGTCGCCCGCCGAGTTTTTGATGTTCTTCGCCGTATCGATCGCCGCGATCTACTTTGTCCGCGGCGCGCTGCGGTTTTATCTGTTGCACGTACAGGCCCGGAAGGTCGGTCAGTACCGCGCCGACGTTTCCCGCAGACTGTTCGCCCACGTGATCCTGCAGCCCTATCGCTACCACGCCAGGCACAACAGCGCGCAGCTGCAGCAGTTGCTGACGGATTACATTAACTACACGTTCACCCTGCTGGACAACCTGCTGCAGGCGATCTCCTCCGTATCGGTGGGCGTTTGCATCATGATCGTCCTGTTGATGACGAACTGGATCGTCACGCTGTCCATCACCGCGTTTCTGGTGATCCTCCTTCTGCTCACGAACGGCATCGTCAAGAAGATCGTCCGCGATACCGCCACGGAATACAACGGCGCCTATAAAAACGCGATCAAATGGATCAACCAGACGCTGGGCGCGATCAAGGACATCATCGCCAGGAACCGCCGCGGGTTTTTCATCGACGAATATTCCCGGCAGGCCAAAACCGTCGCCTATACCTACGCCCGCTACGTCACCTGGCAGTCCGCGCCCAAGTTCATCATCGAAACGCTCGTCATGGTCGCCATTTTTCTGGCTACGGCGCTCATCATCGGCAGCGGGGCCAACGCGGACAGCTTTCTGCCGCTGCTGGCCACGTTCGCGCTGGCCGCAACCCGGCTGGTGCCCACGTTCAGCCAGCTTTCGTCCATGCTGAGCATGATCGCCTTCTGCAAGCCCGCCGTAGGCAGCATTTACCGCGTTTTCCGGGACGAAGGCACCGGCGAAATCCCGGCCCCGGAGGACGAACCGGGCGCGGACAGGCCGGAGCACATCGATCGTTGCATTCAATTGGATCACGTCGGCTTCTCGTTCGAGGATTCCGATACGCCGCTGCTGACGGACATTTCGCTGACGATTAATAAGGGCGAGTCCGTGGCGTTCGTCGGCCCCTCCGGCTCCGGCAAGACGACGCTGGCCGATATCATCCTGGGCGTTTACGCGCCCAACGGCGGCCGCATCACGGCGGACGGCGTGGACATCCACAGGAATCCGGCGTGGTGGGCCAAGAAGATCGGCTACATTCCCCAGTTCATCTACCTGTCCGACGATTCCATCCGCGCCAACGTCGCCTTCGGGATACGGCCCGAAGCCGTGGACGACGAAAAAGTATGGCTTTGCCTGGACCAGGCGCAGATGAAAGGTTACGCGGAGGCGTTGCCGGAGGGATTGGGTACGAACATCGGCGAAAACGGCGTGCGGCTGTCCGGCGGGCAGCGGCAGCGCATCGGCATCGCGCGGGCGCTGTACTTCGAGCCGGAAATCCTCGTCATGGACGAGGCCACGTCCTCTTTGGACAGCGAAAACGAAGCGGCGATCATCAAAGCCGTCAACGCGCTGGCCGGCGAGAAAACGCTGATCATCATCGCCCACCGGCTTACGACGATCCGGGAATGCAACCGTATCTACCGCGTCGAAAACGGCGGCATCGCGGAGGAACCCCGGACGGAAACGCAGCCCTCGTAACCGCGACGTTTCCACACGCGCAAGGCCGTCCGCATCCGGCGGGACGGAAAAATCCATCATGCCGACGGGTTACGGCTTGGGAAGGACGGTCAGCCATGAAACAGGCTCTCATCACAGGGATCACCGGCCAGGACGGCAGCTACCTTGCGGAACTGTTGCTCGCCAAGGGGTACCGCGTGCACGGCCTGCTTCGCCGCGCCTCGCTTCCCAACACCTCCCGCATCGACCATCTGCTCGCCGCCGGCGCCGTAACGCTGCATGGCGGAGATTTGTGCGATTCCTCCAGCGTCATCCGTATCGTCGGGGAGATCAGGCCGGACGAAATCTACAATCTCGGCGCGCAAAGCCACGTGCAGGTCAGCTTCGAAGCCCCGGAATACGCCGGGGACGTGGACGCGCTGGGCGTGCTGCGCGTGCTGGAAGCCGTGCGCATGCTCGGGCTGGAAAAGACGTGCCGCGTGTACCAGGCTTCCACCAGCGAGCTGTACGGCCGGGTAACAGAGGTGCCTCAAAGCGAAACGACTCCGTTCCACCCCTACAGCCCCTACGCGGTGGCCAAGCAGTACGGCTTCTGGATCGTCCGGGAATACCGGGAGGCGTACGGTATGTACGCCGTCAACGGCATCCTGTTCAACCACGAGTCCGAGCGCCGCGGCGAAAACTTCGTCACCCGGAAGATCACGCTGGCAGCGGGCCGCATCGCCTGCGGCCTGCAGGACAGGCTATATCTGGGCAATCTGGACAGCAAACGGGACTGGGGCTACGCGAAGGATTACGTGGAGTGCATGTGGCTGATGCTCCAGCAGGATACCCCGGACGATTTCGTGATCGCCACCGGGGAGCAGCACACCGTGCGGGACTTTACCGAGCGCGCGTTCCGCCACTGCGGCATCGGGCTGGAATGGCGCGGCGCGGGCATTGACGAAAAGGGCTTCGACCGGAAGACGGGCCGGGTTCTGGTGGAGATCAGCAAAGACTTTTACCGCCCCACCGACGTGGTCAACCTGCTGGGCGACCCCACGAAAGCCCGCACGGTGCTGGGGTGGAACCCGCGCGCGACCGGCTACGAAGAATTGGTTCGGATTATGGCGGAACACGATTTGGAGTTGGCCCGGAAAGAGGCCGCCGCCGACAGGGTATAGGGAGAACGCGATGAAGAAAATCGGCGTGGGATATGCCTCGGTCACCGATATCGAGAAGAAGTACGTGATGGACGCGCTGGACCACCAGCGGCTGTCGCAGGGCAAGTTTGTGGCGGAGTTTGAAAAGCGTTTCGCCGCCCTGCACGGGCAGCGGTACGGGGCCATGTGCAACAGCGGCACCGGCGCGCTGCACTTGGCGCTGGAAGCGCTTAAAGAGGTGGACGGCTGGGACGGGGACACCGAAGTGCTGGTGCCCGCCGTCACCTTCATCGCCACGCCGAACGCCGTGCTGCACGCGGGCCTGAAGGTCGTTTTCGTGGACGTGGACCCGCTGACCTACAACATGGACCCGGACGAGATCGAAAAGCACGTCACCCCCCGTACCCGGTGTGTGATGCCGGTTCATACGTTCGGCATGCCGTGCGACATGGGGCGCATCGCAGAGATCGCCAAAAAGCACCGCCTACGCATCGTGGAGGACTGTGCGGAAGCCCATTTCGCCTCCGTGGACGGCCGGACGGTCGGAAGCTACAGCGACATCATGGCATGCAGCCTGTACGTGGCCCACACGATTACCACGGGAATCGGCGGCATCTGCTGCACCCGCGACCCGAACCTGATCGAGATTCTGCGCTCCCTGCTGGCGCACGGCCGCGCCTGCACCTGCGAGCGCTGCGTCGCCTCCGACGGCGAGCAGGTGTGCCCGAAACGGCTCAAGACCGATATGGACCGCCGGTTCACGTTCGTGCGTATCGGCTACAGCTACCGCGTCGGCGAGTTGGAAGGCGCGCTGGGGCTGGCGCAGCTGGAACGCAAGGACGAAATTTTGAACGCCCGCCGCCGCAACGCGGCCCGGCTTACGCAGGGGCTTGCGCCCTACGAACGGCTGATCCAGCTGCCGCGCTGCCCGGGCAACGTGGAGCACACGTACATGATGTACCCCGTCCTCATCCGCAAGGAGTCCGGCATCGCGCGCAAGGGTCTGGTCGATTGGCTGGAAAGCCGGAACATCGAAACCCGCCCGATGCTCCCGCTGCTGAACCAGCCGGTATACCTTGAGATTTTCGGCGACCTCGAGAAAGAATATCCCGTTGCCGCCGATATCGACCGGAACGGTTTTTACGTCGGCTGCCATCACGGCATGTCGGACAAGGACGTGGATTACGTGATCGCCGCGTTTGCGGAATATCTGCAAGGAACGGACGGGACGCGCCATGGATAAGACGGCCAAAATCTACGTGGCGGGCCACACGGGCCTCGTCGGCAGCGCGCTGGTGGCGAAGTTGCGCGCGGAAGGCTACCAAAACCTGCTGCTGCGCACCCACGAACAGCTGGAACTGACCGACCAGCGGGCGGTGAACGGCTTTTTCGAAGCGGAAAAACCAGACTACGTTTTCATGCTGGCCGCGAAGGTGGGCGGCATACAGGCCAACCGGGAGGCCCCCGCCGACTTCTTTTACGAGAACGTAACGATGACGGACAACGTGCTGTGGGCCGCGTGCCGCAGCGGGGTGAAGAAGCTGCTATTCCCGGGCAGCGCCTGCATGTACCCGCGGGACTGCCACCAGCCCATGAAGGAAGAGGACATCCTGACCGGGCTGCCCGAGGCGACCAACGAAGGTTACGCGCTGGCGAAGATCGGCGGGTGCCGCCTGTGCGGCTATCTGCGGCAGCAGTACGGCGTCGATTTCATCAGCGCCATTCCGGCAAACGCCTACGGCCCCAACGACTGCTTCGATCCGGAAAAGTCCCACGTGATCCCAGCCCTGCTGATGAAGTACCACCGCGCGAAAGTCAACGGCGACCCCTCCGTTACGCTCTGGGGCACCGGGTCGGCGATCCGGGAGTTCATCTATACGGACGACATCGCGGACGCCTGCCTGTTCCTGATGCGGCATTACTCGGACGCAGCCCCGGTCAACATCGGCACAGGCGAGGAAGTCTCCGTGCTGGAGCTGTCGGAGATGGTCAGGAAAATCGTCGGTTACAAGGGGCAGATCGTCTGCGACGCCTCCAGGCCGGACGGTATGCCCCGGCGGATGCTCGACGGTTCGCGGATACGGAGCCTCGGCTGGCGGCCCGCGTACCGGCTTGCGGAAGGACTGCGGCAAATGTACCGAGAATACCTTCGGCGTTACGGTTCTCCGGAATGACGGCGCGGTTCGTCCGGGAGGCCGGATACCTGGCGGGCGCGGCCCGGCTTTCGCGCGTGCGGGGGCCGTCGGCGTTCCGGGCGATGCGGAGTTCGCATTCTGGGAAAAGGGGCGCGGAGCCATGAACATCCTTCTTCTTTCCGGCGGTTCCGGCAAGCGCCTGTGGCCCCTTTCCAACGACGTACGCTCCAAGCAGTTCCTGAAGCTGTTTAAAAACGGCGAGGGCGCGTACGAGTCCATGGCGCAGCGGGTGTACCGTCAGATCAGGACCGTCTCGCCGGACGCCACGGTCACCGTCGCCACCGGGCGGGATCAGGTCAGCGCCATCCGTAACCAACTGGGGGACGGGGTCGGCATCTGCGTGGAGCCGACGCGCCGAGATACCTTCCCGGCCATCGCGCTGGCCTGCGCGTACCTGTGGAGCGAGCGCGGGCTTCAACCCGAGGACGTGGTGATCGTCTGCCCGGTCGACCCGTACGTGGAAATCGGCTACTTCGAAGCGCTCGGGCGGCTGGAAGCCGCCGCGAAAACCGGCGGCGCGAACCTGACCCTGATGGGCGTGAAGCCCACCTACCCCAGCGAAAAATACGGCTACATCATCCCCGAAGAAGGCTCGGCCCCCGTGAGAGCCGTGACCGGATTCAAGGAGAAGCCCGACCCCGAGACGGCGAAAGCCTTCATCGCGCAGGGCGCGCTGTGGAACTGCGGCGTGTTCGCCTTTCGCCTGGGCTATCTACTGGACATCGCGCGGAGCTATCTGCCCTTCCGGACCTACCGGGACGTTTACGAAGGCTACGGGCTTCTGCCCGCCACCAGCTTCGACTACGCCGTGGCGGAAAAAGAGAAGAACGTCCGGTGTATCGAATTTTCCGGCGAATGGAAGGACGTAGGCACCTGGAACACGCTTGCCGAGGCGATGGACGCCCCCGCGATGGGCAACGTGCAGCTGGACGCTTCCTGCCGGGACGTACAGGTAATCAACGAGCTGGATATGCCCCTGCTGGTGATGGGCGCCAGCCACATGGTGATCGCCGCCAGCGTGGACGGCATCCTGGTCAGCGACAAGGAACAGAGTTCTTTCATCAAGAACCGCGTGGAGCGCATGGGCCGGCGCGCGATGTTCGAGGAAAAATCGTGGGGCACGTTCACGATTCTCAGCGCGGATGAAAACGCGCTGACCATCAAGCTGTGCGTCACGGCCGGAAAGGCCATGAGCTACCACGCGCACGACGACCGCGACGAGGTGTGGACGGTGCTGTCCGGCCGAGGGGCGGTCACGGTCGACGGCGAAACCAGCGCGGTGCGGACCGGAGACGTGATCCGCCTGCCGAGGGGCGTGCGACATACTCTGCGGGCCGACACGGACATGCGGCTGATCGAGACGCAAATCGCGGGCTCGCCCCGCTGAGCCGAACGCGGTAAACGGCGCGCCGTCCGGGCGGGCGAGGCGCACGAACGGCATAAGGAGCTTTCCATGATCAAGAGGAATCAGCGCTTCCTGAATTTCATCAACGCCCTGTCGGACAGCCTCATCACGCTGGCATCCTATTTAGTGTCGGTATGGTTCTGGCTGGACGTATTAAAACAGACGACCGGCAACATCGCCGCCATCCAGTCCCTGCGGCACGGAACGGGGCTGGCCGCCGGGCTGTACGCGCTGGCGATGATGCTGCTTCTTGCCGTTTTCGGCCTGTACAATTCCTCCCGGATCCGGCGCATCCGCAAGGAAATCCTGATCGTCTTTCAGGCGAACGTAGCGGGGATCCTGCTGATCGGCGCATTGCTGTACCTGCTCCGTTTGCAGGAGTTTTCCCGCGGCGTGCTGGGCATCTTCTTCCTGCTCAACTCCGCGTTGCTGTGCACGAAGCGCGTGCTGCTCCACCATGCGCTTTCGGCTATGCGCGGCAAAGGTTTTAACCGGAAACACGTGCTGGTGGCCGGCACGGGAACCCTTGCCCGGCAGTATACGGAAAGTCTCGCAAAGGAACGGTACTATGGGTTTGAAATCGGCGGCTACTTCGGCGCCGGGCACGACGGGCTGGACGGTAAATACGTCGGCGGTTTCGATAAATTGGAGGAAGCCTTGCAGGGAACCGGTATCGACGAGGTGATCGTCGCGCTGGAACCGGACGAGACCGAATGGATCAAACCGGTCATCGAAATCTGCGAGCGCACCGGCACCCGCGTCGCGGTGATCCCGTTCTATAACGACGTGATTCCGGCCTACCCCTCCATCGAGATCATCGGGGACACCAAGCTGATCTACCTGCGCAGCAACCCGCTGGACAACCTGGGGTACGCCTTCCTCAAGCGCGCGTTCGACGTGCTCGTGAGCCTACTGCTTCTGCTGCTCCTCTCCCCTCTGATGATCGCGGCCGTGGTCGGCATCAAGCTGTCCAGCCCGGGCCCGATCCTGTTCAAGCAGAAACGCGTGGGCCGCAACAAGCATCTTTTCAACATGTATAAGTTCCGCAGCATGCGCGTGAACGCGGCCGAGAACACGGGCTGGACGACGGACAGCGACCCGCGCCGCACGCGCTTCGGCAGCTTCATGCGCAAGTTCAGCATCGACGAGCTTCCCCAGCTGTTCAACGTCCTGCGGGGCGAAATGAGCCTCATCGGCCCCCGCCCGGAGATTCCCTTCTACGTGGAGAAATTCGCCAAAGACATTCCCAAATATATGGTCAAGCACCAGATTCGCCCCGGCATGACCGGCTGGGCGCAGGTGAACGGGTACAGAGGCGATACGAGCATCGAGGAACGCATCCGGTACGATATCTGGTACATCGAGAACTGGAGCGTAGGGTTGGACATCCGGATTCTTTTCATGACGTTCTTCGGGGCGTGGATCAACCGGGAGAAAATCCGGTGATCAAACGGGCCGCGCGGGTTTCCCGACGCAATCGTTCCGGATTCCTCATGATCGCCCGCGCTTAACGCGGGCGATTTTCTTTCGGTGTCCCGGGGCGCCGCCCGCGCCTGGTTGGATACGCCGGATGAATTTTTCATTGACATCCGCGTCGATACCGTTTATCATATACCTGTTTCGTGCCGCGACCGCGGCAAGAACTTACTGACCCACTTCCCTTCCCGGGAAGCAACGGCCTTACGGACAGCCGGGTCAACTGCCGAGTGCGGAAATCTTCCGCACGTTTGATTGCGCGAAAGCGCAAATTTTATGAGTTGGCTACTGAATAGCCAGTTGGTTACTTCATAAC